>NZ_KB907073.1 GCF_000381745.1 Psychromonas ossibalaenae ATCC BAA-1528 | reverse complement strand
CACGAGCGAATATATAACTGAAGAGCCGGATGCGGTAGTTCCGCACGTCCGGATCTGTGTGGGGTCGGTCTGGTAACAGATCACTCTACCACGATATTCCAATTGTAGAGTTAATATGACTGATAAAATCTTTAAAGAAATCTTCAATGTTACATTTCTAATTGCAATTTTTACTGGGGTTTTATATCTAGCTGGGTATGCATATCACGGTAGTTATTTAACAGAACTTGCTTTGCCCCATGACTTGTTCAATATTTCATTCAATGAAATGTTAATAACTGGTTATTACATGATATTTATAGGCGGTTTTTTTACTGTTATTCCAGCTGTTATTATTACTTTTTGCATTTTCATGTGTTTACATTTGATTGGACAAGCATCAGAGTTCAAACTGGTAAGAAAAGTTGCAACAATACTATTTGTTAATAAAAAGAATCAGCATTTAATTGAAAAACCTCCATTCTTGAAGAAATTAATCAAATTATCATTATCCATTTTTAGCTTTTTCTTAGTGCTACTTTTTGTGTGGGCTAGTCTCCATTCTATAAATAATTTTTCAAGTGAACAGGCGACGGAATCAGCTAGAAAAAGTTTAAATAAAGCCAAAGAAGATACAGAGGCAGTAACTATATCTGTAAATAACTCAAAATTTAAAGGTGTTGTTTTAAAATGCTCAGCTAGCCATTGCGCCATTCTAAATAAAGAAAATAATAGTTTATTAATTTACCCTGTATCCTCAATTAAAAATATTGAGATTGCTCAAAAATAAATATACAAGCGCTTTAAACGGAACGTCAACAGTTGGCTATCGTTCGTTCCTCACAATTTTAGCCAACTATTTCCGTCCGCTTAAGCGGGCGTTATGCCTATTGGAGAGCACGTGGAAGAAAGTAGATACTATCGACATATCTTGAATAAGATTACAGCCGCAAAGAAAGCTGCTGATGATATGGCCAAAGATATTGATCATCCAGGATTGGAAGGAGATTTGAGGGAGCTAGCATTAAAAGACTGTATTGAGCCTTTTTTAACACATAGCTTTAAAGTAGGTACTGGAAAAGTTATAGATACCTATCAATGCCTTTCAGATCAAATTGATGCAGTTATATACCATACAAGTGACTATGGTGTCAAATCCTAATTAGTATTCATTTTAGGATCCCACATGACACCATCTCTCACCATCGAATTTAGAATAATAATCATCTT
>NZ_KB907072.1 GCF_000381745.1 Psychromonas ossibalaenae ATCC BAA-1528 | reverse complement strand
AAGTCGATGAACAGAGACAAATTTAAAACGGCTGAGACCGAGTTAGATAGTCTTGTTTTTTTGTGTTTTAAATCCGCTCGTTATCTAAAGCGTTACATGTTTAAGGAGTATATTCATTGTTCGGTGAATTAAATAAGGTAGCTCTTAGAGAGATATGGCCTCACGAAGCATCTGATTTTACGCCTTGGCTGGCAGAAAATATTGAAGAGCTTGGTAAAGCTTTAGGCATGGACCTAGAGCTAATTGAACAAGAGGCAAGTGTTGGTGACTTTTCTTTAGATATTCTTGCTAAAGACTTAGGCTCATCTAAATCTGTAATCATAGAGAATCAGCTTACACAAACAGATCATGATCATTTAGGTAAGTTGCTGACATATGCAGCAGGGTTTAATGCTTCGATAGTGATTTGGGTTTCAGAGTCTATTCGTGAAGAACATAGACAGGCATTAGATTGGCTAAATCAAAGAACTGATAGTGAAACATCTTTTTTTGGTGTTGTTGTAGAAGTAATCAAAATTGACGACTCTAAACCAGCTTTCAATTTTAAACTGGTGGCTTCACCAAATGAGTGGCAAAAGAACAAAAAGCGCCAATCTCAAAGAGCCTCTGTGTCAACCAAAGGAGAAAAATATCAAAACTATTTCCAAGGTCTAATTGATACTCTTCGAGAAACTCACCGGTTCACTTCAGCAAAAGCCGGGCAGCCACAAAATTGGTATTCATTTTCTTCTGGTGTAAGCGGAATAACTTACGGAGCTAATTTCTCTCAAGGAGGAAAAGCTCGTTCTGAGTTATATATAGATTTAGGCGAACAAGAAAAAAACAAATATGTATTTGATCAGCTAAATCACCTGAAAGAAGAAATCGAAGCCTCATTAGGTGAGGCGGTCAGTTGGGAGCGTCTGGATAGCAAGAGAGCATCAAGATTAGCATTGTATACGGATGGTTCCATAGAAGACTCCGATTCTGATCTAGAAGTAGTTAAATCTTGGCACATTGAGAGGCTTCTAAAACTTAAGTCTGCCTTGGGTAATAAGATTAGCTCATTGTCTAAAGCTGCAAACAACATGTAACAAGGCACTTAAACGGAACTAAAACAGTCGGTTATGTTTCGTGCCTCAACAATTTTAACCGACTATTTTAGCCCGCTTAGTGTGGCGTTAGTGCGTCAAGCGAAGCTTGATGCATCTTGCAGGGTGTAAGTCCCTGTCAGGTAAGGTTTAACCAACCACCTGTATCGAGTGTTGCGCC
>NZ_KB907071.1 GCF_000381745.1 Psychromonas ossibalaenae ATCC BAA-1528 | reverse complement strand
CAAAGTCCCAATGAATTTGAGCGTATGGCTAAACCATTAAAAGAAGTAGCTTAAAGAACTTAACTAGGGTGACTGAATTAAGTTGACCAGGTCATGCTGAATATCTACAAATACAGTAAAACCAAAGCTGAATAGAGATTTATAGGGCTAATAATATCACAAGCCGGAATAGGTATACCCTCACAACTTTGCTTCACATCCGAGCCGGACAAAGTGAGCCGCCTGTCTGGAATTACGAAGGAAAACATAAAGAGAACAATACGTATGATTGAACAATAGATAATGATCTTGCCATGATTCGTGTTGCTGATTAGCCGTATTTTACTGGAATTATACCAACTCCATTAATTTTATGATCTTGTATTGCGCAGAAAGAATCAGCCATATCGAGACGTAAGCTACAGTAAGTGGTTGTTCCCCTTACAAGGCTTACAACAAAGAGATGATTGGTTGTAACTAGCAAGACTGAACAGATATTTAATGGAATTGGTATTAATCAGCCGTACATTTTTTATATCGTATTCTTCATAAGAATGAACCGAAAACAGAGTTCAGTAGTCGTGCTACTTTATTTTTCTGAAAATAAAATAAATTATGCATTATCGCTTTACTGCCCCAGTCATAATTTGGGATAGTATTCACCATTTTATAAAAATGCTGATAATTCATCCTAAAACCTCCCGGTTATGTATTTTCTTATCTGCGTTTTTCTTACTGTAAACGCTATAACCCAAGATCAATAAATATCCACACAGAGGCACAATATAGCTCATTCTGATATCACTTAAATCAACCATAACTGCCTGTATAAATGGAACGATCCCGCCACCGATACCACACATAATAAGTACGGCAGAGCCACTACTTGTAAGGGAGCCAAGACCCTCAATTGATTTTGAGAATATGAGTGGATACATAAATGAATTACAGAAGCCAATCAGGATCAACGCGGCACCACCGTAAATATTACTATTTAATATTGCAAAAATAATAAGCAACGAAGCAATACAAGCACTGGCCCCTAACGCTTTAGAAGGTTCACAATAGTGACTAAGTGCACTGTATGTAAAACGGCCGAACATTGAACCAGCCCAATACAGACTGATCAGAGTCATCGCCATGGCCGGTTCTAAAGCCGCGATATTTTTATCGGTAAGGTAACTGATAGTAACTGTGCCTATCGCCACTTCAACTCCCACATAAACGAAAAGAGTACAGGCTCCGAATACAAAGTGTTTCCGTTTAAACAAAGCTTTAATTTGTTCAACATAATGACTCTGCTCATCACTTTTAAAGTCTTGAATATTACTTTTAAAGATAATCACTCCTAGGGAAAAAATTGCGAAAGCGAATAAGAAATAAAGATTAGCAATCCCTAACGTCACTAGTGTCAAACCGATAAATAATGGAGCCAGCGTCGTTCCCAGTGAATTAATCGATGAGGTAAAAGTTAACCTTCTTGATGCAGAAGCCTGATCACC
>NZ_KB907070.1 GCF_000381745.1 Psychromonas ossibalaenae ATCC BAA-1528 | reverse complement strand
GTTGAACATGCCGGGCTACGCCCAGAGAAGCCATACCCATCGTCCTTTGTATACTGAAAGCTGGATAAATAAACAGTTGTAATTATACTGTATATTTATGAAGCAGTGGACGTTACAACGATTATTTCTAGAATACCCGCCCAAGAAACTGGGGCTGAGGTTACCTTTGTATCAACTCAAAGCGGTTGATGCTCTCACTATGTGCCGTACTGCTAAGCTGGGAAGTCATGGACAGTATTGTGAGCATGGGCACCTTTGTGGTGTGTATTACAACTCCTGTCGGCATCGAGGCTGTCCGCAATGTCAAAATGTTAAACGTGAGCAGTGGCTTTCAGATTGGTCTGCCCGACTGCTTAATACTCCGCATCATCATTGGATCTTTACCTGCCCCCATGAATTACTGCCGTTATGGCGTTATAACCGCTCTTGGTTTCAAGATTGTTTGTTTAAGGCAGTCAGCGGCACTTTAAAAACATTGTCTAAAGATGAAAGACAGATCGGAGGCCAACTCGGATACATGTTAGCGTTACATACCTGGTCAAGGAATTTAGGCGAGCATCCTCATCTTCACGGGTTAATAACCCATGGTGGTGTTGATGAGAATGGACAATGGCGTGTGCCTAAGCGTAAAGGGTTATTATCTGCTGAAGTCGTAAAACGAATGTTTCGAGGTAAATTTTTAGCATTAGTGTCAGACGCAATAACGAATGGTTTATTAGTTTATCCTCCTGAAAAAGGAAAACAGCATTGGAAAAATATAGTTAATAAACTTGGTCGAATAAAATGGCAGGTTTATGCATGTAAACCCTATCGACACGGCTTCGGTGTTGCCCGTTATCTTGCGCGATATATCCGAGGCGGCGCGCTAAAGAATCATCAGATTTTACATGTTAAAAAAGGTTTAGTGAGCTTTAAATACCACTCACATCAAACAGGCAGAAAGGAAGTTAGGCATCTTAATGTCACCGACTTTGAAGCTCAGGTGTTAAAGCATATTCCGCTGCCTCGGCAGCAGACAATCCGTTATTACGGTATATACCATCCAAGCCTGATCAAACGACTTAATACGATACGAAGTGAATTTGGCCAATCGGAATACAAGACGCCCACATTGCCAGACTGGCAAGATGTGATGGCGCTTTACAACCTTACCATTGAGTGCCCAATATGTAATCAAAATAAACAGCAGGAAGATTTTAAAATACATTAACCCACGGAGGGCGTTGCTGGTTAAGTTGAGGCTAGTCGCATTGTGCTGTCTAAAATATTGTTGAGGATAAAAAACTGATGAATAACAATAGCTTTTGCGTTAACATATCAAGCATATATAAACTAAATATGTGGTGGCTTTTGTTTGGCATTCAAGCAAGACCCACATCACGCGGATGTCCAACAAGTCGATGAACAGAGACAAATTTAAAACGGCTGAGACCGAGTTAGATAGTCTTGTTTTTTTGTGTTTTAAATCCGCTCGTTATCTAAAGCGTTA
>NZ_KB907069.1 GCF_000381745.1 Psychromonas ossibalaenae ATCC BAA-1528 | reverse complement strand
GAGCGAATATATAACTGAAGAGCCGGATGCGGTAGTTCCGCACGTCCGGATCTGTGTGGGGTCGGTCTGGTAACAGATCACTCTACCACGATTACACATTCACAGGTTGAGAGTACCATTATGAAAAAGTTTAACCTTCCAATATTAGTATTAGTATTACTTTTCTCTACAGCTGTAAGTGCAAAAAATAGTTTTCGATTAGAAAATGGCAATATTTTATCTGTTGGCAAAAGTAAATCTGAAATAATTGCACTTGCTGGTACACCTATTTATCAGGGTGTTGAACGAGTAGCAATAGATAATGGCCAAGGAGATAATCCAGTAAATCGTGAAGTATTAATGTATAAGCTGAATGGGTCAATTGGCGGTTTATATATTGTCGTAGTTACTGTAGAAAATAATATAGTTGTATCAATTACATTTAAGCAAGAAGATCGTATTTAATTACTTGGTTAAAAATATGTATACAAGGCCATTAAATCGGGGGAAGATCAGGAAGATCAGGAAGATCAGGAAGATCAGGAAGATCAGGAAGAACACAAAAAACAGCTGGCTTTTGTTCGTACCTCACAAAGTATAGCCAGCTATTTTTAGCCGTTTATGGCGACGTTATATTTTTCTCATAGAGCCCGGTTTACATCCATGCTTTTATGTAAAATGCGAACAATAAGTATCTGATTTTCTTTGTGCTCTTTATAATAAATTACATGGCTAGCTTGAGGATACTTGCTATATCCTTCTCTGATGTAATTACACTGGATTCCGATATCGGGTTCGTCTGCTAATAATTGAAATGAGCTATCTAATACTTTTAAGTAGTCATTTCGTTGAATTTTCCCCCAAGTCGCTTGGGTGTACTTTGCAATTTTAACTAGATCAGATTTTGCTTTAGCTGATAATACAAACTTGTTCATTAGTGGTTATCTTTATCAAGTTCAGCGATTAAAGAGTCGTAGTTATAGTCAACGGTGCCACTTTGTTCGCCTTGAACTAACATGCTTCGTAAATTATGTAGTTTGGCTTCTTGGTCTTCTAAAGCTCGTAAGCCAGCTCTAACTACTTCACTTGCTGAGCCATAACGACCAGAGTGTAGTTGTTGGTGTATAAATTGATCAAAGTGATCGCCTAAAGTAACGCTAGTATTTTTAGCCATAATTTTACCCTTTTAGCTTGTACCAATATATATTGGATTATGGTATAAAAAATATAACAAGGCAATTAAGTCGGACAAAAAGTAGTTGGCTTTTGTTCGTACCTCACAAAGTATAGCCAACTACTTTTTGCCACTTATTGCGGCGCTCTACACCTTAACATCAATCAAAAATTATCAGGGGCTAATTATATGAGTGGAACTCTTCATCTAATTTGTGGACAGGCCGGGGCTGGAAAGACTACTTACGCCAAGAAGCTTGAAGTGGCACGGCTAGCGCATTTTAATCCCTGATTCTAAAAGGGCTGAGCGATAGCCATCATCTAGTGCTGCCATCTTTTTTTT
>NZ_KB907068.1 GCF_000381745.1 Psychromonas ossibalaenae ATCC BAA-1528 | reverse complement strand
GTAAGCGTCCGGCCAACTACACTGGCTCGAGTTTTACGTTCCATGGCAAGAGCGAATCTATCTCATCTGGCTGATTTGATAACTGTTCAAGGCAGTGCATTAAGTAGTTAAAGGGCATTAACCCGTTTGCTTTCGCCGTTTCGATAACGCTATAAAGAATCGCACTGGCTACAGCTCCATTTTTAGTATTAGCAAACAACCAGTTCTTACGACCAATAACAAATGGTTTGATCGCCCGCTCTGCACGATTATTATCAATAGATAATTGACCGTCATTAATATATTGCACCAGCTTAGGCCACTGATTAATGCTGTAACTGACGGCTTTTCCAAGCGCACTTTTCGGCGGTACTTGCTCGGCAGACTTGTCTAACCATTCTTTAAATTTATCCAGTAAAGGTTGTGAGTGCTCTCGTCGTACTGTGCGTTTCTCGGCAGGCGATTTCCCTTTGAGTACAGCTTCAATACGATATAACTTTTGAATCTGATTCAATGCCCAGTTTGCTTTACCCGTTTTACCTTTCGGCTGGGCCTGCACCACTTCTTTAAATTTACGGCGGGCATGCGCCATACAGCCTACTAATATCGCATCTGTTTTTGAGTAACCGGCATAACCGTCAACTTGCAGATAACCTTTATATCCACCTAGGTATGCAACGGGGCACGCTCCGGCGCGGCTGTTTTGATAATCGTATAACACAATATTAGGCAGCGCCCCTGCACTTGGAGAATCAGTTCCACTGCAGTAGACCCACATATAACAATTTACTCTCTCTTCCTTAATGACCTTAAGCGGTGTTTCATCTGCATGGATAACAGGTTGTTTTAAGAGTACTTCCTGTAAGCGTTCAACTAGTGGCTTGAGGAGCAGGCTGCTTTTTATAATCCAATCGGAGAGTGTCTGGCGACTTAAACTAATACCAACTTGCTGAAACATCGATTCTTGACGGTAAAGCGGCAAGGCATATTGATATTTACTGATAATAACCTGGCTCAATAAGCTCGATGTCGCCATGCCTTTAGCGATAGGGCTACTCGGGACCGGTGCGATTTTAATCCTTGTTTGGGTATTTGAACGTTCGCATTCCCGGCAACTGTATTTTAATCTGACATGCTCAATCACTTTAATCTTGGCCGGAATGAATTCGAGTTTTTCAGTGCGCTCTTCGCCCATTTTATGCAGAGTACTCCCGCAACAGGCGCAGTGTTTTTGCGCTTCATCAATATCGTGAATAATCACGTCACGGGGCAAATTTTCGGGTAGCTTTTGACGCTTAGGTTTATTCTTCAGTGTCACCGACTGAGATGCTGAATCATTCTTATTTTCACACTCTCCATCAATATCGCAGTCTGCCGTCTCGATAATAAGTTCGGCTTCATTAAAGATGATATCTTGTGGTGCATGTGATTCACTGCTTTGTCCGAACTGTTTATGCTGTGCCAGTTGGAACTTTTCTATCAGTTCATTTATCTGCGCAGTCTGATCAAGAATTATCTTATCTTTTTCCTGCAGAGTGCC
>NZ_KB907067.1 GCF_000381745.1 Psychromonas ossibalaenae ATCC BAA-1528 | reverse complement strand
ATAAAACCTGCCGGGTTGTAGGTTACTTTGCTGCCGGAAAGCACAAAACGTTCATCTGTCTGCAGCAGCTTAGTGACGCGCAGCGAATCGCTGTCAGCACCACTGAAATAACTGCTTAAATCCACTGTCACAGAAGCATCATTGTCGGTTTTCAAGGTGACATTCTGGGCTTTTGGCGGAGTAGTATCGGGTTCGCTGATACTAATAATCAGTTCACTGCTTTTGGATTCATTCGCGGTTTCCGCCGTGTAGCGGACTCGGGCAATACCAGAAGAGAGGGCTGTCAGAGTCACCGACGGCGAGGCAATAGTACCGACCTGCACCAGGCCTGACGTATCATTAACATCGCTTAACTGCCAGTCCAGTCCAGAGCTCACGCTTGAGGAAATATCGAACGGGCGAGTTTCTCCCGCTGTCATGCTCAGCACCAGTGGATTGGTCTGTAGGGGCGCTGGAACCTTAACGGGGTGAACGTTGACCTGTATTTCCGCCTGTGCTATCCCTCCCTTGCCGTCCGATACCATATACACGAAACTGTCCAGGCCGCTGAAACTGCCGGAAGAATAGGTAATAGTCTTAGCATCGGTTATCGAAGCACGCCCGGAAGCGGCTATCAGTTTAGTCAGGGAAACGTCATCCCCGTCACTGTCACTCACCAGAGTGCTGATATCAATATCAAGGCTTTCTCCCTGATTTAAGAACACTGCATGGTTTTCGGCCGTCGGCGGAGTATTAGGTACAGGCGGGTTGGCATCTGTCACGACAACTGAAATATATCCGATAGCAAAGCCGCCGCGGCCGTCCTCCACGCTGTACATTGCTATATCATTACCCACATACCCTGACGACGTATACTTCACGTCCATGCCATTCTGAGTGAAGCGGTCTGCCGACTGAACAAACATGGAAATAGTCAGCGTGTCGCCGTCTGCGTCACTGACTGCCTGCGACAAATCAATGGAAACAGGGGTTTCATTATCGGTACTGCGTCTAATGTTGGCAGCCTTTGGCGGGGTGTTTGGGCTGCTGACATCCTGCACGGCCAGATAAAAAGTGGAGGAATAAGTTTTACTCTCTTGAGTTATCTCCCAGGAAAGAGCCGTTACTCCGGCGTGATCAGCCGTCATTGTCGCGCTGCTTCCATTAATACGAATATTACTCACCAGCCCTTTAGGGTCGGTCACCGAGGTCAGCTGCCATGATTTGTCGCTGTCGACATAAGTTGCGGCATCTATGGTCAGAGTCAGGCCTTTATTCACCGCATCGGCGAACGGCGTTAAAAGCGGGACATCCGGTATTGGGGATGCATTTGAAACGATATACACAATTGCTGCAGCCGCATTTCCCCCGCGGCCGTCGCTGACCTGGTAGACGACTTCATCGCGGCCGAAGAACCCGTTGGGAGTATAAGTGATGATATGACCGGAAACCGCGGCGCGCCCACTGCTGCTATGCAGCGTCACGCTAAGCGGGTCACCGTCTGGATCCCCGATAAGCTTCAAAGCACTCAAATCCAACGACACCGATGTATCGCTGTCGGTTGTTTGAGTGTAGCCCTTCGCTGTCGGCGGATTATTAG
>NZ_KB907066.1 GCF_000381745.1 Psychromonas ossibalaenae ATCC BAA-1528 | reverse complement strand
GGCGCAACACTCGATACAGGTGGTTGGTTAAACCTTACCTGACAGGGACTTACACCCTGCAAGATGCATCAAGCTTCGCTTGACGCACTAACGCCTCAAACACTGGCGCGTAGGTTGGCGCTATTTTTGAGCGCCTTTTTCAAAAACCGTGCCGAGACCAAAGCGTCCAGTGCAGCAGCTTGTTAAATTTTTACAATAACAACCGAGTAATATCTGTTAAATCAGAATCAGAAATCTCTGATAAGCTAAATAGCTCCCCTAGCTCGTGCCCGATAGCAGTTCCATATAAGTAAGCAGGAACAAGCTCTCCAAGCCCCCATACTGTTGTTACCTTTTGGTCTGCATCCCCTTGGTAGACTAGATTTAGGTCTTTCAAATCTTGTATTTCTTGCAAAATTAGCCACTGTTCAGGTGTTCCATTTTTCCCAGTGAGGCTTTCCGATCTAAGTGTATTGCCAACCCTATTAAAGATATTTAACAAACATAACTGACGATAGGTTAATTTTTCAAAAACCTGGAGGTAATAACATGCTCTATTGACATCTATATCATTCTGAAATGAGATGTTTGAAAAGAACTTACTAGAGTAATGCACTTTCTTTTCTTCATAGGTAGCTTTACATTTTAATAGCATACCTTCCAGAATATCTTCAGCATCGCTTCTCTTGTCAGACTTGCTTTCAAAGAAGCCATCATTTCTCAATTGTTCGCCAGCTTCTAAGCGCCTTTTTATATCTGAAAGAGCAATTGCAACACCAGCTCCAATTCTGGCCTCTTCTTTTGGTGACAGATAGCTATCATGAATATCTGAACCAACTTTCGTTACTACTTTGCCAATAAATGTACCAGCCGCGGCTCCGACACCTGCTCCAACAGGCCCTCCGGCAACAAACCCTAATGCTCCTGCAATTGCGCTTCCTGCAATATCTCCACTATTTAGAATTAGTGCTCTCAATTTACTTACGTTATCAGACATTACTTTATTAGCTCCTACAACACGCCATGAAAAACAATTATATTACAGACAATTACACTAAAATAGCTGATGGAAATTTAACGCCCCTGTTAAGGCGCAAAATATTGTTGGCTAAACTTGAGCGCAGCGAAAATAGCCAACTGTATTTTGTCGCACTTTAACGGCTTGTATGGATAATATCCCCACCAAATGATTACCATTTAAACCTTTTAGGGTAGTGTGAGGCCCAAGCTTTGGCAGCAACCAAAGCCTTCTTATACAACAGTTCGATGAACGCCAGGCTCCTCATTTGAGAGACCGTTAACAAGTAAGAACGTTGTATAGGACTCCAAGCATTAAACTCGGATAGTCAACTGGGCCTCGAGCCCGAATAGCAAGGCGGAGTCAGCTTATTATGAATTGCACAAACAATCAAAAAGAAATCACTATCGGTGTGGACACAGGCAAGTTTCAACTCGATATTCATATCAGGCCTCTCGATATTTACTTCACGGTCAGCAATGATGAAAAAGGCATTAAAGATGCCATTAAACAAATTAAACCACATAAACCAACACGCATTGTTATTGAAGCAACTGGTCGACTTGAACATGCGTTTATCATGGCCTGCTCACAAGCAGATTTACCTTTTACAGTCGCAAACCCTGCGCATGTAAAAAAGTTTGCGGGTGCAATTGGCCGTAAAGCTAAAACAGATAAACTAGATGCACAATTAATTGCACATTATGGTGAAGCTATTAAGCCACCATTATCTACATTAAAGCCTGAAAACATCACGGCAAGATCATTATAAATTGAACTTTTCCTCCAACTAGCGATCTGATCACCATATACTAACAATT
>NZ_KB907065.1 GCF_000381745.1 Psychromonas ossibalaenae ATCC BAA-1528 | reverse complement strand
ATCGTGGTAGAGTGATCTGTTACCAGACCGACCCCACACAGATCCGGACGTGCGGAACTACCGCATCCGGCTCTTCAGTTATATATTCGCTCGTGTAAAACACGACCCTAGTACCAGTCGACAAGAATATTTCGCTTGTTGACTTTCAGTACCTCAATTTGAAAATACGTTAACATCTTCTTGAAATTACTCCAGTTATAACTTTGCCGGCCACTTCGTCTGTTCAGCCATTTATACAGAGTATGCAGTACATAACTAAACAAATGCGATAAGCTTCGACTGTTATCGGGTAATCCAAAATAATTTCTAAATCCTAGCAGTTTTCGTTTCAGTTGGGGTAACCACTCTCTCAATTTGAGCGACCGTTTTGCCTTTATCCACTGATAATATTCGCTTAGTGTGGCTTTCTGTTTCTTAACCGCAGTTCTTCGCCTTAACCTCGCTTTACCATTGGCATCTGTTCCCCAATAAAATTCAAATCCTAGAAATACAAAATGACGTTTTCGCCCGACATGAAACCGGCTGAAGCGCATCAATGATGTTTTATCTTCTGCTACGTCCAAATTGAATTTCTTTAATCGTTTCGGTAACACCTTGTAAAAGCGCTCTGCATCACCTGCAAATTGAAACGCACAGACAAAATCATCTGCATAGCGGATCATCATGCATCGCCCGCGCATTTTAGGTTTTACTTTCTTTTCAAACCATAAGTCCAAAGCGTAGTGAAGATAGATATTGGCCAGCACAGGGCTAATAATTCCGCCTTGTGGGCTACCACTCGATGGCTTATCAAATACGCCATCGGGTGATTTTATCCGCGCTTTTAACCACTGATTTATCAAATTAAGCATCGCCTTATCGTCAATGCGTTGTTTGAGCATCTGCATCAGCCAGTCATGGTCAAGATTATCGAAGAAGCCTTTTATGTCTGCTTCAACAATGTAGCCATAACCTTTAAATTGCAGATTTAAAACCAAACTATGTACCGCTTGATGAGCGCTTTTATTGGGTCGATAACCATAGCTGTTGCGCAGAAAGTCCTGTTCCCAGATGCTTTGCAGGATCTGACTAACACTCTGCTGTACCAGTTTGTCATCTACCGTAGGCAGACCTAATGGCCGTTGTTTACCGTTTGATTTAGGAATAAAGATACGCTTAATATCGTTGGCTCGATAGCATTTCTGTTTCAGCTCCCGACTTAAGCGGTTTATATTTTCCGGCAAGCGTTGCTGATAGTTACTAATGGTCATTCCATCAATACCCGGCGTGGCTTGTTTATTGAGTTGCCCCCAGCTTTGATACAGGCGATCAGTATTTAGTAATCCATATAAATTCTGGAACCTGTGCTTAGGGTGGGTTTGCGCTTTAAATGCGATGCTATCAAGTGCGGTTGTCATAGTGTCTCCAGCCCTACTTTGTCCGGACTATGTGTCTGCTCAATAGCGGATATAACTGTCAGCTCCTTCGCCGTGTACAAGGCTTTCCCCTGCTCAGACTACTACGGGCTGATCTGACTTCCAAAGGGTCATCGTTCGCCTTGCTTTTAGCTGGGCTACCCTACCATTTCCTTATGGAACACCTTTGGATCTCTCAAGTTCCTAATGCATCTCTTCATACATGCCACGACTTGATAACTCCGCTGACTCGCCACAATCTACCATTACGATTGTTTTGCTTGGACTTCGATGGCGTTACAAACCTCGTCAGTCAGAACTTAATTGATTATCGGAGCGATACCAGCACTTCAGGGACACGCATCCCCTATGGCCTATATGATTCTCTGTGTACGCTTCACCTATATTGTTCATCCAGTTGCGAGTAAATCGCTGATAAGTATTTACGAATCCTAGACTCCGCCATAGGCGCAACACTCGATACAGGTGGTTGGTTAAACCTTACCTGACAGGGACTTACACCCTGCAAGATGCATCAAGCTT
>NZ_KB907064.1 GCF_000381745.1 Psychromonas ossibalaenae ATCC BAA-1528 | reverse complement strand
TGCCTTGAACAGTTATCAAATCAGCCAGATGAGATAGATTCGCTCTTGCCATGGAACGTAAAACTCGAGCCAGTGTAGTTGGCCGGACGCTTACAGTCTAAGCGGCTTTAACCGGAGGAGGAATATATCACTGCTAATCCATCACAGGGTTATTTTTGTTGATGACGGGGGCGTTGCAAGCGCTGTTTAACTTTTTGCGGAAAAAAATAGCGTTGCGACTTCATGAAGATTGGTTCGTTAGGTTTCACATAGCTAATGGTAACAATGGGGAGATTTACCATAATTATCGTATACCACTTTGAGTTTAAATAAATACATTCTTCGATTAAATTGGCTGATTAGTGTGAGGGCATATGACAGAAATGAAATTAAATCGTATTCCAAGTGTAATGAAGGGGCGGTATAAGGAGATTACCGATTTAACTGAACAATATTCATGTGAGCTTTTAAATGACGAATATTCCGATTTGATTCGGTCGGTGACGGCTACTCTTTGTTGTAAGAAACCGTGTCTTTTAGTTAAGGGGAACGCCTGTGCGTGGGCGTGTGCTGTAATTCACGCTGTAGGAATGGTAAATTTTCTTTTTGATAAAAGTAACTGTCCATATGTAAGTGCATCTGATTTATACAAGCATTTTAATATCAGCTCTAGCAATGGTTCTTTAAAATCTAAAGCTATACGGGACTCATTAGATATGTATCCACTATGTGAGGAGTGGAGACTACCTAGCTTGAAGGATATTCAGCTTAGCCCCCTATGGAATTTGTTTGACATTAGAACTATGCCTAAGCTGTGAATTTATATATTTTAGCTTTACAGTCAGTCTCCCATGGTTGTTTGCACCGTAGAAGGCGCTGTTAGCGAACAAAGTCTAACAAAAGCCCTTGAGAACCAATCTGACACAAGGGGGTACCATCAACTGAAGTGGTCAAGTGAAACTGACCATATGAATAAAGTTATTAATGTGTCCTACGCTTTAGAATCCTAAATAAAAAATGGAATCATGGTCGATTTGTACTACGCACGCTTTTTCCCGGCAGCGAGCGTTTTTACTAGCATGCTCGAAATCTTCCAATTGCGACCATAAAGGCTCATTCAGCTATTTGGGCATGGTGAGTTCGGTTGAATAGTCTAAATATATTTCCAGTGATAGGTATTGCCGTAACACTTATCTAAAATTAGACTTTATTGAATAGTTATATAGAACGTGTTGATTCATATTGGTTAGTAGATATTGTTCAATATATAGGTGTTACGGCTTCTCGTGCAGTGAAACCTATAAAACTGTTAGCTGTATATGAGAATTTAGCCTAAATCCGATAACGTTGCTGTATAAATCTTAAATACAATAAAATCAATTAACTCATTGATTTTATTGGCGTGTCGCGTTGTGTCGTTAAAGTGTCGTGGTAAAAAACTAGATAAAACAATGAATAAGAACATAATTATCTTCGTTGTTTTCAAGGTTCTAGAGGAGGTAGGTTTGTTTCTTTCAACAAATAAATTAAAAACATTGCGTAGAGAAAATGGTTGGTCTCAAGAGGTATTAGCTAAAGCTACTGATTTATCAATAAGGACAATTCAACGTATAGAAGCTGACGGTAAAGCATCAGCTGAATCAACCCTTGCCATTGCTTCTGTTTTTAATTTATCTCCTCAAGCACTGAAAGCAGCTTCTAACGAAATTGAAGTTAATTGGACGAGGAAAATTATTATGAAAAATATGATAGCTTTATTGATTATATCTGGTGCAATCGGGATGTTAATTATCTTGGGGGCTAGCGTAAAGAGTTACATTGACGTAGCCTCCGGCTTATTTTTAATTCTATTCTTTTACGCTGCGACTATTATAACCTTTGGTACAAGTGGAATGTTCAAGTCACTAGTGGGACTAAAATATTTGTTTACTGAAGAAATAGTTGGTGGCTCTCAGGCTAAATATCTGGGAGAAATTTACAGTAGTCAGGTTAAATTTTTGTATGGTTGACGTGGTTTAATTGATACGACTAACCCAGTTAAGACATAATTGATTTAACTGGAGATTTAAATGAAAAAACGTAAAACCTATTCAAAAGAATT
>NZ_KB907063.1 GCF_000381745.1 Psychromonas ossibalaenae ATCC BAA-1528 | reverse complement strand
GGTGATCAGGCTTCTGCATCAAGAAGGTTAACTTTTACCTCATCGATTAATTCACTGGGAACGACGCTGGCTCCATTATTTATCGGTTTGACACTGGTGACGCTAGGGATTGCTAATCTTTATTTCTTATTCGCTTTCGTTATTTTTTCCCTAGGCGTGGTTATCTTTAAAAGTAATATTCAAGACTTTAAAAGCGATGAACAGAGCCATTATATTGAACAAGTTAAAGCTTTGGTTAAACGGAAACACTTTGTGTTCGGAGCCTGTACCATTTTCGTTTATGTGGGAGTTGAAGTAGCGATAGGCACAGTTACTATCAGTTACCTTACCGATAAAAATATCGCGGCTTTAGCACCGACCATAGCAATGACTCTGATCAGTATGTATTGGGCTGGTTCAATGTTCGGCCGTTTTACATACAGTGCACTTAGTCACTATTGTGTACCTTCTAAAGCGTTAGGGGCCAGTGCTTGTACTGCTTCGCTGCTTATTATTTTTGCAATATTAAACAGTAATATTTACGGCGGTGCCGCGTTAATCCTTATCGGCTTCTGTAATTCATTTATGTATCCAGTCATATTCTCAAAATCAATTGAGGGGCTGGGTTCTCTTACTGGCAGTGGATCTGCCGTTCTTATTATGTGTGGTATCGGTGGCGGGATCGTTCCATTTATACAGGCAATTATGGTTGATTTAAGCGATATCAGAATAAGCTATATTGTGCCCCTGTGCGGATATTTATTAATTTTATCTTACAGCGTTTACAGTAAAAAAAATACAAATAAGAAAATATGTAATCAGGAGATTCGAGAATGAATTATCAATCTTTTTATAAAATGACTAACACTATCCAAAATTATGACTGGGGTAGTAAAACGGCAATGCAAAATTTATTCTCTTTTCAGAACAACTCTGCTCAGAGACAAGCTGAACTGTGGATGGGAGCACATCCCAACGGCTGTTCGTTATTGTTGATTGAAGGTGAGTTAACAAAACTATCCGATTTTATAGCGCAAGATCCGCAACTGATATTAGGAGAAAAAACGGCTGATGAATTTGGCCAACTGCCTTATCTATTTAAAGTACTGGCTGCTGAAAAGGCCTTGTCAGTTCAGGTTCATCCAAATAAACAGCAAGCGCAGGAAGGTTTTGATAAAGAAAATCAATTAGGTATCTCGTGTAATGCTTTTGATCGCAATTATAAGGATTCAAATCATAAACCTGAGGTTGTTTTTGCTTTGACTGAATATCAGGCTATGAATGGTTTCCGTAGCCCTGCAGAGATACTCAAACATTTTCAACTATTAAATATCTTAGAGCTTGAGCAGCTCGTTGAAGCTTTTTCGGATAATTTAACAGAAGATGGGCTGCAGACATTTTTTCAGGTAATGTTGTTACTTGAAGGTGAACATAAGATGAATGCTCTACAAGCATTGTCCATTTATGCAAAAAATAATCTATATAACCCTTTGTTTCATTTAATTGCTGATCTGGAAACACAACATCCTGGAGATATAGGTTTATTTTCGCCGTTAATGCTGAATGTGTTGACGTTGCAAGCGGGAGAGGCGATGTTCTTGGATGCATGTACTCCACATGCATATATTAAAGGAACTGGTCTCGAAATTATGGCAAATTCCGACAATGTACTGCGCGCGGGATTAACCCCGAAGTATATTGATGTGCCCGAACTAGTTGCGAACACCATTTTTACCAGCGTAATGACAGAGAACCTTTTATTAAAGGAAAAATCAGAGGAGGGGTGGCAAAATTATATCGTTCCTGTACCCGATTTTAAATTTAGTGTTGCAGATAATGTTTCGGAGTTGAATGTAAAGGTTAACAGTGCAGAAATTGTATTTGCGGTTGATTCGCAGGTTAGATTGAATCACAGGAATGGAAGTACAATAACCATTAAGAAAGGTGAGTCGGTATTTATACCCGCTTATGTTGATCACTATCAGGTTACTACCTCCGGGCAGTTAGCTCGCGCTTATAATTGAAGCGCTTATCTGCAGTTGAAATTTATCGAATTTGAACTGCATTCTTTTATTGCTCAATCAGATTGTTGAACTGTACGACATTCAGTGCCGCTGTAATAGTGAATTACTTAATGTCTTTAGGCTGTTAGGGTAAAGCATGCAGCAGTATTACTGGCTAATCGTTTGAAACACGGATCACCGCCGATTACACCCTTAAAGATAAATATAATCAGACCTATGATGCAGTGATGATGCCGGGCGGTCCGAAAGGCACTGA
>NZ_KB907062.1 GCF_000381745.1 Psychromonas ossibalaenae ATCC BAA-1528 | reverse complement strand
CTTTTTGTTTTTAGCAAAAACCGAGACAGCCGTTATGCGTCCGATTTAATTGCCTTGTTAATGCCGTGGCAGACAACGATGCTGCCAACGGTTAATAATTACAGAGCAGGTTTCACCGCTCTTGGTTTTGCTAAACACACTGCAAATAATGAAGCCCGTTTTTACGGATAACTCAGATAATGTGTTTTAAGCTTTTGGCTTTTATAAAAGTTAAAACGCTATTAGCGGGATCAACTTTTCTTTGGCTGAATGAGCGTATTTACAAAACGGCGAATACTACACTTTACGAGCATTTCACAAGTTGATTCAGACAAAACTTACTTACATTATTTAATAAATAACACCTTAAACTTAAAGGCGATTAACGCTTGCGACAACGGCGGTTTAGGATTGGCAATGTTTTTGCGTGTTTTTGCAAAAACGGTGACAAGACTAAAACGTCCGATTGGTTGCACTTGTTAAATGTTGGTGCGACACTCGATTGAGTTTTCTTTACACCACTCAGTAATCGCATCTTTTACTGCTGCATTTTCGTAAGAATACCATTTTTCTACGCACTCTAAATTCTGTAATAAAGACTTAAATCTGGAATACGCACCTCGAGAACGAAACATAGAATATACATTATCAATTTCATCCGGCATCTCTTTAGAGACAAAGTTTAAAACAAGAGGTTTGCCTAACTCTAAATCTCGCTTTGAGGGAATTGATATATATTTACCAATTTTTTCTATGTCATCAGGTAGTTCTTCATCTACGGCATCTCCAGAATAATAAATCTCACCCGTTTCTAAATTCAAATAAGCTGCGTTATCAAATGAATAAGCAGAGGATACAAATTCTATTGCTAATTCAATATCACTTAAATCGACTTGCATACTGCTACCTCTTGACATTTAACGCCTTGCTCACCGGCGAGTAAGTTGGTGCTGTTTTTGCCGCTTTTGGTTTTGAGCAAAAACCGCGACAACTGTATCGAGTCCGAGTGCAGCAACTTGTTATGTTTTGTAACCATGAATGACTATGCCTTTTTCCATTTCAGTTATTGGAAAACTGCCTACTTGTTCTAGCGCATCGATAAACGCCTTAACATTTAAAGGGCGCTCCGTTAACGGTGCATTTTTATAAGCACGATATAAATACACATTTGGGATTAAGATAGATTCGATGTACTTATACTCTACCGGCCCACCTGCGCCTTGAACTGGATCGTCTATAGCAGATTCCCAGACTTGCTGCACAGATGGCGCATGACCGTAAAATATATTATCAGTATCTGTAAAATGATACTCGATACCGGAAAAATCAGAACCGTATTCTGCCATAACCAAAAATAGCTTACGCCATTTATGGTTTGACATTAATGCCAAGGAATATTTACCCCTCAACGCTTTATCTTTATGTGCGTCCATACTCTCTCAGAAACATAACGCCCGCGTTAAACGGCGCTGAAGGCTGGCTATATTTTTGCGCCTTTTCTTTTGCAAAAATAATGACCAGCCGTAATGCGTCCGATTGAACGCTTTGTTAGTTGATTGCTTACTCGAAGCAAAGAACCAACGCTAATTTAAGTTAAGTGTGTATTCAGAAGTGAAGTGCGTTTGCACCCACCGCCACGACACACCAAACCGATGAATTTGAGCCTTTAATAAAACTCAAATTATAAAATACAAAACAACTCAAAAGGCGAAAACACACCGTTTAAAAACACCAAACCTTTGAGTTTAAAATCACACCAAGCAACCTAATTTTCTTTTAGATTCGTGGTGGCAACTAACGCCATTTTAAGCTGCAAATTATAGTGCGCTATAATCGCGCAGCGATAGCACGCTGTAATTTGTCTGCTTGAAAATTTTTGTTATGTTTTTTTATAGTAATTTTGCAAAAAACTGAAAAATGTACTGAACAGAATAGGATGCTTTCCATTCATCAAATCCTCTTCCTCACCCCAAGCAACATCGTAAACTTTATCAGTAACAACATCAAAATAGTAAGATGCTTCCCCTTCGGAAGAAGTAAATCTCAAATACCTAGTTCCGATTCCATCAGGGAATTCTTGCTGATCATATTCAGCATTTTCCATAATAGAATCTAATGTTAATAGTTCAGAGCCGTTACCCACAGGAGGGAATGCAACAAGTGTATAAAATGAAATAAATGAAGAGTTACTATTTTTCAATCCTAAGTTAGCTTCAAACCACTCTGCATCTTCATCAATAACTATAAACTTATCATTGAAGCAAAATTTAACGTTTTCTCTTAAAACTTGCTCAGCTTCTTGTGGTAAATACATATAAATAATTCATCCGTAAAACAATCGTGGTAGAGTGATCTGTTACCAGACCGACCCCACACAGATCCGGACGTGCGGAACTACCGCATCCGGCTCTTCAGTTATATATTCGCTC
>NZ_KB907061.1 GCF_000381745.1 Psychromonas ossibalaenae ATCC BAA-1528 | reverse complement strand
TCAGTTTCATTCCAATCTCCTCAATATGTTTTAGAGGACTGTAATCAAGTTGGATATGAAATTGAACGTGTGGTTGGCCGGACGTTTACTATTAAGGAGAAATTAATTTCAATTAATATGATTGGCTATATATAGTGGCCAACAAAAACAGGGCACGGTTTTACAGTAGAAGCAGAATAATGGTTAAAATGTTCAGGTAGGTAGCTATTACTCAATTTTGTTCCTGCCTATTGAAAAACAAGAATCAATTAATAAATTTATTTTGAAGTGACAGCAATTATCCCTAAAAATGTAACTATAAACTGGTATATTGATAATGTATTACAGAAAGATCAGGAGGGGATGACTTCTTTTAGTGTGAACTTAAGAAATGGACCAAAAATCTGCTACTGATTACATTGGTATATATTGAAGCTAACTCAGTTCACATGAAATATTCGTGGGGTTAACACAGTTTCAGAGCGCTTAAATAAATAGTTGTACTTTATTTTACTTGCTCACTGTATAACGAAAGTTATTATACGTATTATTAAATATAGGGTATGAAAATGACCGAAACGAGTATAGAAAGATATATATTAAAAGCCGATAAGGAGTATCAATACTACCCTGTAGAAAGCAAATTATATATTGTCAATACAGATAAAAATCAGGCTGACAACTCAGTTTTAGTTGAATTAAAACCCATTGAAAATAAAGTACTGCATCTGCTCGTTAAGCACCCTGGCACTGCGGTCAATAAAGAGCTTTTTCTTACCACAGTGTGGAAAGGAAAAGTAGTTACAGACGGCAGTTTACACCAGGCAATTTTCAGACTGAGATGTATATTGGGTGACACGCAGAAACCATATCACATGGTAAAAACGGCGCCTAATTTGGGATATATACTAAACTGTGAAATTCACCCTGACACAGCCTATAAGCCCGCATGTAAAATAAATTTGTCTGATAACGAGAAGATTCCCGCTTTATCAAAAGCAGCTCCAAATATTAAAGAAAAAATAAAACACGCATTATCAAAGTACTTTTATTTTGCAAACATATTACTCTTTTTATTTTGTTGTTTATTAACCTTTTTTATCTGGGAAAAAAAGAATACAGATACTTATGATGCAGGCAATCATAATATCTTCGATTCTGTCTCAGTACATGTCTGGGGACTATCCGAGAAAGAAGAAACTCGAACGCGTTTATATGTTCGAGAGCTTGTTAGAGAAAATCTCAGTGTTTATATTCGAAAAGTTGACTCTTATATTGACTTCGAATGCGTTTATAAAAATAACGGCAACTTAAGCCAATACGGCGTTTTTAAAAAAATTTCCCCTGACACTCTTGTAGTAGGATTAATAATTGATGAAATGGAAAATTGCATTTAGTTTAACCTTATGGGTGATCATCCCCTTGAGTAGTTATTATTACTTCTCAAATCAATGGCCAGAATACTTTAACGGTAAAATTTATCACTATAATAGTGAACGAACAGACAGTGACGGAAAAAAACATCTTTTTAAAAGCACATTCTATTTTGATAAAAATTATCTATATGTAAGAAGAACGGAATATAACGATCAGGGGCTCCCTGTTTCTATCACAAAAATAAATGGAGAACTAACAAAACGATGGGATGGGAAATTTCAGATAAAAAATTTTTTATCTTCACAAGATAAGGGACCTTTATCAGAATCTGACCGGATTAGATATAATCCATTTATGGAGAATGACTTGGATGAACTACCCAATGTTAATTTTAAAGGGCAAGAAAAATATATTTTTCAAGTAATTAATGTCAATGATGAATATATCTGCCTATATGCAGATAAGCGGAGACTGCCCTGCCTTTTATTAGGTTCTGATTGATAAAGAGCCTTTCAATCTTTGAGCAGCAATAGCAGGAAGCCCTTTTATTTGACTGATAATAATCTCGTATATCTTTAAGTTTAGGGGGCATCAACTAAACTTTTAACGGTAATAAGTGCACTCCTGTTTTACTTTTCTTAACTTTGGCGGGCTCTTCGTAAACTGTTTAGCATATCTAAGACATTACTTGCCATTCGAAGAATGGCATTCCAGCAGATGATAGCATTTATCGTATTTTCCAGTAATTGAACAGGAATAGTTTCAAAAAAGCTTTGTCAAGTGGATGAAAAGTTACTGTGAAATGGCTCATGCTGACATCATTGCCATTGATGGAAAAACATTAGAAGGTTCATTTAAGAAAAAAATAAAACTAACAGAGTATTCCCCATTAACTGGACACACAACCTAAGTTTTTAAATGATCAACCCAAGTTATGAGGCGAACCTTTGTCTTGCAAAATAAACCAGACCTAGTGTTATTGATGATACCGCAACTCGTTATAAAACACTATATGCTTGCTAATTTCGTAAGCGTCCGGCCAACTACACTGGCTCGAGTTTTACGTTCCATGGCAAGAGCGAATCTATCTCATCTGGCTGATTTGATAACTGTTCAAGGCAG
>NZ_KB907060.1 GCF_000381745.1 Psychromonas ossibalaenae ATCC BAA-1528 | reverse complement strand
GGGGACCTGACGATTATGAGTTTTAGCCGAGTCACCTATTCTTAGCAATGTTAATAGCCTAATTTCCCCTCAGTAATTCATAAACTGATACCCGCGTTGACGTTGACGACAGATTTAGAGCCGACGACGCCGTCACGGGTTAGGGGGAAATTTTGCTGGGGTGAGCTGGGGTTACCGGAGAATTACCGGAGTTTTGTATGTTTTTTGTTCACAAAGCGAAGCAGGACAAAAATAATTTTAATTTTATTAAATATCTTTACCTCTAGCGCACTCTTGCTAAGCGTTAAAACAAGTTTTAACGGGAGGATTTAGATCTGCTTTTAGAACATGCACGAGAAGAGAAAACCATTCTTAAAACACTTTTTAACGTGTAGTCCCCCCCTTGAAGTCACTAATAAAAATACTGCAAAATCCCTTTCTAATCAATGGCTTGAAGTTGTTCTGGTCTGTTGTATTATATGTTTAAACGTCGTTAAATGTATAAATTTAATTTATTTGTTGATTAAAAAGGAAACCAAAATGAATGCTTATGAAAAGTTAAAATCAAGCCGTATGGACTTTAAAAAAATGGCCGAAGATAAATGTCCCAAACAGTATGAATATACTAAACACCCTCAAAATGGCATGCCCTTCATTGCCCGGGTAGATGTATTTGAAGCTGCAATTGTATTTAAGAAATTTAAAGATACGAGCTATTCGGTGGCTCATATTTTAGATGAGAAGATACTTCCATACCTTAATGTAAAGGACTTCTGTTTGTGCAGCATCAGCGTTATCAAAACAGAAGAAGAAAAACTGCATGTTGCTATTACGAAAATAGATAGTAAAAGTCCATGGACTATTTCTAGAAAAGAATCATTGTTCCAAGCAGAAGAAGGCACTGTAGTGAGCAACCGTGATACCGTGATACCGAAAACCAGTTATATGAAACTCATACTTCGAATGATGTAAGCATCCCACCCATTACTGACGATGACAATGAAAATATTATCAATAAGACTTTTGGTAGCCACTACATTGATTCTCTTGGCCACCCTGCGCTCGTCGGATTGTTAAAAAATAGCACCGCTACTGTCGTCGTCGACGAACCTGAAATTGAGCTAATCGACGCCACCGACGCGACAGTGACTAATTTGCCAAAATCAGGTTCTTTAGAAGAACTAACTCAGGGTACAGATGTTGATGCTGAGTTTAACCTTGAAAATGAAATCGATGAGTTAGAGCTTGATGAATTAGATCTTGATTTAAAAGATGTTGATTTGAATAACGATACTAATCATAAAACCACAGAGCAAGAGTTTGATGAGTTAGATGTGGACGGGGAAATTTCAATGGATGACATCAACATTGATGAACAAGCCGTATGAATTTCATCAGCTAAATACTGTATTGAAGGGAAGGCAAATAGTTACGTACTAGGTAAGCAGCTAGATACCAGCCTAGCGCGTAAAACCATTCCAATAGAAATTGTTCAGCGAGTGTCAGCATTAGGGGAAACAATCCCTCTTGCTGTGCTAGCAACCATTAACCGGTATTTAAAACATCTAAACAACCGTGCTGACATTCGTATTGACGTTGAATACCTCAATCGAAAAATAATGCGGTATAGCAAGAAAAAATCAAGAAGGAACAAAGTGTTAATGAGTCAGTTAGAGCGCTTTAAAGCAACTCTGACTCATGATAATGACGGTGATAGGCATCGTCCAGTTGTTAACATCTTTGGCGCTAAAACAGGTCGAGATACAACATCAGGCAATGCGCTAAACCTGATACCTAAGCACCACTGGAAAGGCTTGTTGAGTCCGCTTAAAGGGTATTGCTATGTGCTTTTAGATTACGAGCAGCAGGAGCCCATGATAGTCGCTCAGAAAGCAAACTGTACGACTTTAGTTAACCTTTACGAACAAGGCGACATCTATGAATTACTAATTAAGACAACGACCAATGATGAACTTAAGCGATCTGAATTAAAAAAACTAATGTTAATGCATCTCTACGGAGCGGGCATAAAGCGTATAGCCCAAGAGCTATCTCAACCTGAATCAAGCGTAGTGAAATGGCTACTGGTACTCAAGAAGATCATCAGCCCTATTGATTACTACCTCGATGGTGAGGCCTTTAAAGCAAAACGTAAAGGAGAGATACGCTCACTAGATTGGCGAATGGGAATAACCCAAGAAATTAAAACGCTAACAATACGCAACTGGCCCATACAGGCTACAGGCGCGGACATAATGAGGCGAGCTTGCTTCAACTTAGACATGGTCAAGCTCCCCGTACTACTGACTAACCATGATTCATTCTTGGTGCAGTTAGAAAAAGATAAATTCGACCATCAACTTCGACAAGCAAAACAGGCGTTAACCGACGCCAGCGCCAAGGTCTTAGATGGATTTCAGTTAAAAGTGAAGGTGGAAATGAAACTGCCTTCAAAAGAGAAGAGATAAATACAATGAGTAAAGAAAATTCCGTATCGATGAATGACATTATTGAACAATTTAAACCAGAATATCTTCGTGTTGATGACAAGGGCGGGGCGTATGTACTTGTTGAAAAAGGTGCATCAATTGAAGCTATTAAGATTAATATTAAAAATACCAAATTTAAACAGTTGCTACGAAAGTTAGCCAGAAAGTTAGGTGTTAGCCTTAAAAAATCGGATATTGAGGAACTCGTTGAAGAGATAGAGAGTCGAGCTTGGGAGCATGAAGAAACACCAATCTCAATTCAAATTCGCAATGCATTATCATTAGATAAGCAATCGATAATAATTGATCTTTGCAATGCAAAAGGTGAGTTGATTGAATTGTCTGCTGGTGGTGTGGAAGTGTTAGATAAGCCAAATGCTAATACAGAATCCGCTGTTTTCTATCGTCCAGAATGTACGAAGCCAATGATTGAGCCTGAATTTACAGATATTAAAAGTGGTCTCAAAAAACTTCATCCATTCATCAACACAGACCAGACGACGTTCTTTCAGTTAGTCGGTTATATGACATATCTAATTGCCCACCCTAAAGCTTGTGGTGTGCCTTACCCTATTTTACTCATTCAAGGTGAGAAGGGGTCAGGTAAAAGTTTTTTCTCAAATAATATCATCCGTCCATTATTAGATCCGAGTAGCCTTGATGGGCTACGCATGCCTAAACGTGAACAAGACTTTGCTATTCAGGTAAACAGTATGTTCTTAGCGGTATATGACAATCTACGTAAGCTCACCAAAGATCAGAGTGACATGCTTTGTACAACCTCCACGAAGGGGAATACAGCAGGTCGAACACTTTACACTGATGATGGCTTAACTGCGTTGTTATTACATGCTCCTCTAGTTCTTAATGGTATCCATCATTTTGTTACTGAGTCTGATTTAGCCTCACGTTGTTTCAAAGTCGCTCTCGTTCCTATGGCTGAGAATGAGCGTAAACCTGAGGGCCAATTAAAGCTGGAATTAGAAGCTGCATTACCTGAAATATTTGGCTCTTTGTTGACGTTGGCGTCGAAGGCATTAATTCAAGAAAAAACAGTTAAGGCGGAATATCCTGCACGTATGATGGACTTTTCTCGATGGTTAGCTGCCGTCGAAAAAGTGCTTGGATTAGGCGAAGGCAAGCTTCAAAAAGCATATCTAGCCAATGTTAAAAGCATCATGGCATCAGGCACTGAAGATGACAGCTTGACAGTAGCAATGCAGAAGCTAATCAAATCAGCAGCAAACGACAAGATTTGGAAGGCAACACCATCACGCTTGCTAGAAACATTGCAACAGCACGAGAACTCTATGTTCCTGCCGAGAGGAGCTGCAGCACTGACGAGTAAGCTTAAGGCACAAGAAAGTAGTCTGAATGCTAATGGTATCTACTTCAAGATTGGTCGTGATACTGAACGTTACGTGATGGTGTCTGGTAAGCCTCTCGCCGCGTAACTCTAATCGAAATACACCCCCCGTACTGACGTTTTGTTTAAGGCGTCAGTGCGCTATAAACGCAAATTAAACGACCAATTAATCAAAAAATAAGGAATTATTATGTTAACTAACGTGAATCAAAATACTAAAAATAAGCAACAGCCGATGTTTGACACTAACCAACTTGCAGATTCAGTTATATCAGCTGGTATTATTAATGACATTACTTCTATCGGAGAGGAGGGGGTAGACTGTACACCACTATATTTCTCTGATGGTGGTACAGGATTATTCATCAATACGGGTAAAGGTTTTTTTCTTGAATATGAATCTGAATATGGAGATGCTATCGTTGGAATTCACGATGTGATGGATCATATCGATGTATATGCAAAGCAATTAAGTGGCACTATATTTGAAATATCCACATTGGTCAGGCGCTTAGATGTTGAGGATGAAGACTTTAGCTGTGTTTTTGATTTGTCTACATCAAAAAGTATTCCTCAGTCAATATATGATGCTTACGCCTATCTAAAGTCTAATTCCAAGTTATCAAAGGAAGCATTACTTGAACTTTTTGGTGCAGCTACCTGCGCTATTTGTTGTCGAGGTATCCCTTTTTACTTTGAAGAAGCTGGTATTACTGATTACTACTTTGATGCGTCAGAAGCTTTGTCCTATGATTTAAAAAATAATCTATCTTCTTAGGAATTGGTGCTAGCCACTGAATTTTAATGATACTAATCGAAGCCCACTCTTAACGGAGTGGGCTTTTTTTTGCTTTTTTGTTGGTGGTGGCGGCGGTTGATTAAGTGACAGTCGACGACAATAGGGGGGAAGTTAGCGGGTTTTAGTGCTGGCTGTTTCGCTTCAGGGGAGAAAACGAGTAGCAACTCAATGAAGATAACCACTTTCAGCTCTCTTATTGTGTAGACTTGTCCGACGTGTTGAAAAATCATGAATGCATTATTTAGTGCATTACCCCTAGAACTATAACCAAAAGATTAATTTAAGGTCATTTTTTGTTCTTTTTGTGTTTTTTTGAATGAAAATATGGTGGGTGAGTTTTTTACAAAAAAGCCTTGCAATTTACAATAAACCTAGAAGACATAAATGGCGATGTTAGTTAGCACTAACTGTAACTATTGCAGGCAAACTTACCCACAATTTCATCCACTTAAAGCCCTAAATTTATCACTTGAAAAAAAGTTTAAAAGCTTTATCTTGTGCCATGTTAGATGATTGACACACAATATGTTGTGTTTGAAGTTGAACCGTGTAGTTATTTGAAATAACGAAAAGGAGGTAAGTATGATTAATTACATTTAAGAAAAAAGGTATCCGAAAGGGATACCAATCTTATTACGCTTGCCGTGTGAAGGTACGCCAATACCTAAAATAGTAAACGAACGTGTTGTTTCAATCGCGATTCTATCTATTTATGCACGGCTAAGTCAATCAATAATAATTCTAAGAAGAGGTCATTTATGACTGATAGAGGTTTGATTTGCTCATTTCAATTACAAGATAAACCTTGTAATTGTTGTCGTACAGGTCCGCAGTTATGTTTGTGGTGCCCTAACTTTAACGCAAAAAATAAAATAGGTGGAAATTGCTAATGAATAATAATAATGGTTCCTACATTAAAGATGGCTACGTGTATTGCACACGGTTTAAGCACTGGCGCAGTGGTAAATATGTTTACCCTAAGACAGCTAAATGTTTTAAATTTAAAATAGGTGGCTAGGAAACTGTTAAAGGCTTATGTGCAATCATAAGCCTTTATTCCTAAATGACTTTAAACAACGTTATTTTGTTCTTCTATATTGAAGTAATCTTTTCGCTTTGATCGTTCTTTGGATGTAACCCCAGCTCACCCCAGCAAAATTTCCCCCTAACCCGTGACGGCGTCGTCGGCTCTAAATCTGTCGTCAACGTCAACGCGGGTATCAGTTTATGAATTACTGAGGGGAAATTAGGCTATTAACATTGCTAAGAATAGGTGACTCGGCTAAAACTCATAATCGTCAGGTCCCC
>NZ_KB907059.1 GCF_000381745.1 Psychromonas ossibalaenae ATCC BAA-1528 | reverse complement strand
CATCAATATAGACGAATACTGCGGTTGCATGGATTTGTAGGCAGTATGAGTAAAAAAGGATGTTGCTGGGATAACGCAGTAGCAGAAAGTTTTTTCGGCAGTTTGAAACAGGAGCGTGTTCATTGGCGCAATTATCAAACGCGCTATGCAGCTCAGCAAGATGTTATGAATTACATCACGATGTGGTACAACTGCCAACGAATGCATTCATACCTTGATTATCGAAGCCCCAATGAATTTGAACGTATGGATAGACCGTTAAAAGAAGTAGCTTAACGAACTTAACTAGGGTGACCGAATTCAGTTGACCAGGTCAGGTGGGGGATTAATCGGCTTAATTGTTGGAGCGATTGCAATACTTGGTAATATTGATACTTATGATAACTTTGCTCTTTTAAGAGCATCAGCAGTTGATTTAATCGTTTTATTTTATGCTGCTGTATTGAGTGAAGGAGTGTTTAGGCCTTTAAGTATTAAGTTAAAGACCTGTGACATAAAAGAATAACAATGCAGTACATACAGCTATAAGCGGGTGCATTCGGACTCGATACAGTTGTCACGGTTTTTACTAACCCGAGTTCATGCTTCTTAATTTATCATAATACTCGTTATGTGAACGTTTAAAGGTGGCCTTTGTTGTCTATATCATCTTTTCTGAATTTCTTGAATGTAAAAGATCGTACTATGCTAGCTTCTTTCCGACTCCGAGCGTGACTGACTAGCACGTACGAAAGCTCTCATTAGCAATAAGCGTTGCGTAATAGTGCAGGTTACTTGTGATATTTGCCGTTGCTAAACGCATACATGTCCGATTTGATTAATGGCCTTAGGTGCATATTAAGCAATGATTTACAACTTCATGATAACAATCCTGAACTTACACTATTGCTGGCAATTATTTTTTTAATTAATTGCCAGCTTATAGGTAAAATCATATACCAAACGGTAAACAACATAGTCGCAATAATCGGCCCTGCCTCTTTAAGCGGTATATCATGAAATAAGAATTGATATGTCCCCCAAAAATATGGGATAAACATCAACATAATTGCTAATAAAGCATAGCTTTTGATGTTTAAACCAATAATTTTGTTTATTTTAGCGATAAAATAAACAGCACATATTGAATATAAACCAGCGCGTAACTCTATCCACATCCAAATACCGAATTCACTAAAATGCTGATAAGACTCTGGTATATATTGCCAAAAAGCCGGTTCAACGAATATTTTATGAGATGCCCCAGAAGACAAGTTATTCATAAAAGCGTCACTAACATCTATTGCTTTGAAAGTGCTTAACCACGCAATAGCTACTGATAAAATAAAAAATATACTGAGACCTATTAAAGCTGCTAAAAGCGCAAATCCATTAGAATATGTAAAAATATGATGAGAACAAGTTAATAATGTTTGTTTTAATAACCAAATGTCAGCCTGAAATTTCCCTTTTTCCGGCAACACATGTTCAGTGTACTCTTCCTGTAAATCACCAGAGATATCGTCTTTAACCTCATTAGGTAATATATGTTGGAAAAGCCAGAGTGACATTGATAATAAAGTGTTACGCATGAGTATTCTCCAAAGTTGGGATGTTCTGCCACATGGTTTCAAATTGCTTTTTAGACATGGATAACATATTTAACCCCAATGTTGTGACTTGTACCAATCGCTTTGCTTTTCCTCCTCTTTCCGGTTTTGAGCCGCCTTTTTTCGATGTTATATATCCTTTCTTTTCAAGCCGCTCAATAGTTGAATATAAAGCACCTAAAGTAACATCTCTATTTATCATTTCTTTGAGCTGATGCCTGATAGTAACGCCATATGCATTATTATCTAAGTGCATAATACTGAGTAATACAACGTGTTCAAACTCGCCCAAGTACATCTGTTTATTAGCCATCTATAGCCCACTTAATTAGTATAATAACTACATAATAGTTTTTATTTAAGTTGTGTCAATAATAACTACATAATAGTTATTTTGAAACGAAAGTGAACTATTAGAAAAAGAAAACCCTAGATAATTTAGTAAACACTAAGGCTGTATATGCTCCTTTTTACCTTAGAAAGCTAACTCGCAGACGCTCGCTTCTTTCCGTTTTCGAGCACAATAGCTTAGTACCGTACCTGTAATATAAAGATTTAAATATTTAAGGCTTTAATCTATTGAAATATAAGGGGATATCCTGATGGTTTAAGTTTAGTAAAAGATTCCGATACACGCATCATTAACTATTTCTACTGATCTAATAATATTTAGTCATTGAAGTTATGACCATCTATTGTTGTTTGATGGTTGTAATTGTGTTTGTTACCGTCTATCATTGTTTGGTGGTTTTGAATGATGAGCTTGATTTGGAAACTAGCGTTTTATGTGAAACCAAATTTAGGCATAAAAAAATTTTATTGAGGGTATAAAAATGAAAAAAATCAGATCTATTCACTTGCTGATTATGACGGTGGTACTGCATGCCATGTCTATTATTTCTGTTAGTGCAGAAGAAGTAGGTTCTGCACAAGTGGTGCTAAAGCCTGCGCCAGTTGAAATGAAACAATTTGAATTTTTGATTGGTCATTGGGACTTGCTTAGTCAGCGGTTTGCTCCTGATGGAACACAGACTGGTGAATATAAGGGCAAGTGGGAAGCGCAATATTTAGATGAAGGTAGAATGGTTTTTGATCAAGTCACTTGGTTTAATAAAGATGGCTCTAAAGAGTCTTACTTTCCTACTCTGCGTACGTTCAGTCCAAAGACCAATCAGTGGGAGATGACCTATATGTCTTCTCTTAAATATATGCACTCTCAATCTTTTCGAGGGCAGTTTATTGATGGGGAAGGGCACTTTGACGTTGATGTTAGTTTAACGCCTAAGCAATCAGCCTTAGCAAAAGTTCGCTTTTATAATATCAAAAAAGATAGCATGGATTGGGTAATGAAATTTAGTTTCGATAATGGAAAAACTTGGTTTTTAGGTGAACAGATCACCGCTAAGCGTGTACGTTAATCACCATTATAACTAAAGAGAGAGATTTACAATGTCACATCCTTATCCAAGAACATTTTCTCACCTTGCGATTTCAGTACCCGATATTAAAGCGGCCGTTAAGTTTTATACTGAAGTTTTAGGTTGGTACTTAATCATGGAGCCTAATGAGGTTAAAAAAGATAATCCTGCATTTTCTGAAATTGCTACTGAGATTTTCGGTGATAACTGGGAACCGTTTCAACTGGCGCTTTTATCGACAGGTGATCGTATTGGTATAGAGTTATATGAATTTAAAAATCAGGAAAGTTCAGAGAATAATTTTGAATATTGGAAAACAGGTATGTTCCACTTTTCAGTACAAGATCCAAATGTAGAAGAGTTAGCTGAAAAAATAGTTGCAGCTGGCGGTAAAAAACGAATGAAGTCACCTCGTTATTTATTTCCAGGAGAAAAGCCTTATCGACTTATTATGATGGAAGATCCGTTCGGAAATGTCTTCGATATTAAAAGCCATAGTTTTGATCTGCAGTTCTCCGCAGGGGCGTATAGTTAATAACCCCTCGAAAGAATATAAAGCCGGACGTTATTTTAGGCACCTGATGCTTTTAGTTCATTCGGCTTTTTTTTCTGATCTTTAAATTACGTATTGATTAAATTATCAATTGCATTCAACTGCCGTTATTTTTCTATATCAGACTGTTGTTTACGCTTATAATGCTCTCTCGATTTATGACGAGAACCGCATGTCTGCATTGAGCACCACCGTTTTGTACGACTACGAGTAGAGTCATAAAATGCCCATCCACATGTAGGAAGGGCGCAGCATTTAAAACGATCCCATGTACCATTCTTCTGGCTCTCACCTATGATTTCAATAAGTGTACCAATAGCTCTATGGTATGGATCTCCCGTTGAAGTGAATCTAACTTCACCGTCAGCATTAAAGTTAACTTGAAAAGAAATCTCCGAAGCCAATGCGTCGAGTGACTTGCGGCTCTCGCTATCTAAAATCCATGTACGTAAATCGCTACGAAACTGAATTATTTTTTGGGTTTGTTCCGGTGTTATATGCTCTTCGCTTACCCACAATTCAACACTTCTCAACCACTCTTCGGTTGAATGAGGCGTTTTGAAGTCATCAATGTTTAGTTCGCCTGACCAAGTATTAAGAAATCCTTCTACTAGAACGAGACTTTCCGGAGCAGGAGGGCTTCCTATCCGTAATTTTTCAGTGAACATGTCGTAGTCCATATTTTGGTATCTGTCGTAATTAATTTATTGAGTATACCACTATCTGATGATATTCAACTGATAATTGTGATCCAACCCTCTATTTGTGGTAGGTGGTTGTAAAAGTTTCTGGTGCTTGCGGGCATAACCGTCTATCCTTCTTTGGTGGTTGTAATATGGAGGTGGAAAATGTCACAAAAAATTTCAATAACGATTGATGTCGCAGATCTAACCAAAGCAATAGATTTCTATGTTCAGGCTCTTTCTTGTGACCTGAAGGACAAACATTCTGAAGATTGGGCTGTGCTTTCTATTGGCGGTCTAAACATTAATTTACTAGAAAAGAACGAAGGAACTACTGCAGCAGCTGAGCATAAACGCAGCTACAAAAGGCATTGGACTCCGGTTCACTTAGATTTCAATGTGGATAATTTGGAAGCATCAATGGAGTTGGTGAAAAAATACGGCGGTGAAGTTGAAGGACATGTCTCAGCGGAAGATTCTGCATTTGCCCACTGCTCTGATCCATTTGGTAATGGGTTTTGTATTGTTAGCTAACAGCAAAATGATGGCCAATGAGCTTCGCTTTACCGTTGGTTTTAATAGATTAATTTGCGCAATAAGATAATTTTGATGAAGGAATCGTAATGAAAAATAATAAACCCGTCTATTCAAGTAGGCTCGGTGCTATTTTAGTAATAGCTTCTCTAGGCACGGCTCATGCAGACACAATAAATACTGATAAAATTAAAGTGCTTACAGCTGCTGAAATTACATCAACAATAGGCGGCAATACATTATCTGGAGTATTTGGGGAAGAAAAAACGAGGTATGTGCAGCGTAATCACAAAAACGGCATCGCGCTTGTTCATATTGAAGGTTCAGACGTTCGTTTTATTCCATGGTTTGTAAAAGACTCTGGTTTTTATTGCGAAGACTGGGCTAAAGACGGCGTGGCTTGTTATAAAGTTGGAATGAATGCAAAGTCTGGAAAATACCAGTTCATAAACGCTGACGGAACAATTTCAGAAACAAACTTAGAAAAAGGATTTCATTCAATTACTTTTGAATAATGATTGAAATAACACTACATCGTCAAGTTAATAAGAGTTTATCTGGGCCCTCCTCAGATAAACTCATTAACACCACTAAATACTCGAAACATTTTTTATTCCACTAACATCGATATTATATGCGAAAACCAAGAGCCTTTGTGTTATCCAGTTTCTGTCAAGACATGCCAGCATCCTCCTAATAGCGAACATAATTACACATACTGCATATTTGTAATTATCTGCGAGATGCATCTTGACGCAATATTGGGAATATCCGTCATTCACTTTTGTACTGAATTTCGCTGATGATAATACTGCCAAAGAAATAGTGACCCGATACTTCGCCATGGCGTCCAATGACTAACCATTTCACGAGCCTGCTTCGCTGTCGGCCGCTCTGGAAGGCCTTTTAACTGACCTAATGCGACTAATAGTCCTAAGTCATCTGCAGGGAAAACATCCAGCCGTCCTAGAGAAAACATTAAATAGATTTCAGCGCTCCAACGACCGAATCCTTTCAATTTTGTAATTGCCTTAATTGCTTCTTCATTATTTAGACCGTTTAATTTATCGATATCAAAGCTTCCATTGACGACAGCTTCTGCTAAGCCTTTTGCATATTCTATTTTTCGCCAAGATAAGCCCGCATCTCGAAGTTCTTGATCAGCAACTACCATCAATTTCTCAGGAGTCACCCATTAGTGAGTTCTGGTCAAGCTGGTATGCAAGTTTCCTTGGGTGTTTTTTAACCAAGTATTAAATCGTACATGAACCGCTAATTTGTTGTTTGTTAATACACACCTAAAAATCACAATGTTGGTGTCAATATGCACCAGTCACCCATCTGAATTTAAGCGATGTAGTCATGCAATGTTGTATGGCTACTGCTCTTGGCTTTATAAGCCTCAGTAATTATTTAGTGCCAACGCTAATCCAGTTCTTTGCAGATTTCCCTGCAACTTAACAATTCTATGGTTCGGCTTTATTCAAGCAGTCCAACCCG
>NZ_KB907058.1 GCF_000381745.1 Psychromonas ossibalaenae ATCC BAA-1528 | reverse complement strand
TTGGCAAAGAAGACCGTCGCTTTTTTTAATATTTCACGCTCCATTTCTAAGCGTTTTACTTGAGCTTTTAATTTTCGGATTTCTTCCTGCTCAGGTGTCAGCTTGCCGTTCCCTCTAAATGCATGACCATCATCATTTTCGGCTTCTTTGATCCAGCGACCAAGAATCTGAGCGCTAACCTCTAAGTTTCTTGACGCTTCTGCAATACTGTAATTTTGCTCTCTTACCAGTGAAATGGCATCAAGTTTGAATTCTTTTGAATAGGTTTTACGTTTTTTCATTTAAATCTCCAGTTAAATCAATTATGTCTTAACTGGGTTAGTCGTATCAATTAAACCACGTCAGTTGCTCCTGTCACTAATTTACCTTGCTCCAATGCTTTTTTACGCCAGTAATAAAGAGTTTGTTTCGGCACGTTATATTTTGTAACAAGCTCAGGGCTCATATCGTTAATAACTTTCTGTTTTAATTCTTCTGGATAATTTGTCATATGTTGCTTAGTTAACCTCTTGGATAATTATGAGAACTTAATTAAGTCATCATTGCAACTATTCTGACACTGGGGAAAACAACATTACTTATTTTTAGGTATTTAACCTTTGATTACTTTTAATCCGAGGCTATACTTCTGCAAACTCTAAACTCCCTTATTAAGATAATATTAGAATGAATATATTTACCAAGGTAATCCCATGTATGCTGTTAAGCACAGTAATAACCGCCTGTGTTGATGAGTCCAAGAATATAGGGCCTAAGCCACCTACCGAACCTCCGACTGAACCACCTACTGTCATTCCCCCGCCTACGATACAGCCACCGGTTACACCTCCGCCTATCTTACCACCTACTGTAAATCCGGTGCCCGACTACAAAGTATGTGCTCGCCACGGTACTGAGCCTGCGGCTGCTGACGAAGAGGGGAAAATTAATGTCGGTAAACTAGAGCACTTCAATATACAACTTGATTATCGTAGCTATACAGCGGAAAACGTTGCTCAAGGTAGCATCGATTATTATGAATACGAAGACGCGGATGACGATTCGATTGACAGAATGTGTCTCATGATGGATAGGTTAAAACTTGTTGTCAATGATCCTAGATTTGATGAACGCTTTGTTTCTCAAGTGAATAAGAGCAATCTTGTTGTTGGCCATAACATGTTTCACCATCAGGAGAATGACAAGATTGATGTCAACTTACTGCTAGAGGAAGTGAAAAACCGCGGTGCCTTCGTCTCTTATACGTTATTTTCAAATGATAGAGCAGCAAATGCACATGTTTGTCATCCGCGCATGGGCATTGGTATATATACCTTACCAGGGACTGGTTCTGATGGAAAGCAAGCACCACATAATGCAATGGGGACTTTCTCTCATGAAATGACCCACAATATGGGCTACGGTCATGAAGGTATGGGACAAGCAGGACAAACGGGTAATACGCCGAGTTATGTCGGTGATTTTTTCACTGAAATGTACTTGTTATTAGATAGTGAAGGGGCATTTCAAAACTATACCCCTTACTATGCTGATACAACGGTCTTAGTGGATGTAGAAGATACTGATACGCATCATGTAAACCGTGTTGATCCCGTTTGGATAAAAGAGCAACTGCAAAACATTGACTCTGGCGCTCATCATACAGATCAATACTACGCCAACTTACCCTATGTGATGGATGAGTTGGAGTATCAAATAGAACAAAGAGAAATTGAAGCACAATTCAACGCTGATTATGATGCATCTAAAGATGATACTAGAGAGGAACTAAGTGGGGATTACCCATGGCAAGGCTGTGGAACTCATGAACTGCACCCTGAAACTCATGGCATAAGATGGTCGATGGCCGGTCATGGTTGGTATGAACCACAAGAACCGTTATAAGCTCTTAGATAAACAGATCAACAAAGCGCTATCTTAGTGGCTTGTTGGTAAGTTAGCCAGATTATAGATAACCTGGCTGTTACCTTTACTTTTATGGAATTTTAATGCTAAAAAAAATAATATTAATGCTGTGTTTAATCAGTGCAGGAACACTTGCTAATCCGTCACATTACGTGGTCAACACTGACGACTGGGAAGCATTTGAAAGCGAAGCTTCTCTTGTTGCTGCTTCGCAGTATACAGGTGTTTATGCCTTGGTTGACGCAAACTCTAGCCGTATTGAAATGTATGATGTGCATCAACAGTTAACGGGCTCTATCTCTAAAAGCAAGCTACTAAGCGTGATTGATAGTGACATTTCAAGCCAAGGCCTAGGACTTAAAGGCATAACATTCACTGCCAGTGGCCGATTGATGTACGTCAGCGTACAAACGCGTAATGGACTGGCTGTGGTTCGATATAATATGAACACAGAAGGACTTTCGTTATTTGCTAGTATAGAGGACGAAAACCTCGTAACTGGTGATCATCTTCTTGGTCTCGCTCATCATCAAGGGCGATTGAGTGTAGGTAGCGGAGATGGTTTTATCCATACATTAAGCGCGGGTCGTAATGATTTTACCGGGCAATTATTGCAGAGCGTTTCCGTGGGTAGTGAGCCGGTCACCTCACTTACCTTTGATAGGCAGAATGATGAACTATATGCTGCTTCTGGGGATTTTGTTTATAGTATGAACAATGGAACTGATCCGATCGCGAGAATGAATGATTTAGCGGGTCTGACATATGGTAGAAACTATGGTCGAGATGGCCTTGGTGGGCTTTATCTACTGTCTAACAATCATGATGAAGCAGTGTCTCACTTGAATTTTATTCGTGCTGAAATGCTCCACGGTGAACTCCCTGTTGAAGTGGTGCATTACACCGATGTTGAGTTAACGGCCAATATTGCAGCCACTGCTGATGGTAAAATATTAGCAGCAGCAAGTTCTCCTTACATACTGAGTGATGCAGATGACAATCACTTAACTTATAATGATTGGCTTCAACGTGAATATGACAATTACGTTATCTTCATTCAAAGCCTTGTTTCACCTCCTTATATGGGAGAGGGCTGGGTGGCTGGCTCTAATACGATTCCTGGAACTAATCAGGTAAACCGAGCTGGTGGCGGTGCTTCTGGTTGGGCTATAATTGCACTCATCGGGCATGAAGCTTTAACTGGCGACTCTCAAGAGCAGCGTGTGGGTGAGATTATTAAGCGATTTGCAGGTATGGCTGATGATGGCATTATTCCAGACACGGATAAAGATGGTCAATTTTATTCAAATTATGACTATGAGACTGGTCGGGGCTTTGCTCATGGTGGAGGGGATAATGTTTCTGTTTACGTAACCGGGAAAATTGTTCATGGCGCCATCAGAGCGAAAGAATATTATTCAGATAATGCAGTGATTGTTGAAGCGGCTAACCGTATTATTGGATCACAACGAAACTATTCTGACTACATGAGAGAATACGGTATTGTGGAAATGTCCGGGACGGCTGCTGGTCCATTTCCTCGTTATGATTTAAGAGCTGCATACGGCTATCAGGAAGTGTACTTATTTGCCGAGCTTGCTAGTGGGATGGATCCACTCTCTGCCGTTGCTTATAGTAAGTTTTGGCGTGATTATGAAGGTTATAATTTACAGAAAACCTATTTAACAGAAGAAACAGTCATTAAATATAATATTTCTGCCTTTGTTGAGCAATATGCTCATTACTTATTTAAATCACGACGAGATAGTGAAGGCTGGAGAACGAACTTTAAGCACCTGTACGCCCATTATAGTGCATGGACGGATGATCACTCTTCCGATACTATGACCGTTTTTTCGGCGGGTGGAACACATACAAGCGGCTATTCTGCCGATAAAATCAAATCACACCCCGATACGATTACTCATTTCCCTGCTCTATTAGGTTTTGGAATGTATGGGGATAGTGCGCCAATGGTGGGAGGTTACTTTGCTTATCGAGATGGGCTCACGCAGCAGTTTATCAATACAGATGATTCTCTTGGTGCGAATATCCTTGCTCGCTATTCTAATGAATATCCTGATTTTATGGTAAAGCGTTTGGCATTACCTGATTCTATTTATGGCTTTATGGGCGTTCTTGAACATATGTCGATGATGCAAGAAAAACCAAGTATTATTGACGCGGTTATTGCACGTGATAGCCATCCATCTGACTTTAAAGTGAATCTAAAAAGGAGTACTAATGCCACACCTATATTAGGAGAGCTACAATCAGTACCTCTAGACATTATTAATCATGATTTTTCTGATAAATTATCTGGCTGGACGCAATCAGGTGATTTTAGATTTTATGCGCCAGATGAAGAGTCAGGTGCGATTGAGGGTAATAGCGGTGAGATAAGAAGTAATAAAGAAATTTCATCTGAGTTTGGACGACTTTGGCAAAAAATAGATGCGGCCGAAATTTCTGATATGACTCCTTTTGTAATCAGAGCTGAAGGACGTTTACTTCAAGCTAAAGCACAAGATAATGCTTATTTAAAAATAGTTTGGTATCAAGATAATAAGCTACTGGTTAGCCAAAAAAGTAATGTATTGAATAGCGATGCTTACCCTAGTGAAGGCGCGACACAAGCAGATATTGACTTCAGTTTATTAACATATAAACCAATCGGGGCAACACACGCAATACTGGCTTATGAAGTTGAGCGTAATCTCACATTAGCGCCACGCTATAACCGCTACCTGATTGATAATATTACGATGGTACAAGCTAATCATTTAATGGAAGAAGTGGGAGATTGGGTCGTTGGAGGTGGAACGTTAGATACCGCTGAAGTCTCACAGGAGGAAATTACTCTGTCATTATCAAATGGTACATCTAATGATGAATATGTTGAAGTATATAAAGACTTTAATATTGATACCTCCGATCCGGTAGGTACTCGATACATGATAAATGCAACGGTCGACACACGTGTTAATACGGACTCAGAGTTTTTGATTTACGCCAAGATAATGAATACAAATGGTGTGACTGAAATGCGTCAAGAAGGTGGTGATACGTTACGCTCGAGTGAAAATCAGATTTCTTTGTTTGCTACTCACAGAAAGCTTCAAGATACAGAAAACACTTATAGAGTCGTCTTTAGGTTTAACCGTAAAGGCGGAATGAATGGAGCCGATGAACAAGCGATTATTCGTAATGTAGTGGTAACAAAACAGCATCGATAGATAATGCTGCCCCTGTAAATAACTCTGTGTAACTGCTGTTTTTAAGACGGTCTTCAAACGTAATCATAAGCGATTGAGGGCCGTTTTCCAATTTCTAATCGACATTACCCATTTCTTTGATGCATCCCAATATAGCACGGTAAGCCGACTTTTCATTTTTCATCTGCTTGAAGTGCCGGAGTAATGTGGGTAGTCAGGAGGGTATTTTGTGTTTGTTTATGGCATTCATACTTGACGTATCTTCCCTTCCAGCTCCCTTCGCCACATGCACTTTTCTCCGCCTCCTCAAATAGTCCTAGATCAAAATACGTCATGTGCTTTTAAAAACTAAGATTTGCGTTAGCTTATGCCTATTCAACTAAAGCCGACAAACGAGCTGGCGCTGAATTAGCTTCAGCTTCTATAGATGCAAGCTCTGCTTTAGAAGTATCAGAAAATAGATGAACGAAGCGAGACTCTCTTACTAACTTTTTCACTAACTGTACATTGTTTAAGTTTTGTAGCTGTTCAAGAGCAACTTCATTCACATTGACAAAGTCAGCTAAACGATTAGTGCGGGTGCACAGCTCATCAGCTTTCATGTGTGATACTTTCTTTTTCAAGCATTACGCCGATAACGCGACTTTGCAAAGCAGCCGATCTAAGCGATACAGATAAACACAATCCCTCCAAGTAAACTCAACAGAGAGGCTCTGAAGTTTGTTACTGCGTCCACCCCACGGCTAGCGCATTTTAACCCCTGACTCTAAAAGGGTTGAGCGATAGCCATCATCTAATGACGCCATCTTTTTCTTTGCGGCTATACTCGCCGGTTTTGTCTTATCTTGCTTAAATAAGCCCATCGCCATCTTTCTCATTACATTAAAGGCAAGTGCACCACGGCCTTTTCGAATTCTAGATTCATCTTCTCTAAACGTCATATCGAGCATCCAGTGCATACTTTCAACCTGCCAATGGTTACGGACTGCATGTAGAGCTTGCTCTGCATTTAAGTTCAATGAGCTAATGTACCAACGAGTTTCTGTGGTCTCTTTTCCTGTGGATTTTTCATATACATCAGATGTGACTTTAATAATACTTTTCAACCCAACCCATCGATATTTTTTGTCTAACCATTTTGTATTGATTAGAACTTGCCGACAGGTTCTCTTTTCAATACGACCGTGACCACTATCTATTGCCGTATATTCAACGTAATTATCTGCCGTAAATCCTTCTCGCTGAACTTTGTGCAACCAAGCTTCTAGCTCACTTTGCATACCTGAATGATTACCTTTTAGCGCGAGGATATAATCAGCTTTTTGCTCAATTATCTGTTTTGCTATTTCCTTTTGGCACCCCATAGCATCGAGAGTAACAATACTATTTTCTATATCAAGCATGTTTAACAGCTTAGGAATAGCAGTGATTTCATTCGTTTTAGCGTCAACAGCAACTTGGCCTAAAACAAGCTGATGCTGACAACTCCAAGCGCTAACTGTGTGTAGCGCATTCTTCCTATCTTTTGTTGAGAAAGAGCGCCTTGCAGTCTTACCATCAACCGCAATAACGTCACAGCCTGTGGTTTCTACAAGTGAGGATATCCACGCTTGAAAAGATTGTTCAATTTCACCTGCTTTTAAACGACAGATAACACGAGCAATAGTGTCATGCCGAGGTATCCCGGATTCAAAAGGACGATATTGACGAAGCCAATCAAGTTTTATATGACCGAAGTTTTCAATGTCCTCCTAGCCTTCAGAGCCTGACATAACGGCACTAATAGCTAATAAAAGAATATCAAGTAAATTATGTTTCTTACATCGTTCAATACGAGGGTCAGAGATAGTATCGAAGTATTTCAAAAAAAGTAGCGCCCATTATTATCACCAAATAGCTAATTGTTAGTATATGGTGATCAGATCGCTAGTTGGGAGAAAAGTTCAATTTTTATTTATAATGATCTTGCCGTGATGTTTACTGACGATGCAAACTTATTCATCACCG
>NZ_KB907057.1 GCF_000381745.1 Psychromonas ossibalaenae ATCC BAA-1528 | reverse complement strand
TGATTTTTCTTTCTTTTGCTTGTTTGCTAGGCAAGTTGATTTCATTTTAAACAGAAATTGTCGATTTAGTTCACTTAACGGCTTTTATCTTGATTGAAATAGTGAACTCGATTGATAAAAGCAGGTGACAGGCATGTCTAGGTTAGACAAAGTATTTAAGTGATGGGATTGAACACCTTAGCGCGGATATAGGAGATAGCTTGCAATGAACTTCTGTTTAATAAAGTGATTTTTCTTTTGTTTGCTTGTTTGCTAGGCAAGTTGATTTCATTTTAAACAGAAATTGTCGATTTAGTTCACTTAACGGCTTTTATCTTGATTGAAATAGTGAATTCGATTGATAAAAGCAGGTGACAGGCATGTCGAGGTTAGACAAACTATTTAAGTGACGGGATTGAACACCTTAGCGCAGATATAGGGGATGGCTTGCAATGAACTTCTGTTTAATAAAGTGATTTTTCTTTTTTTGCTTATTTGCCGGACAGGTTGATTTCATTTTAAACAAACATCTTTAATTTATTATTCAAAAACAGTTTTCTAAGTTTGAAATGGGTAAACTTAGCTAGACTAAATTCCCTATAGCGAAGCAATGAGAGCATTAATGAAGATATTACACACTTCAGACTGGCATCTTGGCCAGTATTTTATGATGAAAACCAGAGAAGCAGAGCACTTTGCTTTTTTAAACTGGTTAGTTGAAGTGGTTGAAAAAGAAGGTATTGAAGCGGTTATTGTTGCTGGAGATATATTTGACAGCGCATCACCGCCTTCTTATGCGCGCAAGTTATATAGTGATTTTATTGTCCGGTTACAAAAAAGCAGCTGCCGCCACCTTATTATCGTTTCTGGAAATCACGACAGTGTCGCGGTTTTAAATGAAAGTAAAGATCTGCTGCAGATGTTAAATGTTTCAGTGCTTGCCGGTTTAAGTGATGATTTAAATGATCATATCATTAGCTTGTATGATGAAAATAAGAAGGAAAGTGCTCTAGTCTGCGCATTACCGTTTTTACGCGCTAATGATGTAATGAAAAGTGAGCAGGGTTGCTCCGCAGAAGCCAAGCAGATGAGTCTGCAGCAGGGCATACAGCAGACTTATTCCTCTATATATGAGCTGGCACAGCAGAAAAACCGCTCTGAAAGTCTGCCTGTTATTGCAACCGGGCATTTAACGGCGGTCGGCTGCTCTGTTTCTGAATCGGTTCGTGATATTTATATCGGTACTTTGACTGCATTCCCTTCCGCCCTGTTTCCCGCTTTTGATTATATCGCGCTGGGGCATCTGCACCGTGCTCAAAAAGTGCAGAAATCTAACCATATTCGCTACAGCGGCAGTCCGATAGCGCTGAGTTTTGATGAAACCAAGAAGCAGAAAAAGATTAATATTATTGAGTTTGATACAGATAACTCCTTAACAGTTAATGAGATGGAGGTTCCCGTTTTTCAGAAGATGCTGGTTATCAGCGGTGACTTGGAGTCTGTGACTGAGCAGTTACAAGCGCTTAAAAGAGAGTTAGACGGTGAAAGTGCCTGGGTAGAGGTCAAACTGCAGCAGGCTTTTTATCTTTCCGATGTACATGCCTTACTGAGTGAGCAGGTGTTGGAAAGTGAAATAGAAATTTTGAAAATCAGCAGTCCGACCATTAATGAAAATAACCAGTATCAGGGATCCGAAAAATCCACTCTGGACAATTTAACGCCTACAGATCTTTTTCAGCATCGTCTAGAGATTGAAGACAGCTACAGTGAACAACAGAGAGAACAGCTAACTATGCTGTTTGCTGAAGTCTGCTCTGAAGTGGAGCATAAATCATGAAAATTCTTTCTTTACGCTTTAAAAACTTAAACTCATTAAAAGGCCATTGGAAAATTGATTTTCAGGATGCTGATTTTTTAGAGAACGGTCTGTTTGTTATTACCGGACAGACAGGTGCGGGTAAAAGCACCATCTTAGATGCACTATGCCTGGCGTTATATCAGCAGACGCCGCGCCTGGACCGTTTAACACAAAGTAAAAATGAATTGATGACCCGCGGCACTGCGGACTGCTCTGCGGAAGTGGAGTTTAGTGTAAAAGGCGAAGGCTACCGGGTTTTCTGGGAGCAAAAAAGAGCCAGAAAAAGTCCTTCCGGAAAACTGCAGGCGCCTGTTTGTGAATTAAGCACCATAGAGGGCGAGGTGCTTTGCACTAAAAGCAGTGAAGTATTAAAGCAGGTTATTGAACTTACTGGATTAGATTTTTCTCGTTTTACCAAATCTATGCTGCTTGCGCAGGGCGGTTTTGCCGCCTTCTTAAATGCCAGCACTAAAGATCGTGCGGAACTATTAGAAGAGTTAACCGGGACTGAGATTTATTGTGAAATCGCTAAGCATGTATTTGAGCGTAATAAACAGGTTCAGGCGGAATTAGATTTATTAATTAAACAAGCGGACGTATTAGAAGTACTTTCAGCTGAGCAGGTTGAGCAGTTAAATGAGCAGATAACGCTGCTTGAAGCCGATAAACACAGTGTACAGACTGGTTTAAAAGATACCGAAGGTGCGTTATTGTGGCTGAAAAATGCACAGATATTAAAAGAGCAGGTGGAAGCGCAGGTAGTGCTGTTAAAAAACAGCGAGCAGTCTTTAGCCGATTTTAAAGATAAGCAGAGGCAGATTGAACTCGCAGAGCAGGCAAAACTGCTTGAACAGCCTTACCAGAGTCAGCTGTTAAACGCTCAGAAATTACAAGCTGTCGAGAAGTTAATTGCTGAAAGTGAACAAAACAATCAGACATTACAAGCGCAGTTAACAGAGAGCAAAAGCAGGGTTGAAACGCTCACTGAATCGCAGAAGTCTCTGCAGGAAAGCCATGCTGTAAAGCAGAAACAACTCAATGAATCTCTTGTTCCTTTAGATTTAGCAATAGGTCAGTTAAGCGAACAGTGTGGTGAACAAAAATCTGCTGTGGAAAAACAGACAAAAACAGCAGATGCAGCGAAGCAGAAACTGGACAGTCAGTTAGGCAAGCAAAATAAAGATAATCTTGCCTTAAAAGCGTTAAATGAGGTTTTACAAGAGCAGCAGGCTTCGCATCAGCTTCAGGAAAGTCTGCCGCTTATTGAGCAGCAGTTTTCTTTATATATTAAGCAGCAGTCACAGTTAAAGGAATCTTTGTCTGCCGCTGCTGAACTGCAGAAAAAGCAAAGTGTAGTGCACAATAAACAGCTGGATGTTCATAAGCAGGTTAATCTCAGTGCACAAGCGCGGCATGAAAAGCAGATGCTTCTGCAGCAGTACCAGCAGCAGAGAGATGCATTATTAGACAGTTATCAATTCAGCAGTTCGGCACAAGTGAACGAGCTGTTAACCGAGGTGTTTGATCAGCAGTCTCATAACCAGCAGGCCCTGTCGTTAACCAAGCTGCTGGATGATACAAGTGCAAGATTAGATACTGTGCACAAAAGCACTGCTGAATTAGAGCAAGGTATCAAAAATAATCAGCAGGCATTAACGGTTAGTAAGCAGGAAGGGCTGGAGTGCAAAAGTGCGCTGGATGCTCTGCACAAGCTGTTAAAGCAGGAACAGGTTATTTCCCAGCTGGGCGATCTGAAAAAACTTCTCCAGGCAGATCAGCCTTGTCCGTTATGCGGCTCCATAGAGCATCCTTCGGTCAGTGATTATCAGCCTGTTGATATACCGGAAACTCAAATAGCGCTGCAGGAAAAAGAGCTGCGTCTAGGCGCTATGAGAGAGCAGTATGCCGCGCTTAAAAATCAGATCGACACAGACAGTAAGCGGCTCGCTGAATACCGTCAGCAGGAAGCGGATCTTAATCTACTCATGGATAAGCAGCTAAGTGAATGGAAAAATAGTCCTTATCTGTTTGCCTTTAAATATCAGCAAAGCAGTCTTCAGGATTTATCCGCCCTGTCACAAAGCTTACAGGAAAAGCGCTTTAATCTTGAGAAGCTGCAAAAACAGGTTCAGCAGATTGAAGCAAAACTTCCGGATTTACTACAGCTTGTACAGGAGCTTACTGAAAAAGCCAATGATCATGAAAGGCTGCTGCAGGAGCTTAACAACCAGCATACTGTTGATGACAATGAACTGCAGCGCTTAGCTAAAGAGCAGCAGGCGCTTTCAGCACAGCTTGAAGAAAATAAGCAGGGCATTCGTCAGCAGCTGCCGGATGAACTCCTAAAGGAGCAGGTTGAAGTCGATAAATTATTTAATAACCCGGCCGCGTGGATTGAAAATCAGAAGAGTTTAATTCTTTTGTACCAGTCACAACAGGCGCAGAGCATTACTCTGCAAAGCTTAGTGGAACAGCAGGCTCATGAAATAGAGCTGCAGCAGCAGATGCATACACAGCAGCAAAGCACATTACTGCAGCTGCAGACCTTATGGCAGTCTAATCAGTCACAGCTTGCCCTGCAGCAGAAACAAAGAGCGGAGCAATTCGGCAGTCAAAGCCAGGAACAGATTCAAGAAAAACTTGAATCTGAAAAAAATGAACTACAGCAGAAGCTGGATCTTGCTATGAGTGATCTGCAGGATATACAGGGGAAATCTGCACGTTTATCCGGGCAGCTTGTCGAGCAGAAAAATCAGCTGGCGGAACTGCATAAGAATCAGCAGACACTGCTTGGTATTTTTGAAAAACAGTTAGCGGCTAGTACTTTTACAGATCAGGCACAGTTTATTGATTCACGTTTAGCAGAAGAGCAGTTACAGGCACTGCTTGCTTTACAAAAGCAGCTCAATGAACAGTTACTAACGGAGAAAACCCGTTTAAGTTCGGCGCAGCAGAGCCTTGAAAAGCATCTGGCATTAAACGTTAGCGAAAAAGATCAGACAACATTAGAAAGCGAGCTTTCTGCGAAGAAGTCAAAATTTGAAGTTATCAGCGAACAACTGGTTGAGAAAAAAGGCAAACTGCAGGCAGATGTACGCTTAAAAGCACAGCAGCAGGCACTGCTGGAGAAACAGGTGAAACAAAAAGAGAGTGCAGAGCAGTGGGCGATGCTTAATAAGCTGATCGGCTCCGCAGACGGCAGTAAATTCAGAACCTTTGCGCAGGGCTTAACCTTAGATAATCTGGTTTATCTGGCTAATAAAGAGATGGCGGATCTGCATCAGCGTTATCAGCTGCAGCGGAATATTGATGAACCCTTAGCACTGCAGGTGATTGATTTATGGCAGGCGAATGCTGTGCGGGATGTAAAAACTTTGTCGGGCGGAGAAAGCTTCTTAGTGAGTCTGGGTCTGGCTTTAGCGCTTTCTAATCTGGTTAGTCATAAAACTCAGATTGAATCGTTATTTTTAGACGAGGGTTTTGGTACGTTAGATGCCAATACCTTAGAGACGGCACTTGATGCGTTGGAAAGGTTAAATGCAACCGGAAAACTGATCGGGGTTATTTCTCATGTTGATGCACTTAAAGAGCGGATTAATAAACAGATTCATGTGCGTAAAGGTAGCGGGGCGGGTTATAGTCAGCTGGATAAGCAGTATATGTTTGTTGAGCAGAGTTAGCTTAATGTAGGGGGGAGTTGGTTGCGTTTACGTGTTAGTGCTTGTTCATCGATCCAACTCTAATGATCATAGGCTTTCGCTTGTGAGCTTTGGGTATAACTTTTATTGTTGGAGTTCCGCCCTTGACGGCGTGTTACTTTTTCTCAACAGCAAGAAAAAGTAACCAAAAAGTGCCGTTCCGAAACGTTTTTTATTCTTGTCTGTTCAATAACTTTTTAACGCACCGGCTTGGACAGCACATTCATGTGCAGCTCCAAGCCTAATGAAATCATCCATGATTTCCTTTGCTAAAGTCATTTCCCAGCCAAGAAAAACGTAAACGGAAAGTAAGACACTAGCCGAATTGGTTTGGTTTATTTATAAAATGGTTTGGATGTCCCCGCTTTTGTTGTACAGGCAAAGAAAACAGGGCACGTAGAATTTAGCCCGCTCGTGACACTATGCTGTCTCATAACTCTCCCAAAAGAAAGGCTGCCCCGAACCATTTTTTGATCTTGTTATAAACAACTACTTTTTAATGCACCGGTTCGGAATGTACATCCATGTGCATGCCGGATCTAGTGAAATCATCCAGGATTTCACTTGCTAAAGTAGCTGTTAATCACAATAAAATGGACGGGAAATCCGTAGCCGTATCGGTTGGGTTGAATAGGCAAGACGTGATAATCATATAGTAAGCCCTTACGAGTAACGTTCAAGCCTAGAGTGTATGTTATACGCATAGCTAAAACGAGGGCTTTAAAATGAAACTATATGGTGGCATTGACTTACATTCAAATAACAGCGTTTTTTCAATTAAAGATGAAACTGGTGATGTTATGGCGCGACGTAAATTACCCAACGATATAAAACAAATTTTTCTGTTTCTGGCTCCATTTAAGCAACAATTAACAGGCTTAGTCGTTGAGTCTACATTCAACTGGTATTGGCTAGTTGACGCTCTGAATGAAGCTGATTTCCAAGTACATCTCGCTAATACCACAGCTATTCAGCAATATTCTGGTTTGAAATATGGGGATGATAAAACCGATGCTGACTGGCTTGCTGAAATGCTGCGATTAGGTGTATTACCTGAAGGTTATATTTACCCAAAAGAGCAACGAACCGTCCGTGATTTAATGCGCAAACGCATGCAGCTTGTTCAGCAATCCACTCTCAATCTTTTGTCCATTCAAGGACTATACATGCGTCATCTAAGTTACAAAATGAGTAACAATAAGATAAAACAGTTAACTCCCGAAGCTATAATGACTCATTTCTCATCTGCAAACACGGCACAGGCAACGATTTGTAATCTGGCCGTGATGAAGTGTCTAAAAGAGCAAATCAAACTATTAGAAAAAATCGTATTAACACAAGTTCAATTAAAACCCGATTTTCAAGAGTTGACTACGATTGACGGTATTGGCAATATTCTCGCCCTCACTATCATGTTAGAAACCGGCGATATTAAACGTTTTAATAAAGTAGGGAATTATGCATCCTATTGCCGTTGTGTTAGTGGCGCTCGTTATAGCAACGGTAAAAAGAAAGGTAAAACCAATTCCAAGAATGGCAATAAATACTTAGCCTGGGCTTTTGTAGAAGCCGCCAATTTTGCCATTCGTTATAACAAAACCGTTAAAAGTTATTATCAACGAAAATCAGCTAAAACTAATCAAACGATCGCTATTAAAACAGTGGCACATAAATTAGCGAGAGCTTGTTTTTATGTATTGCGAGATAAAGTACCGTTTGATGTAGAAAAAGCATTTTGTTAAGAATTTGGCATCGTTCATGAGTTAAAAACGGGGTTGGTAAAACCATTAGACGTGATTGAGCCTTGAACGATACCAT
>NZ_KB907056.1 GCF_000381745.1 Psychromonas ossibalaenae ATCC BAA-1528 | reverse complement strand
GTCGTGCTCGCCGTTGCGCCGTCATCATCGGTCGTAACCAGGGTAATAGTCGCATCACCGTGGAAGTTTTCTGCCGGGGTAAAAGTAACTGTACCGTCGGTTTCATTGATAGTAACCGTGCCCTGCTCGGCCGGTACGTTTGCGGTGGTTGACACGATTGTGCCGTCAACATCGGCAGCGTTGTAACTCACCGTTATGCTGCTATCTTCATCCATCGCACCGTTGTCTGCGCTGATAGTTGGACCGTCATTGATATCCGCCACACTGATGGTTGAAGTTGTAGTTGCCGTCGCGCCGTCATCATCGGTAGTGACTAAGGTAATGGCCGCATCACCGTGGAAGTTTTCCGCCGGTGTGAAGGTAATCGTGCCGTCGGTTTCGTTGATCGTTACCGTGCCCTGCTCGGCCGGTACGCTTGCAGTGGTTGAAACAATTACTCCATCCACATCGGCTGCGGTGTAGTCAACTGTTATGCTACCGCCGTCTTCATCCATCGCGCCGTTATCTGCGCTGATAGTTGGGCCGTCATTGATATCCGCTACACTGATGGTTGATGTGGCCGTTGCCGTCGCGCCGTCATCATCAGTCGTGACCAGGGTAATGGTCGCATCACCGTTAAAATTCTCTGCCGGGGTAAAAGTATAGGTGCCGTCAGTTTCATTGATAGTGACCGTGCCCTGTTCGGCAGGAACCGTTGCAGTGGTTGAAACAATCACACCGTCAACATCGGCAGCGTTGTAACTCACCGTTATGCTGCTATCTTCATCCATCGCACCGTTGTCAGCATTAATAGTCGGACCGTCATTGATATCCGCGACAGAGATCGTGGAAGTCGTGCTTGCCGTTGCACCATCATCATCAGTAGTGACAAAAGTAATTGTCGCATCGCCGTTAAAGTTCTCTGCCGGGGTAAAAGTATAGGTGCCGTCGGTTTCATTGATTGTTACCGTGCCCTGCTCGGCAGGTACCGTCGCAATGGTTGAAACAATTACACCGTCAACATCCGCCGCAGTATAAGCAGCAGTTACACTACCACTGTCTTCTGCAACTGTGCTGTTTTCAGCCGTAATAGTCGGGCCGTCATTGATATCAGTAACGCTAATTGTGGAAGTAGTCGTTGCCGTCGCGCCGTCATCATCGGTCGTGACCAGAGTAATAGTCGCATCACCGTGGAAATTTTCTTCCGGGGTGAAGGTGATGGTACCGTCGGTTTCATTGATTGTTACCGTGCCCTGCTCGGCAGGCACTGTCGCTGTGGTGGAAACAATCGTGCCGTCCACATCGGCCGCGTTGTAGCTTACCGTTATGCTGCCGCTATCTTCATCCATCGCGCTGTTGTCAGCGGTAATAGTCGGACCGGCATTTACAGACTCTGTATTTGTTTCGGTAATAATCGCAGCCTGCTGTTCGAACTCAAAACCTTCTGTCTCGAATTCAGTTGTGGCGATGGTTTCTGCACCGTCACGGTCAAATTCAACAGCAGATGAGCTGCCGCCGTCACCTGTAGTTAAACCAGCCGCGGTTTCGAAATCTTCAATAGGCTGGTCACTGTCTGCAATCGCATCTTGAATAGCTTCTATTTCGCTTAGCAGCTCTTCATCAATCACAAATTCTTCAGTTCCAGACGCTCCAGCGACATCTGCTGTTTTTTCTAATAATTCATTTTCTAGATCTATCGCATCAACATCTAAAACGTTTTTGTTATCGTTTACATTATTACTCATTATTTTTTCTCCGAATTCATGATGTTAATGCCTGCGGCCATGTTGTTTATTTTTGCTAAGGTAAGCTGTAAATCTTTTTCAGGGGAAATATAAACAAACATGAACAAATTCCTTTTAAATGACAATATTCCAAAAAGCTGAAATGTATTACTAAAAATTTTTAACAGATAAATTTTGTGACGACAGCACATTGAATAATATAAAAAAAAGGTACTCGTCAAATAAACATCCAAGCCACCACCCAGATATACCGCTTAAAATACACCTTTACAGACCACCCGTCAACATTGCCAGTAAGCGACTGATTATAAATAGGTTTTCGTGTAACACCTACTAATCCTCTTTAGATTTCATGAGTCACAACCAACCATAAGCCTTAAATAAAATCAACAGTAATCATGAATGATTTTACATTTACACAAAACCGTAAACTTCCTGTACCATACCTAAAAACATCTCTCTTGGAATACAACAGTGACAAGAAGGTGCTTTTGAAATCAGTATTTTTGATAATTTAAATAACTTTTCTTCGTTTTTTGCCTTATTTACTACACTATATCTACAAGATAAACGCTTAGATTATAGCCTTAAAATGAATCAGAAAGCCGCTGTACACCCCACTTTTGAGATGTTTATTGGTGCAGTTTATAATTGCGACAAGTACTAAATATGAAGACCATACGAGTTAAAAATATAATAGAATGTGTTATTAGGCTTTGATTTAACATCTCTCATCTAGGCAGGCCATAGAGTAAAACATTCTATTTTTTATTCAGCTGTATATACAATCTATCGGAGGTAATATGGCAGTTTCTACAGCGACATTTGCAGGCGGGTGTTTTTGGTGCATCGAAGCAGCTTTTAATTCCCTGCACGGAGTCATCAAAGCCACTTCAGGTTATACCGGCGGCCTTACTGAATTCCCCACATATCAGAGCATTTGTACGGGTAAAACCGGCCATGCAGAAGCGGTACAGATTATTTATCAAGATCAGCAGATCAGCTATCTGGAATTATTAACTGTATTTTTCAGTCTCCACGATGCCACTCAACTTAACCGCCAGGGAAATGATATAGGTACGCAGTATCGTTCAGCCGTTTTTTATCATGACTTAAACCAGAAAGAAGCGGCTGAAAATTTCATCTTAGCGCTAAGCGATGGACAGTACGGTGAAGGTGAAATTCAAACTACAGTTAATGCCTCAAGTATCTTTTATGCAGCCGAAGATTATCATCAGAGATATTTTATTAATAATCCGTCACAGGGATACTGCCGGCTGGTTGTTTCACCAAAATTAAACAAGTTTAAAGAAAAATACCGCACAAAACTAAAAGCAGAGAGCAATTAGATTCTTCCTCTTAAAATACTAAGAGCTAATACTACTCCGCTTAATATTATCTTCTATTTTTGAAGTGTGCCTTTGATACAACACGGCTAAAAGCACACTTCCACATATAAAAAGAGCAGCCCGTAGGCTGCTCCTAACTAAGTCAGCAGTTCAGCTCTAAGTCTGACTGATCACATCATCTAGCACCGTAATCTCACCAGTAGCATCAACTACCGCAATATCAGCAATGATTAGCGGGCCGTTACTGTTTTCATTAAACAAGCTGTTAATAACAGTCACATCATCGCTGCCTAAATCAACCCCGTCAAGAATGATAGTCTGAGTAACTTCAGAGCCGGCCCCATCAACATGAATTGAAATAGTTGTATCTATGCCGTCAGATGAAAAGTCTAAGAAATCATCAAGATGATCACCTACTGAAACATGCAGAAGTTCGCTTAAATCAAGTTTGTCTTCATTTACATCAAAGTCAGCAATATGGTCAGTTCCACTGTCTCCATCGTGCCAGATAAAGGTATCAGCACCGTGTCCGCCAATCAGCAGATCATTACCTTCGCCACCGCTGAGCTGGTCACTGCCGCCTTGTCCAAAGAGAATATCATCTCCGGCACCGCCTGACAGTTTGTCATCACCGTCTTTGGCATCTGACACATTAAATTCATCAATATGGCTAGTGATATATTCATGAACGTCGGCTGTACTAACATCAATAAGCTCGCCGTCGGTTTTCAGATCAACATATTCCTGCAGTGCGGAATAACCATAACCATTATCTGCAGATCCTACAGCCAGGTCTCCAAAAATGATGTCATCACCTGTTCCACCATCCACGGTATCAGCTCCCTGCGTCAGCTGTGTCTCTGAGCCGGTTAAAAGAGTAGCAAGGTCAGCAATATCAAAATCAACAACGGCAGCTCCGTCTGTGTCATAAGGCGCTAAATTATCCAATGCAAGTCCATTGCCAAGACCTATCGCTTCCACATCCGATAATTTATTAAGTTCATCAAAAGCAGCCAAAGCTTTATTTTTTGCATCAGTCGAATTTTCTATAGCCAATTCTAAATGGTACGTTCCATTTTCGTTCACAAGTTTACCAATCGCGGCCTTGCTGTAAATGTCTCCATTTGCCGTAAATTCGTAGCTGTAAACTATACCGTCAGCATCAACTATTTCACATGCGGCAAAAGTAACACCGTTAGCAGTTACTTCATCAACAGTCACTACGCCTCCGGTATAACTATCATCCACTAAAGTGTTTAATAATACATCTGGAATACCAGTACTATCCCGATAATTAACTGCCAGTTGGTTTGCTTTTATATCTGCAAGGGCAACATCTTGTAAATAAGAGGTTGGTACGCCATCAGTAATAAAGTAAGTAAGGTTAGTACCGCTGTTTGTTGAAGCCAGCCCAGTTTCAAACCAGTCTGTTGTGGTTAGGAAAGCATCTTCATAGTTGGTCTGACCGCCTCTTTGAATATCATCATATACGCCCTGAAGCGTACCTAACGCGTCGTTGTCCGCAAGATTTACTGAGACAGTTGTGGTTACCAAAGAATCAAAATCAACTAGTAAAACATTAACAATGCCCGCATTCGCACCAGACGCGCTTTCAATCAGCGTTTCAAACAGAGTGGTAAGCTGCTGTTTTGCTGTCGTAATACTTCCATCCCCCATACTGCCTGAAGAATCAAGAACAAAAGCAATATTATAATTTTCACCTGCAACAATTTTAACACCCTGCGAGTCACTGACAATCACATCATTTCTGTCTGTTCCGTCAATAGTATTATCTCCATGAGCGCTGGAAATATAACCGTAACCAATTTCAGTTAAGTCAACCGGGATCTCGACCTGCGATTGGCCGTCTGCTGCAATAATCGTCAGACTGTGCAGATTCGACTCAATTGAATCAAAATCATTTGTATGGGCAGTTACACCTTTCTCAGTTAATGAAATTTCACCAGTCTGAGAGTCAACCTCAAAATATTCGTTAGCTTCTTTCAAGCTGTAAGTAACCGTATCCCCGTCATCAATATCGGCGGCATGAACCTTACCGATAACATGTGCATCAGTGCTGTTTTCTTCGTAGCTGAATTCATAAGAAACTTGGTCCGCTACAGGAGTATCATTACCCGGGCTTACCTCAACTTTTACCGTTGCTACATTCGACTCAATTCCATCGTTATCTTTTACCGTGTATGTGAATGAATCACTGCCGTTATAGTTCTCATCCGGTGTATAAGTTGCAAGACCGGTAATCGGATCAAAGCTAACTGTTCCGTGCTGCGGTGCATCTTTCAGGGCAACAGTTGCAGGGTCAATCGTTCCATCGGCATCGCTGTCGTTACTTAGAATATCAATATCAATTGATTTATCTTCTTCTGTGGCAATCGCCGCATTTGAGTCCGTGTGAGAAAGGTTTTCAGTGATCCATATATTCTCTCCCCGGGTATCGTCGGCGTTAACTTCCTTAAGTGTTAAGTCAAACTTATGACCATAACCCTGATCCCAGTAGAGAATATCAACACTGTGCGAGCCTGCTGTGAGGTTATCAATAGAAAACGTATCTGTTTTGATTGATGAATTGCCGTCATATTGAAAAACAATTTCGTCAGCTGTGCCTTTATCTAAAATTATTTGAAAACCATCATCGTGGAGAATATTAAACTCATAAGCGCCTCCCTGTTTAACATTTAAAGAGCCGGTTAATCTAATAATGGCGTCAGTCGCCAGCTCAGTGCTGCTGCCGGAAATACTTTGTGCATCATTATTAAGGAAGTTAATTAAATTAGTCGGCACACCGTCAGCATTAATATTATCAGCTAAGTTCGCAGATGAGCCGCTGACTTTCTGGTAATCAATTGCCGTGGAAACAAAGCTGATTTCTGAACCATTTGCAGCGATATACGCCTCAACTTCGGCAATACTGGTCAGGTTTTCCTGCTTACCCGGCTGATGGTTTTCCAGCTCGATGAGTTTAGCAGCGCGTTCCGCTTCAGAAAGCTGGCCGTAGGACTGATTGAAGAAATAACTCTTTTCTCCTTCGTCTGTATGGTCAAGCACATTGCCTTTACTGTCTTTCATCCATGAATCCTGCACGTAACCCCAGTATTCACCTTTTAGGCCGCCAAGAGGATCATCTACAGCAGTAGGCGCCACGTCATAATCTGATTCAGCCTCCGCGGTCAGTTCATTACCAAGTTCATCACTAACGGTAATTTTAGCTTCAATTTTGTTGTCACTATCCGCAACTAAATCCTGCCCTGAAACATCAATTTTATAGACAAGTTTGCCGTTTTCTAAAATAACGTCGCCAGTAAATTCTTTAGAATGAACCGTCAGTGTAACGGTATCACCCACTTTAGCATCACCGCCGACAGTACCGGTTATTTCAATATCCGTTTTAGCTTCAGCTGCATCAATTATATTATCTGCATTAGCGGTAAGCAGATCAATTGTGATGCTGGCTTCGTTAACATTTGTTTCAGACAATGTAATTTCAGCAGCAGTCGCTTTTCCTTCACCGTCAACTGCACTGATACTGTAAACACCGCTGTTAGGGCCGTTTTCAAAATCATTAACCGCGCTGCTTACACCGCTTGTTGTTAAGCTGATCTGCCCGTCACTGTTAATCTGATAGAAACTATCGGCACTAAGATGCGTTCCAGTTGCTTCAAATACAAAGTCGCTCACTTCAACATCATCACTGGCGGTTACAGTTGCAATCACATCACCAGCGTTCTGATTCTCTGTATAAGAGAAACTCTGCGCGGTAATCTGCGGCGCATCATTGGTGCCGTTTACAATGATTTTAATGGTGCCTTGATCTGTTGCGTTATTATCGTCTGTTACAGTTACCGGAATAATAAGCTCAACAGACTCATTACTGTTTAAGTAGTCATAGGCATCGTTTGTCGGATCAAAGCTGTATGAACCGTCCGTATTCAGAACAAAACCGGCAGGTGCTGTTGAGCCGCTGCTGATCGCAAATGTTGCAGTGGAATTCTGATCCACATCTGTTACTGGTACATTACCGGTTATTTCTGCATCACCTTCATTCACACTTTTTATAACATCAGTAATAATCGGCGCGTCATTGCTGCCTTCAATTTTAACCGTTACAGTTCTTTCGGTGCCGTCTTCACTGCTCACGGTAAAGACATCACTGACAGAATCACCGACATTTAATTCATTAAAAGCAGAATGAGCCTGATACGTCCATACACCGTTTTCTGCAAGTTCAAAACTGCCGTTATTACCGTCAATGCTGATCGCGATAAAGGTATTATCATTGTTATCAACATCCGTTACCGTTAAGGTGCCACCCGTTTCAAGCACGCTATCCGTTTCTGACATGCCGACATATGTGTGGGAGACAGAAGCTGCATCGTTGGTACCGTTAATCGTGATGATGATATTATGCTCAGTACCGTCAGTGGCTGTGACGGTATACACCTCGGTAATGCTTTCGTTGTCATTCAGGTACTGTACTTTGCTGTTATCAACGGCATAAGACCAGTCACCGTCCGCATCAATGGTCAATTCACCAAGCGCAGTCGGGTTAGTTGAACCGGCTGTTTTAAAGGTACCGTCATTATTAAAAGTGGTGTTATCCGTTGTATCGACATCGGTTAAGGTTAATGAACCTGTCTCTTTTAACTGGCCGTTATCAACCTCAAAGTCTTCCGTTACCGCGCCACTGTCGCTGTCAGTGCCGACTACCGTGATTTCAGATTTATCATCCGCACCGTTAATGGTGATGGTGATGTCATGCGTTGTGCCGTCAGTCGCGGTGACCGTGTAAACCTCGGTCACCGTTTCACCGTTGTTCAGATACTGTACTTTGCTGTTGCCTACTGCATAAGACCAGTCGCCGTTCGCATCAATGGTCAATTCACCTAGCGCAGTCGGATTCGTTGAGCCCGCTGTTTTAAAGGTACCGTCGTTATTAAAGGTGGTAGTATCCGT
>NZ_KB907055.1 GCF_000381745.1 Psychromonas ossibalaenae ATCC BAA-1528 | reverse complement strand
AGATCAAGGCGTTCAATATGCGAGCCATCAATATAGACGGATACTGAGGTTGCATAAGTTTGTAGGTAGTATGAGCAAAAAAGGATGTTGCTGGGATAATGCAGTAGCAGAAAGCTTTTTCGGCAGCTTGAAACAGGAGAGAGTTCACTGGCGCAATTATCGAACGCGCTATGCAGCTCAGCAAGATGTACTGAATTACATCACAATGTGGTACAACAGCCAACGGATGCATTCATACCTGAATTATCAAAGTCCCAATGAATTTGAGCGTATGGCTAAACCATTAAAAGAAGTAGCTTAAAGAACTTAACTAGGGTGACTGAATTAAGTTGACCAGGTCATTTCGCACCAAACCCCGTACATATGGTTTTAAGGGTTTTAAAGAAGATATTTACATCTAACCAAAAAGAGAGGTGTTTAATATAATACAGATCGTGAGCCAGCTTTTCTTTGGTGGACTCTGTATCTGCGGTATACCCCTGCACGGTTTGTGCCCAACCTGTAATACCGGGTTTTACCATGTGGCGATAGCCGTAAAAAGGAATCTCTTTCTCAAAAGCGTTAACAAATGCTTCTTGCTCAGGTCTTGGGCCGATTAATGCCATTTCTCCTTTTAATACGTTCAAAAACTGTGGCATCTCATCTATTCTTGTTTTACGGATAATACGTCCGACTTTTGTAACTCTTTCATTTTCTTCCGTGGCAAATTTTGAATCTGCTTTCGGGCAATTAACTGCCATGCTTCGAAATTTATATATTTTAAACGGCTTGCCGGCTTGGCCTATTCTACTTTGTGTGTAGATTGCAGAGCCTGTGCTTTCTAATTTTATCAGTGCACAAATGAACAGCATAAACGGTAATAAAATTGGGAAGCTAATGAGTATAAGTAAAGATTCCCAAAACCTTTTAAATACGAAATAAGCGGGATTAGGGCGAAGTGAGCCTAATGAGTTTTCAGAGAGATGCATGGTTTGTACTTTTCCATCTAACATCTCTTTAATGCTTTCTGAGTGAAAAACTGGGATATTATTAATGCTGCAGTCGGCAATAAATTTTTCTTGTTCAGGCGTTAAATTATTATGTAAGTTTACAACTAACCCCTGTCGAATGTTTTTAAACAGGTACGGTGCTTCTAATACCTGCAGGTCAATGCTGTCATGATGGTTGAATTTTTCTATATCGAAATTGTTAATCGCATTAAGTTTTAATTTAGATTCAGCGTGGCTGAATAATGAACTAATAAATAACCAAACCAAAACAATGAAAAAGCCGTGCGCTAAAGCTGGGCGAGAATAGTCTATTCGAAACAATACTATAGCTGTAATCGCTAGACAATAAACTGAGAACATAACGGGTAATACGTAGTATTTTTTTTCAACTAATAAATATTTTGTGATCTTAGGGAGAGTGGTGGCACAGGTTAAGTATGCAACCAAAGTTATCACTAAGCTATTATTGACTGTTTTTAATTCTATCGGCATGAGAAGAGCAATATATAAATATATTAATACAATGCCGAGACCATAGTTAATGTATGTGTTAGATAGTATCTTGTTGAGTCCATTCATTATTTTTTACTTTTTATCTCGTCTGTAAAATTCATTAGCCTTACATAAATGTTACTATTGTAATGTTTTTATTGCAGTTTATCAGTGACACAAAACTATTTACAAAGGACATTTACATGTTTTCTTTGTAATACCTGTAAAAGTTCATCACCTTAGATACATAGTTTTGAGTTTCAGGATAGGGGGGGATTTTTCGGTTATAACGTCTTACAGTTCCTTCTCCTGCATTATAAGCGGCTAGGGCTAGCTTCTTGCTTTTAAACTCTTTCAGCAGCTTATTTAAATAAAGTGCACCTGCATGAATGCTTTGTTTAGGATCAAATGGGTCGTTAACACCGAATCTTTTGGCTGTGACCGGCATCAGCTGCATTAAACCTTTTGCTCCAGCAGTGGAAACAGCTTTACGCTGATAACTTGATTCTGCAGTGATCACTGCATGAATAAATTCCGGCTCTAAATTATATTTATCGGCAGCCTGAACAATTAAGGAGTGATATCTTCTTTGTAGTGTTTTACTGTTGGGTATTTTGATATTGCTGTAACTTTTTTCTTTCCAGTTTTTAAAGCTGCCCGGATTTTCATTGGTTTCACTGCGTAATAATAAACGGTACTTTTCATTAACTTTACGCTGTGAGAAATGCTGATTGCCGTTGCGGTCAATGTAGATATATATATCCGCGCACACTTTATGAGTCAGCAGTAGACTGAGGAATAGAGGCTGCACAATTTTAACTATTTTATATATGAAAATCCGTTTCATTATAAATATATACTCTTAATAATTACTGAGTTTGTAATGCTTTGCTTTCTGTTATCTGGTTCGAACTAGCTGCTGATTTTTGAGCTGAACTACTACTTTTAGTTTGTTTAACCGGTTTATCAATATCTGCTAACTGTTTATCTAATGGATATAGATATCGCGCATAACCTAACACTTCTTTGGCTTTTTCCACCTGATTATTATTAATATAAGCCAGATACAAAATAATATAAAAGAATGATTTAGGTTTAACTTTAAGCACTTCTTTGCTTGAGTCTATAACTGCATGAATTTCTTCTGGTTTATTAAGTCGTACTGCCATGGATAAACGAAAATAATTAAGATGAAATTCAAATCGGTCTTCAAAAACTAAAGGATTGATTATATCCATTAATAAGCGAATATCATGTTGCTTACTGCGCTCATAGGTGGTGATTTTAGATATGGCATGCAGGTTTGTAACCATAAAAACAGTGGTGAACAGCGGAATTAACAGAGAGAAAGTACGTAATGCAAAGGTAGGCCTGAATATCTTTTCTTGTATAATTTTAGATTCAGAATCGATATAAAAAACGAGCACAATTAATACTAACCAGTGCAGTGCAGAATGATAAAGAGGGTACTCTGTCTGAGTGTGTAAGGATATAGGAATTACTAATGCTAACAGAGCTAAGCCATAGGATAACTTAAAATTGTGTAATAAACGTAGAAAGCAGACAGCTAATAGTAAAATTGCGATTATTGGTACAGCCCCCCCCTCCACTGCCCAGAAAAGAGTATCGTTATGAGGGTGAGTATAGTGGCTCTTTAGTGCAGGTAGTCCTTCAGTTTTTACTCGCTCGGAATAACTTAGTAAATAGACTCTTTCAAAGCTGCCGTATCCATTACCTAGTAGTGGTTTTGCTTTGAATAGCTGAAAGCTGTGCTGCATATTTCTTAGGCGTTCATTATCTTGATTCATCGATTCGATGCCGCGTGCTTCTAATAACGCAGTACCTTTCAATGAACCAAAGCCGATGCCTAGTAAGATAACTAGTAGAAAGAGTCCCAAACGCTTTTTGTTTTGCTGCCAAGCCCAAGGTATAAAAAGCACAACCGACAATAAGCTTCCTAAATAGCCGACACGCGACATAGTGACAGTAATCACCCAAATGTTAAGCATGGCGGTGAGCAGTAAAAATATCTGTAGTTTTCTACAGTTAACCTGCTGCAGTAAATAACCTGCCAAAATAAGCGTAGTGGCCATAAAAGAAGCCAGTACATTCGGCTGCTGGAAGATGCCGTAGGGACGCCCATAACCAACGTCATAACCAAAGATATTATCTGCAGGTAATAGATAATCCTGCATCAGGCTATAACAAGCCTGTAGAAAACCGGCGAGTACGATTAATAATAAAAGGCGCTGTATATGAGTACGTTTAAACTGAAACTGCTGCAGACTGACAAACAGTAAAAAACCGGCGACTAGACCCATTAAGCGGGTATAGCTTTGATCTGCCAGTTCATTATTGGGATAAAACAGAGGGATTAAAAACAGTACGACTGCACTTAAAAACACCAGAGTAAAACGAGAGTAGAATATTTTCTGCTGTACAGTTATTTTCCATAAACCTAAACCAATCAGCGTGGAGAAAAAAATCCACACTACATTGTTTTGCGCTAACTCAAGGCCACTTCCTCCCTGATTATGCTGAAAGTAATGGGCTCCAAGACCCATTAATAATGCAAAGGTAATAAGAAAAGCCCGTGTTAATTTCTGCTGTAAATCCATTTATTATCCTGTTTATATAGCTAAACTAGCTGTCTATTACCTGCCCTGCGGAACTTAGCTCGAACGTTATGCTGACATCCGAGCTAAGCTGCTAATCGTATATTCAAGTAGTTTGGTTCTTTTTTTCTAAAATTGGCTTTAGGAACATTCCCGTATAACTGCCTGAAACCTTGATAACATTTTCCGGGGTATCCGCTGCAATTATCTCTCCGCCGCCGTTGCCGCCTTCCGGCCCTAAATCGACGATCCAGTCTGCTGTTTTAATAACATCCAAATTATGTTCAATAATAACAACGGTATTGCCATGATCGCGCAGAGTATGAATGACTTTTAAAAGCTGAGCAATATCATGGAAGTGCAAACCGGTTGTTGGTTCATCAAGAATATACAGGGTTTTACCTGTATCACGTTTTGAAAGCTCTTTTGCTAATTTTACGCGCTGTGCTTCACCACCCGACAGTGTCGTAGCTGCCTGTCCTAAGCGAATATAAGAAAGGCCCACATCCATTAATGTTTTTAATTTACGTGCAATTACCGGCACCGGCTCAAAAAATTTAAAGGCATCTTCTACTGTCATATCAAGTGTCTGGTGGATGCTTTTTCCTTTGTATTTAACTGATAGGGTTTCACGGTTATAACGTTTGCCTTTACAGGCATCGCAGGGCACATAGACATCGGGTAAAAAGTGCATTTCCACTTTAATAACACCATCTCCCTGACAGGCCTCACAGCGGCCGCCTTTGACATTAAAGCTGAAACGTCCAGGTTTATAGCCGCGAGCACGAGATTCCGGTGTGGCCGCAAACAGTTCGCGAATAGGGGTAAATATTCCTGTGTAGGTTGCCGGATTGGATCTTGGTGTACGCCCGATAGGGCTCTGGTTGATATCAACGACCTTGTCCAGGTGGCTTAACCCGCTTATTTTTTTATAGGGCGACGGTTGAGTCGTAGTGGCTTTATTGAGCTTAGTCTGCGCCAGCGGGTAAAGCGTATCGTTAATTAAGGTGGATTTACCCGAGCCGGAGACACCGGTGATGCAGGTTAAGACACCGACAGGTATTTCCAGGTTAACAGATTTGAGGTTATTACCCGATGCTTCACTTAATTTAATCCATTTATCAGTTAAAGCAGTGCGCTGTTTGGGGACTGCTATCTCTTTGCGCCCGCTGAGGTAATCTGCAGTTAATGAATTTTCAGCATTAATAATATCCTGATAATTTCCCTGAGCGATAATATCGCCGCCGTGAATACCTGCGCCTGGGCCGATATCAATAATATGATCCGCCTGGCGGATCGCATCTTCATCATGCTCTACCACAATCACTGTGTTACCTAGATCTCGCAGATGAGTCAGGGTTTTCAGCAGGCGTTCATTATCGCGCTGATGCAGGCCGATGGAAGGTTCATCTAAGACATACATTACCCCCATTAAACCTGCACCAATCTGGCTGGCTAAACGGATCCGCTGTGCTTCACCACCAGAAAGAGTTTCAGCACTGCGCTCTAAACTCAGGTAGTTAAGTCCGACATTCACTAAGAAACTGAGTCGCTCTAAGATCTCTTTCAGGATCTTATCGGCTATTTGGGCTTTCTGTCCCTGCAGTTTTAGGGTACTGAAAAAGGATTCTGCTTCTGCAATTGATAACTGCGCAATATAAGGCAGATTGACATCATTAATAAATACATGGCGGGATGCTTGTTTTAATCGTGAACCACAGCAGCTTGAACATGACTGGCGGTTCATATATTTGCTCAGATACTCACGCATCGCACTTGATTCAGTTTCCCGGTAACGGCGAGAACGGTTAGGCAGTACCCCTTCAAAAGCATGTAAACGAGAGACTTGATCGCCTTTATCGTTACTGTATGAAAAAGAAATCTTCTGTTTTCCTGTCCCGTTTAATACATAACCCTGATGTTTTTTAGAAAGATCCTGGAAAGGGGTGTCTACAGAGAAGCCGTAATGCTCACTAACGGCCGACAGCATTTGGAAATAATAATTAGATTTGCTGCTCCAGCCTTCAATTGCACCATCGGCAAGACTCAGGGCTTTATCGGTGACGACTAACTGCGCATCAAAGTATTGTTCAATACCTAAACCGTCACAGGTTTCACAAGCGCCGGCCGGATTATTAAATGAAAAAATACGCGGTTCTAATTCAGCAATACTGTAACCGCAGTGCGGGCAGGCAAAGTTTGCCGAGAAAAGCTGTTCTTCCTGCTCTCCATCCATAAAGGCTAGTACTGCTGAGCCGTTACTTAAGTTTAATGTGGTTTCAACCGATTCGGCCAGACGCTGTTTTAAATCATCGCGTACTTTAAAACGATCTACCACCACTTCAATAGTATGCTTTTTATGCAGCTCTAATATCGGTGGATCGCTTAAGTCACAAATGTCACCGTCAATTCGTGCTCGTAGAAAGCCTTGTGCAGCCAGGCTTTCAAAGGTCTTAACGTGCTCGCCTTTACGCTCTTTAATAATCGGTGCAAGCAGCATCATTTTACTGCCCGCAGGGTTGCTCAGAATGGAATCGACCATTTGACTGACTGTCTGCGCGTTTAGTGTAACATTATGGGTCGGGCAGCGCGGGTCGCCGATACGTGCGAACAGAAGACGCAGATAATCATAAATTTCAGTAATGGTGCCAACAGTTGAACGAGGATTATGGGAAGTGGATTTTTGTTCAATAGAGATGGCTGGTGATAAACCTTCGATATGTTCAACATCCGGCTTTTCCATTAACGATAAAAACTGTCGGGCATAAGCGGATAATGATTCCACATAACGGCGCTGGCCTTCTGCGTATAAAGTGTCAAATGCTAAAGATGATTTTCCTGAGCCGGACAAGCCGGTAATAACAATCAGCTTATCGCGAGGAATGGAAAGATCTATATTTTTCAGGTTGTGGGTTTTTGCGCCACGAATTTCGATATTGTTCATGATTTCCTCAGCATTTGGACTAAATAAAGTGTAACGGTAACAGGGGAATTGTATACTGTAAATTAAAACAGTACACGTAAATTCACTGCTGTGTTTTACTTCTCTTTTCACTCAATTTATCTGCTTGATTTAATTTGTTTTTTCAAATAATGCCCGGCAAACTACCGATTATAGTATACGCTTGACAGCATAGGTAATTAGCAGAGGAACAATTAAATGGCAGATCCGCATATTCAGGAAAATTTAGATCGTTGGGATAAATTAACTATCTCTATATATCGTTTCGGTATGCTGCTAACGTTTTTTGCCTTATCAGGTTTAGCACTGCAGCAGCTGTTTTATCCTTTGTGGTTTAAAGAAAGCTTGATTTTCTTAGCATTGGCGACGCTTCTGCAGGCCTCGTCATTACATCTGTATAACAAAGCTATTAGGCTGCTTTTGGTGAATGCCTGCTGGTTTGGAGTATGGCTGTCAGCGGTTAGTTTTACCTTAAGCGGGCTGCTGGCGGCTTATTTAAGTCTTGGGTTGTTATCGGTAACCTTAGCGGGTATTGCTTTTAAAGAGAGTTTCTGTTTTTCGTTAGCGTCGCTTAAACTTGTTCCGGTTATTTTAGTCTGCACCTGGGGAGCGGTTGTTGCCTCTCTGGGGGAATGGGCTGCCGGCGGTTTTTTTATAACGGCTCTTTTGTATTTATATATGGCCTGGAAAAAAATTAATATGCCGCTTTATTACGATCTGGGAGACCGCTCCAAATATGAGATTTAACAGACAGAAAAAAACCGCTGATTAGCTAATGCCGTTCACTTAAGGTGAACGGCATTTCTTTTTTTAAGCGGGTAGCCATTTTTTGAACATTTCAATTCTCGGGGGGAACGCCTCTCTCGCCTTGCTGGCAAAACAAATTGTTTCGCACTTTTTGTTATATTCATCACATGCTTTGGGATATTTCCTGGTGAGCAAAATGGCAACATCGTTAACTCGTAGATAATATGCATGGATGCACCATGAAAGCTTAGTTGGTTAGGATGTATTCCATCGAGTGACTTTGCCATTAATACCATTTGATAACGTATTAAGTTATACGCTAATAATATCCCCCATAACTCTTGCTTTACTAATTCAGGCTGATTGCTACGTAGCGTAAACT
>NZ_KB907054.1 GCF_000381745.1 Psychromonas ossibalaenae ATCC BAA-1528 | reverse complement strand
CCGGTAACCTCCCTCGCGACTTTCACATTTAAATTCTAAGCAAAATTACAACAATCATATTTCTCAGCACTAAATCATTATTTTAAATCAGCATTGATATGTACCTGTAGATCATTACCAATTCAGACCAGACTGTGATTACCCCATGCCTCCATCATGATTCGCGCTAATCTAACTCAGATACAATTCAGAGCGATTCTAGCGTTAGATAAATTCCTCTAAGTAATTACATTCGCCACTCCCCCCCCTCTGCTACGGAGTCACTCAGCAAGCAGTTACATAGCCTCAACAGATAAAATGAACTGGATTAGTACCGTCGTATTTAAATTAAAAATAATAGCTAGCTCTACTGTCGCCGCCGTCGGGAAATTTAGGCTAATCTAATCTAATCTAATCAGCTCAGATTCTAATTCAACCAGTAATTCACAGACTGATATTCATACTCATATCGCTAATTGTGTCACTAGGGGGATTTTAGGGGGCAATCTGCTAATGATTAACTAGTGAAGTTGATTTAATAGAATTACACCAGAAATACCACTCAGAAAATAAAAAGAGGACAGCATCCCTAAATAGAAAAATTACTATTAGGTTTAGTGTCCAGTTCTGCATTTTTAATTCTAAATACAGTTACCGTTGTCGGCGGCGACAGATTAGTGAAAATCAGCTTAAATTCTAAGTGTAAGACCGGCGGAGGACAGGCCCGACGACAACGACAGGGAAATCAGTTAAATGTTAAAGCTGGGGAGTTAGGTGTGGTGGTAGCTGATGAGGATTTGCTAGGTCAATGTGTTGCTATCGACCCAGCGATCTAGGATTTGTGGCTTGGGGGGTTGTTAGCTATTATTTCTTAAGTCCTGATCAAGGTCATTAACAAGGTGCCTAATTCTTTTTTGAAAAATAGCATCTACAGTAGAGTCATCTAAAGACGCAATGGTCTTTAACTCCATGATTTGGGCAAGGTACTCTCGTTTTTCTGCAACTGTGTACACATCAAAGTTTAGGATGTATTTATAATTTTCCAAAATAACCCTGTTGCACTCACCGTATGTTTTAGAAAACTTTTTTTGTTTTATCTCTTCACTCAGACCTGCTTTTTTCAAGAGAGTTTTAACAGTGCTATCGAGTTTATATAAAACCTGTAAGTCTTCTAGTTGTGAGTAATAGAAAAGCCATCCTCGCCTTTTACCTTCAAATATACATCCTGTAATTCTTATATTGAGCTTATTTTGCGTAATATCGAAATTAGGTTTTTCTACATACTTAACTGAAGAAATAATTTTTGCTATCGACATTTCAATACGATGAATTGATTCCGGTTTAACCGTTAGTTCTCTATTACTAATTAAATAGCCAAGAAAATCAAATTCATCACTTAATAATCCGTATTTTGTCTTACTATTAATTTCGTCATATGGATGGCAATCTAATCCAATTGAATCAAATCTATCTATAATTCTTTTCACTAGTGGTAATGTTTTTTTTGACTTGGAAAAGATCAATACATCATCTACATAACGGTAATACGAGTTTTTTTTGTCTGAAGAGTTCTTTGAGTCAATATCTTTTAAATAAACCTCTGCAAGTATATTTGAGATAGATAGTCCCTGAGGAATACCTTTTTTACACTCAATGCTACCAGTAGTATTTTGAATAGACTGAAATAAAAGGTCCTTAAATGAAGCCTTCTTTATCCGAGAAGATAAAGCATTGAATAATAAATCATGTTCAATACTAGGATAAAATTCTTTAATATCTATTTTTACAAAAGATTTGTATTTTAATTTTTTTACGTCTAACTTTATTTTTTCCAACATTAACTGAGGAATAAGGGTTTTAGAACATTCAGGATATACGTCTTGCAATGTTAAGTGCAATGCTTTTATAACAATGCGATCCCTAACTGTAGGAATAGAAATAACCCTAGGGCTTTTGCCTGCGCCCTTAGATATTAACTTTTCTTTATAACGACTGAATTTATAAGATCCATTTCTTATCTTTCTTAAAATAATATCTATTTCACTATTTATATCAAATTCATCACAGGCCTTTACCCCATCAACACCCGAGGAGGAAGTAAAATGAATGTTTTCGTAATATATCTTTAGTAGGCTCTTTTTACGAAACCTAGTATTAAAAGCTTTATATGGCTGCATAGAGAATCAACAAGTATATAGGAAGTAAATATAGTAATGTCAGTATTGACGTTCGTAAGCTCTGATAAGAAATTAAGTGGATCCATTCTTTGACTGTGATTTTTCTAGTACAGTTACCACCTGATTCATAAACGATAAAATAATACAAATCGATTTTACTGTGATTCTCTACTTCTCTTAATAAAGTTAAATAGTCATAATTTACTTCCGTGATAGATTTTTCACAATGACATAGCTGCAAATCAAAACTCAATTGTTGCAAGCTAATATAATTATTCTTTAATTGTGACGACCTGTTTTTAAGATCTAACTGCGGAATAAGCAAAGATAATGTAAATACAGCTCCAGTTGCAATTGTCATTATTACGTCAGAATTTTTAAGAAGAAAATCTGGATACTTGATAAGGTATATTGATAATGAAAACGTAATAAAGGAGTACCAAATAAGGATATAAGTACTGTGTATATGATTGGATAATATTCTTTCAGAAGATCTAATTCTAGCTTTTCTTGTAAACCAAATTTGATCGGCTAAAGAGTTCTTAAGTTTTACGATATCGTTAATAGTTAATTCTCCGCATAAAAGGAAAGGTGCTCAAGATGGATGTCAATAACTTGTATGATATGCCAAACTTGTCGGCACCTTAAATTATTATATTCAAACACTTAGAGTGTAGAGATTAGATTTGCCCACTATACAGTGAACCTTGACCAGCTAAGCTAGCCAAACGGTATGCATACTAATAAAACTTTGTAGCCCCGTTCCATCTTGAGCCGTTTAATCATACGCTTACCAAATTAATTTATCAAAAAACAATCAGAAAAAATTCACAAAAAGTAATAACCTTAACCACAAACATATATTAACTCCTTGATATTCAACGCAAGGAGTTAATCATGAAGAAAGTATCCGCTGTATCAGAGATACCAACACTACTAATCACCAGCGAACTAATCGAACAAGTTACAACAATCCTTACTGAGCCATTTAATTCAATGGATGAAGCAGAACAAATATGGGCTGAGTTAAAGTGTCAGCTATGGCATATCACTAACTTAAACGACTTACCTACTGACCAAGCAAGCAAAGATAGATTACTTCACGCCATTGAATACCCCGAATGGATTGAGTCACTCGATTCAGATACACAAATCTCGCTAACCGTCGTCGCCGACGACGGTCAGGGCTTGTATTTACTACTGTCTAATCACATTACTTTCGATGAAATTAAGGATGCTTACCATGGAAATTAAACCAGATAATGCCAAAGACGACACCAAGGTTGATAGCTCGGCTAAAGCACCAGAAGTCGTATTTGAAACTATCTACGTTGATTCAGCCCCAAAGCTTAGAAATCCAGAACACTTAGTACATTACGAGCTGGGTAAATCAGGTAAAAAACACGGTATCCACATCACTAGCAACGACAATAATGGCCTCTTTTCTAACGAATGGGTAATGCTTGATGACATTGCTAAATGCCTTGAACCATTAGCTAAATTAGATAACTTCCCATCTAAACTGCTAGTGACATTGTTCAAAAAAAAATCTTGCAATAATTCAGGTTTTCTAGCAGCAATACTCAGGCATGAAGGCGTATTCGGTGCTGTTGATAAGAAGATGTATCAACACCATTTAATCATCACCTCAGCCAACTTAATTAAACACTTCACTAGCAAACCAACTCAGGCAACAACACCAGACACACCAAAGTAACCTATCAATCAGGAGAGTAAACATGACTATTCGTATTAATAACGAAGGCTTAACTGTGCCTGTAATACAGGCATTAGTTGGGTCTTTAATATTGTGATCATGCAGGGATATCTATATGAGCCCAAGTAAATTCAAATTCAACAAACGACAGATTGACTCACTTCCCGCGACGGCGACGACGAGTAAAAGTCGAGAAACTGAATACACTGATGAAAGCTGTTCAGGCTTAAAGCTGATTGTAAATCGGCAAGGTAGGAAGCGATTTCTATTCCGCTATACATTCAATCGAGTTAAACGAAGCATGCAGTTAGGTGAGTATCCTGGATTAGATATTGCCACTGCTCGTTTAATTGCTAATGGTCACAAGAAGGAGTTAGCACTAGGTAATGATCCCAAGCTATTAAGGGATGAACAAAAAAGCGTACCCACATTTTATGAATTTTCTGAATTACATTACTTACCGTTCGCCAGAGTAAATAAACTCACAGCGAAAAGTGATGAAGGTAATTTAAAGATGCATTTTTACCCCGTTTGGGCACGTAAACCATTAGACCAAATAACCCAGCACGATATTCAGAAGCGGTTAGATGAATTGCTCGCAACACGTAAACCATCAACGGTTAATCGCTTGAGAAGTCTAATACTGCGAATTTTAAAATTATCCGTAGAATGGGGCTTCACTAGTAGTAATCCGGGTTTGCATATCAAAAAGCTCAGAGAAAATAATCTACGACAGAAGTTTTTAGATCAAAGCGAAGTCGCTATTTTCATGTCAGCGTGTGATGCTGATGAAAACAAGACTCAAGCTAATGCTCTTAAATTCGCACTACTCACTGGCATGAGAATAGGTGAAATATGCAGAGCAAAATGGGAGGACTTGACCGTCGACGACGCCAATGGAAGCCTGTATTTACCGCACACAAAAGCTGGGTTAGCGCGAACTGTAATACTGAACAAATTTGCATTAGGCATTATCAATCAGCAGAAACAGTACAGGAAACCTAATAACCCATTCATCTTTCCTAGTCACGAAGCAGGAAAGGCGATCACTAACCCGAAGAAGACATTTGCCAGAATTAAGAAGCGAGCACGTGTGTTGGGCAATCTGAGGATTCATGACTTGCGGCACTCGTTTGCCTCAATTTTAATAAATTCAGGCAATGCCACCCTCTATGATGTTCAGCATTTGCTAGGGCATCATTCACCTCAAACTACCACTAGATACGCCCATATTACATCTTCTCGGTTACGGGATGTGAGTAACAATGTGTCAGATTTAGTGATTGAAGCAACCAATATACAGGAGTAAACCATGGCTAAAGCAGGTAAACATGAGCGTAATTTTGATCGAGCAGCTGATGATATGGATGAAGCGAATAATGCTTTAGATGAAGGCAAATATATCAAGGCCGGATACTATGCCAGTGTTGGTATTGCCAAACCGATTATTGGCGTAGCTAAAGATCCTGTTGGATTTTTAGTTGAGCTGATTAAGGGTTAGATTAGGAGAAGAAAGCTATATTAACGCTTTCTTTTTTTATGATGCTCACAACGTTTATATATTAAGGATAGGTACTGTTGACATTAAATTATTGAGACTGTATTGTGGATTTGTGGGTGTTATTCGCCCATTTGCAATGTTCTTTGAATAACTTAAGCAGTACAGAAAAACGATGTTCTCTTTAGGGAACGATCCGAAAGGATCATGACCGGACTCCTGCGACTTACTGGTGGTTTTCATCCAAATCTCATTTGGACATGTATTCCGCTAACAAATCGTCGACCGTTGTCTGGCATAGAGTTTGGAGTCGGCTCAAAGGTCAATATATTTATTTCTGTCATTTCCAACTTGGTCTGGCGTGCAAATTCGCACATGCCATAGAAGGAAAGCAAATGGATAGTTTTAATATTTCATTCAAGTTAGTAAAACACACAAAGAACTCGGACTTAAACATTGAAGCCAATTTTGAGTCTAAAACGCGAGTTGACCAGAGCTCATCGAATTACACAGGATTGCTTGCAGGCTGTGTCTCGGTGGTTTTAAATTTTTTAGTTTTCGGGAATAATATATTGGACCTGATTAACAACATTATTTCATAACTGACTCCACTCTTTTTTTTTCGAGGTCACATGGATAAACCCCACTACCCCTTTGAACCGATCGGTTCAATTGATAAATTAGCGAGAACACTTGGCGTTTCCCCTGCTGTTATGGAAGCAATTTCGAATCGAATAGATGAATCATATTCTGAATATGAACTTCCTCCACACCCCAAAACGGGAAAAGTAAGAACTGTATTTGAAGCTAAACATGAATTAAAGAGAATCCAGAAAAGAATTAATTCCAGGATATTTGAATTAATTGAATATCCTACTTATTTGCAAGGGGGAATTAAAGCTACTCCCAAGCGTGATTATGTTGAAAATGCAAATATGCACGTAGGTGCCAATTCATTAATAAGTTTGGATATAAAAAATTTCTACCCTAATATAAAAGCATCACAAGTCTTTAATATTTTTAAACAGTTATTTAATTTCCCAGATGCTCTAGCAAAAATATTAACTAAATTAACAACCTATAAAGGCACTGTTCCTCAGGGGGGTTGCACTTCCACTTACCTAGCAAATCTAGTGTTCTTTAATTCAGAGTATCATTTAGTATCTGCATTTAGGGGGCAAGGTATTGTTTACTCCAGATTATTGGATGATGTTGTATTGTCCTCACCCAAAGTTTTATCAAATTCCGAATGTACAGATGCAATTCAGAAAGTTGCAGGCATGTTCAAAAAATACGAATTTAGGCTTAACTCTTCTAAAACAAAAGTTGAATTCAGAGGAAACAGTAATTCTGAATTTAATGTGACGGGGTTATGGATAGAACATAGTAAACCGAAGATCAGAAAAAAAGAAAGAAGGTACATTAGACAACTAGTATTCAATTGCGAATTAAAATACATACAGTCCAAGCACTCAGATGACTATCATATATTTTGGAACAAAACGTCAGGACTCGTAGCTAAACTAGAGAGATTGAAGCATCCTCAAGCTAAAAAATATCGGGATAGATTAAAGCAAGTTCTTCCTATATATGATGATGTGAATATTCGTAAAATAATCAAATTAACAAATAAAGCGCTAAAGGTACCAAAAGAAGAGCATAGTAGGTACGGACGAATCCAGAACTGCAATCGCATCCTTTATCGGTTAGGTATTCTGGGACGTTCAGAGGCAAAACTAGCTAAAAATCTACGCCGTAAATTAAAAAGTCATTATTCAACAATACCAACAAAGAAGGAGTACTGGTTTGGAACAGCGTGAAAATGGTATTATCAACGCTTACGATCCCTTTAAAGGCTTTGGGTTCATCAGACGCGAAAAAGGGAAGGATGTATTTTTCTTGTTCGATGAGGCACTTAGTGTAGTTGGAGAGCTAACAGTGGGGGATTTAGTTAGCTTCGAGGTGGAAATGAAGCCTAGAGGACCTAGAGCTAAAAATATAGAAAAATCCAAACACCTCATTGAACTCTAACAACCCCCCAAGCCACAAATCCTAGATCGCTGGGTCGATAGCAACACATTGACCTAGCAAATCCTCATCAGCTACCACCACACCTAACTCCCCAGCTTTAACATTTAACTGATTTCCCTGTCGTTGTCGTCGGGCCTGTCCTCCGCCGGTCTTACACTTAGAATTTAAGCTGATTTTCACTAATCTGTCGCCGCCGACAACGGTAACTGTATTTAGAATTAAAAATGCAGAACTGGACACTAAACCTAATAGTAATTTTTCTATTTAGGGATGCTGTCCTCTTTTTATTTTCTGAGTGGTATTTCTGGTGTAATTCTATTAAATCAACTTCACTAGTTAATCATTAGCAGATTGCCCCCTAAAATCCCCCTAGTGACACAATTAGCGATATGAGTATGAATATCAGTCTGTGAATTACTGGTTGAATTAGAATCTGAGCTGATTAGATTAGATTAGATTAGCCTAAATTTCCCGACGGCGGCGACAGTAGAGCTAGCTATTATTTTTAATTTAAATACGACGGTACTAATCCAGTTCATTTTATCTGTTGAGGCTATGTAACTGCTTGCTGAGTGACTCCGTAGCAGAGGGGGGTGAGTGGCGAATGTAATTACTTAGAGGAATTTATCTAACGCTAGAATCGCTCTGAATTGTATCTGAGTTAGATTAGCGCGAATCATGATGGAGGCATGGGGTAATCACAGTCTGGTCTGAATTGGTAATGATCTACAGGTACATATCAATGCTGATTTAAAATAATGATTTAGTGCTGAGAAATATGATTGTTGTAATTTTGCTTAGAATTTAAATGTGAAAGTCGCGAGGGAGGTTACCGG
>NZ_KB907053.1 GCF_000381745.1 Psychromonas ossibalaenae ATCC BAA-1528 | reverse complement strand
TAGCAATCAGCCTGAATTAGTAAAGCAAGAGTTATGGGGGATATTATTAGCGTATAACTTAATACGTTATCAAATGGTATTAATGGCAAAGTCACTCGATGGAATACATCCTAACCAACTAAGCTTTCATGGTGCATCCATGCATATTATCTACGAGTTAACGATGTTGCCATTTTGCTCACCAGGAAATATCCCAAAGCATGTGATGAATATAACAAAAAGTGCGAAACAATTTGTTTTGCCAGCAAGGCGAGAGAGGCGTTCCCCCCGAGAATTGAAATGTTCAAAAAATGGCTACCCGCTTAAAAAAAGAAATGCCGTTCACCTTAAGTGAACGGCATTACGGTTAATACCGAGATTTATTTGGCGAACACCGTAGTGCTAACTCTGACTGAGTATTGTTTTAAGGTTGTTTGGAGTGCTTATTACGCGATATGTTGTTTAATGCTTGTTGCAACACTTTCAGCACGTGGCCCTAAGATAACCTGTGCACCATTATCACCAATTTTTAAGACCCCCATCGCGCCCAGTTGTTTCAACTTGTCTTCGTCAAAACAACAACTGTCAACTACTGTTAAACGTAAGCGGGTAATACAAGCATCTACATGCTTAATGTTTTCTGCGCCACCTAATGCCTGAATAAATGCTTCAGGTTTTTCTTTTGAGGCAACTTTGTTACCTTCTTCATCCGTAGTTTCTGCTGGTGGAGCAGGAGTCGATAGTTTGAATATCTTAATAGCAGCGTAGAAAGTCACCGCGTATAAGAAGAAGTAAGCAATAATCAGCGGAATAAGTGCCAGAGGTTTTGTTGCAAGTCCCCAATTTAAGACAAAATCAATAGCACCAGCGGAGAAGCCAAAGCCATGTAAAATACCCATTGAATTAGTAATTATCACTGCTAGTCCACTGAAGACAGCATGCATTACATAGAGAGCTGGTGCAATGAATAAGAAGCTAAATTCGAGCGGCTCTGTTATCCCTGTTAAGAATGAAGTGAAACCTAACGATAGTAACATGCCTGCAACCAGTTTACGCTCATTCTTTGGTGTTGCCAGGTACATTGCAACAGCAGCACCAGGCAAGCCCCCCATCATAACAGGGAATGCCCACGCCATGTAAACACCAGCAGTATCATCACCAGAGAAGAAGCGGTTTAAGTCACCACGTGCAGCGTCTTGTGCAATAGATGTAATCGTAGAACCATCAATGTTCGGTATTACTTGGCCAATAGACAACGATGACACTAGCTCAGGTGCTAAACATACTTCTTGTAATGAAGAGGCGACTTCATAACCAACTTTCACACACTCACCAAGACTAAACCAGAATACTGAGTGTAAAAAATAGTGCAGGCCGAATGGAATTAGAGCACGGTTCATAATACCGTAAATAAAGTGCCCAATCGAGCCACCTTGAGATACCCAGTGACTAAACGCATCGATCGCGTTTTGTACATACATCCAAACTTCACCACAAATAAAGGCTGCGACTAAACACAATAAACCAGACATTATTGGTGTTAGACGCTTACCTGCAAAGAAGGCTAAAAAGTCAGGTAACCTAACCTGATAGAAGCGATTATAAGCATGACCAGAAATAATACCGGCGATAATACCAGCAAAGAAACCTAATCTAACCTCCGGATTAATAACAATGGTCGCTTCGGTTAATACAAAATAACCGATAACCCCGGCAAGTGCAGCAGCACCTGAACCATCTTTAGATAAACCAACAGAGATGCCAAGAGCGAATAATAGAGGTAAGTTACTAAAAATACTGCTGCCGGCGGTAGCAATAAAGGTAATATCGAGCAAATCAGGCTGCCCAAAACGCAATAATATTGCCGCGATCGGCAGGGTTGCAATAGGCAGCATTAATGCTTTACCTAAGCGCTGGAAATATGTGAACATAGTTTTATACCTTTTATTTTTGTTTGCAAAATGTGTAAATTCACCACCACTCAGGCTCATTGATTTGGGAGAGCAAGTGAGCACTGAATGGCGGGAATTTACTTAAAGTTTCTATTGCCTTTTGTTTTCTCGCGGCAGGTTGCTTATGCTGGCTAAGAATAAGGCACTATCAAACTCACTCACTGAGTCGTAACCTAATGCTCGCCATAATGATCGCGTACTTTTCCCATAACTTTTTACCACAAACAATAAGCAGTCTTGACGAGTTTGGTTGACATGCGGTTTAATGTAAGTAATGAAAGATTTCACGAATTTCTCCTCTTTACTGATGATGTTTTGACTGTAACGGTTAAAAAAATAAGAGGTAGTACAATCACATTACATGTAAGTACTATTCCATCACCTGCTGTCATCCCTTCTGTTTTTAAGTACAATATTTGCAAAAAGTAATACTATTAAGCACTATGTGAAAGGCGATGTATGAATATGAAAGCGATTATTGAAAAAGTGCCGCAACGTTTAGGTATGTCATGGCGTTATAAAAAAATTGTTGAACCTGCAAAACCTTGTTCTTGGCATTTCCATCACTAAATATCGTCACTGAATATCGAACGCTCCAACGTAGTTAACATATGGTTCACGGCTAATGCTAAATCCGGTGCGCTGTCGATCAGCGTACCGTCTAAATCGACTTGTTTTTTGGTAAATTTCAATTGTTTTGACCGTGATATAAATCAATTATAGAGAGCAGTCATTACGCCTGTAATATTCAAAAAATAACTTCTGATCAGGGTTGTTGGAATTAGCCAGGGCTAAAAATCCATTACGTTGGTTTGAAGATATTTAATCTAAACTCGGGATAATGGGCATTAAAAAACATTGAATTAACCTATAATTCAATGCCGAAATTTTTGTTCCTACCAAGGCAAGTTTGTAAAGTAATAGCAGGCTATTACAAGCAAACTTAACGCAGAGAGGGGCAAAAAGAGCGGTATTGAGGAATGTCGCTTATTCCGAGTCCAGATTATTTAAGATTGTAACGCGACTGGGCTGTGATATTAACTCAGATAAGTCGATGAAAGAGGCTGTATAAAAATCAGCGGATGAGTATCAACCAAAGAGTCATTCACACATAAATTAATATGCTAAATCTAAAATAATTTACTCAGACATAGATAATAAAAAACCGCTATAAATTGATATTTATAGCGGTTTTTTTCTTAGTTAACCTGTTTAATATATCTCAAATAGGCACTGCGAAGTCGCTGGCTGTTTTCTTCAAAATAGACAACTGACATTCTATCGCGATTATTATATTGCCTGCTTAGGTTATGCTGTAAACCAATATCAGCCCCAAGTCCGGTACCAAGGTTGTTATGTTCCTCTCCAACACGAGTTTGGACTGCATAGGTAAATTGGTCGATACCACGAACTTGCACATATCCTGGAGACATATCACGCCATAGGGTTAACGGTATTGCTAACCCTAATGTTACAAACTGCTCAGATTGTGCAGCATCCTCTTCTGTCGACTGCTGGAAACTAGCATCAAGTCTGACATCCCCTAACCAGTGGCTAGTGGTTAATTTAAAGCCTGTATCGCCTTTTCTAAATTTTCCGGCCTGCGCTTTAAACTGCCAGTCCCATTCCGGCACTGATATTTGATAATTTCCCAAGGTGGTTGCACGGTTTGCAACAACTCTTCCTTGTTCATCCAGCTCATCTTTGTATCTAAATTCACTAATCTCAAAACCTAAGCTATTGCGGCCGCTCTCAGAAACCCACTGACTTTCATTAATTAGGCCCACATAACCACCATAAACATAACCGCCTGAAAACTGAGTCATAATATTAAAAGGTATTTGAAATGCTTGATGTAATAAAGCACGATCGACTTTGTTTTCGAAGCGGCTATTCTGCCATATTTTTCCATCATCATAATCATCACTATTTGAGACAGGTAATAGATGACGAAGATCAACGGCAGCCCCTTTCCAAAGAGGGGTATAAATATTGGTCGCTAATGCTAAAGAGTAATCGTATACACCATATTCCGTTGCATCATTATGACGTAAAGCAGGTGAAAGGATCACCTGCGTACGGCCAAAACCAGATTGTTCTTTTTCATCAAACCAGGCTGTATTTTGATAAGCAAGCTGTACATCACTGCTCTGAAACTGCAGATCTTTACATTCTTCACCTGTTTTAATAAATTCACGGTAACAGTCTGCAGATGTCACCACTTTGAAAACAGGAATATCATTAGTTAAGCTGTATAACTCAATATTTTGGCGCGATTCATCAATGCCTAAATCAGCAAACAGGCCCTTACCTGCATAGCTTGAGATAATACCTAACGCTACCCCGATACCATCAAGCTGGTTTTGGTTATAACGACGGTTCTCTAACGCGATAAAGATTTTGCGGTCATTATAAGCGATCCTTATATTTAAAAATCCTTCATCCTTTAATGCTTTTTTCAAAGCGTTGAGATCTGCAGAGTCAGTTTTTTGCTGTTCAATGGCGATTAAATCTAGTGTTGTAAGATACTCTTTATTTGTAAAGTCCTGCGCTTGATTAAAATTAAAACCAAGCAGCGGAATAGAGGCATTAACCGACCAGATATGCTGGTTATTGTCAAAGCTGGAGTCATGGCCGGTATGAATTTGATACTGCACTGCTAATTGACTCTTTAACGGTAATAAACCTTCTGGCGTAAATAATTTTGCCGCGCTGTTAACTTGTGAGGCATCGTATTCAGCAATGAGCTGCATAAATGATAACGGCTGCAGTTCAACTAAACCAAAAGCACCATTCATAATGTCATTACTTAGTTTCGACTGACCATAACCAGCACTAAGACGAACGGGATAATCGCTAAACTCATAATCAGCAACACCATAGACGGCTTCAAAATTATTAGCGGCACCTCCAACATCTTGAATACCAACAGCTAGATTTAATCCGGTATAATCATAAATAAAGGGCAGCTGATATTTAAAAGAGGTTGAAAGATCGCGTATACCACAGCCGCTTTCCAAATAAAGATTACAATCATAGGTTTGGGTTACCACTCGGCCGCCAACTTCTAAACCTTGAAATAAACCAACACTAAAGAAATGATTATCAAGTTCAGCAATTTTTTGCTGGTACGGTACACCTCTACCATATAAATAGGAGAAATCACCATGATCCATTACTTGTGCATTAGGGGTTAATAAACCACCGGTAAAGCTTTGCGATGATAATAAATTGTCCATACCTTGTGCTTGTATTGCAGCAGGAAATGACCACCAGAAGAGCATAGGATAAATAAATTTAGAAAAACGCATATAGGGAAACTCAGAAATTAAGGTAGAAAAAAGGCACTCGAAAGTGCCTTAAATTTAGCGAGACTGATTAAGCTCCAGTGGAGTCATCGGAGCCGCCGCCAGTACCACCAGTACCACCTGTTGGCGGGGTAGTTGGATCGACTGGAACGGCCTCTTGAGCTGGAGGTAATGTAACCGTAGCCTCCGGATCTGCAACTGCACCATCAACTGTCGATTTAGGAATTTCTAAGAAAATATCATCACCCGTTCCATCAGCCGTGCTTGATGGATAAAGCGGATAGGTTGTTAATACTGTTGCTGATATTGCTTCCGCAGCGGCGCTTAATTCCTCAGCAGTTGCACTCGTATCTGCATTTAGGATTGTATCACTTAGCACTGCTGTTGTTGCTAATAGTTTTGATTTAGATGCAGCAGGTAAAGACGCTGCAACTGCTTCGGTATTAAGCAGTAAATCAGAAATTGAAACACCGTCATTTAAAAGAGAATCTAAACCTAAGTCCGTTAGAACTTGAGTTGCAGCAGCTTCAGTATACGGCTCATCACCTAATGATTTGGCTATTAAAGTAGAGAGCGGTGTCCCAGTCGTTAAGTTACCAGCAACAGACATACCTTTAGGAACAGTATAACTAACACCAGCCATGCTTTTACCATTTGACATATCAACAGAGTTGCTCCGTGCAACAAATAAAAGAGAGCAGGTCTCTGGTGTTGTCACAACAGTTAACGGGGTAATATTTACCTTACCATATCCATCTGTTACGCCTGCTGCACCTGCAGTGCCGTCGGTACAAGAATATGAAACATCCATATTAGCAACAGCAGGATCGAATGCCTGCGTATTATGTACAGCTCTATCATCATTCCCAAAACAGCCGCCAAGTAATGCACTTGCGATCAATGTAGATAAAATTTTATATTTCACTTTGCTTCCCTTACTTAAGTTAGTTTAAATTGAATGTAAAAATTAACGTTTAGCTGTTTTTTGAAATGATACTTACGCACCAAAAGATAACTTTACACATTTCCTTGACTTTTTATTGCCTTAACAGTCGTACATTGAGTTATATATTTCAATTAATTAAGTAGCTTTATTAAAAGCTGTCAAATAAACATTAGATTCATAATCTGAAATAAACAATAAAATAAATTGATGTTGCTCTCAATTTTATTTATTTATGATAACAAGTTATGGTAGTGAATTCAAAGAGAAATCAAACAGTAAGACCTGCCGGTGCACCGAAATAATTAAAAACTTAAACAAACAGCTATTACAACAGTCCTCATCTCTTCATTTTTTTTAGCCGGTTGTTGATCAAACAGCAGCATAGCGAATAACGATCCTGGTTTTGATAACCCGAGCGCTGGTATAGATCCCCCTATTGTGAATGATTCTGACTTTAATAACCCAGAGGCAGGCATAACTCATCCGATTGAAAAAGAACGTCAATAACTTAATAAACCAGAAAACACACCTGCAGGCGGAACTTTATAAGCAGAATGGCTATCGTTGGAGAGACTGGTGAATGGCTGTCAGTTACTGCTGACGGGAAGTGGCTAAGTAGATTATTGTTAGCCTAGATCGAACAATAAAAGTCAAATTTTCATATCATACTTGCGGGTTAGGTAACACAATTTTTCACACCATCACCCCATCGAGCAGATACTTGATTTCTCAGTTTCAGGAAAATGGAGTTGTTCTACAGCCTTAGTTTGTTCAGACTTAGATATAAGACAGCTATCATTACAGCCCAGCAGTTTATCATTTTCATTCACACAGTTTATTAATTGATCATCGTCACGATCCAACTGTTTAACTTATTAGGCCGCTAATGCTAATGTCACTAAGATCATTCTTTTTAAAGGCAACTGCTATGCTGAAATCACTGCTTCAAGTATTAAAAAGTCTAACCAAAGTAAACGAAAACTTAGCGCAAGAGGTAGATGATATTCTGCAGGCTATAGGCGGGCTAGAAAACATCTCTGATGCCGGCGCTTGTGCAACAAGACTAAGATTAACCTTGCTGAATGCAGAGATCATTGACACAGCAGCGCTGAAAAGAAATGGAGCAATTGAGGTTGTGCCCGTCGATAAGAATCACATTCAGATTATCTATGGAATGAAAGCCAACAGTTATTATCAGCTGATCGATCAACGCTTAAACTGAGTTCGTTCAAGCGGATTTTCCTATTTCCAAGAAGCGAGTTACAGCACTAAGCCCCCCCTTTGTTAAAGGAACTGCTCAACCTGCAGCAAGGCAGTAACCAGCACACATATAAACTATCTGCTTTTAAGCCCGGCAAACAACTCTGCAAAACTACTTTTCTAAGCACTGTCCTTGTCTCTTTTGGACTCTAACACCGCATCCCGCACCAGCCAGAAACGAGCCATATCAGCTGCTGAGATAACTTTCCCCCGCTCCTGTCACTTCCCCTGCAGCGTCTGAGCGGCCGTCTGCTCATGCACCCGCAAAGTCATATGATCATAAACTGACGACAGAGATGATAATCCTAACTGCAGCGCAGAATTCAGTTTTTTGCGAGAAGTTTGGCCACTGATATTTAACTAACTGACACTGCATAGTAATTCCTTCTTGTTATTATTTATAAACAATAACAAGAGCAGACAGGCAAATAAGCGCTTAGCAGCAAAATCTCAGTATATTTCAACTGTTTCATACAAAACTGTTCGAAATTAAAAACAGCAGGTCATCTCAGAATGACAATATTATGGGAGCGATCTTCAAATTGAATCATTTTTTCATTTTTCAATTCAGCAAGAGTTTTACTTACAGTAAAAGGTGATATAGCAAGGCGTAATCCAATTTCTTTGCGTGATATTTTTATTTGTATACCGTCAGGGTGTGTCATTGCATCAGGCTTATTCATAAGTATCAAGAAGAGTTGTTTCAGTCGAATTGAATACGAGTAGTTTCTCGAAATTAGTTTTTCTTTACAATTATTCAGCTGCATGGCTATTTGTTTTGAAAAGTACCACAATATTTGAGGAGAAGATAAAATGATACCTTTAAAAACTTCGGAAGGCATTTCAGCTACTTCACATATTTCATTTGTTTTTACATAGCTATCATATGTTTCAGCTTTTTGTCCCGCAAAAAAAGAAATATCGCCAAACAAATCACCAGCACCTAAATCAAATAAAAGAAGCTCTTTTGATTTTTTATGTTCAAATTTAATAAAAGACTTAGCACTGCCTTTAAGTAAAAAACGAACAGAATCCTTATTAATATCATTTAATATCTGTTGGGCAGAGTACTGTTGAATATTGCACTCTGGTAATAATATTTTTAATATTGATTGAAAGGTCATTACTCTCTATCTTCTCTGTTATTAATAGTATGTTTAAAATAAACAGTACGATTTTTACACAAAAATAGGCAAACACCTCCTTAATTCAACCTTACAAATAACAAAGCACGCTTATTCAGAAGCAAAATAACTACTTTAAACAAAAAAAACACTGCGCACTCAACCTTTGCCATATCCGGCCACACGTATATTCAAAGCAGATTAAGCTTACAAAAATCTATGTCTATGCCTTCTCCGGTTTAAGTTCAACCTTTAAACAACAAACACCACCTTATTAAGGGTAAGCGTCCGGCCAACTACACTGGCTCGAGTTTTACGTTCCATGGCAAGAGCGAATCTATCTCATCTGGCTGATTTGATAACTGTTCAAGGCAGTGCATTAAGTAGTTAAAGGGCATTAACCCGTTTGCTTTCGCCGTTTCGATAACGCTATAAAGAATCGCACTGGCTACAGCTCCATTTTTAGTATTAGCAAACAACCAGTTCTTACGACCAATAACAAATGGTTTGATCGCCCGCTCTGCACGATTATTATCAATAGATAATTGACCGTCATTAATATATTGCACCAGCTTAGGCCACTGATTAATGCTGTAACTGACGGCTTTTCCAAGCGCACTTTTCGGCGGTACTTGCTC
>NZ_KB907052.1 GCF_000381745.1 Psychromonas ossibalaenae ATCC BAA-1528 | reverse complement strand
TTAGCCGCGCATAATTTACTGGAAGGGCGTAACTACACCACTGGTGCCGGCCTTAATAAGAAGTTCAGCGACGGTAACTTCCTGGATCAGAAAGTCGTTATTGACGGTAACTTTATCAGCGGCAAAGGGTTAGGAGTCAGCTTTGAGTTTGCTTTCACCGTGGCTAAAATGCTTCTGTCCGATAATCCGGAAAAAGTAGACTGGCAGGCGGATCATATCTATTTTGATCACTGGCCGCTGTAACGGCAGATAGTGTTATACAAAGAAGCCCTGTTTACAGGGCTTTATATGGTTTATATGTAGGGTGTTGCACTACAATGTTGTAATGGTCATCGAGAGTGAGTGGCTTTCATTTTTCTTTAAGGAAATTGGAAGGCAGAAAATAGCAGGTTCAACACACAACATTTTGTTATAAGCGTCATCGGGCATATCTTGAGTAGCTTTCGCACCTTGCTCTCCTGGATACCAAATAACATATGAATCATTTCCTTGGGAATTCACTAAGATAGTGCGATTTTTCTCTTCAATAGCGATAGTTGAGTCTGTTTCAGTAAAAACATAGTCAAGAGGATTATTAAACGTGAGCGTTGATTTTAATTGTCTGCTTTCTCCATTGTCGACACTATTGAGATAGTTTCGACCTAAACCAGTTAGCTGAGTGTGTTGTATATTTTGAAGATCGAAATAGCTATGAAATGCTCCGGAATAACAGAGACTTTCCTTGGAAATATTTTTAGTTGTGAGTTTCAGTGAGAGGCTGCTCCCTATAATTAATTTTAGCGTAATGATAAATTTGTATGGCCATACGGAAAGTGATTCCTCACTGTCTGTTAAGATTAAAGTAAGCTGCACATTTGATGGGCTATCAATAATATTATCTATAGACCAACAGGCTGTTCTCGCTATTCCATGCGCAGGAGTTTTACTTTTTCCAAACCATGGCCAGCAAATAGGAATGCCTCCTCTTAGAGGGGTCACTGTATCCCAAATACAATCATCACTTAGCCAAAGAACTTCAGCTTGGCCTTTTGGTTTATATTGAAGTAGTTGTGCTCCCATTAATGAAATTAGAGCAGAAGCTTGCGGGTGTTCAATGTTTAGTATTTCGATATTACCTTTGTGTTGTCGGGTTATCTTAGTGTGATTAAGTTTATTCTGCATTTGATAGATTCTCTGTAATTAACTTCCACAAGAGTGGCGTATAATCAATGTGGGAGGAATAATAATGTGTTGTGGATTTTCAGTGTTTCCGTGAATCCTTTTTAACAATACTTCACCCGCTTTACGTCCTATTTCTTTTGCTGAGACCGATATTGTAGTGAGTTCGGGATGCGTATCAGCAGCCTCTGGTATATCATCAAATCCAGTCAAAGCAATCTCTTTACCTATGTTAATATTTCGTGTATGTAATGCGCGCATTGCTCCAAATGCGACGATGTCTTGGTAGCAAATGACGGCGGTAATTTCTGGATAATGATCAAGAATTCCATTCATCATTATTTCGCTTGCCTTACGATTGGATTCACAGGTAAACGAATATTTAGTCTCCAGGTTTATGTCGTTTTCGAGTAATACTGATATGTAACCAGCTAAACGGTTTGCTCGGGTTTTTGAACCTTGCATACCGCCAAGAAAAGCAATTTTTCTATGCCCTAAGTTTATTAGGTGTTGCGTGATCAGTCGTGCGCCTTGAAAATTGTCCGTGCCGACAAAGTCATAATCAGCAATTTCTAAATTCCTTACTGCCAGCACGACAGGTATTTGTCTTCTCTTTAAAGTTACCAAGAAATCAAGATCCAAACCTAGTGCGGGGCAAATGACCATTCCGCCCACTTTATGGCTGATAAATGACTCTATAATTCTGCGTTGTCTTTCAGGGGAGTCTTCACTATTCGCTAGAAAAAGCATTTTATTGTGAAGTTCCATTTCCTGATTGAGGCTAAGCGTAAGCTCGCTGTAAAAAGGGTTAGTGATGTCATTGAGCAATAGGCCAACCTGATTACTTTCATTGTTCCGTAGGTTGGCGGCTGTCTGATTGTAAACATAACCAAGTTTATCAACCGCCTCTAGTACTTTGGCTCTTGTTGCTGGTGATAGCCTGCCTTTGTTATTCAAGGCCATTGATACAGTAGCTGTAGATACACCGCAATATTTTGCGACATCAACGATGGTATACATGATTTTCATACTCCCCAGGTTAAACGTTTAATCGGATGTTAATCGTAATTTAACTGAAATGTGGTGATAAGTATCACGTAAATATTTGCTTTCAGAGTATGTATATATGAAATGAGTGGTTAAACATTTTAACCAGTTTTGTTTGTGTGGTTAATCGATATACCATTTGCTAAATATTAAAACACGGCAAAGGTATGGCGATGAACTATTCAAGTAATAAATCAAATTATGACAAATTTCCCTGTATAGAAGTCACGGGGTGCCAGGAAAGTAGCTGGGAGGGCTGGGAAGCTACCATGAATGCTATTGCTTTAAAACTAGCAGACCTAAACAGTGCTCGGTCCATTTTAGTGGTTGATACCTATCCTGGTGTTGATTTACAAGAGTTAGAGTCTGAATTAAAGAGAAGCTATCCAGATGCAGAGCTATTTAATGTTGAGAAAGCTAAGCATTCAGAAGAAAAGATCTTTGCAATGTTAGAGAGACATATTACAGATGATCGTGTCTTTGGTTTTATTGCCCCTCACAAACTGCAGGAGTTTTTCGATGGCAATAAAATTAATTCGATTAAAGAGAAATTAAGCGAAAGTCAGGCATCACAGATTATCGTTTTTGGTGCAGGGGCTTCCCTTGTCCATGAAGGTGACGTGCATGTGTATGCTGATCTAGCTCGTTGGGAGATTCAGCAACGTTATCGTCGTGGGGAAATTGGCAACTGGGGAGTAGAGAATAAAAACGAAGATATATTACGCAGATATAAGCGTGCTTTCTTTATCGAATGGCGTGTTTTTGATCGTTATAAAACACCTTTATTAAAGCGTACTGATTTCATTCTGGATACTAACGTTAAGCAGGAACCAAAGTTGCTCACGGGTGATGCATTACGCGCGGGGCTTAAGCAAGCTGCTCAACAGCCATTTCGCCTAGTTCCTTTCTTTGATCCTGGAATTTGGGGGGGGCAATGGATGAAAGAAGTGTGTGGTTTAGACGCAGACAAACCAAATTATGCATGGTGTTTTGACTGTGTGCCAGAAGAGAACAGTTTATTTTTGAAAGTTGGTAATGTCAGAGTTGAAATACCTTCTCAAGATTTAGTTTTACTGGAGCCTAAAGCATTGCTCGGTGAGGAAGTCCATGCTCGTTTCGGTGCTGAATTCCCTATTCGTTTTGATTTTTTAGATACCATGGAAGGGCAAAACCTTAGCCTTCAAGTGCATCCGTTGACTGAATACATTCAATCAGAGTTTGGTATGCATTATACGCAGGATGAAAGTTATTACATGCTCGATACTGGCGAAGATGCCGTTGTTTATCTTGGTGTTAAAAATGATGTTGATCCGGATGAAATGATGGAAGATCTCAACGCAGCACAGCGTGGTGAAAAGTCATTTGATGATGACCGATTTATCAATAAATTTCCAGCTAAGAAACATGATCACTTTTTGATCCCTGCCGGCACAATTCATTGCTCTGGTTCTAATGCAATGGTACTTGAGATCTCAGCTACACCATATATTTTCACATTCAAACTATGGGATTGGGACCGATTAGGGTTAGACGGTCTTCCTAGGCCTGTTCACCTAGAACACGGCAAAGAAGTCATTCAGTGGGATCGAGATACAGATTGGACTGAAAAGAATTTGATCAACAGAGTTGAGGATATTGCTGAAGGTGATGGGTGGAAAGAAGAGCGAACAGGTCTTCACGAAAGAGAGTTTATTGAAACTCGTAGGCACTGGTTTAATAAGACTGTAACTCACCACACAAATGGCAATGTTAATGTATTGAACTTAATTGAAGGTCGTGAAGCAATTGTAGAAAGCCCAAGCAATGCTTTTGAAGCTTTCATTATTCACTACGCAGAGACTTTCGTTATTCCCGCTGGTGTTGGTAGTTATACCATTCGTCCTTATGGTGAAAGTGAAGGTCAAGATATAGCTACTATTAAAGCTTTTGTCAGAGTGTAACTGATTGATAATTAAAGTGATGTAATAAAATGAGGATTGTAAAATGAGTACACGTAAACTTGGAAAGCTCCAGTTTTTTGCGAAATCAATGTTGTACGCTGCGACGTTTGTATTGCCTTTTGCTGCAATGATGATCGCATTAGGAAGCGTTGGTATGAACGAAGCCCTTTTAGGGGGGATTCCTGGACTTGGTGGCATATTTGCTTTCATTGGCAAATATATGAATCTAGCTGGTTGGATAGTTCTTGGAAACCTGCCATTCTTTTTTGCTCTGTGTGTCGCAGCCGCATTGACGAAAGAGAAAGAAGCTGGTCCTGTTATTATTGCAGGGCTATTCTTTCTTACGTTTCATAAATTTGTAGGTGAGTTATCTTATACTTATTTTGGAGCAGTCCAAGGTAACGATGCAATTCAAACGGTGAATGACTTACTATCGCCAATAGCTAACGCAGAGCATCACACTCTTTTCGAATCAGTGTTTGGTATTGTTACTATGCGAGTTGGTGTGATCGGTGCGATTATCATTGGTGCACTTTCTGCGCAACTTTGGTCAAAGTTCAAGACCTTTAATAAGCTTCCGATGTGGCTAGATTTCTTTAATGGTCAACGTTTTACAATATTTGTAACGTTCATTTATGCGTTGCTTTTAGCTCTCGCTTTTCTAATCGTTTGGCCAATCGTTGGCCAAGGTTTAGAGTTTATAGCACATGCCGTTGAAAACTCCGGAACATTCATCGCCCCATTCTTCAAAACAATGTTAGAAGTTGGCCTGCGCCCAATAGGTATGCATCATATTACTAACTATGTGTTTGAATTTACTCCGGTTGGTGGTGAACTATTTTCGACTATTCAAAATGTAAGTTTAGTTGGTATTGCACAGGTTTGCCCTGCTAGGCTAGATGAGATGGTCAATCTGGTTAACCAAGGTCAAGCTACGTCAGCACAGGCCATCTTTGATAAGCAGAATATGTGTAACATCTTTTATGGTCAGGATATTGCCGGTATCTTTGCTCTTCCTGGTGCAGCAATTGGTATGTACCTAGCAATTCCAAAGAATAAAAGAACAAAGGAAGTTAAAGCGCTTTACATGAGTACTACTGCGGCCGTTATCTTTACTGGTTTTGCTGAACCATTGGAGTTTATGTTTGTATTAGCTTCTCCAATCTTGTATGGAGTCCACGTTTTATTGATGTCCACGTTCGCAATGATTCCTGATTTATTGAGTTCGATTATTGGTGAACAGGTATTCACTTGGAAACTATTTGGACTTGTCAATGTGTTTGCTTCGGGAGTGTTGCAAGTCGGTGTGGTATTAGGCCGTTGGTGGGAACTGATCCTATGGGTAGTCGTGGGTCTTTGCATTACTTGTGTTTATATCTTTGTCTTCCGTTTCTTAGTCATGAGGTTCAATGTAATGATTTTTGGTAGAGAGCCCGAAGGTGAAGGTGAAGATGAAACAGAAAACAGTTCATCCCTCGCTAGCGGACTTGGAAATTTAGTCGCTGGTGACTCTGATAAATTCGAAAAAATTATTCGAGCGTTAGGTGGTCGAGAAAACATCTTAAATATCGGAAACTGCTTTACTCGTCTACGTGTTGAAGTAAAAGACTCGAGCCTTGTTGATGCGAATAAGAAAACATGGCGTAAGCTTGGTGCTATAGAAATAGTGATACTCGAAGGTGGCGTTCAAGCTATCTACGGCGCCAGTGTCGATAGACTTCAAGTGAGTCTGAATAATTACCTCGTGCCCGAGTCTTAACCTCTCCTCTAATTGGGCCTTTAGTTTCTGGAAGCTCAATTAAATAATTGCATAATTAAGGAATAAAATAATGAGTAAAAAAATAGGTCATGTTGTTTATCAAACACATTGGGATAATGAATGGTATTTCACAGATAGAGAGTCTCAAGTTCAGCTTGTCTATCATATGCGTGAGATGTTAACGATGCTGGAACAGGGGGCTGTTGAACGCTTTTTACTGGACGGACAAACTGCGATTGTTGAGGATTATTTATCAGTTTGCCCTGAAGACAAGATTCGAATAGAAAAATTAATTGGGAATGGGAGGTTATTGATCGGCCCATGGCATGCGCAAACTGAAACGTTTGCTGTAAGCGGAGAATCCATGGTTAACAATCTGAGATTAGGTATTGACTATGCTAATTCGTTGGGAGGGGCTTCAATGGTCTCTTACTTGCCGGATAGTTTTGGGCACCCAGTGGATTTCCCGCAAATATTTAATGGTGTTGGCATAGATAAGTTTTGTTTCCGTAGAGGCATGGGAGATAAGCATCAACTTCCAACCGAGTTCTACTGGGAAGGTGATAATAATTCGCGAGTTTTAACCAACGTTCTTATTGATGGTTACGGCTGGTCTTATGATCCATTTTTTTCGGGTACATTATTAGACAAAGGTCTAGTATCTGAGTGCAAAACAAATGAACTTACTCCGCTGCAATTGATCGCAGAAAAAGCCGCGTGTGATGAGTTTCTAATGACGATGGGTAATGACCAAACTCCAATCAGACCAGACTTTAAAGAAAAATTAGAGTACTACAACAGTACCAGTGATGAATATTTATTTAAAGAGACGAGTTTTGAGGACTATTTTAAACGTTTAGAAGAGGTGTGTGGTGAAACATTGCCGACTTACCGAGGTGAGTTTCTAGATACTCAGTACTCTCGAATTCATAAGTCGATTAACTCCGTTCGTTATGACATTAAGCAATTGCAAGACAAGATTGAACGCTTAATGACCTATAACTTACAGCCGTTAATGGCTATGCTGGATAAACTTGGGGTTCCTTGGGAGAGCGGACTTGTCGATGAAATATGGCGATTACTGGCTCGTAGCCAAACCCATAGCGTATGTACCTGCACAGATAAAACGAACGCGCGTATCTTTGAGCGTTTGAAAATGTCCTATGAATTAGCAGAAAGTACTCACGCTTATCTGCTGAGAAAAATAGCGCTGACAGTCGATATTGAAGAGGGAAGAACACCTTTAGTTGTCACTAACACGCTTCCTGAAAGTCGAAAAGTAGTAGCACGTTACCGGGTGTTCACACCAGAAGAAGACTTTAGTTTATGGCTGAATGGTAAAGAAATTGTGCACTCTGTTATTAATAATGAGTATACCTATGGAGGTACTTACCATAAGGATGTTTCTCTTCATGATAAAAATAAATATTTCTATTTCAGTGAAGTGGAAGTTGAATTAGTACTTCCTGCGATGAGCTATCAGGTGATTGAGGTTGATCCTGTTGTTTCTCCTAAGTGTAAAGCGGCTAAGCAAAGCATCAATGGCACACGTATTGAGAATAACGAATTAGCTTTGTCCTTTGATGAAGGAATACTTAATCTAACCGTAAATTCATTAGGAAAAAAATTCAACAACGTTGTTTGTTTCCAAAATGATGGTGATGCCGGTGACAATTATGATCATTGTCCTCCAGAGCATGACTGGCTGCTTGATCTTGACTTATCGGATACCAAAGTTGAAGTGACTAAGCACATTCATAGTTCTGAAATGCGTTTGTCTGGTACATGGAGTGTTCCTGCTAGTCTTGAATCTCGAGAAAATAAAACTTGCGATGCTAAGTTAGAATATGTAATAAAATTTACGCTTAATGACCAATCTAAGCTGATTGATATTTCTATCAAAATTGATAATACGGCATTCAATACTCGTATGCGAATGATTGTTAATAGTGAGATCAGCAGCCAATTTTCTTTTGCGGGAACACAGTACACAGAGATTGCTCGAGAAACTAATCCAGAAGAACTTGAATACTGGCGTGAAAAAGGCTTTGTAGAAGAGCCAACTACAACAGAGCCTTTACTTAATTATGTATCTTTAAAAGGTGATGATTACCATACGACGATTCTTTCTCATGGATGTAAAGAATATCAAATTGCAGGAGATGAGTTCAATCAACTGGCGATTACGCTGTATCGAACTTGTGGACATTTTGGTCTGCCGGATCTGTCTAGAAGACCGGGCCGTGCTAGTGGTCTGGCGGAACAGCTTATCGAAACACCTGATAGTCAGCTGCAGAAGACGCTAGAATTTGATCTCGCGATGAAATTTGATAAAGAGCATGATATCAACCAAGTTCGTAAAGACTATGTTGAGTTTGCCACTTTAAATGGTTATTACCATGAGCAGGATTTATCAAGAACCGGTGAGTTAAGTATTTCCTACTTCCATACTAACCCACTACCATTTTCGCTGCCAAAGCAATACAGCATGCTGGATCTAGGTAATACCGGCTTAGTATTTAGTACCTTATCGAAAGGTAGAGGAAATGAGTACTTATTGCGTGTCTACAATCCAGGAAATGAAACTGTTGAACTGGGTAACATTCAAGGGACAGAAGTTCTAGGTTCAAGTAATTTACTGGGTGATGGGATAGTGAGTCTTGAGTCAACGATTAATCCTGGGCAGATATTGACAATCGTCATTACCTAAACAATAGAGGCTGCCTCAGCCAAACTAAAAGCCACAAAAAAACTTTAAATCAAATAGCTACCATTATTTTCATCTTGGTAGGAGTTTTTTTCGTTCTAATTTTGGCGATGTAGAGCAAAAACAGCACCTTAATTCATATAACCGCCCGCTACTCAGGACTGGGCACGATCTAAATCATTCAAATTAAATATGAATTAATACTATTAAACATAAAACTATGGGATTTTATTTATGAACTTTTTTAAAACATCGATCATTGCGGCTACAGTAATCGCACCATTCTCAGCCGTCGCAGGCATTAACATTATTGATAACGAGAAAGGTAGTTTTTCTATCGGTGGTGATGTTGAATTTGATTTGAACTATGAAGAAAAGAGTGATGAAGCTGCTGGTGACGGTGACTCACACTTTGATCAAACCGGTCGTATTTTGATTGAATTTGCAGGCGAGCGTAGAACTGAATCCGGTCATTATTTAAAATTTAAAGCACAGCCGTTAATGGATACTTCCGGTGAAGTTAATCTTGATGATTCATGGTTTTCCTTTGGAATGAAAGACAGCTGGGAGCTGCGGTTAGGGCGTTTTGAAGCATATGATATGTTCCCTGTTGGTCAGGATACTTTTTTGGAATATTCAGGTGATACTGCTAATGATCTTTATACGGATAATGCCGGTTATATGTATCAGCTGAATGAGGGGCGAGGTCGCGGAGGTCAGGCTGGGCAGGTCATGTATAACCACACATTTGGAAATTTATACACCGAAGTTTCTACTATGATTGGCGACCGCACGGAATTATTTGCAGATACTTATCACGGTAAGGTACTTGAAGCATCGAGTGATTCAATCATTGTGCGGCCTGTTGTGGCTTATCAGATGAATGATTTTCGCGTAGCTGCTTCAATGGAAGCCAATTTAGTCAAAGATGCGGTTATATTTGCCGACGGCAGTGCCGGTGATGTAGGCAATCGTATCGGTTATGCTGTAACAGCCAATTACAGCAAAGGTGATGTTTCTGTGAATGTAAATGCAGCTTATCTTGATGCACTTAACGAAACTGATTCCACTTTGGGTATGAATGTTTTATGGAAAGGTTTTGGGCTTGGTTATATTTACGGAGTAAATGATTTTGATGTGGCTTCCGGCTGGCATGATGGAAAAGTTGAAGTTCAGACCGTATACAGCTCTTACCAGTTCTCTGATATTTTTGATGTAGAAGATTTTTCAATCTATGCCGGTATTTACCATACAAATCTTATCGATAAAGGTATTTCGCTTGCTAGTAATTTTGCCGAAGGAGATGATTTTGGCGGACGTCTTCGCTTTAAATACTTATTTTAAAGGTTCTTAGAACTCTTTCGAACAGGCTTTGTTCCCGTTTGATATTGGCTATTTTTGCAGGTCGGCTTTAGGTCGTTAATAAGTAAATGACGGGATAAATCCCGGCCTACAATCAATGTGTTAGATATCAACGATACGGTTATGGAACAGATCCTTCGAACAACAATAAAACATGCCAAACCCAAACTTATTAATAATCAGATAGTTAAAAATATGAAACAGAATCGTACTCACACTCTTACATTATTGGCGATGACCTTTTTTACCTGGGGTCTACTAACTTCAGCAAACAGTATGCTGGTTCCACACTTTCAAGTTTTATTTGACCTGAATTATAAACAGTCAATGTATGTGCAAATTGCCTTTTACCTCGCCCCATTTGTAATCTGCATTCCGACATCGATCTTGATGAATAAAAACGGTTACAAGATGACCTTATCCATCTCTTTAGCTTGTACGGCTGTCGGAGCAAGTTTGTTTTTCCTAGCAGTTACCTTCAGATCATTCGGCGGCTCACTTCTGGCTATTTTTATACTTGCGTTAGGAGTTGCTGCAATGCAGGTTGTTGCTAATCCTTATGTAACGCATCTTGGTGATCAGGCTTCTGCATCAAGAAGGTTAACTTTTACCTCATCGATTAATTCACTGGGAACGACGCTGGCTCCATTATTTATCGGTTTGACACTGGTGACGCTAGGGATTGCTAATCTTTATTTCTTATTCGCTTTCGTTATTTTTTCCCTAGGCGTGGTTATCTTTAAAAGTAATATTCAAGACTTTAAAAGCGATGAACAGAGCCATTATATTGAACAAGTTAAAGCTTTGGTTAAACGGAAACACTTTGTGTTCGGAGCCTGTACCATTTTCGTTTATGTGGGAGTTGAAGTAGCGATAG
>NZ_KB907051.1 GCF_000381745.1 Psychromonas ossibalaenae ATCC BAA-1528 | reverse complement strand
GGATACTGAGGTTGCATAAGTTTGTAGGTAGTATGAGCAAAAAAGGATGTTGCTGGGATAATGCAGTAGCAGAAAGCTTTTTCGGCAGCTTGAAACAGGAAAGAGTTCACTGGCGCAATTATCGAACGCGCTATGCAGCTCAGCAAGATGTACTGAATTACATCACAATGTGGTACAACAGCCAACGGATGCATTCATACCTGAATTATCAAAGTCCCAATGAATTTGAGCGTATGGCTAAACCATTAAAAGAAGTAGCTTAAAGAACTTAACTAGGGTGACTGAATTAAGTTGACCAGGTCAGTTTGTTTTAATGTTTTATGTAAACGGTATTCACACTATTGATTATTTTTAAAAATATTATGCACAACTCCCGCAATTTTATTAGCCAGTAGTGGTGGCACTGCATTACCGACCTGAATGAATTGGGCTGTTCGGGGGCCATCAAAAAAATAGTTGTCAGGGAACGTCTGAATGCGAGCTGCCTCCCTTACGGTAAAACTGCGCATTTGACTCGGATCAGGGTGAATATAGTAGTGTCCATCTTTCGATATATGACTCGTAATTGTTGTGGCAGGTCTATCCCAGATTTGAGTACGAAAACGGTCGATAAACGATTCTCTATTTTTATGGCCCTTAGGATCAAGCCCAGCCTCTTCGAGTTCAAGTAGTCTCGGATATACTCTTTCATTTTCTTCAGGCTTAATTAACGAATAGCTTGAAGAGTAGATATAACGGCATAAATCAGAGTCCATGTGGTTTCTCGTCTCGTGATTTAAGATCATTTGGGTTTGCTTATTTGGATCATACCAATCCATTAAGTATTTCACCCCTTCTTTATTGGCTTTACCGCTATTAGAAGTAACTACTCGACTAAATGTAAACTCTGAAAATTTGTTAATTGATGAATTTGTTGATTTAAAATCCGTTTCGAATACATTTTTAAATGTCTGATCTTTATTTATAAGTGATAAATGATTTCGATACGCATACTCTAAGATGTTCCAAACTTTTTGCTGGTGTGAATTATTGCTTTTATTTAATCGAGTGACAGCATCATTTAGTTTATGGTTCAATGTTTCTTTCCAAAACGTAATTTCATCAGCTTTTTTTACTGATGATTGTTTAGGAGCATCTTTTCCGTTAAATGGGTGTTCTTGTCGACCTACTCCTGCTCTTAAAACAGGTAAGTTACCTATGGCGTCGCTAACATGTGTCTGTTGTTGTTTACTAATTTTTTGAAGCATCGCTACAAAGTTATTACTTAAAGCTTTAGATATATTCTTTCTAACTCCAAGCAAAATAACTCGCTCTCTAGCTTGTGGAATACCGTAATTTTTAGCATTTAAAACAAAGTCTGCGCCATTAAGCTGAAGTAAATCTTCAGTATTTCCTGTAAACTTAGAGTCATTAGCTAACGAATAGATGTCATATTCAAGTTTTGTTTGTTTATTTCCTAGTACATTTGATGGTTTGTTTAGGTCTGAAAAAATCCGTTTCCAAACATGAACTTTTTCGTCATTTTCTCCTATTACTTTTGCTGAAAGCATGCCTCTTACATTTTCCATAACAAAAATTTCAGGTTCAAAATCATTAATAATTTTAATGTACTCTTTATATAGCCATGTACGACCATCGTTATCTTGATCCCAAACTGCTGGCGAATCATTAGTTGTCACTACGTTGTTTGTTACGTGGCCTTTACGGCGAGAGCGACCTACAGTAGAAAATGCTTGGCAAGGAGGGCCACCTATCAGGATGGTTGGAGCATCTTTAGTGATTTGTTCTTGTATTGCTTTATGAATATCTTTTTTATCTTTACCAAGGGTCATTCTTCTTGCTTCATAAATTGCAGTTTTGATAGCGACAAGAGTTTCAGTCCAATTTTTTTTATAGAGTAGTTTTGCTTCTTCGAATTCTTTAGGACAATAAAATTCAGGTGAAATTAAGTTCCAGTCTCTTTTATCATTTTCAGTAACATCTAGTTCCCAGAAGCGAAATTCTAATAATTTTCCTAGCAGGGGGTTTTTACCGGATACGTAATCAAAGTAAATTTTAGGTAACGTGCATTTTTTATGGGTAAAATAGCGCGTAAAAGCTCTTAGTCTGAGTGTCTTATGTGCATACTGTTCCATCTCAACCGATATTTTTATTTGGAATGGAAAATTACCATTTTCATCTTTATACGCAGAGAAACCTTCACCTAGACCACCTGGTCCGGCGAATACATCGATAATTTGAGCTTTGATGGGCATTAATACTTTTCCAAAACAAATATATAACGAACTTTGAAAAGCCGTTGAGAATAAAAAACTTAGTAAGCGCGTATTATGATTATATATACAGTTAAAGTGAAGTTATATTCTATATTTACTCAGTTAAACCTTGATTATTGTTAAGGTAACTTAGTACGTTATGATTAATATTGAAGGTTATTTAACCGACATAGTGTGAATACAAGTATTTTCGTTAGAGTAGCTATACGGAAACTTTGATTTTGCAATTAATTCAATGTAGTAGAATTCCAAATCACTTTGGTTATTTATTCCTCATATACTTTTCTTGTGATGAACAGCTACCTTTGCTAATGATATCATAGATGATTGCGTTTGAAGGGCATCTTAAGACTACGTTTAATAACAGCTGTTAGACAGAAATTTTTACAGGGGGAAATAGCTCGTGGTTGGCACAAAATTACAGTGCCATTCAGACCTAGTCTAAGATCGAACAAGCAAAGGGGCAGATGATCTAAAAGGCAAGGCTTAACCACATGTACTGATATATTTAAACCATAAAATATGGGAAATTGTATTTGGCTGTCCGGCTCTTTTGCACTTTTAGATCCAGTTTTTTACGTATTTATTTAGAGGACGGTATCACTCTAGTCGCAAGCTTTATGCTCATTTCAGTCTGCTCCTTTTTTTTAGTAAAGAGAGGAATTCCTTTTTTGCTAATAGTAACTTGATTAAAGTTAAGCTCAATATCAACGGCTGATTGTAGTCTGCTTGTATTCAAAGTGTCTTGTACACCTTTAACTACAGAGTTAAATACTGATGCAATTGGTTTATGATTTTCTGTGAGAGCTTGTTTATTCAATTTCCTCATCCCTTATGTCAATGCTAATTTTCCCACTAATGGAAAGCTTAACTGCACCGTCCTTTCTTACTTGCAGTTTATCTTGCTCTCCATCAACCTTCAATTCGATAGAAAAGTCAACATCTCCATATATTAATGAACGCGACTGGTCATCTGGTACATCTCCTGATCTTGCACTCACTCTACTAAGTGATTTCTGTAAATTAACTAGGAGATCATCTAATGAAATATCATCTGATTTAGTTGATTTAGAGGTATGCTTGTTACTCATAACATAAGCCCTACTTTGTTGGTAATTGATTTGCGGCTTCAGTCAGTTTGGTGACAACATTATCTACATCACTAGCTGTTGCAATCGTCAAACTATGTTTATTTAAGTAGTCAGCCAAATCTTTCTTTTGGTTTGATAAAACAAATGTGCTGGCAGCCTGAAATAAACTTTCGTGAGTAGATTGTTTGCTTATCCCATATGTTCCGCTAGCATAGATAGGACCGACAGAAAGACCACCAGATAACGATCCGTTCGTTTCTTTTACCTCTGCTATACGCATAGTTATAGCAAGATCAATATTTCCGTTCAGCTCTACAATAGGTGCTGTTTTTAAGACTTCGTCGATGTCTATTCCCTCAATTGGCATGCCATTGTCTTTATTAAACATTAGGCTTTTTTTAAATGTTAGCCATTGTGCCCAGATTTTTAGATATTCAGCATCTGCTTTAACGGCTGCTTGAAGAGGTGCGTTGAAAAGTTCGGTAATTACTGAATTAATACTAGTGCTACTCATAATAGATCCTTTAAATTTAGATAAAAACGACTAATTATTCACCAGGTTTTCTATACCCAAGCACACGAGATCTTGGATAAGGGCTTATTTTAACTGCGTTACTTTGATTCCCTCCTAATACTATAATTTCATTATTATTTTCTTCGATGTAAAAACCAACATGGCCTCCATCACCTCTACTAAATACCACAATATCTCCTTTTTCTGGATTGTTAGTTCTCTCTCCCCAATTTAACCAATCTCGTGCCCATGCTGAATCTGTTCCTTCATATCCAGAACTTTCGACACACCAGTTGACAAAAGCAGAGCACCATGCAGTTTCATCATTTTCATTGTATGGAGTACCAAGCGAAGTAGATTTTAAATATTCAACAATTCTAGAGTTATCTCTTTCCCCTCTGTACTCTTTAACTCCGATTTCATTGTTTGCATAATGTATCCATGGTCGGTTTAAGTCTGAAGTGACATGTTCTGCTACCTTTCCCAAATATTTATGTGATACCCACCCAGCAATATTATTTTCTCTTCTTATTTGGTACCAATACCCATCTTCAGATATCGATATTCTTGATATTTCCTCATTTTTTATAAGATAGCCAAGTATTTCCCCCTCAAGGGATGGTTCTTTCCTAAGATGAAGAGTATTTGCTGTAACTTTATACTTATCCATACCTTCTCCTGTTTTCATGCAGATAAAGCACGAACGAATGACATTAACTCTACTTACCAAACAATACCGTTGTCTAATATTGAAAGTAAAACCGTCAATAAAAAAGAGTACATACATCCATAATTAGAGTTATTGAAATCAATTCAGGCAAACTAAGTACTTAGTATTTATCCAGTGAGTACATATGGCAAGGTAAATCAAAACAAATGATCAAATAAAAGGCTTTTTATTGTAATTTGGAGAGTCTGGTGTCAAATTTCATTGTTTGATTTGACAAAAAAACAACACCTAATTGGTATTGGTTGGTTGAATTCCCACGCGGAACATGGGAGCTAGTGAAAGGAGCTTGGAAACGAGTGAAAGAATGTTATCAAATAACGGCTGAGGGATTAAGCCGCTATTTGATAACACTCTTTCCCTGAGTGCTTTGCTTTACGATTGAATGATCGTACCTCGTGCAAGGTCTGTCTGTTTTTGTTCCTGGCTCAGCTTTGGAGCTTTTGCCGTTTTCTTCTGTTTAGCCATTTGTGTGTTCTTCTGTGTTCGCGAATTACTTATAAAAACGCGGAGCAATCGGTGCAGTTTAATGGCTTGCTGTTGGATAAAAAAGGACAAGAAATCACTGTTTATCTTCCTAAAGAAAGAATATTAAAAACCTTTCAGTTACCTAGTAACGCGGTTATCGAGCGGGATTTTGTTTCTGATTGAATTGATAATAGAGTTGCTTAGGTGGTTTACGTTAAACCATTTTGCGGAAGGTAAGATTTGTACCGTTGGTTGATAATAATAAAAGCTAAAAACGCAAGTTGCTACTTCGGAGGTTGTTGAAGTTGATCTATGAATTAACCGACAGTTTGTTTTTGGTCAATGTTTGATGTTTTTATGGAAAGCAATGTCTTGAAGGTAAGAGACTGAGCAAACCGCACAGTTCCGGATGCAATAATATTAAACTATTACGTTTATTTTTATGTTATGTTATATTATAACAATTATCTTCGTTTCCATTGATCAATTATGCTGAACTTATCCACACACCTAAAAGCCTTTTCTATATTGGCTTTGCTTTGCACTTTGTCTTTAGGTGTGATGACGGTTATCCATGAAAGCAGTTTTGATGAGGATTACCATCATGCACACCAGTGTGAGATGTTTTCAGGATTACAGCTAGGATTAGTGCCAGCTCTTGCTATTCCCGGTATTATACCTGTTAAAGTCGCAGTGTTTATACAGGAAACTCCCACTCTCCATTCAACGATCCCTACCAGCCGAAGAGCGCGTTCACCACCAAGATTCCTGAATTCATTAACTTAAGCCATACCCGTTAATTTATATTTTGGAATAATTATGATAGCTAAATCAAAATTGGCTGCACTAGCAGCTTTATGCGCGTCTGCGGGCGTTTTTGCAGATCACCACAGTACAGAAGAAACAAGAAACCACCAAGCCCATGTGCATGGTGAAGTGAGGTTTGATATAGCCCAGGAGGGGAAAGATTTGATCTTAGCCATTTCCGCTCCTGGTGCTGATATTGTTGGTTTTGAACATGCACCTGAGACTGCCCAGGAAAAAGAAATTCTGAAACAGGCTTTAGCTCGTTTAGAAACACCAGGAGATTTATTTTCCTTTGATCAAGCGGCCCGATGCAAACTTAGCGATCGTTTGATTGAACAATCTCTTTCTGCTCATGATGAAGACGAGCACCATGATGAAGATAAGCACCATGATGAAGATAAGCACCATGATGAAGATAAGCACCATGATGAAGATAAGCACCATGATGAAGACGAGCACCATGATGAAGATAAGCACCATGATGAAGGTAAGCACCATGGTGAAGATAAGCATCATGATGAAGACGGACATGCTGCGTTTGAAATTAGCTATCAGTACCATTGTGAGAACGTTGCATCACTCTCTAAAATAAAAAACAGCTGGTTTAAGTATTTCCCGAATACGCAAGAGATTCATGTCAATTTGCTAACGGAGCAGAGCCAAAAAGTGCTCGAGCTTACAACAACCAATACTGACATTAATTTTTAACTCATTGCATGAATACTCAGCAAGTGGCCTGGTTTACTTGCTGAGTATGGGAAAACACATGACAGACTTTCAAAACCCGTTGATTGAAACATCAGAGATATTTGCGATGAGCCAGAACAAAGAAATACCAGTGGCCATTGAATTAAAAGATCTGCAGTTTCGTTGGCCTAAAGCCGACCACATTATTTTAGATATTCCAACGTTTACGATCCGTTCACAACAACATCTATTTGTGAGGGGACCAAGCGGCTCTGGCAAGTCCACTTTGCTGAGTTTATTAACTGCGATAAATACCCCGGGAAAAGGCCGGATCAGCTTATTGGGCACCGATATTTGTCAGCTTAAACCACGTCAGAGAGATCAATTTAGAGCTGATAATATTGGTTATATTTTTCAACAGTTTAATTTATTACCTTATTTAAGCGTGGTGGATAATGTCTGCCTTGCTTGTGAATTTTCCAGCAAACGTAAACAAAAAATTACTACCAAGTATTCATCCGCAAAAGATCCTATTCGCAGTGAAGCGATTCGTTTACTCACCGCTTTAAATTTACCAACGGACATACAAAATCAAAAAGCCAGTCATTTAAGTATCGGGCAGCAGCAAAGAGTTGCAGCAGCAAGAGCGCTAATGGGCAGCCCGTCTTTAGTGATTGCCGATGAACCCACCTCTGCACTGGATCATGATAACCGGGAAGCTTTTATTAAGTTACTTATGCAGGAAGTGGCACGCAGCGAAGCTACGCTTATTTTTGTCAGTCATGATCCCACGCTAGAACCCTTATTTGATCAAACAATAGATTTAGCTCAAATGAATCAAAACGCACAGAGAAAAACAGATGCTAACCAGCAAGGAGAATGTGCATGAAAAATCTTCTTCGACTGGCGTTTAATAGCCTGTTAAACCGTAAAACGACAATATTACTGAGCATCTTTACCATTGCCATTTCGGTTTTGCTGCTGCTGGGTGTTGAGCAAGTTAGAACGCAAGCTAAAAATAGTTTTGCTAATACCATTTCCGACACGGATCTGGTAGTCGGTGCACGCTCAGGTCAAATTAATTTGTTACTGTATTCTGTTTTTCGTATTGGTAATGCCACCAATAATATTGATTGGAAAACTTACCGAGATTTCCAAAATCATCAAAGTGTTAAGTGGACAGTGCCGTTTTCATTGGGAGACTCCCATCAAGGGTTCCGTGTTTTAGGTACAAATACAGATTATTTTAAACATTATAAGTTTGGTAAAAAGCAGCCGCTTACCTTCTCTCAAGGTAAAGCTTTTAATCAACTTTTTGAAGCTGTTATTGGTGCGGATGTAGCACAGACACTAGGCTATAAGCTTCAAAGCCCTATAATCCTCGCCCACGGAATGAAAGATGTAGGCTTTACTAAGCACGATAACTTGCCCTTTAAAGTCGTCGGCGTACTTGCGCCAACGGGCACCCCTGTTGATAAAACGATTCATGTTTCACTTGCTGCGATTGAAGCCATTCATGTGGGATGGGAGTCCGGTGCCTTTTTAGGTCATGCCCCCAGTGCCGATAGTTTAAAAGGCAGGGAGTTTGAACCTAAGCAAATTACTGCATTCTTAGTTGGGCTTAAATCTAAAATCCACACCTTCAAACTGCAAAGACAGATCAATGATTATCGTCTTGAACCCCTGAGCGCCATTGTACCAGGCATCGCTTTACACGAACTCTGGTCATTGATGTCTGTGGCCGAACAAGCACTTTTGATTGTGTCTATTTTTGTGGTGATTGCGGGATTTTTAGGTATGTTAGCGAGTTTATTAACCAGCTTAAATGAACGTCGACGGGAAATGGCTATATTGCGTGCATTGGGGGCAAGGCCTCAGCATATTTTCAGTTTGTTAGTGCTTGAAAGCGGCATTATCTGCGGCTTAGGCATTTTACTTGGCATGGGATTATTATATTTGATCCTTGCTATGGCGAGTCCTCTCATTCAACAACATTACGGACTGGCAATCAATTTAATGACACTTTCTAACTATGAACTTATGTTAATAGGTTGTATCCAGTTAAGCGGCCTTATTATTGGTATTATTCCTGCTGTTTTAGCTTACCGCCAATCGTTAAGCGATGGCATGACCATAAGGATTTAAACAATGAAAAATATAATAAATCAGACCTATTTGGTCATTTGTAAAGCTTATAAACTTACTATTGTGTTGAGTTTTTTACTTTTTTCTTTATTTGGGGCAAGTACCTCCTATGCAGAAACATTGCAGTTAAAATGGATTGATCTTGTGCCTGAATCAGAAAGGGTTGCCAGTGAGCTAACGGCGGGTAAATTAAAGAATATGCAGTCAAAGCAGGGAATGGTACGACCTGAATTAAACGGTAAACAAGTTAGAATTCCGGGTTTTATCATTCCTCTTGAAGGCGATGCAGACAAGGTTACTGAGTTCTTATTGGTACCTAATTATGGATCTTGTGTGCATACGCCTCCACCGCCGTCAAACCAGATCATTTATGTGACGTTTCCTCAAGACGCCCCCGATCTTGATTTATGGGATGTGGTGTATTTAGAAGGAAAAATGATCACACAACAACGTGAAGTTGGCAGGGTTGAAGCGGGATACCACATCATCGGCTCTAGTGCTACTCCTTACCAATAAGCTAATCGACAAGGTGAATTGTCGTGGTTGAATAGTATTAACCATAAATTTGTAGGTAGCTGAAGGAGGGCTGCCTATATTAGAGAAATTACCCCCCCTTAACCATTTTAGGTTAATTACATTTGTCATCTATTTAGAGTGATATTCCTGTGCTCATTAATTACCGCCAATTGAGGACACCCAAACCTTTTTTCTCTTAAGAAGCTGATTTTGTGGGAGCGGATTTTGGTGTTTTTTCTTTAGAACTGAAAAAGTTTTAATTTTGGACACCCAAACATTTTAACCTTTAATAAACTAATTTTGTTGGGTGAGTTTTACTCTTTTTTAGAATGAAAATGGGGGCCGAGGGGCAGGTCTTTCTTTTTGACTTTCAATAATCAGTGTCTGTGCTAGGGCGCTTTTGGGGCGTTAGTGAGTGAGCTTTTTGAGCAGGGAAGGACACAAATCGACCTAGAAAATGTTATTCTATCGGCACTAAGCGAATGACCATTACCTCTGTTCCACAACAAAATAAGTGCTATTTTTAACAATTAGCCTAAGAGAAATTATTATGACACCTCCCTATACAAATATCGTGATCCTGACTGGTGCCGGCATTTCAGCTGAGTCAGGTATTCAAACCTTTCGAGCTGCAGACGGGCTTTGGGAAAATTGCCGCGTAGAAGATGTGGCGACCCCTGAAGGTTTTGCTGCGGATCCTGATTTTGTGCAGGATTTCTATAATCAAAGGCGCAGTAAACTACAGGAAATAACCATACAGCCCAATGCTGCACATTTGGCGCTTGGCGAGTTAGAAGCCAGATTTTCCGGCTGCCTGACCATTATTACGCAAAACATTGATGACCTGCATGAAAGGGGCGGTAATAGCAATGTTATTCATATGCATGGGGAGTTACTAAAAGCCCGCTGCAGTGCTTCGGAAGAGGTCGTGGAGCATAAAGGTGACATTGTCACGGGGGATTTGTGTAGTTGTTGTAAAACGCCCGCGCAGTTACGTCCGCACATTGTCTGGTTTGGCGAGATCCCTCTTGAAATGAATGCCATTGAATCAGCTATTGAAAAAGCTGATTTGTTTGTTGCTATCGGTACTTCCGGCAACGTGTATCCTGCTGCTGGTTTTGTACAGGCTGCTAAGATGCATGGAGCGCACACCTTAGAAATTAATTTAGAGCCTAGCGCGACGGAAAATCAATTTGAAGAAAAACGTTATGGGAAAGCAAGTGTCGAAGTGCCTGCTTTGGTCGCAGAGTTATTAGTGAATAAATAAGCCACGTTTTAAATCGTGAAAGACTAATTGGGACATCCAAACATTCTCCCCTTAACTAACAGATTTTGTGGAAGCGAGGGGGCTTTTTTACTGAAAACAAAACATCCAAGGAATTAAAATGGATTTTGCTTCTTTAATTTTTAAATCATTAAGTTTGTATTGGTTTGTGATACCGCTATTTATTTTACCTTTAGTATTAAAATCAGCTTGGTTTAAAGGCGCTTTCGGTGAGTTTCTGGTTAACTTTTTATTAAAGAAGTTCCTGCCGCAGGAGCAGTATACTCTAATCAAAAATGTCACCTTGCCAACCGAAAATGGTACAACACAAATCGACCATATTGTGGTTTCGCAGTTTGGTGTGTTTGTAATTGAAACCAAGAATATGAAAGGCTGGATTTTTGGTCATGCTAAGCAGAAGCAGTGGACGCAGAAGATTTTCAAATACACCGGTAAGTTTCAAAATCCACTTCATCAAAATTACAAACACACGCAAACATTAGCGAGTTGTTTAAACATTCCAAGTGATCTTATCTATTCGGTGATTGTGTTTATCGGTGACAGTACCTTTAAAACAACTATGCCGGAAAATGTCACTTATGCGCGTGGCTGTGTTGAATATATTAAAACGAAAAATGAACGTCATTTTACTGTTGAACAAGTCACCGAGATTGTATCGGTTATTGAAGCGGGGCGCTTATCTCGCGGCTTGAAAACTAACTTGGCGCATAATCAGCATGTGAAAACCATTATTCAAAGTAAACAACCGACTGACATTGTTATCGACGAAAAGGAAAACTCAGAGCCTGTTTGTCCTAAATGCGGATCTGCCATGGCATTAAGAGAAGCGAAAAAAGGCAAGAACGCCGGTAATCAGTTCTGGGGCTGTACTAACTTCCCTCAATGTAGAAAAGTTATTGGTGTAAATTAATAGCCAAGGGGTTACCTCGTTCTCATGTCTGCGCAGTAATGTATAGGTTTGTGTCTGGTGGTTCGTTTATATGAATTTCCACGCGGAGCATGGGAACTAGTGAAACTATATGAAAAAGAATGTTATCAAATAACGGCTGGTGGATTAAGCCGCTATTTGATAACACTCTTTCCCTGAGTGCTTTGCTTTACGATTGAATGAGCCTTTTCCTTTTTTCGCTTTCACGACTCTCATGCAGAAAACTTTGCTTGTTACTAGTGCACCAAGCGCAGAGTGGTTGATCGTACCTCGTGCAAGGTCTGTCTGCTTTTGTTCCTGGCTCAGCTTTGGAGCTTTTGCCGTTTTTTTCTGTTTAGCCATTTGTGTGTTCTCCTGTTTAGCTGCAGGCAGTCTAGCACTTTAATGCGGTGTTTAAAAATTAACTTAGCCCTAAATGCGGTTCGGAAATGCTGTTTAAGGAAAGCCAAAAAGAGGAAAACGCAGGTAATCATTTTTGGGGCTGCACTAACTTGCAAAATGTCGCAAAGTCATTGGCGTTTAAGGTCTTACTTTTTTTGGGGGGGCCGATTTTCTCGTTTAAGGAATGGGAGCAGACTGCTTAGTCTATCTTTTCTAATTACCAGGTGACGTGGTTTAATTGATTCGACTAACCCAGTTAAGACATAATTGATTTAACTGGAGATTGAAATGAAAACACGTAAAACCTATTCAAAAGAGTTCAAACTTGATGCCATTGCGCTGGTAAGAGAGCAAAATTACAATATTGCAGAAGCAGCTAGAAACTTAGAGATTACTCCTCAGATTCTGGGCCGTTGGATAAAAGAGGCAGAAAATGATGATGGCCATGCATTTAGAGGAAACGGTAAACTAACTCCAGAGCAGGACGAGATCCGTAAGTTAAAAGCACAAGTAAAACGCTTGGAAATGGAGCGTGAAAT
>NZ_KB907050.1 GCF_000381745.1 Psychromonas ossibalaenae ATCC BAA-1528 | reverse complement strand
TTTATCGGTAAGGTAACTGATAGTAACTGTGCCTATCGCCACTTCAACTCCCACATAAACGAAAAGAGTACAGGCTCCGAATACAAAGTGTTTCCGTTTAAACAAAGCTTTAATTTGTTCAACATAATGACTCTGCTCATCACTTTTAAAGTCTTGAATATTACTTTTAAAGATAATCACTCCTAGGGAAAAAATTGCGAAAGCGAATAAGAAATAAAGATTAGCAATCCCTAACGTCACTAGTGTCAAACCGATAAATAATGGAGCCAGCGTCGTTCCCAGTGAATTAATCGATGAGGTAAAAGTTAACCTTCTTGATGCAGAAGCCTGATCACCAAGGTGCGTTACATAAGGGTTAGCAACAACCTGCATTGCAGCAACTCCTAACGCAAGAATAAAAATAGCCAGAAGTGAGCCACCGAATGACCTGAAGGTAACTGCTAGGAAGAACAAACATGCTCCGACAGCCGTACAAGCTAAAGAGATGGATAAGGTCATTTTATAACCGTTTTTATTCATCAAGAGCGATGTCGGAATGCAGATTACAAATGGAGCAAGGTAAAAGGCAATTTGCACATACATTGACTGTTTATAATTCAGGTCAAATAAGACTTGAAAGTGTGGAACCAGTATACTGTTTGCTGAAGTTAGCAGCCCCCAGATAAAAAAGGTCATCGCCAATAAGATAAGGGTGTAAGTACGATTCTGTTTCATATTTTTAACTATTTTATTAATAAGAAGTTTGGTTTAACATGGTTTATTGTTGTTCGAAGGCTCTGTTCCATAACAGTGTAATTGATATGTAACAGATTGATTGTAGAGCTGGATTTATCCGCTATTCAGTTATTAACGACCTAAAGCCAATCTGCAAAAAGAGCCAACATCAAACGAGAACAAAGCCTGTTCGAAATAATTCTAAAAACCTTTAAAATAAATATTTAAAACGAACACGACCGCCAAAATCATCACCTTCATCGAAGTTACTAGTAAGTGAAAGACCCTTATCGGTCAGATTCGTGTGATAAGCGCCGATGTAGATTGAAAAATCTTCAACATCAAAAATATCAGCGAACTCATAAGATGTGTATGTCGTCTTAACTTCAATTTTTCCATCGTGCCAGCCGGAATCCGCATCAAAATCATTCACACCGTAAATATAACCAAGCCCAAAACCTTTCCATAAAACATTAAGCCCTAAAGATGAATCAGCTTCATTAAGTGCATCAAGGTAAGCCGCATTCACATTGACTGAAAGATCGCCTTGGGTGTAGTTTGCGGAAACACCATAACCGGTACGGTTACCCACATCACCTTCACTACCGTCTACGAATGATATTGCATCTTTAACTAAATTAGCTTCCATAGAAGCTGCTATCCGGAAATTATTCATCTGATAAGCAACAACAGGACGTACAATAACTGAATCACCTGAGCCTTCAATTTCTTTACCGTGATAAGTATCGGAAAATAAATCGGAACGATCACCAATCATAGTGGAAACTTCGGTATATAAATTGCCAAATGTCTGGCTGTACATTAACTGTCCAGTCTGTCCTCCACGGCCACGCCCCTCTTTTACCTGGTACATATAACCGGCATTATCCGTATAAAGATCATTCGCAGTATTTCCTGAATACTCCAGGAAAGTATCCTGACCAACAGGGAACATGTCATATGCTTCAAAACGCCCTAACTTCACCTCCCAGCTGTCTTTTGCTCCAAAAGAAAACCATGAATCATCGAGATTAACAACACCAGAGGTATCCATTAACGGCTGCGCTTTAAACTTTAATAAATAACCGGAATCTGTATTACGTTCACCGGCAAATTCAATCAGAATGCGACCGGTTTGATCAAAGTGCGAGTTGTTATCACCAGCGACTTCATTAGTCTTTTCTTGATAATTTAAATCAAATTCCACATCACCGCCGATAGAAAAACTGCCCTTTTCATTATCAATTATATTAATGCCGGCCATCGTAGAGAATGATGTGACCACCGCGGCAGCTGTAATAGATAGTTTAAAAAAATTCATAAATAAAACCCCATAGTTTTGTGTTGAAAAAGCATTAACTTACATTTACTTTAAGCATTAAACTGTACCTAGCCTAAGTCCTTTAAAGAGTGTATAAATTAAGACGTAATTTACTCTACGCAGCCAAAATCAGAATGAAGGAACCCCGCTCACACAAGATGTGTGATTAGAAATAACAATCTGATGTTAAAGTATTTTGATGGTTTTGTGAGCTTGACAAAGGCAGCTTATCAACTGCCTTGACTGTTTCGGTAATGGCGATAGTCAATATTTTTCCGGGGTTAACCGTTGGCGCAATACATACGATATCTTCACCCGGTAAATGACTTGAACCTAGCACTTCAATTCCTTAAATATTACCAATTTCAATGGCCATACTCCCTGGATTGAATTGTTTCTATATCTAATTCACTGCAATAGGTGCCAGATTATCGCTACCGTCTGAATTTTCTACTTTAGAATATTTTAACTTGAGTTCTCTTTGAATTTCTTCCAGTTTGTCTCCCTCTAGCTTGTAATACTTTTGATAGACAAACATTGTGATGGAGAAAAATACTAGCGGTAGCACAGTCATAAACAGGTTCATCATTAACAGTGTTGAATCACTTTGAGTTGTGTTAGGCACAAACTGAGTAATACTTAAGAATAGACCTATAAATAAGCCGGCAAATGCTGAGCCAGCCTTTACTACCAGCGTTTGAACTGAGTAAGCAATACTTTCACACCTAACACCCAGCTTATGCTCACCATAATCGATAGTGTCAGCTACCATAATAATGATGAGTGTCCAGAAGAAAGCAGTACCAATTTGAAACATAACTCCAGCAAAGATTACTAGTGCTAAGCTCTCTTTGAAATACAACCCTACGGCAAACAGTAAGAACAAACCGAGAATAGGGAATATTGATGCGGAGAGCCATAAAGTTTTTCTAGAGAATTGTTTAGCTAGATAAGGGAATAATATAATTATTATTATGTTAGCTATTCCTGCATAAGCCATGTAATACGGGAACATATCTTTATTGCCAATTACATACGTAAAGTAATAAATAGCAAATGAAACAATTATATTGCATGCCAAGTTATATGATAACGACATGACTAATAAGCTGCATAGCTGGCTATTGTGTTTAATTAACTTAATAGTGTCCTTAAGGCTTTTCTTGCTCTCCTTGGTTCCACTATTGCTTGATGAAGAGTATTTTTCTTTTACTCTAGTCAAAAGTATTACAATGCAGATAAAGAAAACAATACCAATGAAAATAGCTAGCTTTTGGAAGCCTTCTGCCTCATTTTCTCCGCCAAAATAAGCAACAGCAGGAATGACCATAGCTGCCATAAGCAAGTTTGCTACTGTTGCAAAGAACCTTGGATAGGGGGCGGTTTTTTCTCGTTCACGCTTATCAAGTGTTAGCGTTGGGAGTATAGACCAGAAAGGCGCATCAATTAATGTAAAGCTCATTCCCCAGAAAATATAACTAAAGGTGATAAAAGCGATCTGCGATAAACCTGAAAAGTGGTGAGCACTAAACAGCATTATTAAAGAAACAATATTTAGAATACAGCCAATAAAAATCCATGGTTTGAACTTACCCCATCTAGAGCGAGTATTGTTAACTACCCACCCCATTACAGGATCATTAACTGCGTCCCAAATCCTTGCTATAAAAAATATTACGCCGATAGTAGCGGCTGAAACACCGACTACATCGGTGTAATAATACATAAGATACATATATACAATAGCAATTGCATAGTTCGCACCGAAGGAACCAATACCATAGCTTATCTTATCGTTAAGACCTACTTTGTGATTATCACCTGCCATCTTCATTTCCTTTTTAGATAATGTTATGACAATTAATTTGCCTTATTTATAAGACCTTAAATCATCATGAAAAATGTCGAACAACGTGCTAATTAAAACCAACGATTTAACGAAGTTTAATTATCTAAATAAACGATACAGTAGGTTTCATTTTGTTTAATCACTGCTTGTCACAAATAAAAGTAAACACAGTTTACAAAGCAAATGGTTTATAAAACAAATAGCTTTCAGTGATTTAGATAAAGAGAGGCGTCTACTCGGAATTTTATTTAAGCTACCTGTAGGGAATTAGGAAGGAATGAAGCTACAGCTATTTAGTTTAGTTATCCTGTAGATAACTATCTGTAAAAAAGCATCATGTCATAGTAGTTAATATTAAACACACCAATACTAAACAGCCTTTACTATTATGCGTGACTTTGAGCTTAGAAATGCCCCTTATTCTTACATAAAATGCTCGCCATTAGATTCTGAAATTAAAAGTGTTAACTTTAGGAGTTAGATATGATGGAAAAAAAAGTGACTGCCTGGGAAGAGCAGATTGTTTACCCTACCTATGAGGTGGGAGCTGTCGATACAAATCCAATGTTTTTGGAAAATCGGGTTTATCAAGGGTCATCGGGATCTGTATATCCTTATGGTGTAATTGATTCGATTAGTGACCATAAATGTGACAAAAGCTATCGCGCTGTATATATCGAAAATGACTACATTCGCATTATGTTATTACCAGAGTTAGGAGGAAGAATTCATCGTGCGTACGACAAAGTAAAGCAACGTGATTTTGTATATCACAATGAAGTGGTAAAACCTGCACTTGTTGGTTTAACTGGTCCATGGATCTCAGGCGGCATCGAATTTAACTGGCCGCAGCACCATAGACCATCAACTTTTATGCCCGCTGATTACAGCATTAAACACAATAACGATGGCTCAGTTACTGTTTGGATTGGTGAAATTGAACACATGTATGGTCTTCAGGTTTCTGCTGGTTTCACCCTCCACCCTCATAAAGCACTTATTGAAATTACCGGTCGTGTATTTAACGGCACGGATGTGGCAAAGCAATTTTTATGGTGGTCAAACCCGGCTGTAACCGCAGGTGATGGGCATCAGAGTATTTTCCCACCAGATGTAACTGCGGTCTTCGATCATGGTAAACGGGATGTTAGTGACTTTCCGATTGCAACGGGCACATACTATAAAGTCGATTATTCACCTGGTACGGATATTTCGCGTTATTCGAATATTCCAGTACCTACATCTTATATGGCTGCTAGCTCAGATTATGATTTTGTTGGTGCTTATGATCACAACGAGCAAGGTGGACTTCTTCACGTCGCCAATCACCATATTGCCCCTGGTAAGAAGCAATGGACTTGGGGGAATTGCGATTTTGGTCTTGCATGGGACAGAAATCTAACGGATAACAATGGTCCATATATTGAGTTGATGACTGGTGTATTTACCGACAATCAACCCGATTTTACATGGATAGATCCAAATGAAGAAAAGTCATTCGTGCAATGTTTTCTTCCTTATAGTGACTTGGGTGATGTGCATAATGCTAATACAGAATTAGCTCTCAACCTAACTCGAAAAGAAGATGGAAAATTCGGCTGGGGGATCTATGCGATTTCGCCACTTGATAGCTATCAAGTAATTATACGTGATGAGATAACGATCTACCTAGATGAAATTCTATCGCTTAAGACGGGAGAGAGCCTAAAACGTACACTGGATGCTGAAGGTTGCGGGCGGCTGACAATAGAGATTTGCAGCCAAGATGGATTTAAACATATTTCTTATCAAGAGCATATTGATAAACAAGAACTAACTCCAGATCCAGCAACCGCGCCTAATAAACCAGAAGCTGTGGAAAGTATTGATGAGCTCTATTTTATAGGTCAGCATTTAGAACAGTATCATCATGCTACAACATCAGCAGTAAACTATTACTTAGAGGCAGTATCACGAGATCCTAAAGATTACCGCAATAATTTAGCGATTGCGACGCTAGAATATGAGCGAGGAGAATATCTACAGGCTAAGAAGTATGCACAGTCAGCACTAGATCGGGCTCATTGTTATAACAAAAACCCAGTCTGCGGCAAGGCAAGCTTTACGCTCGGGTGCATAACTGAGAAGTTAGGTGAATTAGAAAGTGCCTTTAGTCATTACTTTAAATCAACGTGGAGTGGTAACTATAAAGATACTGGGTTCTACGCAGTAGCTAGAATTTCTCTGATTCAGAACAATTATCATGATGCATTAGATTACGTTGAGCAGTCACTAGCTCATAATACGCTCAGTAATAACGCAGCATCGTTGAAAGCAATTATATTAACCAAGCTAGGTCGACACCAGCAAGCTCTCGAATATATTGATCAAATGCTGTCAGAACACCCTCTTGGCTATGCTCTTTATTTCCAGCGGGCTTACATTACAAACTTACCTTCTGACTGGGACGCATTAACTACGCTTTGTCAAGAACGGGATGCGACGGCGATCCACCTTTGTAACCTATATCGGTCTTTTGGTCAGGACAAAATGGCTGCAGAGGTTATCGTGAAAATGGGAGCGACAGGAGCATTACCAACGCTTCTGCTTGCCGCTTTGCAGCCGGAAAACCGAGATTCACTGCTTACCCAAGCAGAGAATAACTTCGAGACAAGCGTGCTGTTCCCTAACACTTTAGGTGAGCACGATCTGTTGAGCTCTCTCACGGATAGCCCACAGGCTAAGTATCTGCTCGGCTGCTTTCACTACGCCAAAAAGTCTTATGAAAAAGCAGCTGCTCTTTGGAAAGATGTCTTAGTTGAACAGCCCTCTTTTATTGGCGCATATCGGTGCCTTGCGATCTATTCGTTTAATAAGCAAAACGATGTAACCACTGCAATTCAATATCTTAATAAAGCATTCGAGCTTAATTCCAACGATGCCAGGGTGCTTTTTGAACTGGATCATTTGAAAAAACGCGCATTAACTATGCCGGAATACCGTTTGCAAATGCTGGAACTCCACCAAGAGACAACGTTAAAACGTGATGATCTCTGTTCTGAATACCTTGCTCTTCTAAATTGGTCCAGAAAGCATGATGTCGTTGAATGCTTGCTTACAAAACGCAATTATCATCCTTGGGAGGGTGGAGAAGGCAAGATTACTGAGCAATATCTTATCCATAAGCAGTTACAAGCCATTGGTGCTATTCACAACAATCAGCTAGAACATGCGCTCGTGTATTTGCAGTCGGCTTTAAGTTATCCTGAAAACGTAGGTGAAGGCCGCCTTGTGGGTCAAACAGATAACGATATTTACTTTCTTCTTGGTGAAACTTATCGCCTAATGGGAGATAAGCGTCAGGCACAAAATCATTTTGAGAAAGCAAGTGCCGGTACATCAGAGATCACCGAAAGTAAGTACTATAATGACCAACCTGCAGATTACCTGTTTTATCAAGGGGCCGCTGCAATGCGCTTAGGTCAAGCAGATAAGGCACGGCAATTATTCTCCAAAATGAAAGCGTGGGGGCAGACCCGAATAAGCGATACTATCGAGCATGATTTTTTTGCCGTATCTTTGCCTGACCTTGTTGTTTTTGATGCGGATATTCAAGAAAACCATAAGATTCATTGCCTATTCGTCCAGTATATGGGGGAACTTGGTCTTAATGCGGTAGATGCGCTCAATACGACAGACGGCTTCGATATCAGCCGATCAATAAAGATAAAAGAAATGCTCCAAAGTACTAGTCCGTTACACGTAAAAGCGATGCTTATAGAATATGCAGTTACCTCTGTATTGTTCAAAAAACAGAGCAAAACCGAAGCACTCTGTTTGGAAGTGTAGTTTTTCACTAATGTATTAATCATGGTTGCTCTTTCAGCTCCTTATAAGAGCAATCATTATAGATATGGATGTATATATGCCTTCAATTTCATTTGATACAAATAATCTTATTTTCTCTTTACAAGGTTATAATGTTTCGTCATTTATCGGTATCGATACCGATGGTGGCCTTCGCCATTATTACACGGGTAGAAAGGTAGAAACCTTTACGAACCCTTCCTACGTTATGACTCATAACCCCCGGGTTTTCGCTGCGTGCCCAGATGAGAATGACCCAGCTTTCTCTGAAAGTGATGTCCCAATGGTATATCCAGGCTGGGGACGCGGTGATCTGCGTTATCCAGCACTGCATATCCGTCATCACGACGGAAACACTATTTCGTCGCTAAAATATGCAGCGCATCGTATAGAAAGTGGTAAGCCTGAACTATCTGGGCTGCCCGCGACTTATTGTGAAAAGAGTGATGAATGTACAACGTTGACAATCACTTTGCGTGATAACGTAAATAAGATCGAAGTTGACCTTCTATTTACTGTGTTTTCTAACGTCAGTGCTATCGCGCGTTCTACCCTTGTTCGAAACACAAGTGAACACTCGATAGAGATTCTGAATGCCCAGTCAATGGCAATTGATTTTTTAGATTCTGACTTTGAGCTTCTTAGCTTGCGTGGGGCGTGGGCTCGTGAATTTGAGATGCAATCTCGCCAGCTACAACAAGGCGTCACCAGTGTTCATAGCAACAGCGGTAACTCAGGACACTTTTTTAATCCATTTATTGCATTAAAGCGACCGGATAGCAATGAATTTCAAGGTGATGTTTATGGATTTAGTCTGGTCTATTCAGGTAACTTTCTAGCACATACTGAGGTCAGTGCTTATGATCAGACTCGCGTGATGATGGGGATAAATCCGCATAACTTCCGATGGCAGCTTTCCCCCGGTGAGTCGTTTCAGACACCGGAAGCTGTGATGGTTTATTCCTCTGACGGCATGAATGGAATGTCTCAGAACTTTCATCACCTATACCGTACGCGCTTAGCAAGAGGAAAATGGAAGTCAACACCTAGACCAAGTCAGGCTAATAATTGGGAAGCAACCTATTTTAACTTCAATGAAGAAAAAATAATCAACTTTGCAGAGCACTGTAAACGGCATGGCGTTGGACGAATGACAATGGACGATGGGTGGTTTGGCTGTCGTAACGATGATACATCGTCGCTTGGTGATTGGGTCGTAGATGAAAATAAATTTCCTAAAGGACTTAAGTCTCTTGCTGATTCGGTTCGTGACAAAGGAGTTGAATTTGGTATTTGGGTAGAGCCTGAGATGTTCAATAAGGATTCGAATCTCTATCGCTCTCACCCAGACTGGATGCTTCATACTGCAGGGCATCCGGCGTCCCATGGGCGAAACCAATATATTCTCGATCTTGGGCGTGAGGAAGTAACCGAATATCTCTACAACTGCTTAGAGCAGGTCTTTGCGGCAACTAAAACAACCTTTGTGAAATGGGACATGAATCGCCATATGACCGAGGTTGGTTCGGCGGTGTTAAATTCAGATCAGCAGCAAGAGGCCGCCCATCGGTATATTCTCGGACTTTACAAATTGTTGGAGAGACTGTTTAAGCGTTTCCCTGAAATTGTTTGGGAAAACTGCGCTTCTGGTGGTGGGCGCCTGGACCCAGGTATGCTTTATTACATGCCGGAAACGTGGACCTCGGATAATACCGATGCTGCCGATAGACTGCATATCCAGTATGGAGCTTCATTAGTTTACCCGATTTCTTCGATTGTAAATCAAGTATCTCCGGCTCCTAATCATCAGGTCGGTAGAAGCACTCCATTTGCATTTCGTAATGCCGTCGCTCTGTTCGGTTCTATGGGGTATATATGTGATATTACATCGCTTTCAGATGAAGAACGTCAAATAGCGAAGCATTACCTTGACATTTGGGGCAAATACAACAGCTTGATCTTCAATGGGCAATTCTGGCGTTTATCTCCGCCAACGAATACGCGTTTTGTCTCTTGGGCAGTTATTGATGATGCAGGCGAAAATGGATTATTAGCTATCTTTAAGCAACGTGCTCGAGCGGCCGCTGCCTACGAGTACATTAAGCTATGCGGACTGAAAAATAACAGCTTGTATCGAGTGAAAATGCTAAGTGAACCTTCGGTTCGTTACCGGATGGCCGATGGAAAAAAAATACCATGGCCATATGCGGATCACGACGCAATATACAGCGGGGCTGAGTTAATGAACCTAGGGTTCGCTTTACCTCCTGAGTTTGTTCATGACGGCGACTATAAAGAATTTATTTATAGCGTAACATTGGTGAATTAACACCCCAAGAGAGCCTGCTGAACGCAGGCTCTTGAATTAGGAAATAGTTATGGCACTAATCACACTAACCTTGAATAAATACTGCGTAACAATTAACACCCGAGGCGGCTGCGTCGATAGATTTACCTATGGTGATACTGATATTTTTCGCCCCCGGCCTCCTAATAATGTCATTGAAGATGCAAGCCTTAGCGGCCTTTTTCCTATGTTACCCTTAGTTAATCGTATTCGAGGGAATAAATTTAACTGTGACGGGCACTGGGTTCAATTACCAATTAATGAAAAGGACAGCCAGTTTTTTTTACATGGAGATGGTTGGCTTTCTGAGTGGCATCTGAGTGATTGTAATGCACAAAAAGTGAGTCTAACGCTCGATAAAAAAACTGAGCTGTACCATTATCAAGCAACACTGCTTTACAGCTTAGATGAATTTGGGTTATCAATATCGCTTGGTGTTATGAATATGGGGTCTCCATTCCCATATAGCTTAGGTTTACATCCTTATTTTATTTGTGAACCTAAAGATAAGGTATGTTTTAACGCCAAAGGATATTGGCCGGAAGGGCAAAATAACTTGCCGGAAGATTACCAAGAGAAGATTCCACAATGTTTAGACTTTACTACGCCGACTAATGTGCCAGAACGTTGGATAAATAACTGCTTCTATGCGCCAGAGCAGAGTGTTTATATTAATAGAATAGATCCCGGGTTACAGATCAATGTGTTTAGTAAGGAAAATTATTGGGTTTTATATAGGCCAGTAGAGTTTGCTGAGTCTGAAGCTTCTTATATGTGTTTTGAGCCACAGCAGTATCCAATAGATGCTCATAGTCAAGAAGCAGTACCACTATTAGATAAAAACCAAAAAAGTGAGATAATGCTTCGAGTTAAGGTTAAGCAAGAGCCTCAGGCTACAATTAAATTAGAAACAGTGATATAACGAATTTTACAATCTAATTTGTACCAGAACAACAAACAGCCCCTTAGTTAAACCTTTAATTTATTAGGCCGTTCAAGGTTGTTTACGGCCTATAGTCACTTTATTTGTCACAATTTTCTGCTCGCTCATATGTGTAACGGGCAGCGTTTATTTAAGAAAATGTTATAAAAACTAAAAGCATTTTATTGGAACAACCCGAAATGCAACTTAAAGACGTGCGTAGGAAAAGCCTAGATTACAACCAATGGTATAACTATAAGCACATAAAACACATAGAACACATAAAACAGGAAAAGCACGGTAAAATGTAATGCATTTGCCTTAACTATTTATAGGTTATTATGAGCAATTTTAATCAGGGACTAAGTAACAGACATCTAAGAGAGTACAACACGGACGCTATTTTAGCACAGTTATACCTGCATAAAATAATGTCAAAATCACAGCTAGCTAAAGCGATTAAGCTGACTATCCCTGCTGTGAGTAAAATCTTAGCTCAATTGGTTGATTCAGGTAGAGTTATATGTCAAAAATCCGAATCTATTTCCAGAGGAAATAGTGCCGGTCATTATATGGTCACACCTTTAGATTATGATATTCTCTGCCTTCATGTATCGCCGCACTGTATTCATGCACTCGTTGTTGATAGCAATATAAACCCAATTTGTAATGATAACGTCTTCGATATATCACCTCAAACACCGGCACAGCTAATCAAGGAAATAGAGCGTGTCTTCTGGTTATACAAAGCGAGTAGTCAGAAGAAACTGCTTAAAATTGCTATTGCACTACATGGCGTCGTCGATATCAAAGCGGGTGCCTCGCAGTCAATGCCACAAGCGGCATGGGATGAGTCGATTGAAATTCGCTATTTGTTAGAACAAAAACTAAATACTGAGGTTTTAATTGAGAATGATTGTGTCATGATTGCGTTGGCAGAGAAGTGGATTGCCAACTCAACAGATAGCGACTTCTGTGTGATAAATGTCGATTATGGCATTGGGTCATCCTTTTTGATTAATGGTAAAATCTACCGTGGACAGCTTAATGGCAGCGGTCAGATTGGTCATACTATTGTCGAACTCGATGGAAAAAAATGTGGCTGTGGACGTTTCGGTTGTTTGGAAACGATTGCTTCAACAAATGCGATACTAAGAACATGTCGTTCGAGGTTTAAGGTAACAAATCCGTTTAATGTTGATAAAGAGTCAACACATTTTGATTTTTCAACCTGTTTACAGCTCTACCAAGAAGATGATCCCATCGTATCTTATATTGTCGATGATGCCGGTAAGTCCCTTGGACTGAGCCTTTATAATTTTTTATTGACTCTAAATGTAAATAACATCCTATTGTATGGTGATGCATGCAAATTTGGAGATAAGTGGCTATCTATTATAAAACAGCAAACTATTTATAGCCCATTTCAAAGTAACAATGAATTAAAGAGAGATAGAGTTTCCATAAAATTTGGCAACTTGTCAAAGAAACAGATCTTACAAGGGATAGGCTTTTCATATGTTGAACGTCAATTTAGCGATTAACTAACCCCAGCTAAAAAGAAGATAAATCAACCTGAGTTCGGTTTAATCAGACAGCTCTTTTTAAAAAGATTTATAATTCAGGTTTAGAGTAATTCAGTCTTGAAGCTTTTCTTCGTTTTCATCTTGTTCATTATCTTTACGCACATAAAAACGTGAAAACCATAAACCTATTTCAAATAATAGAAGCATTGGCACTGCGAGTAATGTTTGAGAAATAACATCCGGCGGTGTTAATAACATAGCGAATATAAATGCGCCGACAACAATATAAGGACGTTTCTCCTTTAACTTTTCAGGCGTTGTTGCCCCCGTCCAGCATAAGACTAAAGTAACGATCGGGATTTCAAAAGCTAAACCAAAAGCAAAAAACAACTTTAAGGCAAAGTCTAAATAACTGCTGATATCAGTTGCTGGCTCTGTTCCAGATAGTTGTTGTCTATACTTGTAAGTACGCATAACTTATTGAAGCTAAAAGCTATGGATACTAAATCATTTACCAAACAACTTAACCAAATAACTAAAACTCTTCTAGCGATGACACCTGCTCAAAGAGAAATTGTTCACCAGTCGATCCAAGCATCACAGGCTGAAATCACCATTAATGAGATGTTTCAGCCTATGTTTGATAATTCATCTCAATGTCCTCACTGTCATTCGAGTCATTTTAAAAAGTGGGGCAAAGCTGGTAAGACACAGAGATATTATCGTAAGAGTTGCCATAAGACATTTAATTATAAAACAAAAACACCTTTGGCCAAGCTTCATAAATGTAATGCTTGGGAAGAGTATGCACGTTGCATGGAGCTAAAGTTAACACTTCGTGAGGCTGCATCTATTTGTAA
>NZ_KB907049.1 GCF_000381745.1 Psychromonas ossibalaenae ATCC BAA-1528 | reverse complement strand
TAACAAGGGCTTTAAAAGAATTCGCTAATTAAGAAATATTATTTCTTAGCAGCTGCTTTTTCTTCTTTAACTTTCTCGATTACAGCTTCTGCAACTGAGTTAGGACAAGGCATGTAGTTTTTGAACTCCATAGAGAACTGACCACGGCCTGAAGTCATTGTACGTAGAGAACCGATGTAACCAAACATTTCTGAAAGAGGTACGTCAGCTTTAATACGAACACCAGTAGCACCAGCTTCTTGACCTGCGATCATACCGCGACGACGGTTAAGGTCACCGATAACATCACCAACGTGATCATCTGGAGTAAACACGTCTACAGACATGATCGGCTCTAGAAGCTGTGCACCCGCTTTAGGGATAGACTGACGGAATGCACCACGTGCTGCTAATTCAAATGCTACTGCAGATGAATCTACGGCGTGGAAACCACCATCATAAAGTTCGATTTCAACGTCAAGTACAGGGAAACCAGCTAGTACACCAGTATCCATCATACCAGCAAAACCTTTCTCGATAGCCGGGAAGAATTCTTTCGGTACGTTACCACCAACAACTGTTGATGTGAACGCAAAACCAGTACCAGGTTCACCAGGCTTAATACGGTAATCGATTTTACCGAACTGACCAGAACCACCAGACTGTTTCTTATGCGTGTAAGAATCTTCAATTGCTTGTGTGATTGTTTCACGGTAAGCAACCTGAGGTTCACCAACAACTAGGTCAACGCCGTATGTACGCTTAAGGATATCTACTTTGATATCTAGGTGAAGTTCACCCATACCAGACAGGATTGTTTCACCTGAATCTTCATCAGTTTCAACGCGGAAAGTCGGATCTTCTGCAACCATTTTACCAATCGCAATACCCATTTTCTCAGTTGAACCTTTATCTTTTGGTTGAACAGAGATAGAGATTACCGGCTCAGGGAATACCATTGCTTCCAGGATGATTGGATCTTTTGGATCACATAATGTGTGACCAGTTTGAACGTTAGTCTTCATACCAACGATAGCGATGATATCACCCGCTTGTGCTGAAGTAAGCTCGTTACGGTCATCTGCCTGCATTTCACACATACGGCCAACACGCTCAGTTTTACCTGTAGCAGCGTTCATGATCGTATCGCCTTTCTTAAGTGTACCTGAGTAGATACGAACGAAAGTCAATGAACCGAAACGGTCATCTGTGATTTTGAATGCTAATGCTTTAAGAGATTCTTCAGCAGAAACAGTTGCTACACGGCCAGTAGGTTCACCTTCTTCATCTGTAAGAGGCTGCGGATCAACATCTGTAGGACAAGGCAGGTAATCAACAACAGCATCAAGGATAAGCTGGATACCTTTGTTTTTGAATGCAGAACCACAGTAAGTCGGGAAGAAATCCATTGTACGTGTACCTTTACGGATACAACGTTTGATTTCTTCTAGAGACGGCTCTTCGCCTTCCATGTATGCTTCAAGAAGATCGTCGTCCTGCTCAAGTGCAGTATCAAGCAGCATTTCACGGTATTCTTCTACTTTATCAACCATGTCCGCAGGAACATCTTCAACTTTATAGTTTTCTGGAAGACCAGTTTCGTCCCAAACGTATGCTTTACGAGTTAGAAGATCTACAACACCAACGAAATCTTCTTCGATACCGATTGGAAGTACCATTACTAGCGGGTTAGCAGCTAGTACAGTTTCAGTCTGCTTAACAACGCGGTAGAAATCAGCACCCATGCGGTCTAATTTGTTTACGAAGATAATACGTGCAACTTCTGAGTCATTCGCGTAACGCCAGTTAGTTTCTGATTGTGGTTCAACACCACCAGAACCACAGAATACACCGATACCACCATCAAGTACTTTAAGTGAACGGTATACTTCAACTGTAAAGTCAACGTGTCCAGGAGTATCGATAACGTTAAAACGGTGGTTATCCCAGAAACAAGTTACAGCAGCAGACTGGATAGTAATACCGCGCTCAGCTTCCTGTTCCATGAAGTCAGTTGTAGATTCGCCATCATGTACTTCACCAGTTTTGTGGATCTGACCAGTAAGTTTCAGGATACGCTCTGTAGTTGTGGTTTTACCCGCATCAACGTGCGCGAAAATACCAATATTTCTGTATTTAGTTAAATCTGTCATTTTTTATACTCTGTATGTAAAAAATTGAAATCAATATTCCCGGCGCATTATACAATTTTTACCGTTAAACAGAACACAGAATTAACAATAAATAGAAAATATGTCGTTTTTTTCACCATTATTTCGATTGATTTTTAAAAAAACATCAATTATTCATGGTTTCGTCGAAAAATAGGTTCAAAATATTCGGCTCTGCTCATTTTTAGAACAGAAAATTCCCTTCTAATTAGCAGGGATTAATACCAGTGCAAATAAAATACAAAATACAAAAGTACTTAAAGCAGTATTTTTTAACTCTCTATTAAACAGTTCCCCATCACGAAGATCAGAGAAAATCGCTTCATATAAAGACAAGCAGCTCTTAAGCAGCGGACTTAAGGTCAGCAGAAACATAAACTGCCAGACCTGAACATTTTCAATATTAAACAAATAAACAGCAGCTAATAAAGGTGCACATAAAACCAGGAACAGATGATATATAAAAGCAGCTTTCCTTCCCCATATAACCACTAACGTGGTTTTATTGGATTCTTTATCCGTATACATATCGCGAATGTTATTAATATTTAAAACCGCGGCAGATAACATACCAACACTGCATGCCGGCAGCAGCAGCCACCAGCTGAAGGTCAAAGCATAAAGGTAATAACTGCCTGCGACTCCTAATAAACCAAAGAAGATAAATACCGCCAGGTCCCCCATGGCCCGGTAACCATAGGGCAACCTTCCCATGGTATAGGTAATAGCAGCGGCAACAGACAGCACACCAAACAGTAAAAAGAGTAACCAGCTGTTCAGATCCGAACCTAATGCAGCCGCGAGTAAACAAATGCCAGAGATAAAACATAAAACAGTCGCTCCAACAATCGCTTTTTTCATACTCGAACGACTGATCAAGCCAGTCTGCATGGAGCGCTTAGGTCCGACACGCTTTTTATTGTCAGCACCACTGACGGCATCACCATAGTCATTAGCAAGGTTAGATAATATTTGTAATAACAAGGCGGTGATAAGTGACAAAACAAAAATCAGCAGATCAAATATTTGTGCCTGAACAGCTAAACCCGCACCTAAGATAATTGAAGAAGCCGCCAGCGGTAATGTGCGTAAACGCAGGGCGCTTATCCAAACTTTAATTTGATTCACGTAAAATCCTAAACAATGATTGATTGTGTTATTTATATAAACGACTTCAATATATATCCTCAAGTAGTTTCGCGATGCCACTAGGAATATGATTATTTTCGCGTTACATTAGCAAACCTAAATCTATAAATATATAAGCAGCCTATGCCTGTAAAAAAACCTATTTATAAATCGATGATTAATTTTATTACCGAGCAATTACAACAGTTTGCAGAAAAACAAGGTAACAAGCCAAGGTTCAATCTCGATATTTCGCTGCCCGCCTTAAATTTATTAAGTTTATTAAAAGGTCAGTCAGCCGCCGATACCCCTATTTTTCCTGCTATTTACTGGCAGGACAAAGAACAACAGGAAACAATTGCCTGCTTCGGCTCCATAGACGAAAAAGAAAGTATTCCTTTACCCGAAGATCAAGCCCGTTATTTTGGCGGCCTGGCTTTTCAACAGCATGGTCCGCAGTGGCATGACTTTCCGGCGGTGCGCTTTATCCGTCCTACACTGGAATTTAAGCGCCATAAAGAAAACCTTACTCTAACCTGTCACTTTAACGGGCAGAATAATATTGAAGAAACCATCGCATTGGTCAAGCAGCTGCAGACGCCACTTTCCATTAATAGTGTTAATAACCAGATTGTCTCACGCACTGAGCTGCCTGACCAAACACAATGGGCCGAGCTGGTTGATTTAGCCATTGAATATAAAGCGTTATTACCTAAAGTGGTATTATCTCGTCAAACAGAACTGATCTGCAAACAAACAGTTAACCACTGGGATCTTCTCAGCAGCTGGCAGAGCGCTAACCCGAACAGCTTTCATTTTAGTTTTCAGTTTTCAGAAAAGCATGCTTTTATCGGCTGCTCGCCGGAGCGTCTATTCTCTCGCGAAAATGACCAGCTTAAAACCGAAGCTCTAGCCGGTACGGTTAATCGCGGACGTAATGACAGAGAAGACAGCATCTTATTACAGAGTCTTTTAACCGATAAAAAAATTGATCGTGAAAACTATCTGGTCCAGGAGTTTATTATCGCCAACCTTAAACGCTTAAAAGCACAGGTCAGCTGCGAAGAGCCTCACGTGATGCAGCTGCAGCATGTACAACATTTATGCGTACCGATAAATGCGACATTAGATACGGACACCTGTGATGCAGATTTATTATATAAACTTCACCCGACACCTGCTGTAGGAGGCTCCCCCAAATTACCTGCCCTGCAGTTTATCAATGATAAAGAGCCCTACCTGCGCGGCTGGTATGCCGGCGCCGTTGGTTATATCAGTAAGCAGAAAAGTGATTTCAGCGTAGCTATCCGCACCGCGCTAGTTGCCGGCGACCATGTAAAGTTATTTGCCGGTGCCGGCATTGTAACCGGCTCGATCGCAAGTCAGGAGTGGCAGGAGTTAGATAACAAAATAAATACCATCTTAAATATTTTATCTGCCTGAGGATTTAACAAGTATGAGAGGATCATTTAAAAAAGATTCCAAGTTTACTACCCGGTATTCAAATATTAACCTGTTATGGGCGGCGCTTTTTATTGAGGAACTGGTACGCAATGGTATTACTGATTTCTGCATTGCACCGGGTTCACGCTCAACGCCTCTAACACTGGCTGCCGCCAATCATAAAAAAGCCGCCTGCCATATGCATTTTGATGAGCGCGGTTTAGGCTTTCTAGCTTTAGGCATTAGTTTAGCCACTCATAAACCTGTCGTTATCATCACCACATCAGGTACTGCCGCCGCCAATCTTTATTCTGCGGTCATTGAAGCTAAACAGAGCGAAGTACCGTTAATTATATTATCGGCAGACAGACCGCCGCAGTTAATAAACTGCGGCGCTAATCAGGCAATCAATCAGCACGGCCTGTTTTCTGATTACCCGAGCTTCTTTGCGCAGATACCAAGCCCGACAGAGCAGATTAAACCTAATTATCTATTAACAACGCTTGATCAAGGTCTGGCTAAGCAGAAAGAACATCCTGCACCGATCCATTTTAATCTCGCTTTTTGTGAGCCTTTATACCCCGATAATAAGATCACTGATTATCGGGCGTATTTATCCCCCCTGAGTCAATGGTTAAATACCGAGCGACCTTTCAGCAGCTATATAACCGGGCAAAGCCGCAAAGCGGATTTCGAATCATCACTTGCAGATAAAAAAGTATTAATAGTTGCCGGGCGCTTAAAAGATAAAACTCAAGCGCTGCAGATTACCCAGTTTGCACAAGATTTTAACTATCCGTTGTTTACTGATATTCAGTCATCACTAAGCGGCAGTAAAAATAATCTTTGTTATTATGATCTATTACTATCAGATTCCTCTTTCCAGAAAGAACTACAACAAGCAGATATCATCCTGCAGTTTGGTGATCAACTTATCTCAAAACGTCTAAGTCAGTTTATTGACCAATTTGCCGGACAGTACTGGTTAGTCCAAGAAGGTAACAGACGTATTGATCCCAGTCACCGCTTAAATAAACGCTTTACAGTGAATGCAGGTGAATGGCTTCAAGTACAAAGGAAACCACTTTCCTCAATAGATAAAAACTGGCTGATAAGACTTGAAGAATATAATCAGCAGCTGTCAGAGCAGATCATAACACCGTTCTTCGATAAGAATTCTCTCTCTGAGATATCCGTTGTGTACCGCTTAGATAAATTACTGCCTGCCGATAAGCCTTTTTTTATCGGCAACAGCATGCCGGTGCGGATCGCAGACATGTTTATGAAAAAAAATCAGTCTCTGGTCTTCACTAACCGCGGCGCAAGCGGCATTGACGGCCTGACGGCAACCACGGCGGGTATCAATATAGGCAGCAGTGAAGTTACCACACTGTTAATCGGGGATACTTCCTTTCTTTATGATTTAAATTCTTTAGCTTTATTAAAACAGCTTAACAGCCCCGTTATTATTATTGTTATCAACAATGACGGCGGTGCAATATTTAATCTCCTAGCCGTACCAGAAGCACAGAAGCAGAGCTATTATCAGCTTCCACATGGTCTGAACTTTGCAGACAGCTGTAAACAGTTTTCTATCGATTATTATCGACCAGCTCAACTTGATGAATTTGAAGAGTATTACCAGAAAGCCTTAGAAAACTCAGTGTCATTAATTGAGATTTGTGTCGAAAACAACCAAACTAACAGTCAACTTGCATTACTTAAAGAGCAGATAAAAAATGCCACTTTTTAGTCAAACCCAAGGGAATCCGGATCATCCGGCTTTAGTTTTTTTACATGGTTTTTTAGGCAGTCACCGGGACTGGTATGAAACCATCGAGCGGCTGAAAAACAACTTTTACTGTATCAGTCTGGATCTGCCCGGACACGGTCATTCAGTCACCACGGTAAGCCCTCTACAGGATGGGTTTGCAAGCTGTCACCGTTTGATTAAAAATGCACTGGATGATCTGGCGCTGCAGGAATATGTACTGATTGGCTATTCACTTGGCGGAAGAATCGCACTTGATTATGCGCGTAGCCAAAACGATATAAAAATCAAAGCTCTGCTGCTGGAGTCCTGTCATAGTGGTTTAGTCAGTGAAAGCGAAAAAGAACAGCGTTATAAGCATGACCTGAAATGGGCAAAACGTTTTGCCACACAAAGTGTTATTGACAGTTTATACGAATGGTATGAACAGGATATTTTCAGTGATCTTTCCTCTGAGCAGAAAGATCTCGTGATTGATAAGCGCAGCCATAATTACGGCGTCTGCTTAGCTAATATGCTGCTTTCAACAAGCCTCGCTAAACAAAGTGATGCACTGCCGTTTATGCACAGCTGCAGCCTGCCTGTTTATTACTGTTTTGGTGAAAAGGATAAAAAATTTAAACAGCTAAGTACTCACTTTACAGCAGCAAATATTCAGGTAACAGAATTTTCTGGTTTAGGTCATAACCTTCATCAGCAGGAACCGTTACAATACGCAAAGTTTATTCAACAGCACTTTAGTGAATAACTTTCTAACAATAAACCGACTAATAATAAGAAGAGAAACAGATGGCTGACTTAGATTTTTACGCGCCGATTACCTGGCAAACAAGTGAATTAAACTTTACTGATATTATTTATGATAAAGCAGACGGCATTGCTAAAATCACCATTAACCGTCCGCAGGTTAGAAATGCCTTTCGCCCGCAAACCGTTAATGAAATGATCCAGGCACTGCATGACGCTCGTTACGACGATAAAATCGGTGTCATTATTCTTACCGGCGCAGGAGATTTAGCATTTTGTTCCGGCGGAGATCAAAGTGTTCGCGGCGATTCAGGCTACAAAGATGAAACCGGTGGGCATCACCTTAACGTATTAGATTTTCAACGCCAGATCCGCACCTGTCCTAAGCCTGTCATTGCAATGGTTGCAGGTTACGCCGTCGGCGGCGGTCATGTATTACATATGATGTGTGATTTAACTATTGCGGCGGATAATGCGCAGTTTGGTCAAACCGGACCTAAAGTGGGATCCTTTGACGGCGGCTGGGGAGCAAGTTATATGGCGCGTATTGTCGGCCAGAAAAAAGCCCGTGAAATCTGGTTTTTATGCCGCATGTATGATGCACAGGAAGCCGTTGATATGGGGCTGGTCAATACCGTTGTGCCGCTTGTAGATTTAGAAAAAGAAACGGTTAAATGGTGCCGTGAAATTCTGCAGAACAGCCCGATGGCTCTACGCTGCTTAAAAGCGGCCCTAAATGCAGACTGTGACGGACAGGCAGGCCTGCAGGAATTAGCCGGTAATGCCACTATGCTGTTTTATATGAGTGAAGAAGGACAGGAAGGGCGCAACGCATTTAATGAAAAGCGTAAACCAGACTTTTCCAAATTCGGCCGCAACCCTTAACTAAAATAATAATTACGGGTGACAGCCCTGTCACCCTAGATTTGCTCTTATCTTCTATCTCGATAGACAAAAACTATCAATTTAATTGGTATAAACAATTCGATTCTGTCTATAATTTCCCGCATGCTATAAACATAAAATAGCAGACCACAGTGTTATTAACTTATTCTTATTTAAGAGGAAAATCTCATGGTATTAGTAGGCAAGCAAGCTCCTGACTTCACTGCATCAGCAGTACTAGGTAATGGCGAAATCGTAGACAGCTTTAACCTTAAAGAGTTCACTCAAGGTAAAGAAGCCGTTATCTTTTTCTACCCTCTTGATTTTACTTTTGTATGTCCTTCAGAGTTAATCGCATTCGACAAGCGTTTTGGTGATTTCCAGGCTCGCGGCGTTGAAGTTATCGGTATTTCAATTGATTCACAATTCTCGCATAACGCATGGCGTAACACAGCTATCAACGATGGTGGTATTGGTGCCGTTCAGTACCCGCTAGTTGCCGATGTTAAACATGAAATCTGTAAAGCATACGATGTTGAATTAGAAGAAGCGGGTGTAGCACTACGTGGTTCATTCTTAATCGACAAGAATGGTCTAGTTCGCCATCAGGTAGTAAACGACCTTCCACTTGGTCGTAACATTGATGAAATGTTACGTATGGTTGATGCACTGCAGTTCCATGAAGAGCACGGTGAAGTTTGTCCTGCACAATGGGCTAAAGATAAAGCCGGTATGGATGCTTCTACAGAAGGTGTTGCTAAGTACTTATCTGAGCATTCAGACGACCTGTAATAAAAGACTTCAGTTAACTCGCTCTCCCCTGTCGGTTAACTAAGAATAAGACGGCCTCTTTTTAGAGGTCGTTTTTGTATCTGATAGTACGAGGTAAGATTAGAGGTAATATTATCGAGCTCAAAAAAAAACACTATCACTGATAGTGTTTTTCTATTGATGATAGTAGCTCATAAATATACTGCGGATTTAACCTGTTATTATTTTAGTGAAGAATAATAAGCTGCGATATTAGCCATGTCCGTATCAGACAGCATCGTCGCCTGAGGCACCATGATTGCAGACATGCCGCCCTGGCGCTGTCCGGATTTATAAGCCTTCAGTGAAGAAACAATGTAAGCTTCATGCTGACCCTTTAAGTTAGGGTAAATAGGCACAGCAGAAACTCCGTCTGCTCCATGACAAGCAGCACATACCACTGATTTAGCTTTACCTGCTTCGATATCGGCCGCAGAGGCCATCGTTGGCAGCGTCAATAATAACGATACGAGTAATAACTTTTTCATAATAATTCCTTCCATTCCGTGTAAGCATTGAGTCATTGTAAAGAGTTATGTATCACCGTGCATAAAAAAATGAATAGAATGAGAGTTCAGCGAATATGGTAAAGATCATTGATCTTATCCAGATTATCAAAATTCATTTTAAGATCTTTTAAACGCCCGTCTTCCACTGAATAGACAAGCCCATGAACCGTCAGCTCCTGTCCTTTCGACCAGGCTTCCTGCACACAGGTGGTATGGCAGACATTTTTGGCCTGTTCAACCACATTAAGCTCTGTTAAATAATCTAACCGCTGCTTATCAGTCATCTCATCAGAAAAAGTATCACTGTATTTAACATAGATATCTTTAATATTACGCAGCCAGCCGTCGATCAGATCAAAGGACTGCTTCTGCATCGCGGCTTTAATGCCGCCGCAGTCATAATGCCCGGTGACAATAATATGTTTTACTTTTAACACATCTACTGCGTATTTAATAACTGACATACAGCTTAAATCAGTGTGAACCACTAAGTTAGCGATATTGCGGTGTACAAATATATCACCCGGCATCATTCCTAATAACTGGATTGCAGGAACACGGCTGTCTGAACAGCCGATCCATAAATAATCTGGTGACTGCTGATCTGCTAACTGTGAAAAAAAAGTCGGATCTTCACGACTTATTTTTGTCGCCCACTCTTCATTATTCTTTAATAAATCGTCTAATAAACTCACTCTTGATCCTTCGTCTATTGTGCTGTTTGTGCCAATAAAGAATAATGTCTTTACCACTCACTTTGGAAATATTTATGCTTATACCATATCAGGATCTAGATGCAGATACATTACATAACTTAATCGAGTATTTTATACTACGTGAAGGGACCGACTACGGAGAACAGGAGATCTCTTTACCTGAAAAAAGCACAAAAGTACTAGAGCAGTTAAAAGAAGGCAGTGTGGTGATCCTCTATTCCGAATTGTCAGAAAGCGTCACTCTCATTCATCGAGACCAGCTTAAGGCCCAGCAGCATAACTTAACAGACCATTAGGGATATTTTATATGTCTGTGCATAATAATTTCCGCCTTACGGACAGAAAACAATTTATTGAAGAAAATACAATAAAGGTCAACAGCCCGAAAAAATAAAAGGGCTAGACCAAATTCATAATAAAATAATCAAGCAAACTAGAAAATAATTGAGCTTTATGACAAAGATCTAATTTCTTTAATAACATAACAGCATAAATATTATCGACGGCACATAAAAAGAGATACAATTAAGTGTACTAACGGTGGCTGCATTGCCATCAACTCGTGTTGAAAAAATAACAACAAGAGATAGCCTATTAGCTATTCAATACCTACTTAAGGGAAATTTATGATCATTACCAAACCTCAAACAGATCCAACATTAGAATGGTTTTTATCACACTGTCATACGCATAAATACCCAGCTAAAAGTATGCTTATCCACGCCGGAGAAAAAGCCGATACACTTTACTTTATTGTAAAAGGCTCGGTAGCAGTTGTGATCAAAGATGAAGATGGTAAAGAGATGATCTTATCCTACCTGAACCAGGGTGATTTTATCGGTGAGTTAGGCTTATTTGAAAAAGAAGAAAACCCAATTCGCAGCGCATCTGTAAAAGCTAAAACGCCATGTGAAGTAGCTGAAATTTCTTATAAAAAATTCAACCAGCTGATCACTGTAAACCCTGAAATCTTAATGCGTTTATCCAGCCAGATGGCTAACCGTTTACAGATTACCAGCCAGAAAGTAGGCAACTTAGCATTCTTAGACGTTACGGGTCGTATTGCAAATACATTACTAGACCTTGCTAAACAACCGGATGCAATGACACACCCGGACGGTATGCAGATTAAAATCACTCGTCAGGAGATCGGCCAGATTGTCGGCTGTTCTCGTGAGACCGTCGGCCGAATCCTTAAAATGCTTGAAGAGCAAGGTCTTATCTCGGCTCACGGTAAAACTATTGTGGTATTTGGTACCCGATAAGTTAACCACCGCACCTCTTTAAAAACCGCTTAACTGCGGTTTTTTTGTACCTAAAATTCAAAATAGAGATCTGCTCCTCGATTTAAATATCACTTATTTATCATACTGCTGTAATATTTCTATACGACTTAGTTCCTATCAAATTAAAGATGCGATTCTTAAAGGATATAAGATATGTCGGAAACTCAAGTTAAACATAGATTTACATTACACTTCCATATTACAACATTATTTACTGTACTGATTCTATTCTCCAGTTCACTAGTCGGCTGGTACAGTTACAACCAGCTAAGCCGGTCAATCATTAATTCTGGCAAGTTGATTTTTAATGAAGCAAACGAAAAGCTTGAAAAAAAAGTGTTAACTGAAAGTTTGTACACTCGAACAATGCTTAAGATTTTAGCGTCCTCTGAATTAACAGAAAGCAGTAAACTAAAACAAAAACAGTCAACAACCGCACAGTTAAAAGAGATGCTTGACGGCAGTGAAAGTATCAAAGCATTGTTTATCGCCTACTCTAACGACGATTTTTTTCTATTTAGAAAAATTGATTCAGGAGAGTATGTACAAATATTTAATGCTCCAGCACAGAGCCGTTATATGCTCACCCAGCTTAACAACGGCAAAGCTGAACATTACTTTTACGATCAGAACCTAGTGCTTACCCTGAAGGTTAAGGATCCGAGTTATCAGCTAGAGACTAAATCCCGTCCCTGGTATATAGAAGCACAAAAGTCTTCACAAATAACCACAACAGATGCTTATGTTTTTTATTCGAGTCAGGAACTTGGCATTACTATGGCAAAATACAATCCGAACCACGGGGCTGTTATTGGTGCAGATTACACTGTAAGCGACTTATCTGACCTATTAAAAGAGTTCCAGTCATCTCCTAACTCTCAACAGATTATTTTTAATAAAAGCGGACAGGTCATTGCTTATCAGAATAAAAAAAGTCTGCTTTCTAGATCGGGAAAACTAGACCGCTTAAAATTGATTTCCGAAATGGAACATCCGGTTTTACAGTATGTCTTTGAGCATTATAAAAATCAGCACAACAGCATACAATTCATCTATAACGGCCGACAGTGGTTAGGCAAAGTCAGCCGTTTGCGGGGAAACGACGATTTCTACTTAGCTCAGTTAGTGCCCGTCGATGAACTGCTCGCAGATGCGTACCAGCTTCGTTTCGAAACCACGCTGATTACACTGCTGATTATTTTACTCACCCTGCCTATTGCCTGGTATTTTTCAAAAATATTAACCTCTCCCATTCGCAGTCTTACCAAAGAATTAAAATTTATCAAAAACTTCGACTTTTCCAGGCCGATAAAAACCCGCACTCTTATTAAAGAGATAAATGAATTAGTCACAGTAACCAGTGATATGAAAGAGACCATCAGTAACTTCCAGGATTTGTCGGCCTCGTTAGTCGGCAAACAGAGCTTTCAGCAGCTGTTAGAAAAAATAACCCATGAAACGATCTCCTTAAGTCATGCTAAAGGTGCTGTAATATTATTAGCAGATAAATCGAATAAACTTAATGCAGCTTTTACAAACCTTTCTGAATTGACCGACACGCAGAATAATCAGCTAAACACTCAGTTGAAAACTGTCGATTTTACTGAACAGGAGCTTACGGTACTGAGCTTAAAACAAAATAAGGATGTTTCAAGCACACCGTTACCCGAAGAGTTTTATCCGTATCTGCGGAAGTTTTTCAGCAATGTAGACTCATTAACCTGGCAGTTATTACCTCTGACTAACAGGTCAGGAAAATGTCTAGGTATGCTGGCCGTCATCAATGATCATCAGGAATTAAATGCGCAGGGTAAACAAAGCTTTATCCAGGCTATTGCCAGTTTTTCTGCCTTAGCGGTAGAAGCCCAGCTGTTACTTGCCGAACAGAAATCTCTGCTGCAGAGTTTTATTCACCTCATTGCCGGTGCAATCGATAGCCAGTCAGCTTATACAGGCGGACATTGCGCGCGAGTTCCAGAATTAACTAAAATGTTAACTCAAGCGGCCTGCCGACAAGAAGACGGGCAGTTTAAAGATTTTTCTTTAAATGATGAACAATGGGAAGAACTTCATATTGCAGCCTGGCTGCATGACTGCGGAAAAATAGTCACTCCCGAATATATCGTTGATAAAGCAACAAAACTAGAAACCATCTACGATAGGATTCACGAAGTAAGGATGCGTTTTGAATTATTAAAACAGCAGGCTAACAGTAGTTACTGGAAAGGGTTAGCTGAAGGACAGAATAAATCGCAGTTAGATAAGCACAGGGCGGTATTATTAGCGACTTTGGATGAAGAATTTGAATTTGTTGCCGAATGTAATATTGGTGGTGAGCTTATGTCCAATGACAAAATTCAACGTTTAAATAAGATTGCACAGCGTACCTGGACAAGAACATTAGATAATAAACTAGGTATTTCCCGTCAGGAAAAATTACGTCATGAACAAGTACAGAAACATCTTCCTATCGAAGAGCCGCTTTTATCCGACAGATCAGAGCACCTGATAAAACGTGAACATGCAGAGTTGACAGCACCGGGAAATCCCTGGGGATTTAATATGAACACCCCGCAGTACCGCTTCAACCGCGGCGAGCTGTATAATCTTTCCATCCAGCGCGGCACATTAACCGATGAAGACAGGTTTGTGATTAACGGCCATATGGTCCACACCATAGTTATGTTATCGCAGCTCCCCTTCCCTAAGCATTTAGAAAATGTTCCGCTTATAGCCGGCGGCCACCATGAGAAAATTGACGGAACGGGTTACCCTCGTGCAGTTCCAGCTCAGGAACTACCGGTAACTGCGCGCATGATGGTGATTGCAGATATTTTTGAAGCACTGACTGCCTCTGACCGGCCTTATAAAGAACGTAAAACATTGAGCCAGTCAATCAAGATAATGAGTTTCATGGTAAAAGACAAACACATAGATGAGCAGATCTTTAAATTGTTTTTAAGCTCGGGTACCTATTTACAATATGCCCAGCAGTATCTTCTCGAAGAACAGATCGATGAAGTTGATCTTTCTGTTTATCTTGATGAATGATGCAGATATGAATAGTCGACTATTTTTATCGGCTGCTTATAGATTACAAACTTGGCAGTGGTCAGGGTTTGCAGAGCGTCGCAACTGCTCATTTCTCTTATACGAGTCGGTCATGACGAGAAGCGCTAAAACAAAAAAATATGCTGACGTAGTCAACAGGGATTATTATGGATTTAATTGCTTAGCTTGTGCGACTTTGTGGTGATGAAACAGGGTTCGCAGAGCTCACCCGATCGTGACACATCGCTGTCGCGATACTCGCCCTACTCTCATATGGGGAGACCATTTTGTATTGCAGTCCCTTGAACAAAGTTCAAGGAAACAAGATGCTTAGGGCTCGCAGAGCTCACCAGCTCGTGCCAATCCGCCTAAGTATCTGGTCATTTTTGCTGGTTAAAATAGCGAATGCCTGTGTTGCACTCAATCGCGCGCCTTGACCTTAACTATTTTTCCTGCGCAAACTCTGATCACTTTATTAAGCGGAATGGTAT
>NZ_KB907048.1 GCF_000381745.1 Psychromonas ossibalaenae ATCC BAA-1528 | reverse complement strand
TTCACCCGGTATTTAGTTATGCACCAGATATCGCACCTTTAAGCTACGATCTTTATATTCGCGGCGGCTTTAACGGCTGGGGTACGGATAACCAGCTGCGTTATGTCGGAGATAACCAGTATCAGGTAACCATGCAGGTCGCTCCCGGCAACCATGAATTCAAACTGGCGGCGGCAGACTGGTCAAGCGAGTGGGTATTAAGTGAAGAAGCGCTTACAGCTGAATTAGATACCGCTTATACCATGCTTCCCGGCGGTGCAAATGCAACCTTCTTTATTACCGAGACAGGTTATTACAAATTTACTGTTGATGCATCAGATACTAAAGCGCCGGTACTGAAAATAACAGCATCAGACGGAAGCGAAGGAGTTGTTGTGAATCCCCACGAAGGCAATGAAAAAATACAAAAACTGACTTTCACTACCTACGATGATAAAGAGGAAGAAGTTACTTTTTCCGCGCTGAAAGCTGATGTTGAGTACCGCAGCTACGCTCATTCAACCACTCAGGAACTACGCGATCCCGGTGATGCTTATGTCTTATATGAAGAAAAAGCAGGACAACCAACTATCCGTACCGGCAGTCTGCCCTTTGATGCACTGTTTTCACTGTCTGTAAATGAAACAGAGCAGAACAGCGTATCTGAAATTAAAGACGGCAATTACAATGCCGGTAAAGCAATTGACTGTAACTGTTTTGAAACAGGTGCAAAATGGAACTATGTATGGACGCGTGATCTTTCTTATGCGGCCAATTTAGGTCTAGCGATGCTTGATCCAGAGCGAGTTAAAACTTCATTAGAATTTAAACTTTCTGAATACCGTGACGGTACCGACAAACCGGATCAAGCAGCCGGTGATGACAGCGGTTTACAAATCGTACAGGATACAGGCTCAGGCGGCAGCTGGCCGATCAGTACCGACCGTGTAACCTGGGCATTCGGCGCAGAAAAAGCACTGCAGAACCTCCCTGCTGAAAGTCGTGATGTTTTTGCCGTAAAAGCTTATAAAGCATTAGTTAATACTATTGAGAATGACCGTATAGCGGCTTTTGACAGTGTTGACGGTTTATATAACGGCGAGCAGTCATTCCTTGACTGGCGTGAGCAGACCTATGCGAGCTGGATAACCCAGGATCTTGCCAGCATGGGCAGTGCAAAAGCGCTTTCTACCAATGCTGGACACTACCAGGCACTTAAGCTGACAGCTAAATTAGCAGGCGAACAGGGTGAGCCGGCAGCGGCGGCCAGATATGAAAGCTGGGCAGCTGCACTTAAAACAGCGATCAATAAACGCTTCTGGTTAGAAGATGCAGGTATGTACAGCAGCTTAACGGCTGGACATCAGGATTTAGCCCCGCTGCATAAATTTGACTGGTTAGGTCAATCACTAGTTATTATTACCGGTATAGCAGATACCGCACGTGCTGATAAAGTATTAGCAAATTACCCGCACAGCGAAATGGGCGCACCGGTTATCTTCCCGCAGCAGCAGGATGCTGCAGTCTATCATAACCGTGCTATCTGGCCGTTTGTTACTGCTTACGGTTTAAAAGCGGCTGTTAAAACAGGCAATACCGCAGTAGCGAATGCAGCTTACCAGACGCTATTTAGAGCGGCGGCACTTAACCTTTCTAATATGGAGAACCTTGAGTGGTTATCACTTAAACCAAATCTGTTAGACTTTGATAATCCGTCATTATCAGGCCCGGTGATTAACTCTAAACGTCAGCTTTGGTCTGTCGGCGCTTATGTGGGTATGGTCATAGAAGATGTCTTCGGCTTTACCACTACAGATACAGGGATCAGCCTGAATCCGTTTATTACCAGCGAACTGCGCAGAGAAAAATTTGCAAACAGCACAAGCCTTAAATTACAAGGTCTGACACTAAAAGGTAAAGTAATTAACCTTGAAATTCTACTGCCTGAAGCATCTGAGGGCAGCGGTTATTATTCAGTACAGAGCCTAACCCTGAACAATAAATCAGTAAGTGATCCTAAGACTATTGCGTTCGCAGATTTAAGCGACAGCAATAACCTGGTGATTACTCTGGGTGACTTAATCAGCGGCTCAACTGCTATTACTATGGTAGAAGCACATCCGCTCAGCAATAGTGACCCCGTTGTTTTTGCACCCAAAGAGCCGTTGATCAGCAGTGTATCAGCCGATAAAGACGGATTTCTAACGGTAGACTTTAACGATCTGCAAACTGGTAATATCAGCTATAACCTGTACCGAAACGGTAAGCTGGCAAAAGCGAATGTTAACAAAGGTATTGTTACCGATTCGGTTACACAAGCAGAGGGTGAAGGCAGTTGTTATGCAGTAGAAGCTGTTTATACAGAAACAAACAATTACTCGCATCACAGCGCGCCTGTCTGCTTTGGTACAAAACAGACTATTCCAGTAACAGATAGGCGAGTAGATTCAAATGTCAGCGTGACTTCGGCTGATGAGGTAATCAGTAAAGATTATCTAAGCAACTGGGGAAACTTGAATGATAGTTTAACGGTCAGCAGTATCACTTTACCGGCTGATGGATACTATGACTTCCAGCTGCAGTACCACAATAACTTTAATGCGATCAACCTGGGGGTTACTAACGGTGTTAAATGGCTGGAAGTTAAAGATGCTGCAGGAGAAGTTGTTGCGAAAGGTATTATTCAGATGCCACATGCTGCGGTTAAAGACGGTAAAAAACCACTGGTATATTCAACGCCACTTACTGCCGACCTAGCTGCCGGAACTTATTCTTTAGAGGTTACTGACTTCTACAATATGAGTTACCTGGAAAGCAACACCACTTATATCGCCAGCGGCGGTAAAGACGGGAAAGTAAATAACTTTGATCTTGCATCTATCCGCATTCAGCCGGCTACTCCTCTGGCAGACTGATTTGTATTTTCAATAATTAACCTGCAGGCCCAAGTGAACTCACTTGGGCTTTTTTGTAATATTTGTCTCGTCCAGACATCTGTTTACTCATTTGTCCCTAAAATGCCCGCTAAGAACTTCTCAGCTGAAACTAGTTTCTATAAACACCTTAGTCATATTTTGTTAAAAATCAAAAGATTAGGGTGTATTTCATACTGCAGTCCGTTTCATTCTTAAGCATTATTTTATGGACTAATAATTTAATTAGAATTGTCTGATTTTCTATTAGCCAGAGCCTCAAATTTCCTCTACAATCCTTTTCTTTTTTAGTACAGAACAAGATTATGTTATTAACCATTCTTTACATTATAGGCATCACAGCGGAAGCGATGACCGGCGCCCTTTCGGCGGGGAAACGGAAAATGGACTGGTTTGGTGTTATGTTTGTCGCGAGTGCAACCGCAATCGGTGGCGGTACGGTACGTGATATCATTTTAGGTCACTATCCGGTCGGCTGGATTAAAAACCCAGAATATATAATGATCACCTGCATGGCCGGAGTCTTTACTACCTTAATAGCTCCCTGGGTAGCACGCAATCACCGCCTGTTTATCTGTTTAGATTCTATCGGCTTAGTGGTATTCAGCATTATCGGCTGCCGCGTTGCTATTGATATGGGCCTTCACCCGGTTATCTGCATAATTTCAGCAATTGTAACGGGTATCTTCGGCGGGTTATTAAGAGATCTGATCTGCCGCCAGACACCGCTGGTTTTACATAAAGAGTTATATGCGTCTGTTGCACTAATCGCGGCCGTTGTGTACCTCGGATTACTCTGGTATGGCTTAGAGGACTCTATCGCGGTAATTATAACTCTAATCACAGGTTTCAGTTTACGTATGGCAGCCTTAAAATTCAGCTGGCGCTTACCTGTGTTTCATTTTGAACATGAATTATTAGAAGAAAACAGCACCCCAAAAGGTGAATAATTGATAATAAGGGTAACGAAAAGCAGTCGACCGCCTTTTCGTTAGCCGATTTTTATATTTTCTAATACAATAAGTCAGAATCTCCCCGTCGCCTTCTATGGCTAAAAAACCTTACATTAATGCAGACAAGCTATCATCTCCGCCAAATACATTCTCACACGCCTCTGTTAAAATAAATAAAACAGACGATTACTCAAAGGACTGCCGTGATGGATAAATATAAAACTAAGCATCTTCTCACATTACACTTTTATATCACGTCACTATTTACTGTGTTGATCTTGTTATGCGGGCTGCTTATCGGCTGGTACAGTTATAATCAGTTAAGCAAAACCATGCTGGATTCAGGAAAATTGATTTTTGCACAAACAACCCAACAGGTTGCAAAAAAAATAAAACTTGATACATCTCATCTCGATACTCTACTGAAAACCTTTGCTGCCTCGAAATTACCCGAAGCGACTATCCAAGAAAGAATAGAGTTTGTTCCAATGTTAAAAGAAGTGTTAGATAGAGAGAAAAGCACAAAATCTATATTTATCTCATATTCTAACAATGATCTTTTTCTGCTTAGGGAAATTTATTCAAAAGAGTATTTAACACGCTATAACGCTCCGCAGCAGAGCCGTTATATGAGCACATCAATTAATAACAATCAGGCGGTGCATCATTTTTATGATCAAAACCTGCAGATCACCTTAAAAACAACCGAGGCAGACTTCCAGTTTGATACAAAAAACCGCCCCTGGTACAAGGCGACTAAAAATAAATCAGGAATTACGATATCTGATCCTTACTTGTTTCATTCCAGCCAGGAACTCGGGGTTACCATGGCATTGTTTAATAAAAAACACGATGTGATTATCGGCGCGGATTACTCCTTAACTGATCTATCAGATTCACTACTGCAGTTTAAAACATCTGAAAACACTCAAATAATGATTGTTAATACGTCGGGCCAGGTGCTCGCTTATCACGAGACCAAGGAGCTGCTCTCTGAGTCGGGCAAATTCATCGAACATACATTAGTATCAGAAATACGCCATCCCGTTTTACAGTATCTGTTTATGCAGTATCAAGATCATCCCGGCAGTCAGCAGTTCAGCTATAACGGCCGGCAATGGTTAGGCAAAGTTTCGCGCATGCAGGGAAATATTCAGATAAGTTTGGTGCAGGCAATACCCCTTGATGAATTGTTAGGTGATGCATATCAGCTGCGTTATAAAACCATACTGATCACCCTGCTGATTATTTTAGTCATTCTGCCGGCAGCCTGGTATTTTTCTAAAAAATTAACCCGGCCGATTCGTCAACTCACCCATGAGCTGCAGCATATTAAAGATTTTGATTTCTCCCGCCCCATAAAGACCAGCTCGTTTATTCAGGAAATAGATGAATTAGTTAAAGCAAGCAGCAGCATGCAGAAAACTATCGGGCATTTTCAAGATTTATCTACCTCGTTAGTGGGTAAGCAGAACTTTGAGGATCTTCTTAAAAAAATAACTTTGGAAACAATCACTTTAAACCACGCTAAAGGTGCCGCAATACTGCTGGCTGATAAATCCAATAAACTCAATGTTACTTTTGCTAATTTTGTTGAACTAGATGAGCAGCAGAATAATAAATTGGCGGCACAATTAAAATCATTATTTTTCAGTGCTGAGCAGCTTCCTCTAGCCAATACAGTATTACCGGAACAGTTCAGTCCGTTTTTAAAAACATTAATAGCGGATCATAAGAAACTTAGCTGGCGATTATTACCCCTGTCTAATCGAGCTGGTGAATCTCTGGGTATGTTAGCAATAATAAATAATACCGCGCAGGCAAACTTTCACGGCAGGCAGAACTTCACGCAGGTAATGGCTGGCTTTTCAGCATTAGCTATTGAGGGGCAGTTACTGCTTAGCGAACAGAAAGAGCTGCTGCAGAGTTTTATCCATCTGATTGCCGGCGCAATTGACAGTCAGTCACCGTATACCGGCGGTCACTGTGAACGCGTTCCAGAACTGACAAAAATGTTGAGTCAGGTAGCCTGCGATAAACAAGAAGGTAAATTCAAAGATTTTTCTCTCAGTGAAGAACAGTGGGAAGAGCTGCATATCGCATCATGGCTGCATGACTGCGGAAAAATAGTTACTCCCGAATACGTCATTGATAAAGCGACTAAATTAGAAACTATCTATGACCGGATCCATGAAATACGTATGCGCTTTGAGCTGTTGAAAGAACAGGCAGAAAAAGAGTACTGGAAAGGTTTAGCACAAGGCCTGGATAAGAAAGGTTTAGCAGAGCAGAGAGAAACGCTTCTGGCGGCGCTGGATCAAGAATTTACCTTTGTCGCTGAATGTAATATCGGCGGAGAATTTATGTCCGAAGACAAGATACAGCGGCTTAGCAGTATTGCTCAACGCACCTGGACAAGAACTCTGGATAACAAACTGGGTATCGCCAAACAGGAGAAAATGCGTCATGAAGAAGCAGAGCGGCCTCTGCCGCAACAAGAATATTTATTAGCAGACAAAATAGAGCACCTGATTAAACGGGAGCACATTATTGAACAGGAGCATGCGCAGTTAACCGCTCCCGGTAATTCCTGGGGGTTTAACATGAAAACCCCGGAGTATCAGTTTAACCGCGGCGAATTATATAACCTGTCAGTTAAACGCGGCACACTAACACCTGAAGACAGGTTTGTGATTAATGAGCATATGGTTCATACCATTGTCATGTTATCTAAACTGCCCTTTCCTAAACATCTCGAAAATGTGCCGCTGATTGCCGGCGGACATCATGAAAAAATGGACGGTAAAGGTTATCCGCGAGGTGTACCTGCAGGAGAACTTCCTGTTACGGCTCGCATAATGGTTGTAGCAGATATTTTTGAAGCATTAACTGCCTCAGACCGCCCTTACAAAGAGCGTAAAACATTGAGCCAGTCGATTAAGATTATGAGTTTTATGGCAAAAGATAATCACATCGATGCCCATGTATTTGAGCTGTTTTTAACCTCCGGCGTATATTTACAATATGCACAGAGTTATTTAAACGCAGATCAGATTGATCATGTAAATATCGATGACTATTTAAGTTAATAAAAACTTATCTGCTCTGTCTATTTTTTATCAGACCGGGCAGTTATAAACCAGCCTGTACAAAGCGCCTTAAACTTGGATTAGGATTTTCACAGTTTAAGCGGCTTATCTCCCCAGCACTTGAAACCTGTCCCTGATCTACAAACAGATAATGTGAGGCGGCATTAAGCGCATCTGAAATATGATGCGTTACCATTAAGACCGTCACTTTGTGCCTAGCTGCTAATTTTTTAACCATTGCAAGCATCTCTTCACGCAGAATCGGGTCAAGGGCTGAAAACGGCTCATCAAGCAACAGCAGAGGTTTATTCTGCACAAAACATCGCGCTAAAGCGACTCGCTGTCTCTGGCCGCCGGATAACTGATGGGGCAGGCGAGTCTGCAGCTTCTCAACCCCAACCTGCTGACAAATTTCCTCTACCTTTGCCTTCTGCTCCAAGGTTAATTTAAGTCCGGGATGCAAACCTAAACCGATATTGTCTGCGACATTAAGGTGAGCAAAGAGATTATTTTCCTGAAATAGCATCGCTAGCGGACGATGATACGGCTGAACATTAAGAATTGACTCACCGGCGATTTGAATATCACCGCTTAGCGGATCAATAAAACCCGCAGCTAAATTTAACAAAGTACTTTTACCGGCACCGCTTGCCCCTAGCACAGCAACAATACTACCTGTGTCTATTTCAATATCAAAATTGAATTGTTCCTTCTGATACAGATACTTTACACTGCAGAATTTAATCATAGTCGCCTCGAACAGTAATTATTTAACAACATGATTTTTCACCATGATTTTTTCTATTAAGGCAAAAAGAGCCACACTAAGCATTAATAAAAACAGTGATACAACTGCAGCGGACTCCATCTGATAACTGCCGAGCAGCTGAAAAAGATAAAGAGGCAATGTAGTCGAATCCTGGCTCCCGAATAATGCAATGGCACTCAAATCCCCCATCGATAAAACAAAGCTGATAGAAAATGCATGCACGATAGGCAGCCTTATTGCCCGCCATTCAATAAGATAGAAACGAGAAAAACCTGACATACCTAAACTGGTACACAATTTATCATACTGCTGGGCAGTATGCAGCATCGGCTGAGCAAGCGTTTTAAGCACATAGGGCAGCGCCATTAAGGCATTCACTGCAATCACTATCAAAAGTGCCAGACTAAAGACATCCGTGACATTCCTAAGCAGCAGAAAAATACCGGTACTAATAACCAGCCCCGGAGTCACTAAAATAATAGCACCAAGCAGCTCTAGTTTATCTGCTCTAAACTGCAGACCGATTAAACGCCAGGAACGGCTGGTAATAAGAATCAGCACACCGGCAATAAGGGCGATTAAAGCCGCAGATAAAGCAACCAGCAAAGAATTTTTAAGGGCACTCCAGAAAACGGTATCAGTAACAACAGTTAGAAACTGTACGTTCAGCCCGTTAATAAAAACCATTAATAATGGCGGAATAACCAGCACCGCGACTGCTGATATCCATAGGGTATCCCAGTATCTGGCAGGCTTAGAGTCGCAGAACGGAACAGGCGCTGATAATGTAGCGCCGCTGGTTAGGGCCACTGGGCGAGAAAGTCTTTGTATTATAACTGCCAGCGTACCACAAAGGATCATCTGCCATAACGCCAGCAATGCTCCTGACTGTAGATCAAAATCAAACTTAATAGCCTGATAGATAGCCAGTTCGATTGTGGTTGATTTTGGCCCGCCGCCTAATGCCATTACTGTTGCAAAACTGGTAAAACAAAGCATAAATACTAATCCGCACACATGTGGAAGCTGCTGACGTAAACAGGGCCACTCTACTAGCTTAAACTTATTCCAGTGACTGATCCCAAGATGCACAGATAGTTTATGATTCTCAACAGGTAGTGACTGCAGCGGCTGCAGTAATAGCCGTGCAGCAAACGGTAGATTGAAAAACACGTGCGCCAGTAGTATGCCGTTTAATCCGTAGATAGAGAACGGCAGTTTATAATCAATAAAAGCCAGCAGCTGCGAAATCAAACCACTGTTGCCGTAAATGGAAAGTAAACCAAAAACTCCCACCAACACAGGTAAAACAAGAGTTGCAGCAAACAACTTAAGTAATAATTCCTTGCCGAAAAAAGAACGTCTTGATAAAGCATGCGCAACAGGGATCGCCAGTCCGACACTCAGTAATGTAGACAAAAAAGACTGGTAAAAGCTGAAAACCGTTACGTGACGATAATAGGGATCAACCCACAGCGCTGAAAAATTAAAATCTGGTGAGTGGAGCAGCAGTGCAGAAAAGGCACCGCTGACAAAAAGTAAAATAAACCCGGCTATGATTACTCCGGGTAAAGTTTGAAGTTTACTAGTCATCAAAAAGCTTCACTTAATAAATTAAAGCGCTCTGCCACTCTCTAATCCAGCTTTTACGGTTAGTTTCAACCTGTTCAGCAGTGAAGGAAAATGATTTAGACGGAACAGTTAACTGTTTAAAAACTTTAGGAAGAGGCACATCGGTAACCGGGTACATCCAGTTTCCAGTCGGCATGGCAGACTGAAACTGATCGCTGATAATAAAATCCATAAACTGATCCGCTAGTTTTTCATTGGCACTGTTTTTTACTTTAGCCGCAACTTCGATCTGCGTGTAGTGCCCCTCCGAGAAATCAGCTGAAACATACTGACTGTTCTGCTCCGCAATAATATGATATGCAGGAGAGGTGGTATAGGAAAGTACCATATCCGCTTCTCCTTTTAAGAACATGTTATACGCTTCCGACCAGCCCTTAGTAACAGTAACCGTTTTTTCCGCCAGCTGCTTCCAGGCTTGATCAGCTTTATCAGCATAAATCCATTTCATCCACAGCATTAACCCCTGCCCTGGTGTAGAAGTACGCGGATCCTGATAGATAACTTTAATATCATCCCGCTTCTCAACCAGTTCTTTTAGGCTTTTTGGCGGGTTCAATAATGCCTCTTTATTATAAACAAAGGCGAAATAACCAAAGTCATAGGGAACAAAGATATTATCAGACCAGCCGCCGGGCAGCCTGATATTAGCAGCATCTACTTTATGCTCAGTTAATAATCCCGTTTCGGCAGCTTCTGCCATCAGGTTATTATCCAGCCCAAGAAGTACATCCGCTTTACTGTTTTTTCCCTCTAAACGCAGACGGTTTAATATTGAAACACCGTCGTCTAATGCAACAAACTGCAGCTCACAAGCACACTCTTCTTCGAATGCTTTTTTTATTTTTGGGCCAGGGCCCCACTCTGAAGCAAAAGAGTCATAAGTATAAACAACGAGTTTATCAGCACTTACCGGCATTGATGCCAGGGCTGAAAATGCAAGAAAAGGAAGTATTTTTTTCACTATGCGCTCCGTATATAGCATAAGGCATAGAAAAAGATGCAAATCATATTAAAGTACCCGATAAGCTCAATTCCTACGCCAGTATTATCTGGTTCAGGTCTACGGGTTTAGTCTGGTGACAATCTCAGCCTTATACAGCACCCCGTTGAGAACGGCTATTGTATACTCAAAGTCAGACGGAGGCACCTAAAGGTTTATTTATTAGGAATAAAAACCGCCAGACAGCACTGGCGGTGACAGGAAAATTATAAATAACAGCTAGAACCAGATTTCAGATCTGTTGCGTCCAGTCTCTTTTGCCCTGTACAGAGCTTTATCTGCCTGGTACATTAAATGATCTAGGGTTTCCGTATTATCGGATAATTCGCTTAAACCGATAGAGGTTGTTAGAGAAATCACATCATCGCCGTAACTGACCCTTAATTCAGACACTGCCTGACGAATACGCTCAGCAAGCAGTGATGCATCAACCAGTTCGGTTTCCGGAAGCATAATTGAAAACTCCTCCCCCCCCTGACGAGAAAATATATCACTGCTTCGAAGCAGTTTCCGGCAGCAGTCGGTTAAGGCTAACAACACCTGATCGCCAGCATGGTGCCCATAGTTGTCATTAATACGCTTAAAGTAATCAATATCCAATGCTAATAAACTAAGTCTATGTCCATAGCGCCGGCTTCGCTCAAACTCTATTTCAGCTAATTCAAAAAAATGACGACGATTACTGATCCCGGTGAGAGGATCCGTTGCGGCCAGTTTTTCAACATCACTCAGAGCCAGACGCAGCTGCGACTCAGTATTTTTTAATGTAGTAATATCAGTGCTATAGAGAAAAACAAAACCATCAGGATTTATAAGGCGGGACACTCTTGTCCAGCTTCCGTCAATCATCAGGAGCTCAAAGGTTTTAAATAAAATATCATCAAAATCCGTACGGAGCTTAGTAAAATAACTTTCAACATCGCCATTCTCAATATAGATACCGTCACCGGAAGCATAAGATTTTTGTAGAATTTCAGTAAAAGTTACCCCTTCAGCCTCTGCTACACTAAGGCCGAAATGACTGGAAAATCTATGGTTACAAAAAATCAGCACATGGCTCTGATCAAAAATACCAAAACCATCCTCGCTCGCTTTAACTACATCAAGTAATAGAGCGTTAAGTTGCTCTTTTGAGTTTCTGATATTAGACATAAACACTCACTTAACAGACTATTTAGTATCCCTGTTATAAGTGTAGAACAGAGAGTGCAGCTTGGCGATGAGACAGAACTCGTGGAGCTCGTCCGCTCATTTCCCAGGCTTGTTGCCAATCTACAGGGCACGGATAGCTTAGCCCGTTCATGACTCTCAGCTGTCGCTGAACTCACCCCGACTGTCACATGAAAGGAATGCCTTCGGCACACCTGCGTTTCATACCATTCCGCCTATTTAGCAGATCGGTTTTTTATATTTAGAAGTACGGTTTAAACGCGCAGTTCAAGAGGCGAGGCTAAAACCTCACTTCCTAAAAAAGCTCATAATATTAAGCGGATTGGTATAACCTCTGAGTTCGGAATAGGAAGGAAAGCAGGCTCCCTTGGTCCGGAGGAGAATGTAGGCGAAATCCTTATGCTAGTGGCATAAGGAAGTTCGCTGTAATAGTGGAAGCTTTGCTTGACGTTGATGGGACCACGTCTGAGCTGCGTATACAGCAAACAACTTACACAATGGCCTGTGTTTATCATTTCAGTGACTTCGCGTAATTAAGCCGCCCCAAACATAGTGGCGGCTTATATTGGTTTTACTTGGCGAACTAAAAAAGCCTGCTTACTTCATTTTTTCAACTACATCGACTTTTTGCTCAGCACTTTTCACTTCAAATTTTCTACTGTCCTTTGTTAGTTAACCGAAGCTTCTACAGATTCAATTAACATCCCTTCATCAGCTTCTAGACTTGTCGATATAAAGTGAAGGTAACTAACGCCATTTGGACTGGTATTACTAATTTCGAGCCTTTCCACGACCTCCCCATCAAGCAAAACTTGAGCATCCGAGTTTTTCTCCACACCATTCCAATGTAAGCTAAGGGTATACCAACGGTTAGCTTCAAGTACATGCTCACCAAGTTTCTCTCCTGGCGTAACATTTAAAGTATACACAGCATAGTGCGCTGTTGTTTCATCAACAGCATTGAACAGACGATCAGTGAGGCTGATTTGAGTTCCGCCACTATGTTCATTTAACATAAAGCGAATATCAACTTGACCACTCTTTCCATTCGGAAAATTCCAAGTCGCCCCACCTTTTTCATAATTGACATTATTTTCAATATTGATCAGCTCCGAATCACTCACTCGCCGGACTTGAAGCGCTTGATGTTCAGGCTTATCGATAAGATCGACAAGTTGAGATGATTGTTTTCGATCATAACTGACATGCCCTCTTACCTCCGGGATATAGCTATGAACAGTCCAATTTTCTAGACCGTTTTCAAAATGCTCACTTCGTTCTTTTTCATAAAGCCAACGCGTATCCATAATCATCAAACGGCGATGCTCTTTATGTTGTCCAATGGAAATAAGAACTCGATGCTCATCCAACTCGACAAATTCACTTTGCTGTTTCCCCCGATCTTCCTGACCCTCATAGGTCGCATAATCACTACGATTACGATGTTCATCTAGGATGACCTCGCGAAATCCAGTCCATGTTTTACCGTCATCGTCAGAGATTGCAGCATGATGAGAATCACGATTTGTAAAAACATCTTCCCACATATCATCTTGAGCTCCTAGATTCTCAGGTAAGGGCATCGTATTTGTCCAAAGAGCAAGCAGACGCCCATCCTTCAAGCGTCCAATTGTCGGCATAGTCAATGTACCGAAAAAACGTGACGGCTGTGATTCTGTCCATGTATCCCCAAAATCTGAGGAGAACGCTTCGTAGTATTGATCTTGAGAGGTGCGAACAAGAATCCAAAGGCGCCCGTCTCTAAGCTCAACAATTGAGCCTTCAACTCCACTATTAAACCATCGCACACCTTGGTGGATCTCATCTTTTTCATGCGGTGGTGCTGAGATTATGTCTTGAGAGGTGCGCCAGGTTAAACCGCCATCATCTGAAATATGTAGTCTTGTGCCCTCGCGCATCTCATGTGATGGAATTAAAATTCGTTGACCATTATTCACGAAAGTCGGACTACGCATAATTCCGCCAAGAGTCAGGTAGTTCCCTTTGTCACTTTGCTCCCAGTTATAGTCAAGTTGACCATCTTTAGTCACAGCGGCCCACTCGCCGTCAAGTCCTCCATTGGAAATAAAAACATAACCATTGATTGGCTGTACTCGTATATATTCTCCAGTAACGGGGTTAGGGACAATAGCTGGTGACTCCTTATCAATCCCTCCAAAGTTAGGAGGATATGATGCTGAGGCCAAGCTTTCTTGCCATGTAAGACCATTATCGCTGCTTACCTGCATTTTACGGCCGTCGTAACCTTCCCCACCATTATAGTGACGAATTTCATTCTCACTTGCGCGCACTAAACCTCTTCCTGCATCGGCAGGAGGAACAGCAACTACCTGTGGCGACTGCCTTTCTTCAATCGGTGGCGACTGAATTTCTTCAGTTGTGCAACCCATCTGCGCTAAAAACAACAGCGGCAGTATAGACTTATGTAACTTCATCTTTTTTCTCCTGATATACAATAAAATAACGTAATAATTTAGACAGTTATTAAGGTTATTAACTGCCCTGTAAATAGTGCATGATTTTTTATCCTTCATACTTTTACGGCAGCTTGAATTATCAACCACGTTTATTTTCACTTACGATGATCTTTAGGCTTTAGCAAAGTACCGACTTAGGCTCCTATATCTGAAAGTGGCTGTGACTCCATTTATTTTTATATTCGTCAAACTCTTGAGTACTAAATAAGTTCCCATAAGGCTGTTAATACACCACCGAGCAAGAAACAAAACTCCAAACAAAATAGGAAGACAAAGCGCTACTCCATAATGTTTCCAATGGAGTTTCACTTCAACATAGAGGCGTCAAAATATAGATTTAGATCACCGTTTTATTAAGGGCTATTGATCTTTATTTGAAATTTGTACGGTAGGTGGCAATCTCATATAATTTACTTCGCCAAAAACAAACTTTATGATCTACTCATTTATGCTGGTTAAAATAGATGCTAGCTTCGTTATTGATTTTGCAATTAGAGCAACAAGTTACTGTAATCAATGCCTTGCTTTCATCCATTTTTCCTACGCCTAAATAGATCATTTAATTAGCAGAATTGGTATTATAAGTGACAGCAAAAGAGTAATGAAAATGTGCACTAGAGACTGGATGATGCTGACCAGTTAATTAGGCGGAATGGTATAAAACGAAAAAACCCCATCCCTTCAAAGAAGGAATGGGGTTTATCTGGATTTGATTGCCTAGCTTGTGCAAAACTCTGGCGATGGTCAGGACTCGCGGAGCTCGTCCGCTCATAAACCAGGCTGCCGCCTGATTCGCCCTACTATCATATAAAAGGAATGCCTGCGGCATGCTGTTTATATCCCATGTGATAGTGGTCATCGTCTAAAGCGCTAAAACGAAAAAATCCCTGCTGACGTAGTCAACAGGGATTATTCGTATTAGGCGCTTGGCGATGACCTACTCTCACATGGGGAGACCCCACACTACCATCGGCGCAGCTGCGTTTCACTTCTGAGTTCGGAA
>NZ_KB907047.1 GCF_000381745.1 Psychromonas ossibalaenae ATCC BAA-1528 | reverse complement strand
GGAAGAAGCGCGAAGAATACTTAACAAACTGGAATTTCATTACACTCCGAAGCATGCCAGCTGGCTGAATATGGCGGAAATAGAGATTGGAGTTATGAGTAAACAGTGTCTGGACAGGCGCATACCGGACATGGATACATTAAAACGGGAGTTATCCGCTTGGGCGCTTAAACGCAATGAGAAAAAAGAAACGATAAACTGGATGTTCGATGTAGATGCCGCACGTTCAAAACTTAACAAAGCGTACGGCAAACTTATAAAGTCAACTAATCAAAATTAATTGGAAAAGCCACTAGTATAAAAATACTAGTGGCTTTTTTGTATCTGTAGTTCAGGAACTGAAAAACCTGTGCCCTTGGTTCAGCTTTTTATTAAAGCCCAGGAGACGAAACATCATCATCTAAGCCCTAAGCAATTTATTGTTTAGGGCTTTTTTGTATCTAAAATTTAGGAGTTGAAAATCCTCGTGCCCTTGGTTCAGCTTTTTATCAGTAAGCAGTCAATGAAACTCCACTAAAAACTTGTGCTTACACTATTATCCCGCGTCCTGCACAACAGCCTACATTTTAAAGTGAGATTAGGCTAAACTGCCTTTCTTTAAATAATCAGTGGCTTTTACTTATCATGCGATTAAACCTGCTGACACAAGAAAATGGTGCACACCGCTAATGTTTTATGAAGGCACTGAAAAGCGTTTAGAGATCACCCTAAAACAAACCGACCTACTGCAGTTTCCCGACTCTTTCTGGCAGGAGATGGTCAAACAGGCCGGCGCTTTAATTTTATCTAAAATTGAAAATATTCAGGTTAAAGCTTACCTGTTATCTGAATCGAGTTTATTTATCTGGAAAAATAAATTACTTTTGATCACTTGCGGCAATACTCACCTGGTTAAAGCGGCTCAGTTTTTTCAAAAAGAAATAAGAAAGGAAAATATTCAGTCTTTGCTTTTTCACCGCCACCAGCCGCATCAGCCGGATCTACAGGCAACGAACTTCAATCAGGATGTCAGTATCTTAAACAGCCACTTACAGGGCTCGACTAAGCATTGGAGGGGAAAGTATCAAGGAGATCTTTTTCTATTCGGAGAAGCCACTCACGGTCCTGCAAATACTAAGCAAATATTAATGTGTCATGGTTTATCGGGCTCATTCTCTGACTCACTGCAGGCGGGCACTGTTTCTACTGAGCAGATTGAATCGACATTAGCGCTGCTGGCGTTTTTCCCGCAATTACAGATTGACCAGTTTACCTTTACACCTAAAGGTTATTCTTTAAATGCCATTAATGAAGAGCACTACTTAACAGTGCATATAACACCGGAAACATTAAGCACATATTTCAGCTTAGAAAGCAGCTTCGATAACCAGCTTATGCAGCCGTTTATAGGGCACCTGAGTGCCCTGTTTAGGCCATCACAAAGTCACTTAATGAGTTTTAAGCCAGGCACTGACAGCACTCTGCAGATAACCCTTAGCTCCCCTGACGAATTAAGGCTCTAAAATAAACACCGCCTGCACCCGGTCATTAAGCTTAATGGTGTTAATCTGATAAGTGCTTGTGTCAGGGCTTTCACTGCTCATCGCACGCATCATCATCGGCTCCCTGTAACTGTTCTGATAATTAACTGAATATATTTTACCAAGCTCAGCCTGATAAGCTTTTGCTAGATTTGAAGCTTTCTTTACAGAATCTTCTACAGCCATCTGGCGCACTTCAAGCTGCCACTTTTCAGGAGACTGCAGTCCGTACTGAAGCTGGTTAATCGCCTCAATATCTGAAGCTAATACCGCATCTAAAAACTGATTAACCTTATCGATGTCAGTTAAACGATAGGTTAAATCACGTGTTGCACGAATTCCCATAAAAGTACGTTTATCTTTCTGATAATCATATTCAGCTCTGGTATAAAGATCTGCGCTTTCCAGTTCTTTATTATTAAAACCCGACTGCTGTAAATTAATTAATAAAGCCTCAACCTGCTGATCAACTTTATTTTTAGCCAGCGCACCTTTACGATCTAATGCTGAAGCTTGAAACTGAATAATAACCTGATCTGGTTTAACCTCAAGTTCAGCAGTGCCAGTTACCGAAATATACGGTTCATCCGGCAAAGAAGCCGCTAAGCTGGAAACAGAAAAAGCAGACATAACAGCTAGTAGTAAATATTGATAATAACGCATAAAAAGTCCTCCAAATAGAATGATTTACCCTATGACACAGTTTAATTTAAATAGTTGCAGTTATTTTCCTGCGGGCACAAAAAAGCCGGCTGTTAAGCCGGCTCTATAAATTTAAACTACCTGCTGGTATGCAGGCTTGTTAAATTATAATACGTCGATAGCGTTAAGGTCAGCAAATGCTTTTTCAAGACGTGTAACCATAGACGCTTGAGCAGCACGTAACCATACACGTGGATCGTAGTATTTCTTGTTAGGAGCATCTTCACCAGTAGGGTTACCGATTTGACCTTGTAAGAAATCATGGTTTTCAGCTTCGTAAGTACGGATACCGTCCCAACATGCCCACTGTGTATCTGTATCGATGTTCATTTTGATAACACCGTAACCGATAGACTCTTGAATTTCAGCTTCAGAAGAACCAGAACCACCGTGGAATACGAAGTTTAATTCGTTAGACGCAACACCGTGTTTTTCCGCAACAAATGCTTGTGAATCACGTAGGATAGTTGGAGTCAGTTTAACGTTACCTGGCTTGTATACGCCGTGTACGTTACCGAAAGAAGCAGCGATAGTGAAGTTAGGGCTGATTTTAGAAAGTTCAACGTATGCGTAGTCAACTTCAGAAGGTTGAGTGTAAAGTAAAGACTCATCCATATCTGAGTTATCAACGCCGTCTTCTTCACCACCAGTACAACCTAGTTCGATTTCTAGCGTCATGCCCATTTTAGACATACGCGCTAGGTATTCAGCACAAGTTGCGATGTTTTCTTCTAGAGGCTCTTCAGAAAGATCGATCATGTGTGAAGAGAAAAGAGGAGCGCCAGTTGCTTCAAAGTGAGCTTCAGAAGCAGTTAGTAGTCCGTCAATCCAAGGAAGAAGTTTTTTAGCAGCGTGGTCAGTATGAAGAATAACTGGAACACCGTAAGCTTCAGCCATTGCGTGAACGTGTTTAGCACCAGATACAGCACCAAGAATAGCCGCTTCCTGACCTTCAAGTTTAAGACCTTTACCTGCGTTAAATGCAGCGCCGCCATTTGAGAACTGAATAACAACAGGAGCTTTAACTTTAGCTGCAGCTTCAAGTACTGCGTTGATTGAATCAGAACCAATAACGTTTACCGCTGGAAGTGCAAATTTGTTTTCTTTTGCAATTGCAAATACTTTTTGAACATCATCACCAGTGATAACACCAGGTTTTACAACGTCTAAAATCTTAGTCATGAGGATAATCCTATGTAGTTAAAATAAATACTGCTAAATTTCGCGCATAATATATCACATCAGGGTGATAAAAAATACGCTAATAAAAGTTGAAAAAAAAGCGATATATAATCTCGCTTTAACTGTCTGATTAATCGTTTGCGCGTGACTCTAACATTGTCACTGCTGGTAATTCTTTACCTTCAACAAACTCAAGGAACGCACCGCCGCCTGTAGAGATGTAAGAAACATCTGCAGTGATATCAAATTTATCAATCGCAGCTAATGTATCACCGCCGCCGGCAACTGAGAATGCAGATGATTCAGCAATTGCTTTAGAGATTCCAGCAGTACCTGCTTCGAAGTTTTTGAATTCGAATACGCCAACCGGACCGTTCCAAAGAATGGTTTTAGCACCTTTAAGGATTTCAGCTAGCTCAGCAGTTGAATCAGGTCCTAAATCGAAGATCATGTCGTCATCTTGCACGTCTGCAACGTTTTTAATTTCAGCTTCTGCGTTTTCATCAAATGCTTTTGCACATGCAACATCAGTTGCAACAGGAATTGCACACTCTTCCATTAATTTCTTAGCTGTATCAACTAGATCTGCTTCGTATAATGATTTACCAACATTATGGCCTTGTGCAGCGATAAATGTATTTGCAATACCACCACCAACAACAAGCTGATCAGCAATTTTAGATAAAGACTCAAGAACAGTTAATTTAGTCGATACTTTAGAACCACCAACGATAGCCACTAACGGACGAGCAGGGTTATCCATCGCTTTACCTAGTGCTTCTAATTCAGCAGCAAGCAGAGGGCCGGCACATGCAACAGGAGCGTAAACACCAGCACCGTTTGTAGAAGACTGTGCACGGTGAGCAGTACCAAATGCATCCATAACGTAAACATCACAAAGTGCAGCTAACTGCTTAGATAATGTTTCATCATTTTTCTTTTCGCCTTTGTTAAAACGAACGTTTTCAAGAACAACAACTTCACCTTCGTTTAGTTCAAGACCGTTTAGGTAATCAGTTGCTAAACGCACAGGAACGTCTAATGCTTCGTTTAAGTAATCAACAACAGGTTGTAGAGAGAATGCTGCATTTTCTTCAGCAGAAGCACCTTCAGTTGGACGACCTAAGTGTGAAGTAATCATAAGCTTAGCGCCTTTTTCTAACGCTAATTTGATTGTCGGGATAGAAGCACGGATACGTGCATCTGAAGTTACTTTACCATCTTTAATTGGAACATTAAGATCTTGACGGATGAATACGCGTTTGCCGGCTAAATCTAGATCAACCATTTTTTTTACTGACATGATGTGTCCTCTCATTTAATTTTAAAACTATAGAATTCTGAATTGACTACCTGAACATTCATTCAAGCTCAGCTATCACACTGTCCTTTAATACAACATTTCCCGCTGTATTCCTATTACCGACAGCATTATAGACGAAAGTTTTTGTTACATCGATCACAATGGGGGCTAATTTACCTTTTTCCTATGGGGGGTGGGTTTGATTTATATCATTTTCTGTAACTTTTTTTCAAAATGAGTAAAAAAACAACAAAACAAGCAGCAAGACAAGCTCTGAAATAGATAAATGTGAAGGAGACTGCATAATTAATATGCAATTTTGTATTCTTCATTTAAAATTAACCGCATGAAGAAATGACCCGATGATATTATTAAATAGCCTACTTATCATCATAACTATGGTTTATAGCCTTTAATGCAAAAGCGAGCAGCTCTTTCCTATGAACATATTTAAAAAGAACACCTGGTTACTCTTTTACTTTATCGCTTTTATCGGCGCCTTGTTAACCTCTGGATCTGTTTATTTAAAGCACCAGAATATTGTAGAGGAGGCTCAAAGCGAACAGCTTTACTTAGCAAAAATATTTAATCAGCAGCTGTCGACGCTTTTTTTACAATACGAAAATGTAATTGACGTGTTAAGCGGTAACCTTAGCTCTCCCACATCCCCTTTAAACGTAGCAACGCTTGATAAAATTATTGCCAACAACCCGCTTTGGCTCAGCTTTGCCGCATTTTCACCCGAAGGAGAGTTTATAACCTCATCAGGTAAGCGCCAAGAAACAAATATAGTGAACCTTCTGAGTACCCCAAGCACACAAGAACGCTTTAAACAGGCATTAAACAGCGATCATATGGTCATCGGCAAAGCAAGTTACTCTACACTTTTTAAAAAATGGGTGCTGCCGATCCGCAAACGAGTGCTTGATGACAACGATCAGGTCATCATGGTGATGACCTCTCTTTTAGACTTAGCGATGATCTATGAGGACTGGAATGAATTTGTAGTACCGAACAATACTCTACAGGCCACTTTTGATAAAAGCTTCTTTCCGTTTCTGCGTACTCACTTAAGTACAGAGCAGCTCCGAAATTTCAGCAGCAGCCAGGTCAAATCATCAGTAATCCAGAATATTAATACTTATTTATTCAAACAGCAGTTAACAGCCAATATGCTGCGCAGTTCCGCATATCCAGCACAGGGCATTATTACTCTTGATCAGCAGCAAATGTTTATAACCGTTGCATATAACCAGAGGTATCGTTTCTGGATACATGCAGAGCAGCCCTACCAGGAAGCTATGCAGCAGATCTATAAACCTGCGGCTGTTTATATTGCTTTTTATCTGTTATTGATGACTTTTATTTTTATACTGTTTAAGTGGATTATTCGTATAGAGGACAGAAAAATAGCAGCTCTGACCTATGAAGCAGAGCATGACTCCTTAACCGGCCTTCCTAACCGCACCCTGTTAAGATCCTACAGTACGCAGTTAATTAATTTACAGAAGCCGTTTACCTTACTTTATCTAGATCTGAACCGTTTTAGTCATATTAATAATACATTCGGCCACCATTACGGAGACATTATTTTAATTGAAGTAGGCAAACGCATAGAACAGAGTCTACAGGCTCTCAAGGGCAAAGCTGCTCGTTTTAGCGGTGATGAATTTATTGTTATTATAGAGTCAGTAAAACGAAGTGAAATTGATAACTACTGCCGAGTCTTACTCGAGGCTACTGACGCGCCTTATTTAGTCAACAATACCTTTTTCAAAATCAGTACCTCAATCGGCATATCACAGAGCCCTCAAGATGCCCGCGATATAAACAGCTTAGTCAGCTATGCCGACAACAGCATGGCGATTGCCAAAAAATCCAAAAACAACTGTTTCTTTTTCTCAGCGGAAATGCACAACAAGCTGGTTAAAAACATTGAAATAGAACAGGCGCTGGTTCGCTGGCAGAGCACTTCATTGGGGCCTGTTTCACCGGACGCATTTATTCCAATTGCAGAAGAGATGGGGCTGATGCCGACACTCGGCTTATATATTATGGATCGGGCAATGTCTGAAATATCGAATCTGCAGAATCAAGTAAATATTTCTTTTCAGCTGTCAATTAACGTTTCAGTGAGCCAGTTTATGCAGAATGATTTTTTTGACAAATTGATGGAATGTTACCAGCGTTATCAATCTGAGCACCTGAAAATCACTATTGAAATAACAGAAAGTTTATTTATTGAAAGCATTGAAAATATCCTGCCTGTTTTTCATAAAATGCAGGCTGCTGGTATTTCATTGTCACTGGACGATTTTGGAACTGGTTACTCCTCCCTGAGCATGCTTAAGAAAGTGCCCATTGACGAACTTAAAATAGATAAAAGCTTTATTGACTATATCACTAAAAATAAAACCGATAGGGCCATGATGAAAAGCATTATTCGAATGGGTAAAGAGTTAGACATCACTGTACTTGCAGAAGGTGTTGAAAGCAAAGCTCACACCGATTTATTAACCGAGCTGGGCTGTGATCTTTTCCAAGGTTATTATTTCTCTAAACCTCTGCCACTCGATAAACTTGCCTTATTTGTCAATAAACATCAGCAATAGAAATCGGACACTTTTTCTGGTACCCGGCTTAGCAATTGAAATAACAGTAATTTTAGTCATAATCGCCACTATCACAAAAATCAATAACAGCAGTAATTAGTGTTGTTATTGATTTGAATACAGCACAAGCTGCAGTCCTCTCACAGGGGGCGATGCAGCCCGAACTCAACCACAGCAAGCTTAACAAGAGAATTATTATGTCTATCGATAAAGTAAGTACCTTATTAGTCACAGCCGGCCGTTCAAAAAAATTCACCCAGGGAGCGGTAAACCCGGTTATACAGCGCGCATCATCTATCGTGTTTGATTCGGTTAAAGCCAAAAAGTTTGCCGCTGCAAACCGTGCTGACGGTGAGCTTTTTTACGGCCGCCGCGGCACGTCGACTCACTTCTCATTACAGGAAGCAATGGTTGAACTAGAAGGTGGTGCCGGCTGTGCATTATATCCCTGTGGAGCGGCGGCGGTTTCCAACTCTATTCTCGCTTTTGTTGAAGCCGGTGATCATGTGCTGATGACAGGAGCAGCCTATGAGCCGACACAAGACTTCTGCAATATCATCCTTAAGGGAATGAATGTAACAACCACCTATTATGATCCCCTGATCGGGGCTGATATTGCGCAGTTAATTCAACCGAAAACCAAAGTTGTATTTCTTGAATCTCCCAGCTCAGTAACCATGGAAGTTCAGGATATACCGGCAATGGTCAAAGCGATTCGAGCAGTTAATCCGAAAATCATTATCATGATTGATAATACCTGGGCCGCCGGCATTCTATTTAAAGCACTCGAACATGATATTGATATTTCAATACAGGCAGGCACTAAGTATATTATTGGCCACTCTGACGCCATGCTCGGCACAGCCGTTGCCAACGAGAGATGCTGGGTTCGACTGCGTGAACGCTCCTATCTGATGGGGCAGATGGTTGATGCGGATACGGCTTATGCGGCTTCACGCGGTTTAAGAACTATGGCGGTACGTTTAAAGCAGCATCAGGAAAGCAGCCTTACAATTGCGCACTGGCTGAGTGAACACCCGGAAGTAGAACGCGTTAATCATCCCGCTCTGCCAAGCTGCAAAGGCCATGAATTCTTTAAGCGCGATTTTATCGGTAGTAACGGACTGTTCTCATTTGTGCTTAAACAACGATTATCAACTCAGCAGTTAGCGGAATATCTGGATAACTTTGAGCATTTCAGCATGGCTTATTCATGGGGAGGTTTTGAATCGTTAATTCTGGCTAATCAGCCTAATGAGCTTGATGCGATTCGCCCGGCCGGCGGCATTGATTTTAACGGCACATTAGTACGGGTACACATAGGTTTAGAAAACGCAGATGATCTGATTGCAGATCTAGAGGCTGGATTTAAACGCATCGCTTCTTAGGGAGGGTGCTTCTCCCGGTCTTGTAATGAGACTGGGAGAAAGCAGATAAATACGCTTAATATTGAAAATAGATTAAGTACGCGAACTCTGCACGTTAACAAAGACTTTCAATTCTTGCCCCGGCTGAATGTATTTACTACCGTTTAACTGGTTCCAACGTTCTAAATCTGCCGTTTTCACATTAAATTTTGATGCTATAAGCCCTAATGAGTCGCCTGAACGCACTTTATAGATAACTTCGCGAGTGACCTGATTTTCTGCTGAATTACGGGAATTCGATGTATTAACAAATATTTTTAAGTTTTGACCCGGCTGAATATACTTCTGTCCTTTAAGCTGGTTCCAGCGCTGTAAATCTGCACTTTTCACCTTATGTTTTTGTGCAATAGCACCTAATGAATCACCAGGACGCACTTTATAAGTGATCTGGCGGCTGGTTTGATTTCCCGATGGTGCTTTTGCTGAACGAGATGCGCTCTGTGTATTAGTGTATATTTTCAGGCTTTGTCCCGGCTTGATATATTTCTGCCCGCTTAACTGATTCCAGCGCTCTAAATCTGCGCTTTTCACCTTATACTTTTGTGCAATAAGGCCTAACGAATCACCAGGACGTACTTTATAAGTGATCTGGCGGCTGGTTTGATTTCCCGATGGTGCTTTTGCTGAATGCGATGCGCTCTGTGTGTTAGTGTATATTTTCAGGCTTTGTCCCGGTTTGATATATTTCTGCCCGCTTAACTGATTCCAGCGTTCTAAATCAGCACTTTTCACCTTGTATTTTTGTGCAATAAGTCCTAACGAATCGCCAGAGCGTACTTTATAAACAATCTTATTTTTTGACACCGCTTTGAGCGGTTTCCAGATGGTTAACTCCTGCCCTAGACGTAAGGTTTTCTTGGTGCTGGTCGCATTCCAGCTGGCAATCTGTTTAGAGGTCACTTTATAACGGCGGCTGATATCCCAGAGCGTATCGCCTTCTACCACTGTATGCTGAACTTTTCGTTTTCCTTTATCGTTTTGTTCAAAACGTTTTGCCTGACTATAAAGGTAATCCTGCTGGGATTTACTCGCCACAGGTATTAATAACGGCTGGCCGATTCTGATCATTGAACCGTTAAGGTCATTAATCTGTTTTAATACACTGGTTGTTGTTCCGTAGTTTTTAGCAATGACACTTAAACTGTCACCGGAACGCACTTTATAACGATCCCAGCGAATGCGTTTATTATCATCAATCTGACTTAGTTTCGTAATGAACTGCTCAGCACTGACCGTAGGTACAAGTAACTTATGAGGCCCTTCAGGAGAAGTTGCCCAATGGTTAAAGGCTGGGTTTAACAGCTGGATTTCGGCAACACTTAAATCAGAAAATTCAGCGGCATAAGCAAGTTCAATCTGAGAATTTGTATCAATGTAAGTTAATACCTGCTTATTCGCTATCACAGGCAGTTCAACACCGTATTCCTGATGATTGCGTAGAATATCAACCAGGGCTAATAATTTGGGAACATACTCTTGCGTTTCTCTGGGCAGATCTAAATTCCAGTAATCGGTGGGTTTATTGAGTTTTTTATTTTTACGAGCAGCTCTCTGTACTCGCCCCTCACCTGAGTTATAGGCGGCTAATGCATGCAGCCAGTCATCACCTAGATAATCATGCAGAATCTCCATGTAACGCAAAGCGGCTTCTGTCGAAGCATAAACATCACGACGACCGTCATACCACCAGTCTTGTTTCAGGCCGAAGCGCTCTCCAGTAACCGGCATAAACTGCCACAGGCCAGATGCACTTGCATGTGAATAAGCAAAAGGGTCAAAGGTACTTTCAACTACCGGCAGCAGGGCTAATTCCAAGGGTAAATTTTTAGCTTCTATCTGCTCAATAATCAGATATAAAAACGGCTCTGCACGTTTGGATACCTGCTTTAAATAATTGGGATTATTTAAAAAATAATCACGCTGCTTAGCGATGCGGGAATTTTCTGGTACTTCAAATTCAAAACCTTCAGCTAATTTTAACCACAGGTTTTCATAACCGGCCGGCTGAGTTTGTAGTTTTTCATTAAGCGGCTCCTCTTCAACCAGACGAGTCAGGCCCTCTTCGCTGTCAATTTCCAGCAGCAGCTCATCCCCCGCAGATTCATTTTCAGCTGATAAATTACTTTCATCAACTGTATTTGTTGTTGTCTGACAGGCAGTTAAAATAAACAGTAAAAAAAACGAACATAATAATTTCATAAAAGAGACCACTTACCAATAATAAGTGGCGTATTCTAGCCTAAATCACAGACAAATTCATTAGAACCTGTCTTTATACTTACGCAGCGCGGTAAAACAAGATAACGGATCGTTTAACTGTTCAGCTAAATGCATCTGCAGTCCGTTAACAAGTGAGCTTTCGCTGCAGCGTAAAAATGGATTTATTGTTTTTTCCAGCCCTATAGTGCTTGGAATCGTCGCCAGCCCCTGCTGACGTTTCTTACCGACTTCCTGAATATATTTCAACAGGGCTTCATTTTTCGGTTCAAGATGAAACGCAAAAATAAGATTATTCTGCGTATATTCATGGGCACAATAAACCAGTGTATTATCGGGTAATGACGCAAAACGCGATAAAGCTTGATACATCTGCTCATAGGACCCCTCAAACACACGGCCGCAGCCGCCGGAAAACAGAGTATCACCGCAGAAAAGAAATGATTCGTTGTAGTAGGCAACGTGATCCAGAGTATGCCCGGGCACAGCCATCACTTTTAATGAAAACCGCTTATCAAAAAAACTTAAAATCTGCCCGTCGGTGATCACTTCACTTTTCGCAAACAACTTATTTTGACAATAAACCGTTATTTTCTCATCTCGTACTGAAAGCAGAGCTTCAACACCGTCAATATGATCATAATGACGGTGAGTTAAAATAATGGCATCCACAATTAACTGCTGCGCTTCTAATATTTCCAGAACTGGACTTGCATCACCGGGATCAACAACAATGCAATGCTGACTTTGACTATCTTTAATAAGCCAAATATAGTTATCATCAAATGACTTCAGCGTTAAAATATTAACCATAGTTGATTCTCTATCTAATTGATTTGGAGTAAGTTGAAATATGAAAATAGCAAAAACATCTCGTATTTTAACCCCGATTGAAGACTGGCATCAATTGCCGAACGGTAAATCTTTGCTGAAACAAACTCAGCAGCGCATTGACAGCTATCTGCCCCGATGTTTTGGTTATCATATATTAAAATTAGGCAGATTAAGCAGCCTACTGAATACATCAGAATCGTCAATTTCTCACCAGATCAACTGCGCATCCGGCGGAGAAGGTATTGGTTTACTGGCGGATCTTCATCAGCTGCCGTTACAAACCTCTTCTGTCGACCTCTGTATTCTGGCCCATGAATTAGATTTTTCAAGCGATCCCCATCAATTATTACGCGAGATTGACCGGGTATTAACGCTGGACGGTACACTGATTATCAGCGGTTATAATCCGATTAGTTTATTCGGACTACGCTCTCTTTTAAAACCCAAACATTCACAAACCGCCCGTCTGTTTTTACCTAACCGGGTACTGGACTGGTTACACCTGCTGGGTTTTGAAGTAAAACAAAAGCAGCACTTTGATTTTCTTTCCGGTGAATTTAACGGCTCGTTTTCATCATGTATAGAAAGCATAGGGCAGCGTTATACTCCCTATTTATGCAGTGTTTATTTTATTGTTGCCAAAAAACAGTGCACGCCGATGACACCTGTTAAGTCAGCATTTCAATTTAAGAAACCAAGATTAGCCGGACGCACGGTTGTCACACGAAGTCGTTAAGATAAAATAACAGCGGCCTGGTACCTGGCTTTAGCCGTCATAACCGATATCTTCCTGCACCGGTTTAGCTTCCGCGGCTTCGCGGGCTAAATCATCACAGCGTTCATTTTCAGGATGTCCGGAATGGCCCTTTACCCAGTGCCAGGTAACCCTGTGTTTTTCCTGAGCAGCATCTAATGCTTTCCACAGGTCTACATTTTTCACCGGTGCTTTTGCCGCTGTCTTCCAGCCTCGTTTTTTCCAGTTATGGATCCACTGAGTGATCCCCTGACGTACATACTGACTGTCAGTTGTAAGATCAATTTCACAGGGCTCGGTTAAACTTGCCAGACCTTTTATACAGGCTAACATCTCCATGCGGTTATTGGTTGTTCTTAAATATCCTTCAGATAACTCTTTTCGGTGCTGATTATATATTAAAACAGCACCATAACCGCCCGGTCCCGGATTACCTAAACATGAACCATCTGTATAAAGCTGGACTTTTTTCATTATTACCATCACATAAATTTGCTAAACTTATACCCATGTTACCTCAATATGCTTTGTATCATGAAGTATCATAGGTATAACTCATTCGAACTATAAATAGAGATCAAGATGAACACAAACAAAATGATACGACAAGTCGTTTTAGATACTGAAACTACAGGTATGAACAAGGATGGTATTGTTTATGTTGGGCATCGAATTATCGAAATAGGCTGTGTTGAAGTTATTAACCGCCGCTTAACCGGCCGTCATTATCATGTTTATGTAAAACCAGACCGCGAAGTTGATCCTGAAGCGGTAACAGTCCATGGTATTACAGATGAATTTCTGCAGGATAAACCCGCTTTTAGTGAAATTGCAGATGAGTTTATTGATTTTATCAAAGGCGCAGAGCTTGTTATCCATAACGCGCCCTTTGACGTCGGTTTTATGGATCAGGAATTTCGTTTTTTAAATAAAAAAACGCAAACCACTGAAGAAATGTCCACAGTGACCGATACCTTAACAATGGCTAAAAAGATGTTTCCGGGCAAACGGAATAATCTGGATGTCTTGTGTGACCGATACGGTATTGATAACAAGCACCGAGTATTACACGGCGCGTTATTAGATGCAGAAATACTGGCTGATGTTTACCTTTTAATGACCGGCGGGCAGGCAAACCTCAACCTTGCAAGTTCAGACAACGGCGAGATCAGTACGGGGCGCCGGCCTCGCCAGTCTTTATCACCTTTAACCGTGATACATGCAAGCGAAGCTGAAAATCAAGCACATGAGGATCGTTTAGATCTTATCGATAAATCAGGGAGCTGCCTATGGCGACAGTAATACAAAGAATTTTTTTCGGTTTACTGCTGCTGATCATCCATACGCAGTCAACTGCGCATACCATTTATGCGCCTAATGATATTCCATTATTAGACAACCGTTTCAGAATTGATCCGAACACTGAGCAGATAACTTTTATTCTTAATCACTCAGAAGGCCCGCGAAGAGTGGTACTAGTTCGTCCCGACGGCAGTAAAATATATTATAAAAGGAATCCGGAAAATGTCGGCTGGGTAACCAGCAGAACACAGGATATTGTCACCATAGACAATCCAATGGCAGGTCCATGGCAGGCTGTTGCCAAACTGGACGGCAATAATCGTATTAAATTAATGAGCAGGGTGGAATTAAAAACCAGCAGACTGCCGTTAAAGCTGTACTCTCAAGAATATATCACCACCCACGCTTCGCTTTATAATGAAAAGAAGTTAATGACCAACAAGGCTTATCTGGATGATGCAAAATTATCAGTCGCATTAATTGGCGGTGCCAGCAAAACCCTAACTCTATATCAGGATGACGGCAAAGGTTATGATGCTCTGCCCTTTGACGGTAAATTAACAGCCCGTGTTTACGTCGATCTGCTTCCTGGACGCTACTTACTTAATATCAGAACAAAAAATGATGTCTTTATTCGTAATGTTAATCACGATGCGGTGGTTTTTCTTCCGCCGGTGAGTTACGAAGTCGATGCCCTGGAAGCCGGCAGCGATCAGGCTTTATTTGAGTTTAAAATTGATGCAGATGAATTAGATCCGTTATCAGTTACCATTAACGGGGTTATCAAAGATGCCGATAATAATATAGTAGAGCAGTTGATCATTCATAGTGCAGACGGTCTTTCTGAACAGAGCCTGCTCACCACGGTTAGAAAGCTATCACATAATATGTTTACCTTTTCTGCCAAAGCCTTTGCTACTACACGCAAAGGCAGAGAAATTGAACTGCATCTGCCGGATCGTGTTTTTGAACTGGTTCCTCCCATTGTTATACCAGAAGCCAACCTCAGTGAAGCCTTAGCAACGGTGACAGAAGAATTAAACATACCGCAGGAGACTCCTTCGCTGTTAAGTGACTGGCGGGTTATTACGGTGGCAGCGACTTTGTTTTCATTACTGTTGATAGCGATTGTATTCATTCTTTTACGACGCAGAAAGAAAAACAAACTTTCCGATGATAACAGTGAAGCTTCATTATCACTCGATGAGCTGCAGCCGACTTCGATTGATCTGAAAGAGGATAAAAAATAGCAGTCTGCTGAAAAAAGATGAAAATGGCAGCGACAGCATGACCGGACGCTGCTAATAATTTGCACAATCTCAAATTATTTGGGCATAAAATAGGCACTTGATACACTAGAAGGCTAATAATAGACTTTTTTTGTTTTTCCTTGTTGACTCAGCAAAAGCAACTACGTATTATCTGCGCCTCAACAAGACGCACTGTAAGTGCGACGTTGATTTAGCTGGAGTGGTAGTTCAGTTGGTTAGAATACCGGCCTGTCACGCCGGGGGTCGCGGGTTCGAGTCCCGTCCACTCCGCCAA
>NZ_KB907046.1 GCF_000381745.1 Psychromonas ossibalaenae ATCC BAA-1528 | reverse complement strand
TTTTTTTAATATTTCACGCTCCATTTCCAAGCGTTTTACTTGTGCTTTTAACTTACGGATCTCGTCCTGCTCTGGAGTTAGTTTACCGTTTCCTCTAAATGCATGGCCATCATCATTTTCTGCCTCTTTTATCCAACGGCCCAGAATCTGAGGAGTAATCTCTAAGTTTCTAGCTGCTTCTGCAATATTGTAATTTTGCTCTCTTACCAGCGCAATGGCATCAAGTTTGAACTCTTTTGAATAGGTTTTACGTGTTTTCATTTCAATCTCCAGTTAAATCAATTATGTCTTAACTGGGTTAGTCGAATCAATTAAACCACGTCAACCGCTTTAACAACTTCCCTTGGATGAATCGTTGCACTATCTATCGTGCCGAAGAACAACTCCCGATATTCACTCAACTGATTCTGGTTGTCCAACAGCATCACCGCAAATACCTCACGTTCATACTTACCCAGTTTAAACCTTAAATATTCCTGCGTGGCTTTGGCATTACAGAAAGCATCTTTCTCTGCAAATTTATCAGCAATGATCTCAGATGCCTTTTCAAGTATCTGATGCTTGGTCATCGGCTTACGCAAAGCGTAAAGGTGGTTTCTATGTTTGTGCATAAGTGACTCCTTAATTAACCCATTAATAGGTCTATGCACATAAGTAATATGTACCTCAAAAAATCCGGAATCATATTTTTAAGTTAATTTTTACTCGCTCCATCCATGGTTTGAATGAACACAATAAGGATTTAAACCATGCGATTAATTAAACTAACCGAAGTAATGAATCAAACAGCACTTGGTCATTCAAGTGTTTACAAATATATGAAAGAAGGTTTATTCCCAAAGCCTGTTACACAAATAGGTAGATCAAAGGCATGGGTAGAAAGCGAAGTGCAAGAGTGGATTTTGGATAAGATTGAACAACGTGATAATGATGAGGAATTACAGATTGTCGGATAAATAAAGCATAAAGACAAGGAGCTACTGACCCCTTATCTTTATGCCGTATTTTAGTGAGGCGTTAAAATATATTAGAAAAAGCTGAAACACAAACTACTAATAGGCAAAATGTAAGCCCCTGACGTACTACCCTTTTGATTGTGAGGATTCACGTTACAGAGTCAACGCAAGTTCGACTTAATCTCATAAACGGTGGAGTCATGCCACTTTTGGTTAAAGTGGTTCTTAATTTTATTTTTTATACCGCAACTTTTCTGCAACAGCTCTAATGATACTAGTTGATCTAATAATCCCATTCCATGTAACCCTTTCATTGCACCGACATCAGGACCACATAAAAACCAAATTTTTTTATCACCGCAACAGTGGAAATATGTGAGCAAATCCCTTTCACCATCATCGATTGCGCTGTCTAACAACTCCGGATAGTTCAAAATCCAATCTGCACTTTCCTCTTCACTGATTGAATGAATGGCGGAGAATGAGCACCGTAAATTAGCTTCAGTCATGCTTATCCCTTGCCCTTGAACTGGTTTCCTAAGCGCCTCTTTAATCACTGTTTCTACAGTGTGTAAATTGTAAGCACCTGCAATAGCTTTCCAAGTTTTCAATTTGTCAGCTTCGATAATTACATTGGCATCAATTAAAATGATATCGCCATTCTTTGGTACGTTTGATTGCATTCATCCCTTCCTACAATTCAAGCGGTGAAGCCAAGCTATAACTATCAAATGTAGCCTCGAGATCACTCATGTCCATGTTTAAATTTGTTGTCGCTTTGCGAATAGACACTGTACCACGGTACAGTGCATTGTGTAGGTCATTTACAAATTCAGAACTGAAGAGCCTTGGCTTCTCTCTTTTGTGATGCCCACCATTAAAACGCAGTAAGTCTCTATTCAGAGCATTACGTTCTGCTTGAGTTAAAACTTTAAGAGTGTGAAGTCGGTGCACCATTGCTGGGCTACTAACCTCAAATGTATTGGCCAACCCATTAATAAACTTCTCGTCTATTAGGCCTGTGTGAGCTTCCACATGCTGCATTACACTTGCCTTAGGCATTAACAAAGCTTCAGCAAAAGCATCTGCTAGCTTTTCCTCGATAGGCTTCTTTCCGCTCTTATTCGAATAAGAGCTTTCATAGTGGCTTGGTGGAAGTGCATCCCAAGTAAGGCAATGAAACAATTCATGTGCACAGTTGAAGTTTAATCGTCCATAAACCTCATTGCGATTCAGAACGATATAGTTTCCTTTAGTAACGTTAATGGCTGCCGCTGATACTTCGTTAGGAAGATCTAAATACAGTATATTGATACCTAGGTTAGATAGTTTGCTCATCAAACTTTTCGCAGGGTAAGCTCCCAATTGAACATGAGCACCTAACTTTTCAGCAGCGGCTCTGGCGTGGTCAAGGGTACTTTGCTTGTTTAATGGTAGCTTAAATAGTAAAGGAGAAGCGTTATCAGCACCTTGGATATGTTCATAGAGTCCAATAACCCGAGAAGCCACCTTCTCAGTCGTTTGCAAAGCTTCCTCAGAGGCTTCTTGCTGGCGCCAAGAGAACATTGCCTTGCCTACAAGTGAAGTCGGATCCAAGAAGTCCTTCATCGATACACCAATATGCTTAAGAGCAGCTTGGAGTTCTGCTGGCTTTAGATCTCGGTCTTGATTCTCTATGGCAGATAAGGTTTGTCGATCTTTAAACCCCATAGCCTTTGATAGCTCAGCTTGCTTAATTTCGTTCGCCATTCGGAACTGAATTAGCCGTTCGATTACTGCATTTGTCATAAGAATCTCCTTCAATTGGGAAGCATTGTAATCTTGCATTTAATTATATGCAATATTTATATAAAAGTATATTTCGTTAATACAAGTCGACGTATGGCGCGAGATAAGGCTACAAAAAAGCATCGCGATTTGCATCTTGAGCACCGCAAAAGATCTCATTCTAAAAACAACGAGGTCATCCCCCATGGCTATCATCAAATTTACTTAGCCACTACAAACACCTGTTGCATTGTTACATTGTTACTTAAGAGGTAGTTATGATTGCTTGTAGTGTGCATATATCTATAAAGATTTTATATGAGTAAAAGTAAAATGCTTTCAGAAGCAACTAGGCTAGCCCTTAGCAAGTTGCCGGACAACAGAATTGGCCTGCAGGGCACAGCATATGCTTTGAAGAAGTCGCGGTATCCTCAGGACTGATACTCCATGCAGATAGAGGAATTGAGTTTATTGGACTGGCGTTTCAAAAATCACTTAAATGACACAACATTAAATACAGTAGAAACCGATCAAGATATTGCACAGAGAATATTTTTATGGAGTAATTGCCCCATAGCTGAAAGGTGAGCTTATTCTAAAAACTGTATTTAATTCAATGGTTAAATTACAGAAATCATTACACAGGCATATCAATGGCATTTATAATACGATAATGTTACATTCAGGAGTTAATGATCTACTACCTATAGAGTACGAGGCCTAATAAAGGTAACAGAATTGTGTCCACTTTATTAGAGAGGGCTCAGGTTAGGAAGCTCATGCACAAAGGAATTGGGTAAATTCAGAAGCAGCCAGAAATTTCTACCGGGATTAAATATGAGTAGTGGTCAAACAAAAAATGCAGCGTTAACTACTGCACTAGCTTTTCATTATCAAGTATTAATCGGCTTAGATAAGTGCTTTTCGCTTGAAGAAGGGCAATCAATTTGGTTTGAAAAAGACGGTGACGTGAGCCTGGATTCGCCAGATACATTAGTATCTACTCAAACCGAAGTAAAATACTACGCAGAACCACTTACAGACCACCACGAAAATCTTTGGAAAACACTAAAAAACTGGCTAGCGCCAGAATTTGACCATACGCAATACGGTATTTTAGTGCTTCATACCACTCAAGAATTTGGCGTAACAACTAGGCTAAAGGACTGGAATACGCAAAGTGCCGAGCAACGTTTGAAGGCGCTAAAAACTATTTTTGAAGAACGTACCGACAAGCAGCTGAATGCTGATAAGCCATCTGAAGTTATTAAGCTACAGAAAGCGGTGATGGCTTCTGATGAGCTCCTACTTACAAGTGTACTTGATAAAGTTACCTTATTTACACAAGCAGATAACGCGCAAGACCTAGAAAAACAAATTCTTTCTAAACCTGTTGGTATTCCGAAAAATAATCTAAACAGTTACCTTCATGGGCTTGTTGGCTTTGTATATGCACAGGCAACACAGCAATCATGGAGTATTAAATACCAAGAGTTCGAAGCGAAGTGTGAAGAATTAACGACACTTCTTTGCAAGAAGGAATTCACCTTTCCAATTTTTTCAGGTGATGAGGCATCTGAGCTTGAAATTGAGCTGCACCAAGACAAACCATTTGTACAAAAAATAGTTGATATTGAGCATCACGAAATGATTCCTGATGCTGTAGGTAGCTGGCTTGAGCTACATAACTCTCTGCTTGAGCAGTTGGATGAGTATCCATTGTATAGGGATAAAACAGTTACTTATCAGAACCAACTAGTTAAAAAATATAAGCTTGCCCATTCGAGTGCACAACTTGAAGCGACGAATTCAATTAAAAGTTCGAAGCTACTGTACAACAAAACCATAGGCGAGTCCCCCCTTAATATGGGCAACGATATCCCACCGATTGAATACAAAAATGGCCTAATGCACGACGCTATGGATGATGAAGATCGCGATTTGAAATGGAAGGTTGAGCCATGAGCAGTATTGTCAATGCCCTATACGAGTTAAAGTACAACCCGTTTGAGTACGGGGCTTACCTTGCTTCGTTTTACAAAGCCATGGATGAGTCAGAAAATAACCTTTTACTCGCCCCTTTGATTATACCACTGTGCAGCCATCCATTTTTTTCTTTAAAGCTAAATAGTGCGAATATTAATAGCTCAATTTTTACCATATTTAATGGTGAGACGAGGATAAAAACTGAGCGTGATATAGAAAAATATGGAAGTTTCAATTTGAAAGCGCAGCAAAACAAAATCGTACATAAAGAACTACTTTACGACCTACAAGAGCGAATCGATGGATTTCAAACGTTAACCGAACAATGCATTCAATATTGCTTGATTAATGATTGGTTATCCGTAAACGAACAAAATTTATCCCTCCACGCATGTAATGGCTCCTCTTCAGAATTCTTAAGTCAAAAAAGTGCCAAGATGCTAGGGAGTGTACTTAGCGGCCATTCTGTGGTCGATATTTATGCGTATTTAGGAGTGAAACCGCGATGAAAGCATTAATTCATGAGATCGGCGTTATTGATAAGCAAGGAAACAAGCACCCTGTTAATTTTAACAAGGGATTAAATATTGTTACTGGTAAGTCATCTACTGGTAAAAGCGCCTTGATTGAAATCTTTGATTATTGTTTTGGCAGTGGCGAAAACACCATTCCTAAAGGGGTGATTACTACCAGTGCCGCTACTTACTACGTTGCATTTTCAGTTAACGAAGAAGATATGGTAATTGCTCGTGATCCCGAATTGAGTACAAAGGCATTTTTTCGTCGCATAGACGTATTCAATTCGGCTAAAATCGAAAGTGAATTTTTTAACACTACTTATTTTCGTCCCCTAAAAGAGTTTAATAAACACCTACGAGACTTTTTCTTAGACATAAATGATGTGGACGAATCTTTAGTTGCCAGAGCTAATCGAAAGAATAACGCTAAAGCGGCTACCCCATCAATACGTAGCTTTTCATCATTTATGCTTCAGCATCAAAACCTTGTTGCGAATAAACATGCGTTGTTTTATCGATTCGATCAAAAGGAAAAATGTGATCAGGTAATTGAACATACCAAAATATTTTTAGGGTTAGTTGATCAAAAATTCTTTCATTTATCGCAAGAAAAAGAACGATTAAGCACCGACATAAAGCGTTTTGAGCGTCAGAAAGAGACTAACAAGCGTACCTCTGAAAGCTATAAGAAAAACGTCGGTCCAGTTTTGAGTCAGCTGTATGCTTTGATGGGATTTAAAGGTGAACCGCTATCCTTGGAGAAAGTGCTTCGCCACCCGCAAGATGCCAAAGATCAACTCGACGACATTATAGTACCCGAGAGAATTAACCATAATTCCGATGCTATTACCCAACGATACAATAATTTGAAATTAGCTCGTAACCAAAAAACGGCTGAATTAAGGAAGTTGCAACGCCAAGCTACGTCAATAAATAAACACATTCAAGAAGAACAGCGGCTTGTTGATAACGTAAAGCAGTTTAGCTCACCTAAGCATGTTCATATATCCGCTTCTGTATGCCCATTTTGTCATACTGAAAAAGACACCTTGCGGCAAAGTGCAGAAAAGCTACAGCAGGCCATCACTAAGGTATCGGGGAGCCTAGCTCAAGCTCGCCCTATGAAAGCAAAATTTGAATCATCGTTAGTTGATGTACAACGTAATATTGAGATTGTATGTAGAGCGCAGACCGAGTTAAACCAACAAATAACAGAAATTGAAAAAACAGAAAAAAAGTTGGTGAAACAAAAGAGCCTGTATGAAAGTATTTTGATGCAGAAGGCTAAGTTATTTACTCTTCTCGACACCCTCAATATGGCTGATGATGCAGAACTGGAGAAGCAAATCAAAGGTCTAAGCAAACAGATAAAGAATATAAATAAAGACCTTAGAAAGTATGATGTACAAAAAGGACTAGAAAGCGCGTCGGCTAAGGTAAACAAATATATGGCTGAGGTTGGTAGTCATTTTGAATTTGAAGCTAGTTATAAGCCTATCAATCTTCACTTCTCATTCGAGACGTTCGACCTATATCATCTAAGTCCTGAAAGTGAGAAAACCTATTTAAGATCAATGGGAAGCGGCGCAAATTGGCTATACTGTCACGTTACGTTATTTTTAGCATTACATAAATATTTTGCTGAACTCGGTGATAAATGTGCTATCCCTTCAATACTGTTTTTGGATCAGCCGACACAGGTGTACTTTCCTAACTTTAACCGTGATATCTCTGACAGTTTCGAAGAGCAAAAGAACCAGGAAGCTCAGCAGCGAACCGGAAAAGAACGAGCCCTTGATGAAGATATCAAAGCTGTTGAAAACTTATTCAGTCAGTTGTCGATTTACTGTAATGAACTTGAACTGCATAACGGCTTCAGCCCGCAAATCATAGTCACAGACCATGCTGATGGTTTAACACTATCCAACGGGGCTTCATTTGAATCCCTAGTGAATGGAAATCGATGGCGTTCCCGAGGACTAATTGAGCCTGTTCACTATGTACAAGAGGATGAACAATGAAACTCAATTATATAAAGCTTTTCTGATGATCAAGCAGTACGGATACTAACTATCCATAAAAGCAAAGATCTTGAGTTTGATTCAGTGATTATGATGGCAATAGAAAATGAGATTTTCTTTGGAGATCCAGGCGCCAATCGTTGTGCATTCTTTGTTGGTGTGTCCCGCGCAAAACGTCGACAGGTTTTGAGTCATGCAGGCATGCGGGAGCGGCCTGATGGGTTCACCAGACGATGGAGTGAGAACAGGACCGCTCAAGAAGAGTACTTGGGCTATGTTAAGCCATTTATTTCATGAGGCCCCCATCTTCTCCAATAACATTGGTCACTCTGTTAGATAGCAATATTAAAGCCTCTAATCTCTCTTCAAAATAATCATACCGATCATAAATCCCCTCAACACCTTTTAACTTATGATTCAGACAACGTTCGGCCACATGGCCGGGCGTTCCTTGTGCCGCCAGCAGGCTTCGACAAGTACGTCTTAAGTCATGTACGGTAAAATGCTCCATATCCCCCATCTGATTCGGTGGTTGCTTCTTCTTACCCGCTTCTCGCCCGAACAGTTTGGTAATAGCACGGTTAAGCGTGTCTGCCCCCATACATGGACGTTTACTGCTGCGTCGATTAGGAAAAATGTAATCAGATCCGCATGACCTGATTTTAAGCTCTTTAAGCCATTCTAAGACGGCTTCCGGCAATGGAATAACAATGCCGACACCAGACTTACTGCGTTCTTTCGGAAGCCTCCACTTAGCCTCTTCTAAATTAAACTCCTGCCACGATGCCTCAATCAACTCCCCTTTCCTTACACCTAATACCACCAGCAATGCACAAGCCAGATAATTATCGCGACTGAAACTGTCACTGTTTTCACGTGCTTTTTGAAAAAATAACTTTAACTCTTCAAGGGTTAATGCCCTGTCTTTACTTTTTTCAATGCCACCAGCATCGGTAACCGAAAAAGCACTTGCGGGGTTAGTCCCTATAACATCGAGCTTTATGCCGTGATTGAAGATCTGCTTACAGTAAGCCAATGCATCATTAGCTATTGTGGGACGACCGGAGTTATTGATTGAAATAAGGACTTGTCTGATATCCCTTGCATTGATGCTGTCTAGTTTCATTTCACCAATGATCGGGGCAATATCTTTGCGGTAAACACGTGCGGGAATGGAGGGATGTTTTAATCTTTTTACATTGCCTTCCTGCCAATCGGCAAAAAGATCATCAACATTTTTAATCGCACCTTGTTCGGTACGACGCTTTTCTAACAGGGGATCAACACCTTGACGCAGCTGCTGCATTTTAAGGGAAGCAGCTGTTCGTGCATCAGCTAGAGACAGATCGGTATACTTGGCTAGCGTCATCTCTTTGCGTTTTTTATTGGAGGTAAACCTCAACATCCAATACGCTTTACCAGATTTAGGAACGACAAAATACAAGCCGTCACCATCTGCGAATCTTCCGACTTTACCCTTTGCTTTAGCTTCTACTTCTTTTGCTGTTAACTTGCCCATCAGTATGTCCACTCCAGTAAAATAGCGGGGTGACAGTTACCCACCACCTGTTATTTGCGAAAGTATAACACACTCACCAACAAACCCACCACTTGGACTTGGAACCCACCACACCAACACGGACTATGGCGGACAACAAATCAACACAAACCCAGCGAAATCAACACTTAAAAGGCAACAACAAACCACCACGGACATTATTCTATATTCTGAACCTGCTCGCGCATTTGTTCGATTAAAACCTTACATTCAACAGCAGCGGCTGTGACATCAGTATTAATTGCTTTTGAGCCGAGCGTATTCGCTTCGCGGTTAAATTCCTGCATCATAAAATCTAAACGGCGTCCAACTGCTCCGCCTTTTTTCAATACATTAATACTTTCACCAATGTGTGAATCTAAACGGTCTAACTCTTCAGCAACATCTGATTTCTGCGCCAGCAGTACCAGCTCCTGTTCAACTCGAGTACTGTCTAAATCAACCTTAGCATCATCGAATTTTTTAAGAATACGTGCTTTCTGCCAGGCATGAACTTCCGGCATAAATGAACGCACTTTTTCAGCTTGCTCACTGATTCCCGCTAACCGCTGCTCGATAAACACAGCAAGGTTGGCTCCTTCAGCTGCTCGAGATTCAACAAACTCATTCAGCGTTTCTTCAAAACCAGCCATCAGCTCTATCGTAATAGCATCAAGATCCTGCTCTGGAGCCTGCATAACACCAGGCCACTTCAAAATATCAAGCGGGTTTAATGTGCCGCTGCCGGCTTTTTCAATAACCCATTGTGCATTCTGAATAAGCTGAGCTGCAAAATCCTGATTCATACATAACGCACTTTCATCCGCACCGCCGGCTTCAAAACGTAAGCTGCATTCAACTTTACCGCGCTGCAGGCGTTTGCGGAACGCTTCTTTTAATTTAACTTCTAAACCACGAAACTGTTCAGGAAGGCGAAAATAGGTTTCTAAATAACGTTGGTTTACTGAGCGAATTTCCCATACTGCAGTTCCCCAATCACCTTTGAATTGCTTACGTGCAAATGCCGTCATGCTGTAAATCATAATCACCTCTCTTATTTTGAAAGCGCAGTATAACTGAGATATGGTGAAATATGCTACGATGGACCGCTATTACGGAGTATATTTTCATGAAAACCTCAATTGTGTGTCATATTATTGCTGGATTCTTAGATTCTGGTAAAAGTTCCTTTATAAAACAGCTGATTTCTTATAAACCCAGCCATGAAAAATGGGCCGTTCTGGTTAATGAGTCCGGCCGTAATCAATATGGAAAAGATTTCTGCCGGCACAATCAGGTTTTTATTAAAGAAGTCTATGGAGGATGTTTATGCTGCAGTGCCGGCATGCCGTTTCGAGTTGCCTTAAATAACTTAATTAAGGAAGTTAATCCGGATCGGATTTTTATTGAGCCGGCCGGCGCAGGACACCTTAAAAATATTCAGCACCTTTTACAAAGTCAATTTTATCTGCCGGTGTTAACCTTAAAATCCTGCATCTGCCTGTTATCTTATAAACAGCTGAATGATCAGAAATATAGTCAGAATGAGGGCTATCTATCTCTAATCAAACAAGCTGATATATTATGCATTAAAGCAGATAAAAATGAAGATGAAGATGAGGTTTCAGCAAAAAAAATGGCCCGCGAATATGCAAAGCCGCTTTATTTATTAAAAGGTAATGCTGACGATTTTAGCTTCATCGAGCAGAATTAGTGCGACATTAAGCGACCAAGTTCCTGCCCCGCTTCAATCATGCTGTCAAACTCATCGACCAGTCCATTTTTATTCAGGCTGAGGTAATCCGTTAATGTCGGCGGGAAACGTGCCACTATCATTTCCGGCGGCAGGTTTGCCCCCCACGCAAAACTGGCAAAGACTGATAGACGAATTAAGATAGCTTCCTTAGACGGCGTTTCGTAAGAAAGCGGATCCAGCTGCTGTTCTATTGCATCGCAGAATACCTCGGAGAAATTCCAGTGTTTGGCGAGTTCAGCACCAACCTGGCTGTAATCAAAACCAAATATTTCACGCTGAGCAGAAAGACGGGGTTCACCGGTTTCAATCGCCATGGCGACTAATGAGCATTCTTCTGGTTTTAATATCTGCAGCAGCAATTCGCCAATGTTATGCATCATGGCACAGGTAAATGCAGTTTCCTGATTAACATTGGTATGCTTAGCCAGCGATTTAGCAATGCTTGCCGTAGTAAAAGTATCTTTCCAGAACTTATCTTTATCAAAGCCGGGTGTTTCGGGAAAGACGTTTGACAATGAAGTCGCCACAACGATACGGCGAACCTGATTAAAACCTAAACGTATCACCGCCCGTTCAATCGATTCAACCTCTTTACCGCGTCGGTAAGCAACCGAATTCGCCATGCGGATCACTTTTGCACTAATCGACTGATCCATGCCGATTTTTTTAGCTATATCTTCAACGCGGGCATCTTCGTCCGAAAAGCTTTCCATTAATTCCAGTAATAAAATGGGTAAAACAGGCAGCTGTTTTACTTCACTGAAAAGCTGTGAAAAATTAAGCATTTGATGCTTCCTTTAATCTTTGCTGTGTAAACTACCAAATTAAGCTGAATCGATAATTAAATCAATCATAGAACAAAGCTTTATTGAGGCGACGCAAACTGTAAGTCATTAATATTTTTATCTTCGCAGAACTGTTTTAATTCTGCCTGAATTTTAAACACATCTCTTATTGCATAGGCCTGCTTAAAATCGCTTCCCCAGACCACACCCGGCCAGCAGGGATCAGATTCAGTACGGGCAATAATATGAACATGCATCTGCTTAACAATATTGCCGATACAGGCAACATTCAGTTTAGCGCACTCAAAGTTATTATTAACAAATTCACTGATTAAATTTATTTCTGTCTGCAGCTGAGTCTGTTCCTGACCGCTTAGGAGATACAGTTCCTGATGCTGTGTTTTCGGTACAATAATCATCCATGGAAAATAACTGTTGTTAAGTAATAACCATAGGCTATGGCTGCTTTCAGCCAGTTTAAAACAGTCGTTATGTAAACGCGGGTCCAGTTGAAATGTCATATTTTTCCTTATTAACGATTTTCTAATCGGTTGTAGTCAAACAAACCATAATTTATTGGATCTGTCTGGAAATGGAGCTGATGCAGTTTATCACTTACCTGCCAGAACTCCGGATTGGTCCGGCGTACTGAAAAACGTGACAGCAAGTCAAAAAAGCGCCTGCTGTCCTTAGCTGCAGTAAGCTGATTTATAAAAGTAAGCTTGTCTCTTTCATGCACCCGAAAGATCAGGCTTGGATAATTGCCTATCAAGCCCTTATATATACCAGCAGTATCTAATAATGGTAAGCGGTTAGCTTTTTCATTAAGCAGACTTGATACATTTTTATGGGCATTGTGGCGTAATAAAGTATAAAGGCGATCTTTGCCTTTTTCCGACTCAATCAAAATAAAGCTCATTTCCGGCAGATCCCTGACAACGCGGTTATCTAAACTGTTTAAGCGTTTAAGAGCGGTATCCTGCAGAGGGATCATATATTTAAAGTTATTGTCAATTTTCTGCTGAGGGTTATAAACATAATTTTTCAGCTGTGTCAGAAACTCCTCTTTTACAAAAGGAGTCTGGTAAGAAACACCTGTCGGCCGGGAATAAAGCAGACTCTGATCTTCCAGATAATTGGCCAGCTCATTGGTTGAATCTAAATACCAGCTTGCCATCACCTGCGGACGGCTTTCATTGGGCAGAAACGAGATAAAATTCATCTCGCTTTCAATACGCAGAAAGTCCATATATAAACGAGTTGTCAGCTGATGCCCGATATTGCCGAACACATCATAACCGGCAACCAGTAAATAATGAATCCGCTCCAATACCGGATAATCAATAATCCATGCTGTTTTAGGTTGCTTACCGACACTGCCTTTAACAACACTGGCACTGTCAAAATGCCGAAAAACGGTCAGCGCCGAGTTCTCATTGCCTGACCAGATATCTGTCAGCTGCAAACCCGACTGCATATCCATATTCTGCTCTATAAACTTACTTTTTGCTTTGATATAACGAGTCTGCCCGGCTGCATAACCTAACCAGTCGCGCACAGAAAGCGTTTCACTGCTGGTTTCAGAAGGCAGACGCAAATTATCAGCCTGCTCAAGTATAAACTGATCCGATGTCACACGAGTTTCCAGCTCCGGATTAACGAAAAACACCCAGAAATTATCATTAATAACATTCAGCGCAATACTTCCCCGGCAAACCGGCCCTTTAATAAAACCGCTGATAGTAAAGAATGCTTCATCGAGCATAAAGCTATAACGCGCGTAACTTGGAATCGCCTGAAAAACAACAAACGGACTTTCGCTCTGATAATCGGGTAAAACTTCTACTTCAAAATCATTCTTATAAAAGAGTTCATCCCAGCGTTGTTCACGCTTCTTGTTAAGTGCGTAAGGCATATGGGTTTTTGATAAAACCGTGCCCGGATCCCGGCGCAGACGATAATAAACATTTTCCGTTTCAGAATCATCATAGGGTCTGCGCGCTGCTATCTCCTGAATAGGTAAACCGGGTCCTGTCGATGAGCGCACTAAACGGAAAAACAGTGGCTGAGTCCCTTCTTTAACCGCTATTTCATCAAAATACAAATGTGCAAGAAACAGATGCTCATAAATATAGCGGCTGGATAACTGCGCTTTTAATGAACTATCATTAAGTTTGTCTTCCCATTTTGTCACCGCACGCTGCACAGCATCAGAAAGTTCCGGCGGACGCGACATCGGCGCCCCCTGCCCTATCCAGGTTTCAAGCACCTTAAATTCTTCTTTACTCAAGTTGGGCAGGCCGTAGGGCATGCCTGCCAGCGGGTAATCTTCCTGATATTCATCGAGCGTATCCAGCGTCGGGCATTGTTCGACTCGGTTCAGATGGTAATCAAACTCTTCAGGAAGGCGCCCGGCTTCCGGCTGTTGATGTTTGTTTTTCTGCACAAGTAACTGATACAGCACACTGCCCTGTAGATTAGCAAGCAGGGTTTGATCCCGTTCATTCAAAACCGTAGAGAAACCTTTTTTACGCCATTGTTCACTGCTGCTCGCATCAATAAATAAGCGCGTCGGATCCGCAGCCAGAATTCGCCTGGAATTATAAATCTTAGCCTTTGATGCACCACGATCGATGCCTTCAGCAGAGGATAGTTTTAGCTGACAAGGCGCGTCATAGCAGCCGTGGCAGACCACGCAGCGCTTTTCAATAATCGGCTGCACCTGATCATTAAACTGCACAGCAAGCGGATGGTCAGCGGGCAGCAGCCGGTCACGGGTCTGCGGACTTCCATAGTCCTTATTTAACTGTTCACTGGCATCTGAACACGCCATTAATATTAAACAGCAGATACCGATAAAAAGACCTTTAAAACTCATGATTACATTCTCTAAAGTTGCTAGACTAACTGCCCAAATTATATAGTGATTTTCAATCACTAATCAGCTGCTTAGGTTTGATAACTAAACACTCCGCTCCACTGGAGTATATAACGTAAGGATTTATCTATGAAATTTAGTCCATGTACGAGCCAATGTACAAGCGATGGCGACTTTTGCCGGGGGTGCGGGCGCAGCCATAATGAAATTCGAGATACCTCGGCGCTTTGGGCTAAGGTGGCGGCACATATGCTTGAATATGGGTACGATGACCCTGAAAAATTTTTAGAAACCCTTAATCAAAAATCCTTAAGACGATTAACTGTCCTTCAAGAAAACAGGCGCAGATAAAATGGCTAAAAATAAAAAAAACGAAATTTCAACAGAAACTCAGGATGAAGCACTCGTCATTGCCAGAAAAACACAAAAACCGGGGCAGACTAAAGAGCAGACACGCTTAATTGCTCAAGGCATTCAAAAAGGCATTGCAGAATACAAAAAAACAGCCAAAGAAAAACTCCGCCAGGCTGATAAAGCGAATAAAAAGAAAAAAAGGGAACAACAACAGCAGCAGGTAACGGAAGTCGAGATAGAGACAGTAGAAGAAAAAAACAGTAAGTTACCCTGGCTGTTATTAGGTCTAAGCTGGGCTGCTTTCGGTATTTATTTTTTATCTCAAATATAATATGCCTGATATACCGAATCTTGATAAAGTTAGACTTTATCATTGCCGTAAAACATAAGGAATAAACATGGTTAAAGTTATCGTAAATGGTGCCAGAGGACGCATGGGCAGTGAAGCAGTTAATGCAGTTAATAACGATCCTGAACTGCAGCTGGCTGGTCAATGTGATTTTGGTGATGATCTGGCTGCGCTGATTAAAGAGACCGGCGCCCAAGTGGTTGTGGATTTAACCGCAGCTTCTGCAGGTTTTACTAATACGCAGATTATCCTCAATGCAGGCGCATGTCCTGTTGTCGGCACCAGCGGTTTTCAGATTGAGCAGGTGAATGAACTGCAGGCATTAGCAGCCGAAAAACAGCTTGGCGGTCTAATCGCACCAAACTTTTCCCTTGGTGCAGTATTAATGATGAAGTTTGCAGCCCAGGCGGCTAAATATCTTCCGGATGTAGAAGTGATAGAAGCACATAGTCCGCAGAAAGAAGAAAGTCCGTCAGGTACAGGCATCCGCACTGCAGAGTTAATTGCACAAGCACGTACTAAAGCAGCCGTAAAATGCAGCGATAAAGAACTGATAGAAGGCGCTCGCGGTGCTGAACTGCATGGTGTTAAGCTGCATTCTGTCCGTCTACCGGGCGTGGTTGCACAACAGACCGTCTTTTTCGGCGGATTAAGCGAAACATTGAAAATAGAACATAACTCTCAACACCGAGAATCATTTATGCCGGGCATCTGTTTAGCCTGTAAAGAAGTCGTTAAACGTAGTGAACTGGTTTACGGTTTAGAACATTTGATGGATTAATAAATCCATTTAAGATAGAACAGCTGCATAT
>NZ_KB907045.1 GCF_000381745.1 Psychromonas ossibalaenae ATCC BAA-1528 | reverse complement strand
CCTCGGTGCTCATTTTTTAGATTGTGAATACCACGCAGTAATTTCATGCTATTTAACCATTATTCTCTGCACTAAAAATGCACTTCAGCCGAAATAAATCCCATAGCTGTCATTAAAGTCTGTCCAATACTTAATACGCGACCGCGGTACTCATTTTTTAGATTGTGAATACCGCGTAATAATTTCATTATTTTGACTTACTTCAAGATCTATAAAATGCAAAAGAGAGGATTATATATCAGAGTGAGCAACTATTCAGCTCTCATTTTTATCATTCTCTACGGAAACTTTCAAATGTGAAAAACGAAGACCAATAATGCCCAGCACCGTAAAATAAAGCACAATAGCGCAGCCTATCAAGGTAAACAGTTTTACACCGGCTTCAAATAACGAAAATTGAGTCCACTCCAGCAAAGACGGCGTATAAATAAATAAGGCGGCAGCCATCAGCAGCCCGGCAGTCATAATGCGAAGCAGTACTGAAACACTGTCTTTCTGCACCTGATAAACACCTCCTCGATATAAACCAAGCCATAACAGGGATGCATTTAATGTTGCAGACATTGCCGTCGCAATTGCCAGGCCGACATAACCATAGGGGATGGCAAAAATAATATTCAAGACCATATTACTGAGCATTGCGATAATACCGTATTTCACCGGTGTTTTAGTATCCTGACGGGAGTAATAACCCGGCGCTAACACTTTCACCAGCATAAAGCTGAGCAGACCACTGGCGTATGCCCATAAACTCATTGATGCCATTGACACATCGTGCATATCAAATTCACCGCGCATAAATAATACCCGCAGCATAGGCTCAGCCAGCACAATCAAACCTAACATTGCCGGAAATCCTAAAAAACACACCATACGGATGCCCCAGTCCAGTGTTTTAGCAAAATGTTCTTTTGATTCGGTAACATGTGATGAAGATAAGCTTGGTAAAATAACCGTAGCAATCGCAATACCAAACAAACCTAAGGGAAACTCCAGCAGGCGATCCGAATAATATAACCAGCTGATTGAGCCTGTTTGTAAAAAACTGGCGATCAGCGTATCAAGAAGAAGATTGATCTGGCTGACAGAAACACCGAATATTGCAGGAATCATTAAGGTTCGGATTTTTACAACGCCGGGGTGAGACCAGCTCCAGGTCGGCCTGACCAGCATATTTTCTTTACGTAAAAATGGAATCTGAAAAAAGAACTGTACTGCGCCGCCGATAAAGACACCAACTGCCAGCCCTATTTCCGGCTGCGCTAACTCAGGAGAAAGGAAAAGTGCACAGGCGATGATGGCAATATTTAAAAATACCGGCGTAAATGCCGCCACAGCAAATTTACCCAGAGTATTTAAAATAGCACCGGATAATGCGGTAAAAGTAATAAACCACAAGTAAGGGAAAGTAATTTTTAACATCAGCGAAGCCAGCTCAAATTTCTGTGCCCCCGCCCCGCCGTTCAACCATTCTAAAAACCAGCCGAAACCGAATAACGCAGTAATTACTGACGATCCTGCAACACCAAGAATCGTGATAATAGTAATAATCGTGCCTAACGTTCCAGATACTGCCGCAATCAGTTTTTTTACTTCGTCAGGAGATTTAGTTTTTTCATATTCGGTTAATACCGGTACAAAGGCTTGTGCAAAGGCCCCTTCGGCAAATAATCGACGCAAGAAATTAGGGATTTTGTTGGCAAAGAAAAATACATCCGCAGCAGCGCCGGCTCCCATTAGATTTGCAATCACAACATCTCGAACTAAACCTAACAGTCTGGAAACTAAAGTCATTGAGCTGACAATCAAACCGGATCTCAATAATTTTTTACTCACAATCAACTTCCCGAAAATATTTTTCTAATAAAGCAGCCGCACAGCAAAACACATTACCGTGATCAATAACACACTAATTTAACAGGAAAAATAAAAATAAAATATAATGCATGCAGATATCACCCGTTTTCATCACTGTTAAGTACAGGATCAAGTTGCATCTACAGGCCGTTTGGGTATAAAATGCGCGCAGTTTAACCATCTACCTGGTTTCTTACCAGTTTTTTAAACGGTTAAAAAGAAACCATTTGACAATATACGTGTTACAAGGCATATTCCACGACCTTTGATTATCCCTTGTATACAGAATTTAGGAGTTAAGGTCTTGGCTAATATCAAGTCTGCTAAAAAACGTGCGATTCAATCTGAAAAACGCCGTAAACATAACGCAAGCCGTCGTACAATGATGCGTACTTTCATTAAGAAAGTTGTTGTTGCAATCGAAGCTGCAAACAAAGAACTTGCTACAGCTGAGTTTTTAAAACTTCAATCAGTTTTAGACAGCTACGCAACTAAAGGCTTAATTGAAAAGAATACTGCTGCTCGTAAGAAAAGCCGTCTTTCTGCTAGAATTAAAGCTCTTTAATATTGATTCGGCTTTTTAAAGCCTTTGATATATTCGGCAGAAATGAAAGAACTATAATATAGCCCTTTCATTTTTAGCCTGATTAAAAGCCGACTTTATGTCGGTTTTTTTGTGTCTTATTTTTAGTGCATTAAACGCCGGATAAACAAAAGGGAGCATCAGCTCCCTTTTTTACTTTCATATTTTATCTAAACAGCTGTTATTAACTAAATGCCCATTCCGGATAACGCAGTCAATAAATCTTTAATTGCTTTCCCAATAACAGGATTACTTTCCTCAAAAACCAGCAGCTGCTGCGCCAGTCTTTTATCGCGAATAAGCTGCGCAGGATCCCGCGAGATTATCGCCTCTTGAAACTGATCGTGAACCAGACGCAGTTCACCCGCTGTACATTCATCAGCAATGAGATCATCAGCTATCACTGCCGATAATTTTTCAAATTCTGACTTCACTTTTGTTATTGCCATAAATACCTCTATTGCCGATTAACGTTATAATAAAAGTGTAGTCTTAAATTAAATAGTTAGGATTTCGGCAGTTTAAAAAGGTGATCAAGACAACGCCCCAGCAGTAGAAAACCAACCACAAAAGTGACACTTATCAGGATCAGGCCAACTTTGAACCAGCTGAACTGTGAATAATGCTGTAAATATAAAGAAGAAAGATAAACAGCACCTAACCAGTAAATTATTCGGCAAAGAGATGCCCAAAAAGAATAGCCCTGATCCGTTAACCATAATTTAGCCATATTATCAGGCCCTCTCAACTGCAAAACTCAAGACATCGTCAATATGCTCTTGACCGGCAGCCAGCATAATTAAACGGTCAATGCCTAAAGCCACGCCGGCACAGTCAGGTAAAAAAGGAAGTGAGTCAATAAAGTTTTGATCAATGGGCATCTTCGCTAACCCTTTTCGTTTCCGCAAACGATTATCTTCCTGAAAACGTTTTAACTGCTCTTCGGCATCGCTTAATTCATGAAAGCCGTTCGCCAGCTCAATACCTTTATAATACACTTCAAAACGTTCAGCAACACGAGGATCCGCCTGTGAAATTCTAGCTAAAGCGGCTTGCGAAGCAGGAAAATTATAAACAAAACACGGCTTTTCCTGAGCAATAACCGGTTCAACAGCCACACAGAACAGCAGTTGTAAAATAGTATCCCGCTCGATTTCGCCGTTTAACACCTCTCCCAGGTTCAAAGAAGCTCCAGCCTGTTTAAGCTCCTCCACTGTACTGTGCAGCGGATCAACCGCTAACACCTCGATAAATGCCTCCTGATAAGTGCAGCGCCTGGCTGGCTCACAGCTAAGCACCATCTGCAGCAGCTGATCCATCTCATCCATTAACAGATGATGATCAAAACCAACCTGGTACCACTCCAGCATCGTAAACTCAGGGTTATGAAAACGTCCGGACTCTTCATTACGAAAAGCTTTGCTGATTTGAAAAATAGAACCACAGCCGGCAGATAAAAGACGTTTCATATGAAATTCTGGTGATGTCTGAAGATATAATGGGACACCTGAACTGTCCGCTTTGGCCGGGGAGATCGGCGGCCCGATAAACATCGTCTGAAAGCAGAACAAATGAACATCAGTCACACCCGCCTGACTTAAGCTGGGAGTCTCCACCTCTAATAAACCACGGCTGACAAAAAAACTACGGATATTTTGTATAATTTGCGCTCTTTGCTGAAGCTGTTGTAAGTCTGCTGACGGTAACCAGGTCATTCTATTTCCTATTTATATAATGTTTTGATCAAATTTCCCCCCTAGTCAAGAGGCTCGACGAACAGTCTTGAAGGTTTGATTAATCAATTTATGCTTAGTTTACCGAAGAATTGATTTCGCAGGAATAAAAACTCTTTGAGAGTTCTTATCAACTCCACTAATCCTAACATTAACAATTGCTTAACAGACATTTGCGTTACCTCTCAGTATTAATATATTGTTCATTATTATCCTGTTTGGATCACGAAAATTTAGAACAGCACTGATACACTAAATTGTCAGATCAATTAAACATATTTTTGATGGGAGTAAAAGAGTGCAGATAATTAAAACAGATGTCGCCATTGTGGGCGCAGGCGGTTCAGGTTTACGAGCGGCTATTGAAATTGCTGAGAATCATCCCGATCTGGATATCGCATTAATATCCAAAGTTTATCCTATGCGTAGTCATACTGTGGCGGCAGAAGGCGGCGCCGCCGGTGTTGCTCAAGATCACGACTCCCTTGATAATCATTTCAACGATACCGTTGCCGGCGGTGACTGGTTATGTGAGCAGGATGTGGTCCAGTATTTTGTTGAGAATGCCTCAAAACAGCTCACTCAGCTTGAGCACTGGGGCTGCCCGTGGAGCCGCAAAGAAGACGGCAGCATTAACGTTCGCGCATTCGGCGGCATGAAAATAGAACGCACTTGGTTTGCTGCAGATAAAAGCGGATTCCATATATTACACACTCTTTTTCAAACTTCAGTACAGCACCCGAAAATCACCCGCTTTGATGAACATTTCTGTTTAGATCTGCTGGTTGAAGACGGTAAAATTCAAGGTGTCTTAATTTTAGATATTGCCGAAGGAGAAACAAAACTCATTCAAGCAAAATCCGTGATCATGGCAACCGGCGGAGCCGGCCGTGTATACAGCTATAATACCAACGGCGGTATTGTCACCGGAGACGGCATGTCACTGGCTTACCGCCACGGCGTTGCACTGCGGGATATGGAGTTTGTACAGTACCATCCGACAGGTTTACCAGGCAGCGGTATTTTAATGACCGAGGGCTGCCGTGGCGAAGGCGGTATTTTATTAAACAAAGACGGCTACCGTTACCTGCAGGATTACGGTTTGGGGCCAGAAGTGCCGGTCGGACAGACTAAAAATAAATATATGGAACTGGGACCACGAGATAAGTTAAGTCAATGTTTCTGGCAGGAACAGCAGAAAGGTAATGTCATTAAAGGCGAAAGAGGTGACGTAGTACATCTGGATCTTCGCCATCTTGGTGAAGAAAAAATTAATGAACGTCTACCGTTTATTCGTGAACTTGCTAAAGCTTATGTGGGGGTGGATCCGGTACACGAACCAATCCCGGTTCGCCCTACCGTGCATTACACTATGGGCGGTATTGAAACCGATGCTAAAACGGCAACCAGTCTGCCGGGTTTATATGCTATCGGCGAGTGTGCTTCTGTCGGTCTGCACGGAGCAAACCGTCTTGGTTCAAACTCATTAACGGAGCTTGCTGTATTTGGTCAGCTAGCCGGTCAGGAAGCGGCTAATTATGCACATGCGAATAAACACCAGAAAACTGCTCCTCTAAAAAAACAGGCGGAAGCGATTTTAGAACGTACTGAAGCGCTCCTCCACAGCAGCGGCACCGAGAAAATGGCTGATATCCGTCAGGAGATGGGTGACTGTATGGAAGAAGGTGTTGGAATCTACCGTACCAAAGAATCTATGCAGAAAACTATTGATAAACTAGCAGAGCTTAAAGAGCGCTATAAAAACATTCAGATCAACGATAAATCCAGCGTATTTAATACCGAGTTTTTATATGCAGTTGAACTGGGATACTTACTCGATACGGCAGAAGCAATGGCACACAGTGCGATTCTAAGAGAAGAATCCCGCGGTTCACATCAGCGTATTGACGGTTTCGACAAACGTGATGATGAGAAGTTCCTGAAACATTCACTGGCCTTTTATCAGGCAGATAAAGCACCGAAAATAGACTACTCATCAGTGAAAATCACCAAAAGCCAGCCGGCTGAGCGTGTATATGGTGCGGCATCAGAAAAAGCAGGCGCTACACAGGAGAAAGTTTAATGAGTGAGTTAATGATTGAAATTGATGTACTTCGCTACCGTCCGGAGATGGATGAAAAACCATTTACACAGATGTTCGAAGTACCCTATACGCCGGATATGTCAATTTTAGAAGCGCTGCAGTACATTAAAGACCATCTCGACAGTACTATTAGTTTCCGCTGGTCATGCCGTATGGCGATCTGCGGAAGCTGCGGCATGATGGTTAACGGTGTGCCAAAACTGGGTTGTAAAGCTTTCTTACGCGATTATTATCCTAAAAAAGTAAGTTTAGAGCCTTTAACTAATTTCCCGATAGAGCGCGATCTTGTAGTAGTAATGGATGACTTCATCAAAAAACTAGAAGAAGTGAAACCTTATATCATTCCGGAAAAAGAAAAATGTCTGTCAGAAGGTACATATCTGCAGACACCGGAGCAGGCAGCTAAATTTAAACAGTTTTCCATGTGTATCAACTGCGGTCTTTGTTATGCAGCCTGCCCGCAGTACGCGCTTGATAACAAGTTTACCGGACCGGCTGCACTGGCACTGCTTGCCCGCTATAACCGAGACAGTCGTGACGGCGGCGAAGCGCAGCGGATGAAAATTGTAAATCAGGAAGAAGGGGTGTGGGGCTGTACCTTTGTCGGTTACTGCTCTGTTGTATGCCCTAAAGATGTCGATCCGGCAGCCGCTATTCAGCTTTTAAAAGTGGAAAGCAGTAAAGATTATCTGATCGGTATGTTTAAACCTGAATAATAAAACATGTGAGCCTTAATCCGCACCTTAAGGTACAGCTTAAAGCTCACACTACTTCTCATATTGATAATATTAACCTTGGCAGCGCACTGCTGCTTTTAAATACGGCAGTGCGGCAGAGAAAGAGGAGCAACTAATGACTAAACGTAAACCTTATAAACGTGAACTACCCACTGACTGGTGGCTGAAACATGCTTTTTATACAAAATACATGATCCGTGAAGGGAGCAGTATTTTAATAACGTTATACAGCCTGATCCTAGCCTGGGGTGTTCTGCGCCTTAGCCAGGGTGAAGCCGCATTTAACGGCTGGCTTGAAGCCCTGCAGAGTCCATTTTCAATATTAATCCACCTGCTCGCACTGGCACTGGCGTTATATCACACCATAACCTGGTTTTCACTGGCACCAAAAGCAGTTGATTTATGGCTGAAAGGTAAAAGACTAGAAGATAAAGTCATCGTGGCCGGTCATTACGGTGCTTTCGCTGTAATTACTGTTTTCTGCTTATTAATTATTACGTTATAAGGAAGCTATAAATGTCAGAGACAACAGAAAAAACCTATAAACGCTCTCATGAACCGGTATTTTGGGGGCTGTTTGGTGCAGGTGGTATGCTTACCGCCTTTCTCACTCCAGTTATGATATTAATAACCGGCATTTTAATTCCCCTGGGAATTATCAACAGTCAGAATTTCAGCTATGAAAAAATTCACGGCTTTGCAACAACCTGGTATGGAGCTGCTGTTATTTTTATTCTAGTTGCCCTACCATTATGGCATACACTGCACCGCATTTTTCATGCGCTGCATGATATCGGCATTAACCGCGGCCGAGACTGGCAGCAGGTTATCTGTTACGGCTTTGCATTTGCCGGCAGCGTATTTGTTTTTACATTACTGCTGCAGATGCTTTAACCCGAGGTTAATCCGCTAAATGTACAAACCATTCAATAGAATAAATACAGTATGTAGTACTGTGTTTATTCTATTTTTAAGCTTTTCACCTCCTTTACTCAGTAAGAATATTTTTACTGTCGGTGTACAGAACTTTTCCGAATACCACCCCTACTCTGAATTTAAAAATAATCTCTATAGCGGCTTTAACCGTGAGTTACTGGATATGTTTGCCGCTAGTCATAATTATACTTTCAACTATAAAGCTCGCCCGATTAAACGCTTATATGCCGAATATACTGCCGGGAAATTTGATTTTAAATATCCGGACAATGCACTTTGGCAGAAACAGTTAAAAAGCACCATTAAGATAAAATACAGCTCATCCGTTGTTGAATACACCGACGGCATTATGCTTTTACCCGCTAAAAAAGGCACTTTGCTTAATGAACTCAAAAGCATCAGTGCCATTAACGGTTTCACCTTGCCGGAAGCATATCTACACAGAGAGCGGCAGGGACAGCTTGCCATAGTCAGAACAACGGATTATAAACGTCTGCTGCAGCTGGCATTAGAGGGACGAGTTGACGGCGCTTATTTTAATACAGCAATCAGCAGCCATTATCTTTCACACTCGGGATATAAAACAGATGCATTGGTCTTTGACAGCAGCCTGCCATTTTTACGTAATCAGCGGACACTATCTTCAATTAAATACCCGGCGGTTATCAAACAGTTTGATCAGTTTTTAGTCGAGCGAGAAGACGATATTGCAGAGCTGAAAAAGAGGTACGGTTTACTTAGCGAGCCTGATAAAAGACATGTACATCAATATCAGCATGATCAAAAGAGCCCCGTGGTTAAAACACTGCCGAAGAACAAAAACAAATAAAAAAACCAGTTGTCAATAACTGGCTTTTCTTCATAACCGGTTCATTAGAAACAGCTTATTTTTTTACACGGCCGACATATTCAGCGCTGCGTGTATCAACTTTAACAACTTCACCAATCTGGATGAACAGCGGCACACGAATAATCGCACCAGTTGCCAGCGTAGCAGGTTTACCGCCTGTACCAGCAGTATCACCTTTAAGACCCGGATCAGTATCCGTGACTTCAATTTCAACGAAGTTTGGCGGCGTAACAGCAATCGGGTTATCGTTCCAGGTTGTGATAGTACACATATCCTGCTCAACCAGCCATTTTTCCATATCACCAACCGCTTTCTGATCAGCTGCAATCTGCTCAAATGTTTCATTGTTCATAAAGTGGAAAAACTCACCGTCGTTATAAAGGTAAGCAAGATCAAAATCCATTACATCGGCAGATTCAACTGTCTCACCAGACTTAAATGTTTTTTCAATCACTTTGCCTGACAACAATTTACGAAGTTTCACGCGGTTAAACGCTTGTCCTTTACCAGGTTTCACGAATTCATTATCGATAATTGCACAAGGCTCTTTATCAAGCATGAATTTTAGCCCGCCTTTGAATTCACTGGTACTATACGATCCCATAATAACCTCTATATAATTAATTTTAAAAAATGGCACAAATAATTACCGTGAATAATACCGACGACTTGCCCTCTTGGCAAAAAGAACTGGCAAATGCGATTAAAAATCCACTGCAGCTTTTGCAATTATTGGATATATCCCCACAAAGTGTGCGATTAAGTGATCCTGCACGTAAAAGTTTTCCAATGCTGGTACCGCGCCCGTTTATCCGAAAAATGAAAAAGGGCGATATAAATGACCCTTTATTAAAACAAATCCTGCCTGTTAGCGATGAAGAATTAATTAGCCCTGATTATAGTGTTGATCCCCTGCAGGAACATGAAAGTATAGTGCCCGGTTTATTACATAAATATAAAAGCCGTGTGCTGCTTATCTTAAAATCCGGCTGCGCAGTTAACTGCCGTTACTGTTTTCGACGTCATTTTCCTTATCAGGATAATAATATTAATAAAAAACAGCTTCAGGAAATTATCAATTACCTTAAAGCCCACCCGGAAGTGAACGAAGTGATATTAAGCGGTGGTGATCCGCTGATGAGTAAAGATGACTTTCTAGGTTATTTGTTTAACGAATTAGCATCATTACCACAATTGCTCCGTTTACGGGTGCATACGCGTTTGCCGGTTGTTATCCCGGTACGCATCACTGATGAATTGTGCAAAATTATTAAACATAGCCGCTTAAAAGTAGTTTTTGTTTTGCATATCAATCATGCCAATGAAATTGACCGTGATTTTAAAGAGGCAATGCTCAAGCTCAAGAGAGCCGGCGTTCAGCTTTTAAATCAAGGTGTGTTATTAAAAGGAATAAATGATAACAGTCAGGCTTTAATTGCGCTCAGTGAAGCTTTATTTGATGCCCATATCCTGCCCTATTACCTGTTTTTATTAGATAAGGTACAGGGCGCACAGCATTTTGATTTGGCAGAGAAAAAAGCGCAGCAGATGATTCAGGAAATGAACAGTGCATTACCCGGGTACTTAGTACCGAAACTGAGCCGCGAAATTGCCGGTCAGAAAAGTAAAACTGTTATTAATTCGTTATAATGCGCTAAAGTAATAGTGCAGTAAGTAATAATGCAGTAAGCATCAAATAGGAAAAAATAATGAGCAAAGAAAACGTCGTTAAACAATTACAAGAAAATGTAAAAATTATTTACCATAAAGCAGTTGATGCAGATAAGCAGCTTGAAATTTTACGCCAGAAGGACAAAGCAAGCTTTGCACAAGTCTTCAGCGCTGACAGTGCTTTTAAAAATCATTCCAGCACCTTTTTACCTTATGTAGAAGAACTTGCGGCTGATTTACAAGAAATTCAGACCGATAATGAAGATCATTATAAAACCTTATTACCTGCGATCGTCGTTAAAATTGAACTGCTTTTTAAAACACTCAGTTCATTTAAAGTAAACTTAAAAGACTAAGTCCGGCAGTTAAAGCTTATTCTTAAATTTAAGGGCACGCAGACAGACTGCTTGCCCTTTTCTCTACCTAGACTCAATCGAAAGACATCAGAGGTTTATTCAGAAATATTTTCAGCCTCTTGCTGCGGCTGCGCATAGCTGTCTAAAAAGGACTGTAAGCCCTGCTGTACCAGTTCATAGGTTTTATCTATATTAGATGCAATATCTCCCTCTAATACATTCAAACCCTGCAGTATATCTCGCGCTTCTGAAAAGCCTTGATCAATTCCGCCGCCAATCACAGCAATAAAACTGCTCAATGCTTCCTGCTCCTGCATTTCCGGGTGCTGTTCATGGTAGAGGCTGAAAAACTGCGTGCTAAAAGAGACAATTCGCTCTGCCGTTGCTTCAGGGCTGACATCAAGACCGGAGTCATAAGCCTCTTCAACCTTAGTTTCTACGCCCATCTCCTGCAGTGCTTCGTTTATCCCCTGCAGAGCCGTTTTTAATACTAAGGAAAGTGGTTTATCAGCGATAGTCTCACTAAATTCCAGCGTTGATTGTAAAATTGCAGCGTTTAATTGTTTTTTATTACTGACAGAAATAGGCGTTTGTAATTTTTCAGCATTTTTTGCATGCGCAAGTTCAGAAATCTGCCCGCCCATCGGTCCGCTTTCTTTTTTATGTTCCGATTTGGCAAGTGCACGAACATCTTGATTAAAAGCACTATTTGTATTAATTTTAGGATCCATAACAGGTACCTCTATGTGGGGCATATATAATAAGTATCGGCCTGTTTGCCTATAACTTAAACAGCAGTTTGTATGTAATTCCCCCCAACTCCTTGCGAACCATTAAAAACAGCGACTTACGAAGACCTTCAGCACACAAAAGGCAACGAATTGTGATTTTTTGAAAAAAAACAACATAAAATTGATTTATTCGCTTCAATTTTTTTGGAAAAACGTTAAGTTACAGACTTTTCATACATGAAAATATAAGCTGGATCTATATTTTCCGACTAAAGGCGACACCTATGTTAGAACTTTTCAACTCAATCAACGGCGTATTATGGGGGCAAATCCTTGTATATTTATTGATTGGTACGGGTCTATATTTCACTGTCCGTTTAGGCTTTATTCAAATCCGACATTTTTTACACACTTTCACGGTAATGCGTAACAGCCGCAAATCAGATAAAGAAGGTATTTCATCATTTCAGGCTCTTTCAACCAGCTTAGCGGCGCGTGTTGGTACAGGTAATCTGGCCGGTGTTGCAATTGCAATCACAGTCGGGGGCGCCGGTGCCATTTTTTGGATGTGGCTGATCGCAATTATCGGTATGGCAACCAGTTTTGCAGAAAGTACATTAGCACAAGCCTACAAGGTGCACGATGATGACGGCAACTTTCGCGGCGGCCCGGCTTATTACATGGAGCGAGGTTTAAACGCACGCTGGATGGGCAGTCTGTTTGCCATCTTTTTAATCATTGCATTCGGCCTGGTATTTAATGCCGTACAGGCAAATTCGATCACAGCTGCACTGCACGAATCATTCCAGATGGATAAAACCAATGTGGGTATTATTCTGTTTGTTCTTTCCGGATTTGTTATTTTTACCGGTATCCGAGGTATCGCACGACTATCAGAAAAGATTGTTCCTTTTATGGCGATGGCTTATCTATTAATCGCATTTTATGTAGTCGTGATCAATATTGCAGAAATTCCAGCCATTCTAAAAATGATTTTTGATTCAGCATTCGGCTGGCAGGAAGCAAGCGGCGGTGCATTTGGCGTTATGGTTATGACCGGCATCAAACGTGGTTTATTCTCTAACGAAGCCGGCATGGGTAGTGCGGCAAATGCGGCGGCCACGGCATCGCCTTACCCTCCACATCCAGCCTCACAGGGTTATGTGCAGATGCTTGGTGTATTTATCGATACTATTGTTATCTGTACAGCAACGGCTTCAATTATTTTATTATCCGGCGGTATCGAATCATTTTCCGGAATGGGTGGTGTGGAAATAACGCAGCGGGCATTAGACGGCCAGGTAGGAAGCTGGGGTGGCGAGTTTGTTGCTATCGCATTAATGTTCTTTGCTTTCACTTCGATTATTGCCAACTATTCGTACGCAGAAACAAACTTAATGTTCCTGCAGCATAAACACTCTCACGGGGTTAATGCGCTTCGTATTGCGGTACTGGGAATGATTATGTTCGGCGCAACACAAAGTAATGAAGTGATCTGGGCGCTTGCCGATGTATCTATGGGCTTAATGGCGATTGTAAACTTGATTGCAATTCTATTACTGTCTAATGAAGTAGTGAAACTAGCCAAAGATTACAATATGCAGTTAGATGCCGGTAAAGTGCCAACCTTTGACCGTACCAAAATACCAGAACTTGACAGAAAAATTGAGCCGGGAGTCTGGGAAAAGAAATAATCCCCTAACTAAGGCTCACAAATAAAAAACCTGCACAAGCAGGTTTTTTTTGCAATTTTTCAACAGCCAACCTGCTCAAACAGCATATTTTCAATTAAAGCTCTAAACCTTCATTATTCAGCATTGAATATTTTAAATCCTGCGACTACAACTATTAGCTGAATATTTCATTATTGAAAGGAACAGCTATGTATCCCAACCTAAATAATATCGGCGTGCTGAATCATGACGATATCGAACGTTATACACTTCGCCAAGAAGCCGGTAACGACATTCTTAAAATCTATTTCCGTAAAGGCAGCCGTGATTTTTTTGCCAAAAGCGTAAAATTTAAATTCCCTAGACAGCTCAAAAAAGTAAGCGGCGATCACGATAGTCCCGGTTTTCGAAATATCTCTGAAATCAACAGCACCCTGCGCCCTATCATCAAAGAGCTCGATATTCTTACCGTACATGTAAAACACGAAAAAGAGATAAAACTACAGGTATTAGATGACTTAAAACATTTAGAATCCGTTGTAACCAGCAAAATAAAAGAAATTGAACGTAAACTGGAAAAGTTATAATAAAAAAGCCTGCAGTGTGCAGGCTTGATTTATTTGAGTTTTTTAGCGCAGGACAGGACTAGCTGATACGCTCAAATAATAGATCCCATACACCATGACCAAGGTTGTTACCGCGGTTTTCAAACTTAGTCAGCGGGCGCCATTCCGGGCGGGGGGCATAGTCAGTATCGCAGGTGTTTTTAAAATTTGTCGCTGCTTTTAATACTTCCAGCATATGCTCTGCATAGTTTTCCCAGTCGGTTGCCATATGGATCACACCGCCAATTGCTATCTTAGGACGCATATTTTCAATAAACGCAGGCTGCACAATACGACGTTTGTGGTGACGCGCCTTATGCCAGGGATCCGGGAAGTAAAGCTGGAAAGTCGCCAGGCTTTGATCGGGGATCATAAACTCTAATACTTCAACTGCATCATGGTTAATGACACGCAGATTTGATATCCCAGCTTCTCCAGCGTCCGCTAAACAAGCGCCGACACCAGGACCATGTACTTCAATACCGAAAAAGTTTTTCTCCGGAGCATTTTTAGCCATTTCGACCAATGATTTCCCCATGCCGAAACCAATCTCTAAAACGACAGGTGCATCGCGGCCGAATAACTCGGTGAAGTTTAATTCTTTTTCTTGATAATCAACGCCCATGGTTTCCCATAACGTATCGATTGCCGTCTGCTGACGGTTAGTCATGCGCCCTTCACGTTTAACAAAAGAGCGGATTTTACGCATATAACGCTCTTCGCCGACAGGCTGTGTTTTTTCAGACGCCTGGTTTTCTTGATCTGTCATTTTTCTACCCTAGAAATTCGCTGGTAATTAATATCAGGGCATTATACCAACAATATTTAAGAAAGGATCGACTTTATCCGCTGCAGAAAAAGATGCAGACAATAATGTAAATATTTACTTAGTTTTTGTAATGTTATTTTTTGAAATAACTCTGTTATTCTCTATTTTCCCCATAAAAATAACAAAGAGTTTGTTTTGAATCAGAAAAACTTCAGTCATCGTATCATTGCCTGGCATCAAAAATTCGGCCGTAAAACCTTACCCTGGCAGCAGGACAAAAGCCTCTATAAGACCTGGATCAGCGAGGTAATGTTACAGCAGACTCAAGTTGCTACTGTCATTCCATATTTTAATAAATTTATGCGTTCCTTTCCGACCATCTCCTATCTTGCTAACGCACCTTTAGATGAAGTTCTGCATCATTGGACCGGACTGGGTTATTACGCCAGAGCACGCAATCTGCATAAAGCAGCGCAGTTTATCCGCGACAATTATAACGGCAATTTTCCAGAAGAGTTTCAGCAGGTTATTGATTTACCTGGCATAGGGCGATCCACTGCAGGTGCGGTTCTTTCACTGACCTTAGATAAACACTTCGCCATTTTAGACGGTAATGTAAAACGGGTTTTAACCCGTCACCAAGCCATTGAAGGCTGGACAGGTGAAAAACGTGTAGAGAATGCTTTGTGGGAGCTCGCAGAGGGACTGACACCGCATAGACAGACGAGTGTGTTTAATCAGGCAATGATGGATATGGGGGCCATGGTCTGCACCAGAAGTAAACCTAAATGCAGTGAATGCCCAGTGCAGAATGACTGTTTGGCCTTTGCCGACGGCAGCATGAAAGAGTTCCCGACTCCCAAAGCAAAAAAGAAAATTCCAGTAAAAAGTGCATTTATGCTGGTGCTTACAGATAAAAGTACGCAGACAATACAGCTCAAGCTGCGCCCGCCTGTGGGTATCTGGGGCGGATTATGGTGTTTCCCTGAATTTACAAGCTTACAAGAGTGCCGTGAAAAGCTAGAAAATACAGGTATTAAGGATTACCAGGAAACTTTACTGCCAGCTTTCCGACATACTTTCAGTCACTATCATTTCGATATATCACCTGTTTTAATTGAACTACCAGAAATGGAAATAAAACAAGTCATGGAAGAAAGTGACAGCCTTTGGTATAACTTACTATATCCGCAAAAAGTGGGATTGGCGGCGGCCACCAAAAAAATATTAAGCAGTGTTAATAAAATTCATGAAAAGGAATCAACAATGTCTAGAACCGTATTTTGTAGTTATTTAAAAAAAGAAGCACCCGGACTTGCTTTTCAACTGATCCCCGGAGAACTGGGAAAACGTATTTTTGACAATATCAGCCAGGAAGCCTGGACAAAGTGGCAGCACAAACAAACTATGCTGATTAATGAAAAAAAGTTAAATTTAATGCAGCTTGAAGACCGAAAGATTATTGAAGAAGCGATGATTGGTTATCTTTTTGAAAATAAAGACGTTGATATTGAAGGTTATACACCAAAGAAATAACCTTGTTTTCTTCGTTAATGTTCGCAAATGAAGCAGATAACGTTCAAAGCGCAGGCAAACTCTAAAAAAAGCAGATAAAACATTAAAAAGTGGTTGACGGTCGAAGGGAAAATCTATTTAATACGCCTCGTTCCTGCTTCGTTAGCTCAGTCGGTAGAGCAGAGGATTGAAAATCCTCGTGTCCTTGGTTCAATTCCGAGACGAAGCACCATATTTAGTTTTACTGAAAAGATTAATTTCAATCAGTAAAGAGTTTGTTGAACTAATTAACCTTAATTCAGCAAACGGTGCAAATGCACACGGTTTCGTGTGCCGACTTAGCTCAGTCGGTAGAGCAACTGACTTGTAATCAGTAGGTCACCAGTTCGATTCCGGTAGTCGGCACCATTTATTATATCTTC
>NZ_KB907044.1 GCF_000381745.1 Psychromonas ossibalaenae ATCC BAA-1528 | reverse complement strand
ACTTTCTGATCCAGGAAGTTACCGTCGCTGAACTTCTTATTAAGGCCGGCACCAGTGGTGTAGTTACGCCCTTCCAGTAAATTATGCGCGGCTAATACTTTCGCTCCCGATGAACACAAAGCACAGATGTATTTCTGCTGCTCAATATGTTTTTTAAGGAAATCAATCACCATTGTATTAGCAGAAAGATTATCAGTGCCTTTCGGACCGCCCGGCATCATCACTGCATCATAGGTCTGATTATATTTATCTTTAAGGGTGTAATCGGCGGTGATCCGTGTTTCAAAATAAGTCTCAAGTGCCGTTGTTTCCATGCACGACAATACATCCACTTTAATATCTAAGCGGCGCATAATATCGATGAACACAACCGCTTCACCCTCTTCAAAACCATCAGCCAGCAGTACTGCTACGTGTTTTACCATTGTCATTATATCTCCTAATCTTTAATCAGTTCAGCGTCTGTAGAAACATCAGCAGCCGTTGTTTATTCGTCATGTTTAGTTCTCATAGAATCTGTCAGGTGACTTGTATGCTCGTTCGCAACAATCGCCCCTTTATGCTGAATTACCTGGGCGGCTAAACTATTTCCCCAGTAGCAGCATTCAGCCATGTCCATATTGGCGCACCAGGCGGCCAGATAAGCGGCATTAAATGAATCACCAGCGGCCGTTGTATCAACAACATTTTCAACACTGTCTCCGCGGACAAATCCGTGCTGATTATTCTGCGACCACATAGCGCCGTCGGCACCGAGTTTCACCACCACCTGCTTAATACCTAAATTATGCAGACGTTGTGCAATTTCCCCCGCTTCTGAGTGCTGGCGGCCTAACAGCAGATCTTCATCATCAGCAGTCACTAAGGCAATATCGCTCAGCTGATAAAGCTTATCTAACCACCCGCAGGCCGATGCAGTATCAGACCATAAACGCGGACGATAATTAGAGTCCACCGCAATTTTTACGCCCTGCGCTTTCAGTTCCGTTAATGTTTTTAACAACTTGCTTTTACCGCTGTCAGGTAAGACAGCTAAGGAAATACCGGAAAGATAAATAAGGTCGGCATCCGCCAGGCTGGTCATTTTAGAAGCAAAATCCAGGTGTTCACACATATAACGGGCAGCAGAATCATTGCGCCAGTAGTGAAAACTGCGTTCTCCCAGATCGTCGTTTTCAATAGCATACATACCGGGTAATTTATGCGGGTAAGTCATTACCAGGGAGGTATTAATACCTTCAAGCTGCCAGTAATAAATCATGCCCCGGCTGTAGTTATCCGTACCCAGTGCTGTTATATAATAAGGATTAAGAGCAGGCAGAAGTCGAGATAAATACACTGTTGTATTTAAAGTATCACCGCCGTAATTCTGAGTCTGAGCTTCAAACACCCGGCCACTCAGTTCAATCATACATTCGCCGATAACGGCAATTTTTTTGTTTTTTTTCATCGCAGGGTTACTCGCTGAGTATTATTAATATTGCTCTACAAACACGATTAACGGAAGTATACAAAACCACACAGCCTTTCACTAGCTTTCATTTTGTTTTGCTGCAAAAGAAAATGAAACAGAGAGCTATATCACAATTATTGGTAACGGGTTTTCGGGGAGGGGGAATTATTTCTTCGCCTATAAAGAAATGAATAGTTAATCAAATTCAATTTTCTTAACAATAAGTACAAGTCAACATAATTAACACTTAGCCAGTACTTTTTGTTTTTCCAATACAGCAAACACTGTCAGCCATGGTCATTTTCCTACTTAAAATTTAGTCACTCTATCGAGTCAGCGATAGTTGTGCTCCCTGCTGTACATCTAGTTGACTATGCAGGTCCTCGGCATTTATCTACCACGCCGTTGGTTTCATCCTTTTTAAATCCCTAATAAGATAAACATCCTGCTTGCCCGTCATCTCCTTTTCTGTGAAGGTGTCCCTTTTCTCATCCTGACCTTTGCATCTTCCAGTGCCTGTTAAACTCCTTGTAAAACGTCCCTTTGTTTGCGGGATTAATAATACGGTGGAACACCTCTTAATGCGGCACCTCAAAAACAATTTTTTACGAGGAAAAAAATAGGAGCAAAGACAAACACACCAAAAATCAACAACTTAAGAGAGACAAGTAAGTGTACACGACCAATCACCACCACTTCGTAGGTAGCATTTCTGCAGTGGCGAATAGTCAATCTCCCACAAGTTAATTCTCACCGTAAATTAACCTCCAGTGTATAACTAACTCTTGACACTAACATCAACAAAAAAAAGTGAAGTTTTCTTTACTTTTCAACAAGTAATATTGCATTCATGTGCTATAGCAGATTAAAAGCAATGCTGTAGGGGACTATCGGGAGTGTATACAATGCGGAAAGCTAAAAACTAAATACCTATATCAGGTAAAAGCAATCAGGTACATTTTGGGAACAGAAAGGACTGCCGAAGCAGTCCTAAATCATAAAAAAACAAAAGGAAAAAAGTTAGCCGTGATAGTTTCTTTTTAACGGGACTATCTCACCGGTCACCACATCAATAATCAGCTCATTATCATTTAAAAGCTCGACTTCGTAAAAAGTAATGCCTTTTTTATTTTCCAGCTCTAACTCAACTACACTGGAGCCGTAATCTTTTTGAATTTTATTAATACTTGCCTGAAGGTCAAATTTAGTGGTATCTAACTGACTAAGCATGACATGGTCTTTCTCATCTAACTTACTAAAACCGGCAACACTTAAAGACTCTCTTTCATCTTTTAATAGTGACCCGTCCGCAGTGCTGTATTTAAGGGTTTGCTCTATTCCCTCTTTTTCGTTAATAATCTCAATTTTATATACCGCTTGATGATTATGATCGTCCAGTTTTAATTCTGTTATTTTGCCGGGGTAATTATTTGTTACCTGCTCAACAGCTTGTTCAATTGAGAAATTTGCGCGTTTTAAAGCTAACTCAGATAAGCCGTCATTATCAGCGGCAGCCGCGAAAGAAGTAACTACTAGTGCACTAGATAAAGCAATACGTTTAATGAATTTCATAATTTTTGTCCCGTTGTTTGTTTAAGTGATGCGGCCAGTTTAGCAAAGCACCTTAGACAGAAGATGGACAACACATTACAAAAAATTAACAATTAATATCATTTCGCTTAATTTATATTAGAAAAAATGGCTCATCTTCGATGAATAACAAGTTACCCCTTTGCGCAGCAGATTATTTTTAGGCCTCTTTGCCCGCCCGGTTATTTTTTCAGATATACAGTCTAACCAGGTTGGCTGGATTAACCGCCGTAATAACGGCGACTGCAGCTCGGTATACTCACTTTGAAAAATAACCACAACTTCCTGAGTGGCTGCCGTACCAATCACCCGGGCCTGAATCGTCGGCAGTGCAAAAGAAAAATCCCCCTGTTCAACCGGCAGCGGTGTTTCCTGCGCCTGCCATAAACCGCTTCTGTCACCGCAGTACATAGCAATATTTAATGCACGTAATGACCAGAAACTGCTCGCCGGACCGCTGTAATTATCCACCAGCCGTACATCATCATCGAATAACCCCTGAGTAGGAGCACCGTTAACAAATGCACCGTTAGCAATGAAATAACGCAGATTACAGTGAAATGCACGCTTTGCTTCACCGGCCGTCAACGCATCCGCTCCCTGATCTACGGCAGCCAGCAGCGGCGCGGAAGCGGCTAAACGATAACAGGCGCTGCGCCCGAAAAACGGCATGCCCTGCGGGGTGAAAAAATAACGGTATCCGGCGGCAAAATCACTTAATGACTGGTGAATAAACTGCCTGTCTAAATGCGGATCAATCTGATCTAACCAGTACAGGGAATAAAAAAATCCCCATGCATTGTAATAATCGTAATTGCCTTTTGCACCGTCTCTGAACCAGCCGTCACCCACATAAAACTCTTTTACGCGCTGATATTTTGTCTGATCAACGCAGTCTTCTCCGGTTAAGGATTTAATAACAACCTGCACCGTAAGCGGGAACAGATGCCAGTTGTTATCCACTGTCTGACAGTGATTGACCTGTTTGAACCAGTCAAGCACCTGTCTCTGCTGCCCGCAGTTAAAACTGTCCCAGACCTGCTCCTTAGACAGCCACAAGGCCAGCGCTAAATCAGCACTTTCACAGACCCGCTGATCATAATCATGAAGCTCTCCCCAGTAGCCGGGGTGCTGCGGATCGGTACCGGCCAGAAAAGCCTGCTTTAGTATGTTAACGACATCAATCACACTGCCGTCCAGGCCTTTAAACACATGATTTTCTCTGCCGTTCGCATGCAGCCAGACAGCCAGTGTCGGCAGCACGCGGCTCACTCCTTCCAGTGCATCAGTTCTGGCTGTCTGCTGACTTGGACGTCCGGGATAATAAGCATGGCTGTAGTCCCACAGTGCATAATGATTAAATGCTTCAGCGACATAACTGACCAGCTGTTCACATTGATACTTTAAATCGTGCTGATCACGTTGAAATAACGCTCGGATGCTGTGATCATGCTTTGTATAAGCGGATTTTCGGTTTTTAAAGCGGATTACATTCTCTTTAAAAAGTTTAAAATACATCTCGGCATCGGGATGTTCATAGGGAATTTTAGGTCTGGGTGCCGCGCTGATTATTTTGCTCATAAGTTAATCTCGAAGTGAAAAAAAAGCACATCAGGTTCAATACCCGTGTGCTTGAAAGTCGGATGCAAAGGCGCACCCGGCGGCAGGCAATAGCAATTCGCCAAACTAATTGATCTGTGCTTTTATTTACAAGTACGGTTTTAACCGCGCAATATAAGAAGCGAGCCTGAAGCTTCACTTCCTAAAACAGAACATCATATTAAGCGGATTGGTATAATAAATACCTGCTTTAGTCCGCCGCAGAATCGGTTATTACTTTATAGCGATCCTGGCCCCAGGCAATCGGTGCAGGTTTGTCTTTAACCCAAGCGTAAAATGCTTTTCTCAGCTCTTTTACTTTCTCCGGATATTTTTTAGCTAAGTTAATTGATTCAGCCGGATCTTCTGAGTAGTTATATAATTCAAACTCTGCATTGCCGTCATCGTAATAATGCAGCGACCAGTTCTGATCTTTTATTGCCCATTCACCCTTAGAGTGTTTTTCAATATACGGGCTAGGTTTAAACTCCTGCTCTTCAAAAGAGATCCATTTCCAGTAATGATTCCAGAACTCGGCACTTTCAGGTGAGTAATGATGCGCACGAGGGCCCGCCCAGTACAAGTATTTATGCGGTTCCTGCTTCTCACCTTTCAGCAGCGGCATAATATTCTGACCGTTAACATCCATCTCACTCGGGATAGCAATATCAGCAGCAGCTAATGCCGTCGGCAGAATATCCATCGCAGACATCATAGTGTTATTCACTTGACCTTCTGGTAACTTACCTTTCCAATGAGCAACAAACGGTACGTGTACACCACCGCGGTAACGCGTGCCTTTAAACGCACGGTCCATACCATTCATCGGCATTGGAGACTCGAATACCGCGCCGTTGTCCGATAGGAAGAAAATAAGCGTATTTTCATATTCGCCCATCTCTTTGAGCTTATCAATAATCTTACCGATGCCTTCATCGGAAGCATTAACGTGCGCATAATATTTATCAACCTCAACATTACCGGTATCAAAACGGTCCATATATTTAGCCGGTGCCGGCTCCTCTAATGGAATGTGAGGTACACTATAAGCAAGGTTTACAAAGAAAGGTTTATCACCGGCCCCTTCAATAAACTTAATCGTTTCATCGGTTAAATTATGTGTGATGTAACCTGGTGAGGGTACATTTTTACCATTTTGGAATATCGCAGGAGAATCGTATAATGCGACCCCTGAAGCGTAATAGCTGTATGAATAATCAAAACCACGCTCTTCTGCACCGAAACCAGGCTCTGCAAATGGAATTTCATTCTCATGGTAGTCACGGCTGCGTGTATTTTCCGGCACTAACTCTTTACGAACTTTCGCGTTATGCCATTTACCGATATTAGCAGTGGTATAACCATTTTCATTCATCAATTCAGGCAGCAGTTTAATATCTAAAGGGATACCCAATTTAGCATCATCATTACTGTAAGTACCAAAGCTATGCGGATTACGGCCAGTCATCATACCTGCACGTGACGGTCCACAAACCGGTGTTGCGACATAGGCATTAGTCATTCTAACACCTTCATTTGCCAGCTCAGTAACATGGGGCATAGAACGTTTAGCCGCGTCGTACAGTGTATCGAAATCACCATCATAACGTACCGGGACCGGGCGCTTTTTCAATGTTTCTTTATCAACTTGATCAAGCATAAAATCCAGTTGTGCAGTACCCAGATCATCCATAACAATCAGTAGAACATTCGGTTTATCTGCATCTTTGGCGGCAAAAGCCGTCACCGGTGCAGCGGCGCAGGCAGCTACAACCAGACCGGCTAATAACGTTTTCTTTGAGGTAAATCTTTTCATTGTTACTCCTGTGGTTTTACTTGGTTAATTTTGAATTGGCAATGACCGGCATAACATTCGCCGCTAAACCACCACGCTTAATTTCCTGAGTCATCAGGTGCATCGCTGTAGTGGTATGTTTGAAAATGCGCTTGTATGAAGGGCATAAATAGTTGTGCTTAAATTTTTCACCTTCAATAGAAGTGATACGGTGCTTAGGACAGCCGCCGTAACAAAGTGCCTGCACCTCACAGCTCCGGCACCTGCTGGTTAAGGTCTTATGTTTGGCTTCACCAAAACGTTTCTGCTGCTTGCTGGTCGCCATCTTAGTGATATTATTCTGACGGATATTACCCAGTTTATTAGCCGGATAGACATAATGGTCACAGGAGTAAAGATCGCCGTTAGCTTCAATAATCATCGCCTGCCCGCATTCACGTGACTGCACACAGACAGATGCGGGATAACCCATCCAGGTCGCCAGAATACTGTCAAACATGCGCACGAATATTGTGCCGACATCTTCTTTAATCCACTGATCAAAAACTTCGCTCATAAACTGACCGTACCCGTCAGCAGGAACCGAGAAATGCGTGAGCGAGGGATCGGCAGAAGGGGAATAATGTCCACTGTTTTTCTGCTGACAGCTTTGATCAACTTCAACAATGGGAATAAACTGCAGATGCTTAGAACCAAGCGATTTTAATAGTTGATAGGTCTCTTTACCTTTATCCCAGTTCTGATCATTAATCACGGTTAAGGTATTAAATTCGACCTTATATTCAATCAATAACTCAATCGCACGTTTAACACGCTCAAAGGTCGGGTTGCCGTTCACTGAAATTCGGTATTTGTCATGCACCTCAGGCGTGCCGTCAATCGAAACACCGATTAAGAAATTATTTTCGGCGAAAAACTGTGCCCACTGACGATTAATCACAATGGCATTGGTTTGAAAGCTGTTGCTGATATTTTTTCCGTCGGCATACATTTTCTGATATTTAACCGCATTACGGTAAAAATCTAATCCCGCTAATGTCGGCTCACCGCCCTGCCAGGCAAAATCAATATCATCACTGTCCTGTGAGCGGATATAGTCGCGGACATAGCGCTTCAGCGCGGCTTCTGTCATATAACCGTGAGTTTTACTTTTCTGCTGCTCTGGTATTTCCGGAAGAACCTCTTCTTTCTCCAGGTAGAAACAATAATCACATTTCAAATTACAGTGATAACTGGTCGGTTTAGCCATCATATGAAAACGTGCTTGTGGTAAATGTAAATTTGTCATATCAAAACCTTTTGAATGCTTTCGTATCAACATAAGGCACACTATACGTAAGTATTCGTAAGAATAAAACGATGACGATCACAAGTCTAAAAGTGTAAAGATCAAAAACTAAGCGCATAAATATCGACCAGTTCAAAAAAGAAAACAAAAGACAACGAAAGCCCAGATTTAACAAGGAGTTGTGAATATGATCAAAAAACCTTTCTTTGATTTTCGGTAACCTTTCGAAACTTTTTATAATAGAGAGAAAGGGGAAATATAAATGAGAGTTGGTCTGAATAAGTCATTAATAGCATTAAGTGTTTTTGTTGCACTGTCTGCCTGCCAAAACGAAAGTGTGGCAATAGGTTCAAAAGATGATGCAAACCTTGAACCCGGCGGCTATATGTACTTTTTTGAAGAAGGTGTGCCTGAGTCGATCAGCAGCTCTGGTTCCCAGGCATTAGCAGTCACTACAGAGCACTATAAAGACGGTCAAAGCTCTTTAGAGTGGGCCTTTGATCCTGCCAGCCAGCTGATTTTTGATCAGGATATCGGTTATAATAATGATGATGACGAGATCACTCCCTATACCTTTATGGCCTGGGTATATAACGAGAAGGCGGTTGATAAAGAGCTGACCTTTAGTTTCGGCACCGCAGGCTCAGAAGACAGCAGCTTTACATATTCCCTTGACTTTCAAGGCTGGCGAGGCATATCTGTTCCTTTCCGGGATATGGACGGCACTCCGGCAGAAGGTATGAATCAGATGGTCATTACAGCACCAGATGAAGCCGGAACTATACTGCTGGATCAGGTGATGATGTCAGTGCCCGTTGATAACCGCTATCCGACACCTGATTATCATCAGCCTTTTGTTAATCCGGGCGTGACAGAAATGGCCAGTAAAAACTGGACGGCCCTGTTAATGTACGATCAGATGCTCCGCGAAGCACATCCTGAATTTAATTTCGATACTGAATTTGACGATACTCAGGGCGACAGCGCCAGTCTGTATGTTAATTTTGATCACCATATTGGAGTCAATGAAAACAGCACCATTACTCAGGAAAAAATTGACGAGAATCTTGCGGAATACACTGAATTTGAGATCTCCTATAACCCGGACGGTACGATTAAAGGTAAACCGCTGACTCACCCTAACGGTCAGACTTTTCTGAAAACCGGCATTGTCAGTGATGAAACACTGGAGATGCTCCTAGATACAGGATCAATAAGAACGCTGGGCCAGGCAATGAAGGACACGGCAAAATATCTGCGTACTAAGAATCTCTCCGAAACTAACCGCGCTGCACTGGAAAGTGTATTTCTTGACGCCACCCGTCATATCCTTGCTCAGGGACTAGAAGGCGGCTCGGGTTATCAGATTATCAGCCATTTCGGCTACCAGACCCGCGAACTGTTTGACGCACTGTTTGTTGCCCGTAATCTGCTGGCTGATAATCAGCTCCTTGAAGGCGCCCAGCAGTCGATGATGTGGTTCAATGCCACCGGCCGAGTATTTGAGCCCAGCGAAGAGATTAACTCTTCTAATGTAGATATCCTTAATACGCAGCTGCAGTGGATGATCAAAAGCTTCCTGTTATTGCCTGATCAGGCAGAGCGTGAAGCGATGCTGACTCAGCATCAGGAGTGGTTAAGCAAAACACTGCTGACCTCCGACGGATTAGCCGGCGGATTTAAAACAGACGGATCCACCTTCCACCACTCACAGCATTACCCGGCTTATGGTAAGGATGCCTTTAACGGTTTGTCCGGCGCCATTTACGGCCTTGGTGGCAGTCCTTTCCAGATCAGCGAAGAATCACACGAGCACACCAAGTTTACCCTGCTGATGATGCGGGTTTACAACAAAGAGCTGATTACTCCGATTGTATTAAGCGGACGTCACCCGACCGGAGAACAGAAAATCACCTCAACCCCTTTCAAATGGATGGCACTGGCAGGATCACCAGACGGCAGCGAAACGGTCGACTCCGATCTGGCTGCCGCTTATGCCAACCTGGCTAAGCTACCTGATTTTGAAGGAGTTGATGCAGAGGATGAACCTGCCGGCGTATGGGCAATGAATTATGCTTCAATGGCGATGGCGCGCGGTCAGAGCCCGGCAGACAGCGAAATGTCCTGGCTGGCAACCGCACGCGGATTCAGCCGTTATCTGGTCGGCAATGAAACTTATTCGGCTAATAATCTCTACGGCCGTTATCTGCAGTACGGACAACTGGAAATTACTCCTTCTGATTTAACTAAGCGTGCATTCAGTCATGACGGCTGGAACTGGAACCAGTTTCCCGGCACCACCACCATTAATCTGCCTAACGAGCAGCTGCGTGCGGTATTGAATCAGCTCCCGGATGCCGGTATTGAAGAGATGCTGTTATCCACAGAGACCTATTCCGGTGCCAATACTCTTGATAACAGTAATGCAATGTTTGCCATGAAACTGCACGGTCATACAAAATATGAGCAGCAGAGCCTTCGTGCCCGCAAGTCCTATTTTATGTTCGGCAATGAGATTATTGCACTGGGCTCCGGTATTCAAAACAGCGACAGTCAGCATCTTACCGAAACAACCCTGTTCCAGCATAGTGTTGCGGATCTGCAACCGGTTGAAATTAATGACAACCCAGTCAGCACACTCGGCAGCGAAGAGATCACTGCAGAGGATGTTACCTTTCTGGATCCTGCGGGTAACCGTTATTACGTAACAGCAACCGAAGACGAGCAGGTGCGCTTCACCTACCAGGAGCAGTCCTCTAATGCCCAGGGTGACGCTTCGCCAACCAACGGTTTGTTTGCTACGGCAGTTATTGAGCATGGTACAGCACCAACCGACGGCCAGTATGAGTATGCAGTAAAAGTGGAGGCTCAGGATAACAGCAAACCTGTCTACACGGTTCTGCAGCGCGATAATCAGGTACATGCTGTGCGCAGTGCAGATAATGTTGAAGCTTACGCATTTTTTGAAGCAGCCTCAGGTGTTAACGGCGACTATGTTATCGCTTCTAATACTCCTTCACAGGTTATGGCCAAATCTCTATCTGCTTCGCAGCTGCAGTTAAGTGTGGTGAATCCTGATCTGGCAATATACAGCGGTCAGGATCCGGATCAGATTGATGAGAACGGCGAGCAGGTAGAGGTCAGTATCTACAGCCGCCCTTGGCGTTACGATCTGTCTCAGGCGATGACCACTACAGTCACCGTCAAGGGCCAGTGGGAATTACCGCTGCCTAACAGCAATGTTCAGGCTGTGATAAACGGCGAAAACACAGACGTGACGGTAACCACCATTGATGCCGCACCGCAGAAATTTGCCTTAACTAAAAAATAACCATTCAAAACTCAGTAACCGTTACAGCTTAGGCTGTAACGGGTACATATCTATAGGAGAATACCTAATGAAAATAAAATTATTAGTCGGCAGTATCGTCCTAAGCAGTCTGCCGATATTTGCCCACTCAAGCGTTATCAACAGCTGTGGTACCGTCGGCGGCTATGATTACCCCTATATAGAAGATATTAATTCGCAGAATATGCTCAGCGTCAGCAGCTTAGCTGAACTAGAAGCTGCACTGCAGTCCGGCATAGAGAATATCTTTATTCCCGGCGATACCACTATCGAGCTGCCCTACCAGAACAATGCCTTAGTGATACCAGATAATGTCTCTCTGTTTAGTGACAGAGGCAGAAACGGCAGTGAAGGTGCGATGCTGAAAGTAGATTATATTGACGAGCAGGAATATAACTTCCCCATTATACAAACCGGCAGTAATGTGCATATCTCCGGCTTAAGGCTGCAGGGGCCGGTGAAACATATAGATACAGATGTGCTTACCCTGGGCATTCAGACTCAGGAAGACAGTTCAGGACTGATTGTTGAAAACAGCGAACTGTACGGCTGGGGAGGCGGCGCAATATCACTTAAAAAAACACAGAATGCCAGAATCCACCACAACTATATCCATCTTAACCAGAAAAGAGAACGCGGCTACGGTGTTGTTGTACAGAATGGTGATGCATCAACCGCGGTGTACTGTAATGTCTTTGACAGCAACCGTCACAGCATTGCCGGATCCGGAAAAGAAGGGGAATCTTATACAGCTTCCAATAATATTATTCTGCAAACCGGTGAGGGTCATTCATTGGACATGCATGAAGATGCTGACAGCAGTGGAGACGGCGGCCAGGCTGTTAATGTTATCAACAACTGGTTTGTATTCGGCGGCACCGAGTGGGGACACTACCCTTCGGTCAAACTGCGCGGCGTGCCTAGAGACGGCTTAGCCGGCATTACAGGCAATATATTCCGCTCGCCGTTTGAATTTGTGGACGGCGGAGACCGTAGCAAAAGAGCATTAGAAGGTGTGCCGGGCGCAATGCACAGCGATCCGGTTCTGCAGGAGTTAAACCAGTTCAATGTCGATATGACATTCAGAAAAGCCGAGGAGCAGTGCTTTTTAGACTACCAGGATAAAAGCGTACCGGTATTATGCCAGGCAGTTGAAAAATATATCAGCACAGCACAAACGCAGCCCAGGTAAAAAACAGCGCCAGGCTGTTATGCCTGGTTACTCTATCTGCCATAACAGCATGTTAATGCTTCCGCCGACGTGGTAAAGACCACCAGCCGTAACGGCTGAATCCTAAGCGAAGCAGCAGCCTCCTGTTAATAACAACATAGTTACTTTCTTTATTATGTTTATAACAACAATAAGGTCTTGATATGTTTCTTTTATTTAACCGCTACAGCAGCTCCATCTATTATTCAGCTCTATTTATTTTGTTATTTTCTTTCAGCAGTTTAAGCAGTGCGGCATGCACAGAACCGCTGCAGGCGCAGATCCTCAGTTTTGAGGAAGCAGAACTGCCTGAGTGGATTGAATCTGACTCGGCATCATTAACAGATAAACGCTCTATTCTCGGAAAACAGTCGCTTTTATGGCAGTGGCGGCAGGGCGATGATATTACCTTTAATCATACTTTCTGCCGTATCGATGATGAACAGGCCACCGCGGCTTACGGACGCGGTGCAACACAGGTACTGTCATTCTGGATCTATAACCCCAAAGCAGTCCCTGACACATTAACAGTTCAATTGTCAGATGCACAAAGCAGCCCCGGCAGCATAACAGAGTTCCCGGTAGGGCTGAATTTTGTCGGCTGGCGTGCCGTAGGTCTATCATTAAATCTGGATTTTACACCTGAAGTTACTTATCAGTTTGATAAAATACGCTTTATCTCACCAGCAGAGAAATCTGGTCAGCTGTATATCGACCGTATCATGGTTTCTGTCGATGATAACCGTTATCAGTGGTCCGATGATCAGGTCAGCACCCGCATTATCCTGCCTGAAATTGATTTCGGTCTTGATGAAAATCTGCCTGAAGCCACTCAGGAAGAGCTTAATGATGCTGAGCAGATTAAACAGACCATGATTGATGAATTAAGCGGTTATAACGGCAGCATGCAGGATTTAGAAGATAAATTTGCACTGTTTAATATCGAGAAAGACAGTGGCGGCGATATTAGCGGCCGCCATATCATTACCGATAAACAGCAGGTTATTTACCAGCCGGATAATCTGTCCCCGGCAGACAAAACAGATTTTGACGAATATGCTGTACTTGGAGACAGCGACAGCAAAGGCGAAAAAATAACAGGTTATGCCCAGCTCATGCTGGATATTTCCAAGGCCTATCACGAACCGGATTTTGCCGCCGAGCGCCCGCGTTTAAGTGAAATGTATATACAACTTACAGTACATTTACTGGATCAGGGCTATGTCGACGGCAGCTCACTGGTTACAACACATCATTGGGGTTACAGCGGACGCTGGTGGTATAACTCAGCCTTGATGATGGAGCCGGTATTAACCCGGGCTGGTTTACTGCAGCCGACTTATAATGCGCTTTTATGGTTTTCCCGCGAATTTAAAGAAAGCTTTGATATGGAGCTAATACCGGAAAGCTCTAATTTAGATTATTTTAATACGCTTGCATTTCAGCATCTGGCGCTGCTTATAATTAACCCCGATGACAATGAGCGGATCGCGCTGCTGCATAAATTTTCTGAGTTTTTCTCCGGCGCATTAGCGCAGACACCTCCCGGTACACATGACGGGTTCCGACCTGACGGTACGGCATGGCGGCATAACGGTCATTATCCTGCATACGCATTCCCTGCTTTTAAAAACGCGGCGGTTGTTGTCAGCATGCTTAAAAACAGTCTTTTTTCTATCACGGAAGAGGGGGCTGATAAATTAAAACTGGTTATGATGGCAGGCTGGCACTACAGTAACCCGGTTGTTCCTTTAGGTCTTTCCGGACGCCACCCTTTTACTACATTAGAACTGAAAGGCTATGCTGACGGTATGGAAAAACTGGCCAACAGCTATCCTCAGGTGGACGAGGAGTTAGCGGCTGTCTACCTGCAGGTAACCGATACCAGCTACGAAGAAAGTGAAGCAATATTCGGTAAAAGAATTCATCCGGCGCCTTTACCAGAGGGCAGCTGGAGCTTTAACGGCGGTGCTTTTGCCGTCCACCGCAGCGGTGAGCGCATGGCTTTAATTAAAGGCTATAACAAAGACGTGTGGTCTTCTGAAATTTATACAAATGATAACCGCTACGGGCGCTACCAAAGCCACGGCGGGGTTTCAGTTATTCCTTACGGCGATCCGAGCCTGCTCGGTTTCCAGGAAGACGGCTGGGACTGGAACAGGAATCCCGGTACTACCACCATCCACCTTGATTATGATCTGCTTGAAAGCCCTAAAACATCAACCCTGATGGTGCGTTCCGAATATGGAACAAGCGGCTCAACATCCCTCAAAGAGCAGTTCAGTATTTTCAGTTTTAAGCATATTGCTCCGGACAACCTGGAAAACTTTGAACCAACCTTCCGAGCACAAAAATTTGTACTGGCAGGTGAAGACAAACTGTATTTAACCGGCAGTGCTATTAATAATGCTGACGGCATCAACAATACTGAAACGACGCTGTTTCAGCTTGCTTATGGTGAAGAGTCTCAGGGAATCTGGATAAACGGCAGCTACCATGATCAGGGGGGATTTACACATCAGCTGACTTCCGGTGACTGGCTGATAGATGATAATGGAGTCGGTTACTATTTGATTGATGCTGAAAAAGTAAATGTCCGCCGCGGTGAGCAGGACTCCCGTCATAACAAAACTAAAGAACCTACTTCAGGTACTTTCACAACAGCCTGGATTGATCACGGGACGGCACCGGAGAATGCCGGTTATCAATATGTGATGCTAATGGAGAGCACTCCTGTACAAATGGCTCACTTTGCATATTTAATGCAGAACGATTCTCAGTTCCTTGTGCTGGAGCAGACAGAGCAGGGAGAACTACTGTTTGATAAAAGGAACAGTGTTTACGGCTACAGCAGTTTTGAATCTTCGGTCTACGAGCAGGGTCCGCTGCGCAGTATCAGTACAACGGCCCAGGTGCTGGCTCAGACTTATGATAATCATATGGACTTAAGTATCGCCTCAACTGAATTAAATATTCAGGAAAACGATCTGCCGACAACAGCGGTGAGTATAACGGTTGAAATTGAAGGCATCTGGGAGATACAGAATTCCGCCGCATTTAACTTTAGTCATCGCAGTGGAAATACATTTATTGAAGTGGACAGTTTTTTCGGACAGTCAGTTAGCTTACGATTATGCCGGGATCTTAGTGTTTGCAAGAATAAATAGTTGTACAGCCCCCGTTACTAAAAACGGGGGCTTATCAATTACGCTTTACAGTATGACTGACGGGAAGCCGTCAGTACGTCTTTGCGGGCTTTAGCAATGGCTTTTTGATCACCACTGACCTCGAGCGGGCGGATCTCCCTTAGATAAACGTCAATAGACGAATCCCCTTCGTGGTTGTGGTAACCCAGCTTATGTGAACGCCAGCGTTTATCAATTACTGCTTCCTGAGTGAAAAACGGATCCACGCTGTTGGCTACGTAGTTTCTAAACTGCGCACGCATCTCTTCCAGCAGCTGTGCAGATTCCGCTTTATGACTTAAGTTGGTCATTTCACCTGGATCATTAAGCATATCGTATAATTCTTCATCATTATTTTCCTGATAAACAATATATTTATAACGATCGGTTCTCATCATACGTGCAGGCTGTATGGTCATTTCCCGGTTGGTATGCCATTGACATACAACTTCCTGGCGCCAGTCTGCAGGTTTTTCCCCTTTTAAAAGCGGCAGCAGAGAACGCCCGTAAAGATTAGACGGAGTATTGATACCGACATAATCACACAGCGTAGGAAGAAGATCACAAAGTGATACCAGCTGATCTAATGACTGCCCTTTAGGAAGATCCGGTGCTGAAAACACAAAAGGAACATTGGTTGACTCGTCATAAAACCAGTTCATTTTAGTGACTAACCGGTGTGCGGCCATGGAATCACCATGATCAGAAAATAATACGACTAAAGTCTCGTCTTCTAAGCCCTTCGCCTTCAGTGTATCCAGTACTTGTGCAATACACTGGTCGGCAAGTTCTGTGAAATGATAATAAGCTTTTAAATACTGTTTAAAATTAAGCTCATTCCAGGCAGAGGCCTCTCTTGTACGGTTATGCGTGCAGCAGGCGTACTGTACTGATTTAGAGCGATTCATCAGATCGTCATTAGCTTCAAAATTGTCAGGTAACGGCGGCAGCTCCCCGATTCCTTCAATATCACCATGCTCGCCCCGGAACTCACCAACCCAGCCGCAGATATTATGCGGATTATTAAACTCAACCGCCATTAAGAAAGGTTTGTCTCCCTGATAATTATTAAGGTATTTAACACTTTCTTCCAGGCAGTAGACATCTTCTCTGGTATCGTAATTAATCGGGAAAGCAGCTGTTGTTTCAACTTCTTTTTCTATCTGCTCTGCACTGTCAAAACCGGCCAGAGAGCCGTAATCATGACGCTTTCCAAAGTGCACGCAGTCATATCCGGCATCAGAGAATAAATTTCCCAGGGTATCCATTGTCTCGGGGATATTCGGACTGCTGTTGGCAATTATTCCGGTCTGATGAGGCAGCTTCCCAGTCCAGAAACAGGCTCTGGAAGGCGCACACAAAGGAAAAGAACAATAAGCTTTTTCAAAACGAACTCCCTGCTTAATAATCGAATCTATTGCCGGGGTTTTTACAAAGTCATTGCCGTAACCTGCCACCGCTTTTTTGGCCAGCTGATCGGCGGTAATGATTAATATGTTTTTAGGATTTGACGGTTTATTCAATACAGTGGTTTTTTCGGACAAGGCAGCTGCGGCAGTTGGCGCCAGAACCCCAGCAGCACCAGCTGCAACGGTTCCTTTAAGAAAACTGCGACGAGAAATTGACATGTTAAGACTCCTGATTTACTAAATTGAAAGTAGAAGCAGACTGGTTAAGTAAATGGTCAGTTTCAGATATTGTAAAATAATCAGTTACTTATCCGGACTGCAGTAGTGGATTAAAAAACGTACATCAAACCAACACGGTAACGCACCTGTCGTTCATCATCGTAGCGGCCGACCTTCACATCACCCAGTTCGACATAAGGCTGCCATTGATACTGCTGATAGCGGATTCGGATATTCTGCCAGTAGTCCCTGTCAGTATTGTCAAACAGCGGAACATCATTATTCAGTTCTTTGCCGAAGCTGACCTGATATTGGAAATCCCAGGCCGGCGTGCCGTAACCCAGCCAGAAATCAATACGTTGAACCTGCGATCTCTCGTCTTCGCCAATCTTTTGTTCATTAATGACCTGTTTATAACGAGTCTGCAGGCGGATTTTATTATCCGTCATATAGTTGATTCTTAATGAAGGGATATACTGCTGATTATCAGTTGTTGTGATGTAGTCAAAACCTGGAAGAAAAACTAGATTTTCGTTATAGCGGTAGGGGTAGAATATACCGATATCGTAGGATGAGATTGTCTTATCTTCCAGCCAGTTAGAATCGCCGCCGCTTGCTGTTGTCGCCTCTAATTCCAGCAGCAGGCTGTCCGTTGCAATATAGGTTTTCAGTCTGTCCGCTCTCTTTTCTGTTTCTTCCGAATAGGAGTGCCTATAGTCAAGCTTAATAGAAGTTTCAGCTGCAGCGATAGACGGAACGGATGCTAGGAGAATCCCTCCCGTCAACATAACTGCATTGTAATTTTTTGTCGTGAATTTCACTTTACCGCCTTAACCAATAAGAAGTATCGAACAAACAATGTACAACAAAAAACAGAGCAAGACTCTTACCGAGTAATGAACATGAGAGATCAAAAGCAAACGAAAGACAGCACAAGGGCAAGACGAAAGGAAATATGATAAAACAATACAAATTGCAGTAAAACAAGTAAATGAAATCACTTTCAAAGAGAAGTGAAACAACAGTTAAGTGAAAGACAGAAGTAAATGTAACTGATTATTCTAACTGCAGATTGACAACGAAAATTGAATCAACCCAGATAAATTATCAGGAACTTATTTCTAACAGGCATAACAAGCAGTGTGCTGACGTGGTTTAATTGATTCGACTAACCCAGTTAAGACATAATTGATTTAACTGGAGATTGAAATGAAAACACGTAAAACCTATTCAAAAGAGTTCAAACTTGATGCCATTGCGCTGGTAAGAGAGCAAAATTACAATATTGCAGAAGCAGCTAGAAACTTAGAGATTACTCCTCAGATTCTGGGCCGTTGGATAAAAGAGGCAGAAAATGATGATGGCCATGCATTTAGAGGAAACGGTAAACTAACTCCAGAGCAGGACGAGATCCGTAAGTTAAAAGCACAAGTAAAACGCTTGGAAATGGAGCGTGAAATATTAAAAAAAGCGACGGTCTTCTTTGCCAAAGAAACGAAGTAAAAT
>NZ_KB907043.1 GCF_000381745.1 Psychromonas ossibalaenae ATCC BAA-1528 | reverse complement strand
GAACAATCCCTGTTGACGAATGTCAGCAGGGATTTTTTCGTTTTAGCGCTTTGACGACGATGACCAACTCGAACATGGGCAATAAACAGCAGCCACGGAGTGGCATTCAGACCATGTGATAGTAGGGCGAATCAGGCGACAGCCTGGGCCATGAGCGGACGAGCTCTGCGAATCCTGACCATCGCCAAGCTTGCTCTCTATAAGCAACCTATACAAATAGCCCCACTGGTTAGTTCTGCTGGGGCTTTTTTAATTCCTGCGATTTATGTTTTGACCTGCTCCCGCATGGGTAAAGGTTAGGAGTACCAACGAAGTTGGTTTCATATCATGTGATAGTAGGGGGGAGCTTTGCGATTACTAGCACCTTGTCTTTTATTTATTGCATACACCGACATCTCCCATCCCCCAATCATTAAAATTTATTGATGTTTGTTGCAAACTTGACCATCAAAAGTAATTTGTAATGCCATCTCATAAGTTATTGTCGTATTTTATAAATTATTTTATTAAGTAAGCAGTCTTTATAACCTTACTATATTTCGAATACGGGAAGGAGTTAGAAAATATGTCTGCTGAATTTATCAAGCCTGCTGAAATCATCGCACTTCCTAATGAGATTAATCATCATGAGCATAGTTACAATCAGATTGTAATTGGTTTAAAAGGGCGAGCTGAATTTAATATTGAAGGGCTGGGCAGTTTAATTGTACCCGGACAGGGATGCGCCGTAACTGCAAGTTCAGACCACGCGTTTAATGGGATAGGGGATTCGCAGATTCTTGTACTCAATCTACCCTGTGAAGCTGATTTGGATAATGAAAATTTACACAGAATAAAGACACTATTTTCCTGCAGTCATTATTTCCAGCTTGATAACAAAATTCAGCAGCTGATTCAGCTGCTGGTATTTGAAATGCAGGAAAACCCCAATGATCTGCTGCTGAGCCGTGCGTGCAACAGTACTTTAATTGCTCTGCTGCAGCGCCATGTTTATAGCGGAAACCGCCATGATAAGAGAATCAATATAGACAGTATTGATGCTTATATTGCGCAACATATTAGTGCAAAAATAAGTATTGCACAGTTGGCGGGTTGTGTTTTTCTCGGTGAAAGTCAGTTTTACGCTCTTTTTAAACAGCAGACAGGTAAAAGCCCTCATCAGTATCTGCTCCACAAGCGTTTTAGTTTAGCCAGGGAGCTGCTGGAAAACAGCTCGTTATCATTAAGCCAAGTTGCTGATGCAAGTGGTTTTACTAATCAAAGCAGTTTTACGCATACCTTTACTAAGATGCAGGGGATTTCTCCTTCTAAGTACCGCAAGTAGCCCTTCATAAAATCGTGTCGGTATGTCCGCACTTTAGTAATTATCAGACCTTTTGACAAATTGATCGTAGTTTTTGACAAGATTTTAAATCTCTTTGAAAATATGATGTCGCATCCGTACATTTTATTAACAATTGCTTAACATTGTTTTCCGGCAGTTATCGCTTTATAAATATTTTGAGGACAATTATGACAGAATTTATCGCTCAGGATTCACTGCAGAAATCATTTATTGATCGGCCGTTAGATGATCTCTGGTCGCTAATATCACCATTGTATATGGTTGATGAAGACTACTGGTTAAAGCAGCTGCTGCCGATGGCTTCTCCTTCCGCTCAGGAAAAGATATCTATTTGTGATAATGCATCAGACCTTATTAATAGAGTACGCGCTGACAAACAGGCAATTCAGATGATTGATGCCCTGCTGCTGGAATATAGCCTAGATACCAAAGAGGGAATTCTTTTAATGTGCCTGGCTGAAGCATTAATGCGTATACCGGATACCGCTACTGCGGATGCATTAATTAGAGATAAATTAAGCGTGGCTGACTGGAAGTCGCATTTAAAAAACTCGGACTCGACTTTTGTTAATGCATCAACCTGGGGATTACTGCTGACCGGCAAAGTCATTAATCTGGATACGGCTAAAGATGCAGAATCTTCTAATGTTATTAATCGATTTGTAAATAAACTATCGGAGCCCGTGATCCGCCAGGCAATGAACCAGGCAATGAAGATTATGGGGCATCAGTTTGTCTTAGGCAGAAATATTCGTGAGGCGCAGAAAAACGGAAGCCCGTTCACAAGCAAAGGTTACGGTTATTCCTACGACATGCTTGGTGAGTCGGCACTGACTACTGAAGATGCTAAAAAATATTTTGATGCTTATATGGCCGCCGTTGAATCTGTTGGTGCAGAGCAGCTGAAAAGTACTCAGATTAAAATAGCCGCTAGTGTTTCGATCAAATTATCCGCATTACATCCACGTTATGAAGTCGCTAATAAAGGACGGGTATTATCGGAAATGTATGAGTCTGTTCTGGTGCTGATCAAACGCGCCAGGGAGCTTGATGTCAGTTTAACGATTGATGCCGAAGAAGCAGACCGCTTAGAGCTTTCTTTAGTTTTATTCGAGAAGCTTTACCGTAGTGAGATTAACCGCGGCTGGGGAAAACTAGGCCTTGTTGTTCAGTCTTATACGAAGCGGGCTTTGCCGGTTCTAACCTGGTTAGCGGCGTTAGCAAAAGAACAGGGGGACTGCATACCGCTGCGCCTGGTAAAAGGCGCCTATTGGGACAGTGAGCTTAAGTTAGCACAACAAAACGGCTATGATGCTTATCCTGTTTTTACACGTAAGGAGGCAACTGATGTTTCCTACCTGGCTTGTGCCCGGTTCCTGTTAAGTGATCATATCAGAGGTCTAATATATCCACAGTTTGCCAGTCATAATGCGCATACTGTGGCGGCTGTTGCTTCCATGGCGACTCATAGCGACTATGAATTTCAACGCCTGCATGGAATGGGGGATGCTTTATATAAGCATGCTGTTGACATATTTGACTGTAATGTCCGTATCTATGCCCCGGTAGGCAGCCATAAGGATCTACTGCCTTATTTAGTACGGCGTTTATTAGAGAATGGCGCGAACAGCTCTTTTGTGCATCGCCTTGTTGATGCAGATTGTGCCGTGGAAACACTTATTGAGCATCCGGTCGAAACTCTGCTGCGCCGTCCTACATTACATAATGGTCTAATTCCTTTACCTCCGCAGATTTTTGCTGATCGTAAAAACTCTTACAGCGTAAATATCGATATTGACAGCGAAGTTAAACCTTTTGAAGCCGCTGTTAACCTGCATATGACCACTTACTGGCAGGGCGGTGCGATTATTAATGGTATCAAGTTTTATCCGTGCGATGACTCTGAAGAGAAGAATCTGCATCGAGTTACAGCACCCTATGATCGAAATATTGATGTCGGCTCAGTGCAGTTTTCTAACAAAGAGAACATTGAAAATGCGGCTGCCAGTGCCTATGAGTTTTATCCGCAATGGGCGCAGACAGAAGTATCCGAACGTGCTCAGTATTTAAATGTACTAGCGGATCTGCTTGAGAAAAATATGCCGGAGTTGATTGCTTTGTGCCATAAAGAAGCCGGCAAGACAATACATGACAGCATTGATGAAGTGCGTGAAGCGGTAGATTTCTGTCGTTATTACGCGCAGCAGGCACAGGGGAATTTTGCGACTGTAACTACGGTAACAGGTTTTGATGAAGTAACCCGCCAGGTTAAACGTCAGGGCAAGGGGATTTTTGTCTGTATCAGCCCATGGAATTTCCCGCTGGCAATCTTTTTAGGGCAGATCTCGGCGGCTTTAGTCAGCGGTAATACTGTACTGGCAAAACCTGCAGAACAAACTTCATTAATTGCAGCTCGTGCGGTTGAACTGATGCTTGAAGCCGGCATTCCTGCTAAAGCTATTCACCTGCTTCCGGGAACCGGCGCTGATATAGGCGGACCTTTGACTGCCGATCTGCGTATCGCAGGAGTTGTGTTTACTGGTTCAACAGAAACCGCGCAGCGAATTAACCGCTCACTGGCACAGAGAAAATGTGAAGCGGGCACATTGATTGCTGAAACCGGCGGACAAAATGTCATGATTGTCGACAGCACCGCGCTGCCGGAGCAGGTTGTTCGAGATGTTTTGCGCTCAGCATTTGCATCTGCAGGGCAGCGTTGTTCTGCATTACGGGTGTTGTTTGTACAACAGGACATTGCCGATCGGGTTATTCATCTTATTCAAGGTGCGATGCAGGAGCTTCGTGTTGGCCTGCCTTATCTGCATAATACTGACGTCGGTCCTGTTATCGATAAAAATTCTAAAGATAAACTTTTAGCTCATATCGACAAGATGCTGAAAATAAATAAACTCGTCGGACAGATACCCCTGGATGAGAGCTGTTTGTCGGGTGATTTTGTACCGCCGACGGCAATTGAGATAAGTAGTTTAGCGCAGTTAGAAAATGAACAGTTCGGCCCGATTCTGCATATTATCCGCTATCAGGCAGATCAGTTAGATGATGTTATCGATCAAATTAATAACAGCGGTTTTGGTTTGACCATGGGTATTCACAGCCGCAATGAAGCCGGTTACCGTTCTATTGAAAAACGCTGCCGGGTGGGTAACTGTTACATCAACCGGGATCAGGTCGGAGCTGTTGTTGGTGTACAGCCGTTCGGCGGACAAGGTTTATCTGGTACCGGGCCGAAGGCCGGAGGTCCTCATTATCTGCTGCGTTTCAGCAAGCAGGTTAGCGTTAATCATTCCCCGCTTTCGCAGTCTTTATAAGGAGTCAACTGATGAACGAGCAGATCAGCAATATCGTTAAACAGGCGCATGCAAAATGGGATGAGTGGAATGAACTCGGCTGTGCTTTTCGCGGTGAACTTATTCATCGCTGGGCAGATGAGATTGCACAGCAAAGCAGTTTTGGTTTAATGCCGGCAAAAATGGCCAGATATCAAGTTCGACAAGGTTTCGCTCTGATCGGCGAGGAAAAATTAATGCCGGGTCCGACGGGGGAGAGTAATGAATTATATGCCTGCGGGCGCGGTGTTTTTATTATTCACTGTAGTGCTGACGCACCGCTTAGTGCACTGGTAGGCATGATATCTACAGCACTGCTGGCAGGCAACTGCATTATATTATCACTGCCGCAGGAACTGCAGGAAATTTCACAGAAGCTGCACTCGACTCTGCTTGTTGCTGGATTTCCTAAATCAGTGGTGCAAACTGCATCGTTTAATTCAGCGGAGCAGTTAATCACTGATCCCTCTACTGCCGGAGTCGCTTATACAGGTCATAGTACAGAGTCATTGAAAATAAACAGGCAGCTGGCAGACAGGGAGGGATTGCTGGCACAACTTATTTTAGAAACAGAATTAACGTCATTAAGCAGCATAACTGACCGTTACTTTGTTTTGCGTTTTATTACCGAAAAGACCCGCACCATTAATGTTACTGCTGTCGGGGGAAATGCCGCGCTATTAGAGCTCGGGTGCGGAGACCAATAACCGCAGACACGACCATCACAGAACGCTTTGGTTAAGTGTTTTTACAGTTTCTTATTAAGTTTATAGGGAAATAAAAATGAGAGGAATTTATGGTAGAAAATAGTTTAACAACAATAGTCACATTTATCGTTTACCTGATAGTTATGCTGGCGATAGGTTTATATGCATATAAACGAACGGCAAATGCATCGGATTACTTTCTAGGCGGACGGCGTCTTGGTCCCTGGCCTGCCGCTTTATCTGCCGGCGCTTCGGATATGAGCGGCTGGCTGCTTCTCGGTTTGCCGGGTTATGCTTATGCTGCCGGGCTGGAGTCTTTATGGCTGGCCGGCGGTCTGCTTGTCGGTACATGGCTGAACTGGTTAATATGTGCCAAACGACTGCGTACCTACAGCATCACTGCCGATGATTCGTTAACACTGCCTGATTTTTTAGCGCGTCGTTTTGATGATAAATCTAAACTAGTGCAGACCATTGCAGCTTTTTTCATCCTGATGTTTTTTCTTTTTTACACCAGCTCAGGTTTAGTTGCCGGCGGAAAACTGTTCGAAACAGTTTTTGGCTTAGATTACACCATTGCCGTGATCGTCGGCACGGCCTGCGTAGTTTCATATACTCTGTTCGGTGGTTTTCTGGCGGTATCCTGGACCGACCTAGTACAGGGGTTATTAATGTCGGCCGCACTGCTGATTGTACCTATTGCAGCTATGGACGGTGGGTTGGGTCAGCTAGGTTCTGATTTATATGCCGTAAACCCTGAACTCCTGACCATCTGGAACGGCATTGATGGAAAACCATTATCGGCGATTGCTATTATTTCCTTGGCAGCCTGGGGACTGGGTTATTTCGGCCAGCCGCATATATTAGCGCGTTTTAAAGCAACCCGCAGTAATGCTGATTTAACTACTGCCCGACGTATTGCTGTTGTCTGGACAGCATTATCTATGGCAGGTGCAGTACTAGTTGGTTTAGTGGGATTATTATATGTGAATAGTGAATTAGGCGGCGGGCTGGATGACGGTGAAAAAATATTTATGCTTCTGGTTGATGCTATTTTCCATCCCGTTATTGCCGGTATTTTATTAGCCGCTATCTTGGCTGCTATTATGAGTACTGCAGATTCACAACTGCTGGTTTCTTCGTCGGCATTAGCGGAAGATTTTTATAAACAGTTAATTAAACCAACTGCTTCCTCTTCTGAAATCGTACTGGTTGGCCGTCTAGGTGTTGTTGCTTTATCACTGCTGGCACTATTTTTAGCTATGGATCCGGACAGCTCGGTATTAGGTTTAGTTTCTTATGCATGGGCCGGGTTTGGCGCTGCATTTGGTCCGGTATTAATTATCAGCTTGTACTGGAAACGTATGAACCGTAATGGTGCGTTAGCGGGCATTCTTGTCGGTGGTGTGACAATTGTTGTATGGAAGCAGTTATCTGGCGGTATCTACGATCTATACGAAATCGTACCTGGTATTATATTTGCAACAATCGCGATTATAATAACCAGTTTAGCAACTGCGGAGCCGCATAAAGCGGTTACGGATCAGTTTGATAAATATCAGAAAAATCTCGAGGAACTGGATTAACATCTGTTCAGTTAATAAATATTAACAATAAAAGCCGCTTATTAACCTGAGCGGTTTTTTTATGCATGCTCTATTAATTAAGGAAATGATAGAAGGTTAGGTCATTTGTCTTCGAACAGTATACTGATCAGACCTTCTCTTAATGCGCCTTGTGAACGCTGCATTACCTTGATATCCAGGCATTCAAATAACGCGATTAAGATTGACAGACCGCTTGCAAATACGGGGATTCTTGATGGTTTTAAGCCGTCAATCTGCAGCGAACTAATATCCTGACAAAGAATACACTGCTCTTTAATCTGATTTAATAATTCAAGAGATAACAACTCGCTCAGTTTCTGTCTGCTGTTTATTTCGTGTACTGCCTGAATTGTGCCGGAGGCACCCATGGTCACAGACCAGCCTCGCTCTTGGTAACTTTCTATCTGCGGCTGGATAACCTGTCTGGCTGTATTAACTGCCGCATCAAAATTATGCTGATTTAGCTTGTTATCTGCAAAGTGATTATTTAACCAGGTCACGCAGCCCATATTCAGACTTGTTGCCAGTAAAATATCGTGGCCTTTGCCGATGATAAGCTCGGTACTGGCACCGCCGATATCGATAACCAGCATCTGCTCTATAATATGGTCAGTAAAAGCAACACCACGGTAAATGGTTTTAGCTTCTTCTATTCCGGAAATAAGTTTAACAGGGTGCTGGAGGATTATTTCAGCACGGTCAAGAAAGGTTTGTTTGTTGTTAGCCATTCGTAATGCGGCGGTTGCCGTAATAAGAATGCGGCAGGGGGCTAGCTGATTTAATTCATCTCTGAACTGTTGTAAACAAGCCCAGCCGTTGTTCATGGTCTGCTGGGTTAAATTTTGGTTGTGGTCTAAACCGGAAGCAAGACGGACTTTTTGTTTGCTTTTAGAGTAAACACTAAAACCATTACCCTGCCTGGTCACCGTCAGCATATGGAAACTATTGGAACCAAGGTCGATAATGGTATAGCGGTTTTCTTTGATCATCTTAGCGTTTATGACTTCTATGATAATTATCTTTACGATTGTTCGGGTGTGCTTTGTACTTGGTTACTTTCATTACTGGTAATGAATCAAGCAGGGCATCCTTATCGTATTCACTTACTGGAATGGAATGTTTAATATACTCTTCAATTGCAGGTAAGTTAAAAACATATCTTTCACAAGCTAAGCTGATTGCTAAACCTTTTTCTCCAGCACGGCCGGTACGTCCGATGCGGTGAACATAATCTTCACAATCATCAGGCAGATCAAAGTTAAACACATGCGACACTTTAGGTATATGCAGACCTCGAGCGGCAACATCTGTTGCAATCAGAATATCAATCTCACCTTGAGTGAACTGCTCTAATATTTTAATGCGTTTATTCTGCGGCACATCACCGGTCAATAGACCTGCACGTAAACCGTCGCCAGCTAAATAACCCCATACTTTTTCACAGGTATGTTTAGTATTAGCAAATACAATGGCTTTTTCAGGCCACTCGTCTTCCATTAAAGTTAATAAAAGAAGCATTTTGTCTTCATTTGAAGGGTAAAAAAGCTCTTCAGTGATATTAGCTGAAGTCATGACTTCAGGCTCTATCTGGATATGTTCCGGATCATTCATATGCTCAAAAGCAAGTTCCTGCACTTTATGCGACAAGGTTGCTGAAAATAACATATTAAGGCGGCTGCCGGCTTCAGGCATGCGTCTGAACAGATAACGAATGTCTTTTATAAAGCCAAGATCAAACATACGGTCTGCTTCATCAAGTACAACACTCTGTATCGAACCAAGGTCAATAACACCTTGTTTAACGAAATCAATGATGCGGCCCGTAGTACCAATTAGAATATCAACACCTTTTTCTAACTTAGTGTGTTGAATTTCAACTTTCTCGCCCCCATATGCTAAACCTAGGCGTAAGTTAGACATTTTTGCGAGTGATACAGCATCTTTATGGATTTGGATTGCAAGCTCACGTGTCGGCGCTAAGATAATAGCCCGAGGTTGATTCTTACGGCGATTTTCAGGCTGTTCATTAGTTAACAGGTGATTAAATACTGCAGGTAAAAACGCAAGCGTTTTACCTGTACCGGTTTGCGCTTGTCCTGCAATATCTTTGCCCGTGAGGGTGATCGGCAGTGACAAGGCTTGAATCGGTGTGCAGTATTCATAACCTTGTGATGTAAGGCCTGAAATTAGACTTTTCTCAAGAGGAAGGTCTGCAAATTTTGTTTGAGTTAGATGTGTTTTATTCATTTATAAATCATAGCATTTTATACTTGCAATAAGTATTGAGATCGATTCAAATATCTAAAATTAATTTTTACTATATTTCGTGTTATAGTAACTTTTTACTGCCAATTCTTTCTGGAGAGAAAAATGAGCGATAATATCGTAACTTTAAGTGATGCAAGTTTTGATGAAGACGTAGTTAATGCAGAAGGTCCTGTTTTAGTCGATTTTTGGGCTGAATGGTGTGGTCCTTGTAAAATGATTGCTCCAATCCTTGCTGAAGTTGCTGCTGAATACGCAGGCAAAGTTACAATCGGCAAATTAAATATCGACCAAAACAGCGGTACACCACCAAAATTTGGTATTCGCGGTATTCCAACGTTGTTATTATTTAAAGATGGAAAAGTTGCTGCAACTAAAGTTGGCGCGCTTTCTAAAACGCAGCTGGTTGAATTTTTAGATGCAAATATCTAAAAATATAAGAACAGATTGGATAAGTTGTGATCTGCAACAAGTCCAATCTGGACTAAAGTTAAATTAAATGCTACCTTTATGCTCAAAATATGAGCTGATTAGTTCTCACATTCACCTTACTTCCACTCACTTCAATTCTGTATACCTATATAAATTATGAATTTAACCGAATTAAAAAATACGCCAGTTTCTAAGCTAGTTAAACTTGGCGAGTCAATGGGGCTAGAAAACTTAGCTCGTTTAAGAAAACAAGATATTATTTTTGCCATTTTAAAAGCGCATGCTAAAAGCGGTGAAGATATTTTTGGTGCCGGTGTATTGGAAATATTACAGGATGGATTTGGGTTTTTACGAAGCTCTGATAGTTCATACCTTGCCGGTCCCGATGATATTTATATCTCGCCAAGTCAGATTCGCCGCTTCAACCTGCGTACCGGTGACAGTGTGGAAGGTAAAATCCGACCACCTAAAGACGGTGAGCGCTATTTCGCATTATTAAAAATTAATCAGGTTAATTTTAATAAGCCGGAAAATTCACGTAATAAAATTCTTTTTGAAAATCTAACACCGATTCACCCTGATGAGCGTTTCCGTTTAGAAAACGGTAACGGTAGTACGGAAGATATTACCGCACGAATTCTGGATCTGGTTTCTCCTATTGGTAAAGGCCAGCGTGGATTAATTGTTGCACCACCAAAAGCCGGTAAAACCATGCTGCTGCAGAATATTGCGCAGAGTTTAAGCCTTAATTACCCGGATGCAGTGCTTCTAGTTCTACTCATTGATGAGCGTCCGGAAGAAGTAACAGAAATGCGCCGGCTTGTTCGTGGTGAAGTAGTTGCTTCAACATTTGATGAACCGGCAAGCCGTCATGTACAAGTTGCAGAAATGGTTATTGAGAAAGCTAAGCGTTTAGTTGAGCATAAAAAGGACGTGGTTATTCTGCTCGATTCGATTACTCGTCTGGCACGTGCCTACAACACGGTTATCCCAAGTTCAGGTAAAGTTCTAACCGGTGGTGTTGATGCCAACGCTTTACACCGTCCGAAACGTTTTTTCGGTGCTGCACGTAATGTTGAAGAGGGCGGCAGCTTAACTATTCTGGCAACAGCTCTTATCGATACCGGCTCTAAAATGGATGAAGTTATCTACGAAGAGTTTAAAGGTACGGGTAACTCGGAGATTCATCTGAATCGTAAGCTGGCTGAAAAACGTATTTATCCTGCGATTGATATCACTCGTTCAGGTACGCGTCGTGAAGAGCTGTTAACTAAAGCTGATGAACTGCAGCGTATGTGGATTCTACGTAAGATTGTACATCCTATGGGTGAAATCGGTGCAACAGAGTTTATGATTGATAAACTTGGTTTAAGTAAAACCAATGATGATTTCTTTACTGCAATGAAAAATCAAAAAGCAAAATAACCAACATTGCTTTATTAACAAAAACGTTGCTTTAGGCAGCGTTTTTTTTTAACTAATTTCCCGAATTAAGTGGATCCCCCTATGAAATTTGATGATTTACGTGATTTTATTGAACAGCTTGAAGAGAGAGGACTGCTGAAACGTGTCACTCAGGAAATAGATCCTAATTTAGAAATGACTGAAATTTCAGACCGCACACTGCGTGCAGGCGGTCCTGCTCTGTTATTTGAAAACCCGAAAGGTTATGACACACCGGTATTAACTAACTTGTTTGGTACTACTGAGCGTGTTGCCCTTGCCATGGGTAAAGATAATGTTGAGGCGTTAAAAGAGGTCGGGCAGTGGTTAGCATATTTAAAAGAACCTGAACCGCCGAAAGGCATTAAGTCCATGTGGGAAAAGTTACCTATATTTAAACAGATTTTAAATATGCCCACTAAGAAAGTCCGCTCGCCTCAGTGTCAACAGGTGATTATGCAGGGGGATGAGGTTGATTTAACCAAGCTGCCGGTTATGACCTGCTGGCCCGGCGATGTAGCACCTTTAATTACCTGGGGGTTAACTATCACGCAGGGGCCCTATAAAAAACGCCAGAATTTAGGCATTTATCGTCAGCAGCTGCTGGGAAAAAATAAAATCATCATGCGCTGGTTATCACATCGAGGCGGCGCCATTGATTATCGCGAGTGGCAGGAAGCTAATCCGGGTAAACCCTTTCCTGTGTCTGTTGCATTAGGGGCAGATCCGGCCACTATCCTAGGCGCAGTGACTCCTATTCCGGATACATTATCTGAATACGCATTTGCTGGTTTGTTAAGAGGTTCACGTACAAAAGTCGCTAAGAGTATCAGCAATAACCTCGATGTACCTGCTTCGGCTGAAATTATTTTAGAAGGTTATCTGCAGCCCGGAGAAGAGGCGCCGGAAGGTCCCTATGGTGATCATACCGGTTATTATAATGAAGTAGATGACTTTCAAGTAATGACAGTGACACATGTGACCCATCGTAAAAATCCTATTTACCACAGTACCTACACTGGTCGTCCGCCTGATGAACCGGCTATTTTAGGCGTTGCTTTAAATGAAGTTTTTGTTCCCATTCTGCAGAAACAGTTTCCGGAAATAGTCGATTTTTATCTGCCGCCGGAAGGCTGTTCATACCGCATGGCGGTTGTGTCTATTAAAAAACGTTATCCGGGACATGCGAAACGGGTAATGTTAGGTATCTGGTCTTTTTTACGCCAGTTTATGTATACCAAGTTTATTATTGTCTGTGATGATGATGTCAATGTGCGCGACTGGAATGATGTGATGTGGGCGATAACTACACGCATGGACCCTGCGCGTGATACAACCATGATTGAAAATACGCCTATCGATTATTTAGATTTCGCTTCTCCGGTATCAGGTCTTGGCTCAAAAATGGGCCTGGATGCAACTAATAAATGGAGTGGTGAAACAGATCGGGAGTGGGGAGTGCCTATTGAGATGGATAAAGAGGTGAAAGATAAAATTGATGATCTTTGGCAGGAATTAGATATCCTGTCATAATCAAAGAATGTTATCATTTTGTTAAATTATTTTAACCGCCACTTTTAAAGAGAATTTATGCAGCCTGTTACTTGTACAATCAGCTCTATCGAAAAGTTAAATGACTTTTTATACCGTATTTTTTTAAGCCCTAACAAAGATGTTTCCTATAAAGCGGGGCAGTATGTTTCAGTAGTAATGGCTGAAGGTGATAAACGTCACTTTTCAATTGCTAACGCACCTGTGGCTAATGAAATTGAGCTGCATATCGGTGCAACGCCCGAAAACAGCTACGCTATGCAGGTGATTGACAAAATGCGCAGTGAGGGGCAGGTTGAAGTCGAAATAGGCAACGGCGATGCTTATCTACGTGAAGACACGTCTCGTCCTATTATATTAATGGCCGGCGGCACAGGATTTTCATATGTAAAATCCCTGCTTGAGCAAATTGTTCGTCTCAAGTTAGAGAACCCTGTTTATCTCTATTGGGGAGTGAAAGAGTATGCGCACTTCTATTTTGAGAATGAAGCTTCTGAATGGGCTGAAAAACACAGTAATATTCATTTTCATCCGGTTATTGAGCTGCCGGAGGCCGAATGGCAGGGGCATCAGGGCTATGTTCATCAGGCGGTATTAGATGAATTTACTGATTTGAGTGATTTTGATATCTATGTGGTCGGGCGTTTTGAAATGGCTAAAATTGCCCGTGAAGACTTCCTTAAGCAAGGTGCATTGGTTGAACGGATCTTTGGTGATGCATTTGCATTTATCTAAACCGTCTGCTAAAAACAGGAGATGAAGGTCACCTCTCTGGTGATTTTCCGTCTCTTTTTTCAAATTAAGTATTATAGTTATTATCGATAAAATATAATCAGTTATCTGCCTTTTTAGCTGGAAGTTATTAAACGTCTATGACAAGCAAAACCATCGCCACACCTGAACCCTCTATCATTGAATCAATTGATCAATTATTCCTGCGTTTTATTGTGGGTAAAAATAAAATCTATAAAGAAGAAGAATATAACGACGGTTTATCGGAAGCTGAGCAGGATGATAAAGAGCTCGGGTTGTCTGCTTCTGAGGAGAAAAGCGGATGGAATCAGCGAATTTTATTAGAAGTTGAAAAAGACCGCGTTAAGCGTGTTGAAGCAGATAAACGTCTGAAAGACAAACGTAATGCACTGCTGATGCGTTATTTTCAACAGTCCCTGCTGAAAGTGGTAAATGAGAAGCTGCAGAATAGTGAAACAGTTATTTCTGACCAGCTGCAGCTCCGTGAAAATACCGTTGAACTACTGAAAAAATTATTAGCTGGAGAGCCTCGTTATTCGGTACTGGCTTCTCTGCTGGAATTAAACCCCGGTACACGTAACCGCCTGCTGTCATTAGTGTGCAGCGAAGATTTTATGAGTGCACTGGGTCGAGACCCCCGTAATGTACGTGATATTCAAAGTGCAATTGGTATGATTGGTACGGATGTTTTACGCTTTTTAGTGCCGGCTATTTTATTTAAATACCGGATCAATGCCTATAGTCATCACAACAGCTTGTTTGCCAAAAAACTTTGGCGTTATGAAATGACATTAGGACAGACCTGTACTGCTTTAATGCATGACATTGATTACCGCCGCCCTTACGAAGGCATGCTGTTGTCGGCAATGGTCAATTTTGCCTATGTTGCCAGCTATCAGCAGTACCTGACCTCATTTGAAATGGTAAGAACGACCTGTCTAGATCAGGCGCGTGATAAGGGAGAGAAAAATCGCCATGACTTTTTTTATGATATTAAAACTGATTCGGCATCCCTGCAGGCGTTATTAGTTTCTCAGGCCGATTTAAAGCTAAGCCTGGTATTGTCAGAAAAATTATTTCAGAAAAGTTTCCCGCATCTGGTTAATGCATTGAAAGAAGAAGTTGAAGGCCTTGCTTATGAGGAACGCACTGCGGTGGGGAAAATATTATATAAAGCGGTACGTTTTGCAAAATACGATCAGCTTCGTTCATCGCGCTTATTTAAATCTGAGTGGGTGGATGATTATTTAGCTGTTTCAAATATCGAACAGGATGTCTTTAAAAATCTATTACGTCAGGAGCTGTTCCGCTTCAAACCAATCTGGTCTTAAAATCAAACTTCTCGCATATTTCTCAATTAAACTCGCTGTCGCTTTTAAAAGCAGGTAAAATGCGGCTTCAATTTTATAGAGAGTGAAAAAATGGCTAACGCAGAAGATAAATTCAGTGATATTCGACCTTATAACGACGATGAAATCCAGCCGGCGATTCAGCGTGTTATTAACAGCGACGAATTTATGGATGCGATTATTAGTTTCCGTTTCTCTAAGATTGCCAAATTTGCCGGTTTTTTATTAAAACCACTGCTGCGTCGTTATTTTTTATATAAATGGGGCAATATTAATAGTATTGATGATATGCAGCAGGTTGTCGGCGGCTATATGGAGCATATGATCGCGTCAACAACCACTAAGTTCACCTATTCTGGTCTGGAAAATCTGGATCCGACACAGAATTATCTATTTGTTTCCAACCATCGTGATATTGCCATGGATCCTGCATTTGTTAACTGGGCGCTGTTTTCTGAAAACTTTAAAACCGTGCGTATTGCCATTGGTGATAACCTGCTGAGCAAACCTTTTGTTTCTGATTTAATGCGCATGAACAAAAGTTTCATTGTTAAACGTTCAGTATCTGGTGTGCGTGAGATGATGAAAGCATTAAGCCATCTGTCTGATTATATTTTCACCTCGCTGCAGAAAGAAAGCAGTATCTGGATTGCCCAGAAAGAGGGGCGCGCAAAAGATGGCTTTGATAAAACAGAGCCTGCTATTGTAAAAATGTTTTATGTTAACGGTAAAAAGAAAAAAATAGCTTTTCCTGATTATATTCGCCAGTTAAATATTGTACCTGTTGCTGTGTCATACGAATTCGATCCCTGTGATAAGCAGAAAGCGCAGGAACTGTATGACAAAGCTGAGTTTGGAGAATATAAAAAATCAAAATATGAAGATATCGAAAGTATCGTCAGCGGAATTATTGGCCAGAAAGGACATGTCCACGTTGCCTTTGGTAAAGCTCTGGCCGATGAGTTTGATGATGCTGAAGCGGTCGCTTCAGAGATTGATAAACAGATTTATCAAAACTACCATCTGCATCCGTCAAATTTAATTGCGGCTGAGCATTGCTCTGAGAGCATAACGAATGAACATAAAGAGGTGTTTGCACAACGCCTGCAGATGATTAAACCTGAGCTGCAGGAAACGGTATTAAAAATGTATTCAAATCCGGTTAATAATCATATCAGCTGAAAAAATGTTTAAAATTAACACATCTTATGTTTTGTTATGCACATTACGCTTTATTGGTGATGTGCGTTTTTCCACTATCTTTTAAATGTATCTTATTGAAAAGTAATATGTAAATTAATTACATTGTTACAGCTCAACTTTTGTTAAAAACAACTAACAGAGTTATCCACAACCTTTTCTGTATTGAAAGTGAACGAACACTTACATTTATCACCCGATAATTCCCCCCTGATTTTAAAAAATAATCTGTTATTAGCAGGTTAATCGGTATAATCACTATCCTATTTTTTCCTCTTATATTGGCAGCATCTAATGGCGACTATTCCAGAAAATCCTTTTATTCTTGTTGACGGCTCTTCTTATTTATATCGGGCTTTTTATGCGCCTCCACATTTAACAAACTCAGCAGGAGAACCGACTGGTGCCGTATACGGCGTGGTTAATATGCTTCAGAGTTTATTAAAGCAGTTTAATCCCACTCATATCGTGGTGGTGTTTGATGCAAAAGGTAAAACTTTTCGTGATGATATGTATTCTGATTACAAAGCTAACCGTCCAAGTATGCCCGATGATCTGCGCAGCCAGATAGAACCGCTGCATGCAGTGATTAAAGCGATGGGGCTGCCTATTCTGATTGTCCCTGGTGTTGAAGCCGATGATGTTATCGGTACGCTTTCCCGACAGGCCAGTGCACAGGGTATTGCAACCCTAATCAGTACCGGTGATAAAGATATGGCGCAGCTGGTGGATGAGCATACCTTATTGATCAATACCATGACGGATACCGTTTTAGATGTGCAGGGAGTCAATGATAAATTTGGTATTCCGCCTGAACTGATCATAGATTATCTTGGGCTGATGGGGGATAAAGTCGACAATATTCCCGGTGTACCGGGGGTTGGTGAAAAAACGGCATTAGCGATGCTGCAGGGCATAGGTTCTGTTGATGATATTTTCAAAAACTTGGAAAAACTGGCGCCTCTTGGTTTTCGAGGCAGTAAAACCATGGCTAAAAAAATGCAGGATAATGAAGAGATGGCCCGTCTTTCTTATCAGCTTGCAACGATAAAAACCGATGTTGAATTAGAAGTCGCTTATAACGATTTCACCCATAAAGAGCAGGATACGGATGCCTTAGTACAGTTATTCGGTAAACTTGAATTTAAACGCTGGTTATCTGCTTTGCTGGACGGCGGTAAAATGATCAGTCCGCAGTCTTCGGCAGCTGCTGGTAATGTCTCAACGGCCGCTGAAACACCACTCAATTCGGGGGTTGTTGACCGCAGTGCCTATAAAACAATTTATACCCAGGGACAGTTAAACCAGTGGATTACTAAATTAGAAAGCGCTGAACTGTTCGCTTTGGATACGGAAACAACCAGCTTAGATTATATGCAGGCTGAAATTGTCGGTTTATCTTTTGCTGTGCAGACTAATGTCGGCAGCGAAGAGGAACCGCTTATTGAAGCTGCTTATCTGCCCCTTGCACATGATTATATTGACGCACCTAAACAGTTAGATTTTACGGATACCTTAGAAAAATTAAAGCCGCTGTTAGAGTCTTCTGAATTTAAAAAGGTCGGACAGAATTTAAAATATGACCGCAGTGTTTTATTAAATCACGGCATTGAATTACAAGGTATTCAGTTTGACACTATGCTGGAATCTTATGTTGTCGACAGCACGGGCAAGCATGATATGGATACCTTGGCACTCAAGTATCTTGGTCACAAATGTATCTCTTTTGAAGAAATCGCCGGTAAAGGCAAAAAGCAGCTGACTTTTAACCAGATCACCATTAAAGAAGCTGCGCCTTATGCCGCTGAAGATGCGGATATTACTTTACGTCTGCACCTTGAGTTGTTTGAACGTTTACAGGCGAGTGAGTCTTTATCAAAAGTATTTAATGACATTGAACTCCCCCTATTAACCGTGCTTTCTGATATTGAACGCGGCGGAGTTGAGATTGACAGTGCTTTATTAACCAAGCAAAGCACTGAGATTGCTAAGCGGTTATTGGAGCTTGAAGAGGCTGCTTACGAAGAGGCGGGAAAACCATTCAATTTAAGTTCTCCAAAGCAGCTGCAGACTATTTTGTTTGAAGAGCTTAATCTACCGGTTTTAAAGAAAACACCTAAAGGTGCAGCTTCAACAGCGGAAGAAGTTTTACAAGAGTTAGCGTTAACTTATCCGCTCCCTAAACTGATTATTGAGCACCGTGGTTTAAGTAAATTAAAATCGACTTATACAGACAAACTGCCGCTGATGGTTAATGAAAAAACCGGGCGGGTACATACTTCTTATCATCAGGCCGTAACGGTCACCGGTCGATTATCTTCGAGCGATCCTAATCTGCAGAACATTCCAATTCGAAGTGCAGAAGGTCGTCGTATTCGCCAGGCTTTTATCGCACAGCCGGGGTATAAAATTGTTGCCGCCGATTACAGCCAGATTGAATTACGCATTATGGCGCATCTTTCTCAAGATAAAGGTTTATTGGAAGCATTTTCAACGGGCAAGGATATCCATAAAGCAACCGCTGCCGAAGTATTTTCTGTTGCACTGGATGAAGTAACAACCGAACAGCGCCGCAGCGCGAAGGCGATTAACTTCGGCCTTATTTACGGTATGAGCGCGTTTGGTTTAGCTAAGCAGCTTAATATCGGCCGTCATGAAGCGCAGCAGTATATGGACAGGTACTTTAACCGTTATCCTGGCGTACTTACTTATATGGAAGATACGCGCTCCTTAGCGAATGATAATGGCTATGTCGAGACAATATTAGGGCGCCGTTTACAACTGCCGAATATTAAATCTCGAAACGGCATGCTCAAAAAGGCAGCCGAACGGGCCGCAATTAACGCCCCTATGCAGGGAACGGCTGCTGATATAATTAAAAAAGCGATGATTGATATGGCAGGCTGGGTAAAAGAGCAGCCTGCTGGAAGTGTGCAGTTATTAATGCAGGTGCACGATGAATTAATCTTTAGTATTAAAGAGGAATTAGTTGAACAGTATACCAAAGAGATCCAGGCAATTATGGCAAAAGCTGCTGACTTAGATGTTCCTCTTATTGCGGACGCCGGAATGGGTGATAACTGGGATCAAGCACATTAATTTAAATTCATTTTGATCGTTGTTTTTATTGGCTTTTTTAAAATAAAGCAAATTATTTTAAATTTATTTCAATGGCGATGAACTTTTTGTGGTTATTGCGGACTAATACTTTGAACAATTTAAGTTCATAGTTTCTTCCTTAGTTTTCCCTCTTGACAATTTATTTTGTGAAGAGGGTTTTTTTTGCCCTTTTTTCAGTGCTTGGCTGAAACTATAAACTCAAATGATAGAAATAATTTAAGCCGTCTATTGTTTCTTCCTTGGTCTTTTTGACAATTTATTTTGTGAAGAGGGTTTTTTTGCCCTTTTTTCAGCGTAAAGAGGAAACTATAAACTCAAATGATAGAAATAATTTAAGCCGTCTATTGTTTCTTCTTCGTAATTTAACCTGTTAAAACTATGCCACTTTTTCAGTGCTTTTCTGCAGGCATAAAAAAACCTCCGCTAAGCATTTAGAGGAGGTTTAAGAAAAACGGGAAAAATTACTGGTTAAAGCAGATTTCAATAAATGCGTTACCGTGTTCAGAGGTAAACGGCATTAATACTTTCGCACCGTCAACCTGATGTTTGATTGCATGGTTTTCACCTGATACAACAACTGGAGTCGCCATACTAAATTCATAGCCTTTTTCTCCAAGCTGACGTTTTGCACCACCGGCAACCATATTAGTTATTTCACCAACCATATCGGTAATATCATCGGAGATATCATCAACACTTTCACCAACCATTAGTTGAAAAACATTTAATGCTAATTTTTTTTCAAAACTAATTGAAAAAGACCCTTTAGCAGTGGGCCCGACCATACCGATTAAACCTGATACATCTCCGCGCGCAATCGCGTCTTTTTTAAGGCAAGGTTTTCCTGGTTTAATTTCCATTTGCGCCATCGTCTGCAGCACATTGATAAAAGAAGATAAAAAAGGATTTACAAATTCTGCATTCATAGTTTATACACTTGTATTTATTAGTCGAAAGATCCATTTAAGCATACCAGCATTATCTGTAAAGTATAATTACCTATTCACAAATGCCAGGGGTATAAATGATTAATTATAGAGACAGTTATAACAAATACCATGAGCTTCTAATACTTTATTAGTTATTTGGAAGCCTGATTGTTTAGCTTGCTCCGAAAATGCGTCGTCTATCACAGGATCGCTTAACTCGATAATTTGTTTACAGCTGTCACAAATCAATAACTGCATCGGGTGTGCACAGCCGAAATGTTCACACATGATATAAGCATTTAATGATTCAATGCGGTGGATAAAATGATTTTCTAATAAAAAGTCTAAGGCACGATAAATAGTAGGGGGTTTAGCATTTGTTTCGTGTTTTTGTAACTGCTCAAGTAAATCATATGCGCTTACTGCGCCGCTCTGTTCTGTCATGAGTTGAAATACACGCTGTCGTATCGGAGTAAAACGAATGTTTTTCTGTTTGCAAAGATCGACAGCACGTTCTAATAAAGGTTTAGGCATGTTAGAAACTCACGGTTAACAATTAAAACAGCTATGCTACCACAGCGAGTTGATTACACAGAATAAATGCACAATTGTCAGCTGCTTTATATTATAGATACAATTTAACCTTATCTTTACGGAGTAAAGGGCAGGTTAAGCACGGCAAGATCATTATAAATTGAACTTTTCCTCCAACTAGCGATCTGATCACCATATACTAACAATTCGCTATTTGGTGATAATAATGAGCGCTACTTTTTTGAAATACTTCGATTCCATCTCAGACCCTCGTATTGAACGATGTAAGAAACATAATTTACTCGATATTCTTTTACTCGCTATTAGTGCCGTTATGTCTGGCTCTGAAGGCTGGGAGGATATTGAAAACTTCGGCCATATAAAGCTTGATTGGCTTCGTCAATATCGTCCTTTTGAATCCGGGATACCTCGGCATGACACTATTGCTCGTGTTATCTGTCGT
>NZ_KB907042.1 GCF_000381745.1 Psychromonas ossibalaenae ATCC BAA-1528 | reverse complement strand
GATGTAAATGGTTGTTCCCTTTACGAAATTTACAACGAAGAAATAAGCTGTTTTAACCAGTAAAACTGATCAGCTATTTATTCCGATTGGTATAATATCCAATTATATTCACCATTACCCGTCTTGCCAAACTGCATAATATAATTCTATTGGTATTAACCCTTGTTTAATGCACCAGTGCTTTGTCAATGCCTTGCTTTCATCCATTTTTCCTTACGTCTAAATAGATCAGCTAATTAGTGGAATTGGTATCACTTAAAAAGTTTGTTGTTTATACCATTCCGATTTGTTTTGTCCTCTTAGTTGTAAAATATTTTCAGTAAAAATTTTGGATCTCCTGTTGGTTTCTATTTTTAACAGAAAGAATTTTTTATAACCGCACTGTGCAAAGCTCAGATTATTTATGGAGGTGGCCTGTGTCTTTTATTACTATTTTTTTGATAAAGGTTTATCCAGATTTTTCCTTTTTTATAATATGCTGTCAGCAGGCTAATAAAGGAAACGATAATATGAAAAATAAAAATATTTTTACTAAATCCGAAATTGATTGCTTGGATGAAGCAAAGTTTGTTCATCCTTTTAATGAAAAGGCAATAAGAAATACAAAATCAATCGGCGATTTAGCGGGTTTAAGCAAAATCGGTATCCATTTGGTTCGTGTGGAGCCTGGTGATGAGACAACACAGCATCACAATCATGAGCGCTCTGATGAATTTGTCTATATTCTTTCTGGTACCGCAATGCTTGAATTAGGCGATGAAACTCACGATTTGTCTGCTGGTGATTTTGTTGGTTTTCCGGCAAATGGAGCCGCTCATTCAATGAAAAATACCGGCTCTTCAGATTTTGTATATCTTATGGGCGGTAATCGAGTAGATACAGACTGCTGCAATTATCCTAGGATTAACACACGCCTGTTTAAGGTAAATGGAAGAAATGAATCTGTTGATATGAGCCAGTTAAGCAAAGTATGAACTACAGAGCGCTCTGGTAGAGATGAAGGAGTCGGTGTTTTCAAGGAAGTTGTCCTGATATTAATACATTTTTTGGGAACTGTGAATGCCTTCGACAGGCTCACCGTTTCTTATTTTTTTGATCAACGTTCAGGTTGTCTCTTTCAATACTCAGTCAGTACTTTTTTAGCGGGCTTAAAATAGCTGTATTTTTATCAATATGCGCTCTAACGTGTAACTTTATTTGCCGTGGTCAAGTGAATCAGGGCACGGGTTTGCAGGCATACAATATCACTCATCTTTATTTGGGCTTCTTTCACCGTTATTTTGAGGAGCTATGGTTTGACTGTAATAGTCAATGATGAATTTGCTTATTGAGCGCTTTTATTTTGAAAATTTGAATGTATTTTAATGCAGCTGCATTTCCTGTTGTTTTATTAAGTCCTTTTTAATTCAGTTTACACATATTTTTTATTTTGATTTTTGTCATAATAAAGATATTATTGCACTGCAAAATGTAAACGCTTAACCCAATTTCCTGTATACAAAATAATGAGCTGTATTCATATGAGTATCAAATTGTGAAGGTAAGCAAGTTACACTCACCTGAAAGCAGGAATTGAGTGATATTAAACTGTTTAGCATTTACCATTTAGTCAGGAGAATTGGCTCTTAGTTAGTTTCGATTCTGAGCTGAAAATCAAGAAAGGATGCAAGGTAAAACTTATGGCAGAAAATACTCAAACTGAACAAATGACTTCTGGTGCTCAATCGGAAAACCAAAGCGACGATCTTAAAGGTGTTGTTGACATAGCAAACTATCAGCAGGCGGAAGATAAAATCAGCTCTGAATCCGCTGCTTTTGAGCAGGTAATGTCGCAAATGAATATTGCAGATCGCCGTCAGTTTGATGAACAGTATGCAAAACTCTGGCAGGAAGCGAGTGAAGAAAAACAGCTGTTGTCAGCGCTGATATGTGAAATTGATTTCTTTGAAGCCTACAATGAAAATTACGGACATCAGGCTGCTGCATTTATGCTGCTTGTTGTTGGTTTAGCAATGAAAAAGATATGTGAAGATTACGACAGCTTTTTAGCTCGCTATGAAGGTAATGTTTTTGCTATCTTAATAAAAGATTCTGACGCAAGTAAAGCCCATGCAGTTGCTGAAGCATTGCGCCTCGCTGTTGAAAAATCACGTACTGAACATAAGTATTCAAGTGTCAGCGACGTTGTTACCTTAAGTGTCGGCCTTTCGACCATTACCCCTACTTCACAGAAAATATTAGTAGAAGGTGCGGATACTGCTCTGTCGTTTGCTAAAATTTCAGGACGTAATCAAGTGAGCGGGCCTTTTGGGGGACAGAACGATGAGCCGAGCCAAGCTGAAGTCACGGCTACCACAGCCAAAGCTGAGCCTAAGGTAGAAGTCGAACTTAAATCTAAAACCAAGGTTAAATCTAAGGCTAAACCTAAAGGTAAAGTCAAAGTCAAGGCAGAGCCAAAAGTAGAGCCTGCAATAGAGCCTAAGGTTGATGATAAGCCTAAGACTAAAGCCCGATCTAAAATTGATGTGAGTGATATTTTTGAGGATAAAGATCCTAAACAGAAAGATCCTACTAGTTTCGGTTTTGGCTCATTTTTCAAGCCTAAACCTAAACCTAAAGCTAAAGCTAAACCGGCAGCTGTAAAACCGGTCAGTGATGAAGCCTCAGATTATGAACGATTGAAAGCGGAATATGAGCAGCTTAAATCTGAGTCACAGACGAAACCTGAGCCACAGCCTAAACCGCGTTCATATTATTAAGCTTTAATGTTGTAAACGATTCCAATTAGAAAGCTTATGGCAACTGTCATAGGCTTTTTTTATTCTCTTTTGATAAGCATTTCTCCACTTTTTCCTTTCTAATTCTGTCTTGGTGCACGGGTTCAAAAAATAAATATTTAAACATCAACAAATGATTGTTTGCGCGGCCTTGTCGTCTAAATACCGGAGTGAGGTAGGTTAGTCTGCTGGTGTAAAAACAACCATTGCAGATGATTTAACCTGGAGTACTAAACTCTATTTAGGAAAGAAAATGCGCATAATTTTTATATTTATTTTACAGTTTTTAGTTTTAATTGTTTTACCACAGAATCAACCTATTTACAGTGTTATGGTATTAAAGATTCTTTTGCTTCTCGTTCACATCTGATTAAAAATCATGGGCAGTGAATGACAGCGATCAGTACTTAAAGCTTGATGGATACTGGAAGGACAACTCGTTTACTGCGGATGAAGAAAATTATTTCGTTGTTAAGTCTATTAATTCTGCTGCTGTTGACTCGGCGCAGGTCCACCAGATGCTGACAAACATGTGCAGAAATACACTGGAAGGAAAATATCCCAGTGAATATACCAGCAGCATCACTTATTTTGCATCCAGTCACTCATACGGCTATGAATATCCGGTACTGAGTGAACAGCAGGCTTTATTAATTAACAGCAGCAAGTGGTCTTTGTCCTATAACAAAATGCTTCGTTATGCATTTGCCGCCAGTTATGTTTACAGTCTCGAACAAGGCGCAGATCCTTTCTCTTTTTTTGATAACCCCATTTTTGCCAAACTAATGCTGCCGGGCACTGCAGCACAAATGTAGGTTATCGATACCTTTAAGGGAGAAAGTGGGCGTGCAGGGCGTTGCGATTAAGGTTCCTGCTATTGAGTCTGAAAGTCTGAAAGTCTGAAAGTCTGAAAGTCTGAAAGTCTGAAAGTCTGAAAGTCTGAAAGTCTGAAAGTCTGAAAGTCTGAAAGCCTGGAAGAAGAGGTGATTATCGCATTTAAAGGCACCTGCAGCGGCTGGGATGTTCTCCAGGATGTTGAGCTGATGTATGCGAATCTAGTTGAAACAGATGAGGACTGGCAGATTGATGCTTATAATTTTACTCAGCAGATTGTGTAGAAATACCCGCCTAACAATCATTCTTTAGCACGTGGTTATAACGCTTCAAGCGAACAGAAAACTTATAATGTTGTACTTGCCGGCCATTCGTAAGGTGGTTATACCGCAATCGATGCTGGAGTGCGAACCGGAATATTAACACGTTCATTTTCATCTCCTGCGACAAGGATCATTGAAAATTATGTGCATGTCTTTGCAAATAAAATGCGTTATAGCAATATAATCAATCTGGTCAGAGAAAAAGATCCTGTGTCGACAATCTCAGGCCGTCATAATGAAAATATGATTTACTTTCCTACAGCAAAGGGGATTGATCCTGGGAGCAGTCATTATTTAACGCCGTTTATTAATGATGTTTTAAAACCTTTATATATTCAGGCTGCTAATGCTAAGGCCAGACCGCGTTATCTGTATATTACCGCGGATGCATCTGCCGGTTTAGATATTCCGGTTCATTATTGGGGAGTGTAGAGTAATTGAATTTTCCATAGGGTAAAAACACAGCAGTCATTTATTAACGGCTGCTGTGCTCTTCCTGCTCTTACTTTTGGGATAAACAGCCCTCATATATTTGTGGATTTTTTATCCGTCCATTTAACCTGCCTGTAATTAATAATTGTCACACCATAAAAAAGTGAAGCTGTGCTAGGCATTGCTGTTCTTTTCCCTATATGAAACAAGTAGTGTAAACGTTTACACTGATTTGTAGTGAAAACAGTGGTTTAAGCTTCGTGAGTAAATTAATTTTAACTGAACTGATGAGCTGTCGGTTGTTGTGGTTTTGTGTTTTCTCCTTGATAACAATGGGTTGCGCTTGTTTCTCCGTTGGTTTTTGAAAAGTTGAATTTAAATTTAAAATTTAGTGTAAACGTTTACAAGGTGTGTCGCAGATCACAGACTATTAGACCGTATCGCTGTTAATATTCGTTTCAAGCAAACATAGTGGAGAAATTATTGTGAAGGTCTTAGTCACGGGTGGTATTGGATATATTGGAAGTCATACCTGCATACAAATGATTGAAGCGGGTATTGAACCGGTTATCGTTGATAATTTAAGTAACAGTAAATTAATCGTATTAGATCGTATTGAAGCATTAACCCGAGTTCGCCCGGTTTTCTACCAGGGGGATATTCGTGATCAAGCACTGTTAGATACAGTCTTCGCAGAACATGAGATAAGCTCAGTTATTCACTTTGCCGGTTTAAAAGCTGTTGGTGAATCTGTACAGAAACCGCTTGAGTATTACGATACAAATGTAAACGGTTCTCTGGTACTGGCACGAGCAATGCGAAAAGCCGGTGTTAAAAGTATTGTGTTTAGTTCATCGGCGACCGTTTACGGCGATCCTGAAATTGTGCCGATTACTGAAGACTCGCCAACTGGGGCAACAACTAATCCCTATGGACGCAGTAAATATATCGTCGAGCAGTGTTTTTCTGACTTATATGATGCTGAGCCCGACTGGAGTATCACTCTGCTGCGCTACTTTAACCCTGTCGGTGCCCATTCATCTGGCACCATGGGAGAAGATCCGCAGGGGATCCCGAATAATTTAATGCCGTTTATTGCGCAAGTTGCAGTAGGGCGCCGTGAGCATTTATCAGTTTTCGGGGATGATTATTCAACTCCTGACGGTACTGGTGTTCGTGATTACGTACATGTGGTCGACATTGCTGACGGCCATCTGGCGGCAATGAATGCAGTTGGCAAAAAAGCAGGTCTGCATATTTACAATTTAGGCACAGGTAAAGGCAGCAGTGTATTGGAAATGTTGAATGCATTCTCAAAAGCCTGCGGTAAAGAGCTGCCGTACACTGTTTTACCACGACGTGACGGTGATATTGCCGCATGCTGGGCAGATACCGAAAAAGCACAAAAAGATCTCGGCTGGAAAGCGACACGGACAGTAATGGAGATGGCCACGGATACATGGCACTGGCAGGAAAAAAATCCGCAGGGTTATGGCGCTGATTAGTGTTCTGCACTGATTTATCCGTAGCCTGAATTCCGATTACTAACAGCGCCGCTTTTGAGAAGCTGCGCTAAATAAAAGAAGAGAAAAAGTATGACAGAGCAAACTTTTAACCCGATCGATCATCCGCACCGCCGTTATAATCCGTTAACGGATCAGTGGATTTTAGTTTCACCGCATCGTGCTAAACGTCCGTGGAGCGGACAAGACGAAGCCGTAGAAACAGAAGAGTTAGCAAGTTTTGATAAAGAGTGTTTTTTATGTCCGACTAATACTCGTATCTCAGGTGATAAAAACCCTGATTACCAGGGAACCTACGTTTTCAATAATGACTTTGCCGCTTTAATGCCGGATTCACCAGAAGCGCCGACATCTGCTAATCCTTTGTTTAAAACGCAGGGGGTTCGTGGTTTAAGCCGGGTTATCTGTTTTTCTCCCGATCATAGTAAAACGCTGCCGGAACTGGCTGTTAATGAAATCCGCAGTGTGGTTGATACCTGGAATGATCAGATAGAAGAGCTAGGTAAAACCTATTTATGGGTACAGGCCTTTGAAAATAAAGGCGCAGCCATGGGCTGTTCACAGCCGCATCCGCATGGACAGGTCTGGGCGAATAGTTTTTTACCTAATGAAATTGCCCGCAAAGAAAAGCAGTTAAAAGAATATTATCAGGAAAACGGTTCTAATTTACTGGTTGATTATGTTCAGGCGGAAATGAATGACGGTGAGCGTACGGTTGTTGAAACTGAGCACTGGATTGCAGTTGTACCTTACTGGGCCGCCTGGCCTTTTGAAACTATGCTGCTGCCGAAAACACATATCCGCCGCCTTAGCGAGTTAAGTGATGAGCAGCGTGATGATCTGGCATTAGCGGTTAAAAAGCTCACCAGCCGTTACGATAATTTATTCCAGTGTTCATTCCCGTATTCAATGGGCTGGCATTATGCGCCGTTCTTTGAGCAAGGCACTGACATTGAACACTGGCAGTTACACGCTTTGTTCTACCCGCCTTTATTACGTTCGGCGACGGTACGTAAGTTTATGGTTGGTTACGAAATGTTAGCTGAGAGTCAGCGTGATTTAACCGCTGAGCAGGCTGCTCAGAAGCTGCGTGATGTTAGTGACATTCATTACAAGCAGAAATAACTAAAACCAGATCAGCATAATGAGCTGTTTAACCTATTCCCTTAATTCTAAAACTTAGAGATAAACAAATATGATGACTTTAATTGATAACGTAAAAAACGTATTTGCCGCTGCGCTTAACTACCCGTCAACGCATATTATTCAGGCTCCTGGACGTGTTAACCTGATCGGTGAACATACCGATTATAACGATGGATTTGTTTTACCCTGTGCGATCAACTATCAGACAATTGTGGCCGCCGCTAAACGTGATGACAATATTGTTCGTGTTATTTCGGTGGATTACGATCAGCAGCAGGATCAGTTTGACTTAACAGAAGAGATTGAGTTCCAGGAAGACCGCATGTGGGCAAACTATATTCGCGGAGTAGTCAAGTACTTATTAAAACGCGGTTACCAGTTTAAAGGTGCAGATATTGTGGTCAGCGGTAATGTACCTCAAGGCGCCGGTCTAAGTTCATCCGCGTCATTAGAAGTGGTTATCGGGCAGACCTTTAAAACGCTTTATGACCTGGATATCAGTCAGGCGGAAATCGCCCTGAACGGACAGCAGGCTGAGAACGAATTCGTAGGCTGTAACTGCGGTATTATGGATCAGCTTATTTCCGCACAAGGTAAAGAAGATCACGCGCTGCTGATTGACTGTCGTTCACTGGAGACGCAGGCTGTGTCAACGCCGAAAGATCTGTCGATTATGATTATTAACTCTAATAAAAAGCGCGGCCTGGTTGACAGTGAATACAATACCCGACGTGAGCAGTGTGAAGAAGCTGCCGGTGTATTCGGCGTACCGGCATTAAGAGATGTGACTATTGAGCAGTTTAATGAACGTATTAGCGATCTGGATGAAACGGTTGCCAAACGTGCTCGTCATGTTATTACTGAAAACGATCGTACTCTGCAGGCAACTAAAGCATTAAGTGAAAATAACATCCGCTTAATGGGGCAGTTAATGGCGGAGTCTCATGCTTCAATGCGTGATGATTTTGAAATCACCGTACCGGAAGTCGATACCTTAGTTGATATTGTAAAAACTGAAATTGCCGAACAGGGCGGAGTGCGTATGACCGGCGGTGGTTTTGGCGGGTGTATTGTAGCGCTGGTTCCGCCGACACTGGTGGAGCAGGTAAAAGCGGCTGTAGAAAGTAAATACCAGGCGGCAACCGGGCTGAAAGAGTCTATTTATGTCTGCCAGGCGAAAGACGGTGCAAGTTTAATATAATAATCCTATCCCCTGGCTGTCAGTCAGCCTGGGTATAACAATGAGATAAATAAAATGACTTTAAACAGAGCTGAGCTGCTGCAGGAAAGTATGACTCTTGAACCGGCTTTAGACGGTTTACCCGCCAAACTATTTGTATTAAAAAATGCCCAGGGTATGCGGGTTACTTTAATGGATATTGGTGCAGCCTGGTTAAGCTGTGAAATCCCAGTGGGATCTGAGGTGCGTGATGTGATCCTAGGGGTAAATAACATGCCCGATCACCGTATTCAAGAGGCTTATATGGGAGTAACAGTGGGGCGCTTTGCGAATCGTATTGCCGCTGGTAAATTTAATATTGGTGGACAGAAATTTCAGACCACTGTTAATCAGGCTGGCAATACACATCACGGTGGCTCGATTGGTTTTGATCAGTACCGCTGGACGGCCGAGCAGAAAAGCGATCAGTTGATCTCTTTTACTATGCATTCAAAAGACGGTGATCAGGGTTTTCCCGGCAATCTACAGGTAACCGTTAACTATCGTTTAAGTGAAAGCAATGAACTGACCATTGAATACCAGGCCGAAACGGACAAGGACTGCCCGGTTAATTTAACCAATCATGCTTATTTTAATCTGATGGGGGCAGAGTCAGAGCTGGATTGTTTGCAGCATCAGCTAAAAATAGAAGCTGAGCAGTATTTACCGGTGAATGAAACGGGTGTTCCGCTTGGGCATTTTAATGATGTTAAGCACAGCAGTTTTGATTTTAATGAAATGAAAACGGTCGGCCGTGATTTTTTAAATTGTTCTGAGCAGAAAAAAACATCGGGTTATGACCATTCATTTTTGCTGAAAAAGGAGCATCAGGATGGTGAAAGTATCGTCGCACAATGTATTTCTCCGGATCAAAAAGTAACCATGAATGTAAAAACAACCAAACCTGCGATACAGTTATACACCGGGAATTTTTTATCGGGAACACCAAATCGTCTTGGTGGACAGTATAAGAATCATTCTGCATTAGCACTGGAAACACAGTTTCTACCCGATTCTCCTAATCATCCTGAATGGGATCAACCTTGCCCTATTTTACAAGCTGGTGAAGCGTATGCTCATCGCACTTGTTATCAGTTTATTGTTAATTAATCGCGACTAAGATAACGGTAGTAAACAATAAAGGCGATCTTCGGATCGCCTTTATTGTTTATTCAGTCTTATTTATTTCGGTTGGATTTTATTTACCAAGAAACGTTTTACCCATTTCGGGCGGCAGGTGCCGCCTTATACTCTGTATACTTGTTAGCAGTTTATTTAGAATGGATTTTATTTACCGAGAAACGTTTTACCAGCGTCGGCTGGAATACTTGATTTTCAGCCGTATATTCTTCATTTTTAGCCAGCTTAAGTGACAACTGTGTTGCCTGCTTAGCCATCATGCCGATCGGGTAATTAATGGTGGTTAGTTTAGGATGGACATAACGGGCAATCAGGCCGTTATCAAAACCAATTAACGACATTTTTTCCGGAACTGCGATGTTACTTTCTTCCAGGGCCGCCAGTACGCCGGCTGCCATATAATCGTTATAAGCAACAACGGCAGTAATCGGCACATTCTTAGCTAACAGCTCAATCATTGCTTCTTTGCCGCCGCGGTCACTAAGGTGGGCGTCCAGCGTATAATGATCAGGACAGGGCAGGTTATGATCCTGAAGCGCCTGCATATAACCCTCTCTGCGTTCTTCAGCATCACTGATTTTATGATCTGAATTAATGTAGGCAATATGTTGGTGTCCGTTCTGAATAAGAAACTCAGTGGCCATATAGGCACCTTTATAATTATCGAAACAGATGCAGCGTTCTGCTATTTCTGGAATATAACGGTTTACCAGTACTAAACCTGGAACTTCTTTGGCAAAGTTGATCAGTTCATCATCACTCAGTGCTTTAGAATGCAGAACTAGGGACTCACTGCAGCTGTTGATCAGCAGTTCAATTGCTTCTCGCTCAGCATCGGCATTATGGTAACCATTACCGATTAAAAGATGTTTATTGTTATCGCGTGCTACCTGGTCGACAGCTTTTAATAATGATCCAAAAAAAGGATCTGAGATATCGCTGACTAATACGCCGATAGTATTGGTATTTTTTTTAACCAGCGCTCGTGCATTGGCATTAGGGCGATAACCTAATTTGCTCATAGCTGCCCGGACAGCTTCTATTGAAGTTTTTCCTGCTTTAGGTGATTTATTGATCACTCTTGATACAGTGGCAATTGATACACCCGCTTCTTTGGCTACGTCTTTAATAGTTGCCATCTTTAACTCTCTTAAATTAGCTGTTCAAAGGACATGCAGATAATATTCTGTGATTATTATTCCACGGATTTTTAGAAAATTATAACATGAAGATCGCTGTTGTCGGTGACTTAACAATTAATCAACTGCATGATTTTAAGATTTTTTTGTAAAATTAGATCTATAGAGGTTAAAAGTGTATTTTGATCACACTATGGTTTTTAAACCATAACTTTTATCGCTGTTATTTACGTCTGCAAGTTATGGCCAATCACGAACAGAGGTTATTATATTTTTTGTCGACTGTTAACAATAAGCATAGGTTTGGTTATATTATCAACTGCTTATTTAAAGTTTTGACTTTAAAGTCATGGACTAAGAGGAATAATACAATGAATTATCAATCCCGTGAGTTGTGTAGACTACGCACGATTACGACATTTTTAGTCTTAGATAAAAACCGTTTAAACTGGAAAGAAGAGATCCGTAAGGCGTCTGATTTCTGCTTATCTCTTTCTGCTGAATTTGCTGATAATGGTTATATGGTGCAGTCAATTCGTATTGTGACTAATGCTTTCGGTGAGTATTTAGATACTCGTGATATTCACACTGCTAAGACAGATCTGCACTATATCAGCGAGTTATTAAATTCTATTGAATCATCGGGACTGCGTATTCGTTTTGCAGTAGGCGCCGCAAACACAGCGCATGAAATATCTTTATTGCCGGAGTTGATTCAGTCCTACGGCGATTTGTGTAATGCCTGTGTCAATGTGCCTTTAGACGAAAACGGCATTCTTGATAATCAGCTGATCACTGACTCTGCCAAAGCTGTTGAAGCAATCAGCAAAATCACACCGCGTGGAGAAGGTAACTTTAACTTTACAGTTAATTTTAACTGTAAAGCGCTGATCCCTTATTTTCCAGCCAGCTATCATGATAAGGCATTAGGTAAGCAATATGTGATTGGTTTTGAAACGCCGGACTTATTAGTGCACGTGCTTAATGAGTTTAATCAAAAAAATAATGTACTTAGTCATAATCAATACTTTGCAGAATATTACCGTTTGATGAGCGAAGCGCTGGAGTATCATGTATCTGCAGTTAATAAAATCCGGATCAACTTTGAAAAACATAATAGCAGTGGTTTTACCTTTGCCGGTATCGATAGCTCAGCGGCTCCGTCAAAAGACTGCTCCAGCATGGTGGAAGTGTATAAGCAGATGGGAGTTCCCTGCTTCGGCGCATCGGGTACTGTTGAGGCATCTGCATTATTAACGAGAGTCTTTAAATCAGTGAAAGAGGTGCCGTTAGTGGGATTTTCCGGTCTGATGTTAGCTGTTACTGAAGACAGCGGCCTGGCGCAGGGCTCTATCAACGAAGATTATGATATTCGCGCGCTGCTGACCTATAGCGCAGTGTGCGGTATTGGTTTAGATACTGTACCGATTCCGGGTGATACCTCGGTTGAGAAAATGAGTGCGTTAATGCGCGATACGGGCACTATGGCGTTTCGATTAAATAAGCCCTTAACGGTGCGTGTTTTTCCTGTTCCGGGTTTAAAAGCAGGGGATATAACAAAATTTGAAAGCGATGACCTGTGTAACTGTGCTGTTTTAGCAGTACCGTAGAGCGCGGCTGCTGTGTCGATAAAACTGTTATTGAATTAAAACCTTAATAAGGGGGAAGTAATAAATGAGCACGGAGATCTTTTATCTTGGCTGTTATACAGCGCAAAACAATCCTGGTATTAAAGTGATTGAATTAGATAACCAAAATGGTGCATTAACTGTAATTAACGAACTCTATGATGTGAAAAATGCAAGTTTTTTAACGGTCAGCAGGGATAAATCTAAGCTGCTTGCGGTCAGTGAAGACGAAGTAAAGGGGAAGTTTGCCTGCTTTGATTTAAGTAATAAAAGAGCACCTGTATTTATTAACTCTCAGTCAAGTTTAGGCGGTGCGCCTTGTCATATCAGCCAAACAGAGCGACAAGCTTTTGTGGCAAATTATGCGAGCGGTAACCTTACAGCTTTCTCTTTATCTGAGCCTTCATTAACAGCTGCTTATACAGAAGTTCAGCATTACGGATACGGTGCAGATCCGCTTCGTCAGGCGAGTGCACATATCCATGCCAGTATTGTTTGTAAAAATGAAAAGTTTTTAATCAGTGCAGACTTAGGCATTGACCAGTTAAAAGTTTATGGCTTGGACTGTTACAGTTTAACACTGCTTCATTCCATTAATCTGCCCGCCGGCGCCGGGCCGAGACATTTATGTTTTAACCCGCAGGGCGATAAACTTTACCTGGGTAATGAGCTTAACAATAAAGTCAGCGTTTTTGATTTTGACCTGCAGACGGGCGGCTTGACCGAGCTTCAGAGTATTTCAAGTCTACCCGCAGATTTTTCCGCTGTAAGTTATATTGGCGAAGTGCAGCTCAGTGCGGACGGTTGTTTCTTGTATGTCAGTAATCGAGGTCACGACAGCATTACTGTGTTTACTGTTGATCAGAACTCTGGATTAATAAGCAAAGTTGATTTTACAGGGACAAAAGGTAAATTTCCGCGTCATTTCAGCATTTCTCCCGATCAAAACTGGCTGTTGGCCGCCAATCAACACAGTGGAAACGTACTAGTATTCAAACGTAACTTACAAACGGGTTTGTTAACCGCAACTGAGCATTATTTACAAGCGCTTGAACCTGTCTGTATCTGTTTTTAGTCAGCTTATACCCAAGCTACTTGAAGATGCAGGAATCAGCAAGTCGAGAGGTGACTAGATTCAAGGCATAAAGCCGTAGGTCTAGCATTCTACATCAAGGTTTTATAACGCTGAAGATGGTTGACTCTCGCCTTGCCCTGCGGGAGCCTAGCTCGAAAACCAGCACGGCGTTACAATATTTGAAAAGGGAATAACCATTCTCTGCATATTGTGCCTTGTTCTGACTTTCGAGCTAAGCTCTGAATCTGCATCTTCAAGTGGTTTGGGTATATATCTAGTGTAGAGGTAATTTATGAAGGTGAAAGTTCTAGTCAAATGTGAGTTTGTTAGAAGTCAGTAAAACTATAATGATACAGTCGTGAGGTGCATTAATGCGGGACTGATAGAAAACGGCGGTACGATAGCAACTGATCTGTCCCAACAAGGTTAGACAGCAAGTTAAGCTGCATTCTTCTGTTCAAATACGATAGGGCTTTAATACCCTAGAGTGCTGTGCTTTCTTGTTCGGTTGTAATCACCCCTCACTTGTCATCAAGTAGGTGATATCACCTGCCCACTTCTGATTCGGTGCGTTAGCAGTAAATTTCGTTCCAATAGGTTAGGCGCAGCAGGTAAGGAATGATTACTATCTGTTGTGACTTTAAATTTACGCGCGGCTTTTGCTGCCAGGCTCTGTCTTTTCATACTATCAGTGATCGTTTTGAGGTTATGCTTGTTTCCTTGCTCTGCTAGTTCTACCTGAATACGCCCTGCACCATCACGGCCTTTGTTCGCTTCGAACGCCTTTTTGACCGCTGCATCCCGCTGTGTACGCGCTCTATCGCGTTCACTACTTTTATGATGATTCTTTAGCAAGTAATAAAACCCACTCTGCGATACAGCAAGAATCTTGGCCATTCTCATTACGGAGAACTGTTCAAGATGCTCTTGCATGAATTCAAAGCTTGCTACTTTAGGTGCTTTGCGAAGTAGGTAGAGGCTTTTTTTACTATTTCAAGTTCTTCCGTTTGCTCGGCGAGGAGGCGTTTCAGACGAGCATTTTCGGTAGTAAGGTCAGCCTCACGCACACTGGCAGAGTCCTTCCTTAAGTTCTTACGCCAGCCGTATATTTGAGAAGCATGTAGATTGAGTTGTCGTGCAGCTTCTGAAACAGGCGTTCTTTCAGCTAGCTTAAGAACCGATCCTTAAACTCTTCGGTGTACTTGATACGTGTTTTAGTATTTTTCATTGTTTACCTCGTTAAGTGATTTTACTTGCTTAACTCGGTGTCTGAAACTGCTGGTTCAGATCAATGTACCGCTCTGACATAAATGGTGACAAGATAGAACATCTTGCTACTGTTAAAGGTATTTATTCCATAGATATTGCTAATGACCTCATATATGGAAAGATAAGTACTTCTAACTCTAGAGGTGTGCACACTTTTGATCTAGACGGCGCTAATGAAAAAAAGATTCAAGATTTATTCACCGGCGTTCCTGGCGATATAAGAGTAGACGTTGAAAATGGCGATATTTACAATTCTACAACAATAGACGATGTTATTGTAAAAACAGATATTGAAGGAGAGCCTGGTAATGCAGATGATCCTTCTTACTGGGTTTTTAATCCGTTCAATGAAGGGTGTTTAGTCGCCTGCGATCCTTATGCAATGGCTATAGATTATAAATACTCAAAATTTTACTATTCGACCCAGAGTGGAGGTTCAGCGGCTTTATACAGTTCAGCTTTAGGCTCTGATACAACGGTTTCTAGAGAAAAAATAGTTGATGCTGAAACAGGCGTACTCAACACTGAGTATGGTTACATTGTCAAAATAGACATAGATACGGAAAAAGACAAAGTATACTGGATGACCAATATGAGTATTCAGCGCGCAAACCTTGACGGTTCAGAGGTGGAAACCATCCATATAGATGAATCAGAGGCCCTATTTTCTATGGCGTTATCTTCTGATAATCAGACACTCTATTGGTCTGAAGATAACGAAATATATTCTTTAAAATTAAATAAAGCTGGAGCTAAGAAAAAACTAGTTTTCAAAAATCTGTACCATATACACAGTGTGGCAACTTACTAGGGTTCTGTTGTATTTTGAATATGCAGAATGGTACTCATACCAAACCCATTAATTATCTATTCATTCACGCTTGTTAAAATGAATGCTAGCTAAACACAAAGAATATTTGTATTTTGGTTGTTGATTTTATAATTAGAACAATTAGTTACTGCAATCAATGCTTTGCTTTCATCCATTTTGCATACGCTTAAATAGATCACCTAATTAGTGAAATTGGTATCACAGTAATTTTTGATAAGCAGGTGATAAAAAGCAAGCTTAACTGTAATGTTAGGCTTGTTCTTTACCTAATATATGAGCCTCTGCTATGGCATTAAACTTAGCCAAAAAATAGTTTCCTTCAGCCGCTATTATGATGGTCTTGCTGCGGTGCTCAGTTATTAAACAATTCGATGTTTTTTGTAAATCCGATAAGGTGTCATATTTCTTCCGTTATACGCGTTTACATGCCTAATATATTCAAACGTCACCACATTAAAAAACAGAAATATAAAATCAGTAACTGGGCGAATATAATGTTCCTTTAAGACATAGAGGAAGCATCGATATCTAGCTGAGTGGTATCGGATCAAAGTTACTTGATTTCGTCATTAGTGAGTATACAAACCGCAATGTAAATAAGTTGGCTTTTTATCACGTGTAGGTTTTAGAGTTGATGCTGTTGTAAAAGATTTTTTTACTGATAACTATCGTGAACCAATTTGTGAAAATGGGATAGAGCATCACGATATGTTGAGGCTCACGATTCATTTGAAATAAACACTAAATGATTCAGGAGGATCGTTATGGAAGAGCTGCAAGGTGGCCGAGAAGGCCAGATTTATCGTTCATATGATAAGGTTTATCGTCCAAGTGGTTTTTGGTCTCAATCCATTCATAAATTATTTGCTCACCTAAAAAGTGAGCAATTTGAATTCGCTCCAGAATCATTAGGCTTCGATAGCAGCGGTTATGAGATCCTGTCCTATGTTTCAGGTGAGGTTTATAACTATCCTTTAGTTGGTGCTGTCTCTACGAGCGAAGCATTATGCTCTGCTGCCACACTTTTACGCCAGTATCACGATGCAACAGTATCATTTGTTCAAAGTGAACAATGCAATGATTTAAGGTGGCTTTTACCTGCAAGAGAACCGCAGGAAGTTATCTGTCACGGTGATTATGCTCCGTACAATGTGACACTAAATGGGAATAAAGTTGTTGGTATCTTTGATTTTGATACCGCGCACCCAGCCCCAAGAATTTGGGACGCAGCTTATGCTGTTTATTGCTGGGCTCCATTCAAAACTAATCCGTATGATTCGTTAGGTGATTTAACTGAGCAGTCAATTCGTGCAAAGCAATTCTGTGATTCGTATGGCTTATTACATGAAGACCGTGTTCAGTTAGTTGATGTCATTATATCGAGGGTACAAGCATTGGTTGACTTTATGCATGATGAAGCAGCAAAAGGTAATGAAGCATTTATTGTTAACATCAAGGATGGCCATCATTTAGCTTATATTGCAGACATTGAATATTTAAAGCGTAATAAAGAAGAGATCACTGACAGTTTAGTGCAAACAACGTGCACATAATAATTTGTTCAAGCAGGTTGCAGTAAACAAATAACGATTCGTTAAGGCTGGTAAGTGATGCTTCTGCATTTCAAAAAGTGAGTCAGTAGTTTGTACTGAGTTTTTTAAGCTAACGAAGTGTGATTAATTGTTAGTGCTGGAATTATGTAGAATTCATTTTTCATAATAACAACCATAAAGTGGTTAACTTACAATAAGTGTTGGAGACTTATTGAGCCATTTCAAGTTATGGTTGTTTTTATTTCAACGTATGGTTGTTTTTACAAAAATTGTTGAATAAAGCATAAGTTGTCATTATATAGGTCTGCAATACCAGCTATAGACCATTCTTTAATTTTCTAAGCTAACAAAAAATAAACCATAAAATGGCAATATTTTGAAATAATAAACCATAAGGTGGCAGTATATTTAATTCCCCTTAACCATTACAAACAAAAAATACACTGTCCTACTTGGTGGAGACGAAGTCTTATTGCTAGTAACTTTGGCCTTATAATTTTAGCTTTGTAGGGCAGAGAGAGGGCGTTTGCGAGTTAGCGTTCTATCTCGGAATGGGTCGGATAGACGACACCTGTTACCAGGTGTCGTCCTCCTAAGAACCGTACGTGCAACTTTCACTGCATACGGCTCAAGCCTCCACAAAGGCGTATAACGTTACCCACCAACCTTTTTCAGGTTGATTTTGCAATGCACATCTGAAGCTTTAATACTTTCTGCTCAATGAATTTCCAGTTGATGGATTGGCATTGAGTGCAGTAAGAAGAGGCACTAACTTCATTGGAAGTTATCATTTGCGTTTCTCCTTGAATAAAGTTCTTCAAATCATCTTGCAACGGGAGACCAGCTGGAAGTGGGCTCACTTTCGTGTCAGACATCAGCCTGTATCTACATCATTACAATGCAGCATTAGCTTTCTCCAGCCTCCTTTACCTGCACCACTATCGGCTTTCTTCGCAGACAGCTTTCCCTATTGGGAGCAATACAGGCTTACCGTGTTCCGCATGGAACGCAATGTCAGGTTAGATGCCCACTCTAATGCGAAGGGATTCTCGATCACGAAAGAGTATATGCCAACCTCTTTCCTACCCTCGTTGCCGTTTTGGCCACAGCGTATTAACCACTTCCGCTGCTTGGCGCATAACGCATCTTACATGGGTTCACTTACATTCATCATACTGACTCCCTAGCACTTACCCGACTTGCGTGGTTGTCAGGAGGAACTTCCTCTCGCGATTCGTTTCCCGTCCAGCGGACTTTGTTACATTGTCAGACTCGCTACTTTATTCAGAGTCCTAGGGTCATGCTGGTGATACAGATGGTTCACTCTTATCGCGGTGAACAGCGTTACATACGACTTCACGTCGCACGGCATATACGACCTTAGATTTTTTGCTCGATTTATCTGTTGAGACTACTTAATTAACGCTCGCTTTCTCCCAAAGCGAGCGTGAAGTTCCCTCTATCTCCTTTTATCAGACAGGTTTAAGCTAAGGCGCATTCGCCCCCATTGCGTATATGGACTCCACGTGTTTTACAACATGATTTTTCATAAACATTAAGATGCGGTCGTATATACGGCTTTTTTTGAGAAAGCTATTCTCTAGCCTATGATGTTTGCGCACCTATTATCCTCTTCGACTTAACAGTCTTTATGACTTTCGCAATGGTCAGGTTTTTAATAGGTTGGTCTTACCGTTTATGCTTCATCATTATTGTAAAATTTTCATTTTTCATGGGTATTTTCTTTTGTTTACTACATGGCTAATAGTGGCTGTTGTTCGTATTTGTTTTCATACCTTAACATTGCCCAAGCGGTCCTAACCGTTTTATTTGCTAAAGCAATACAGGTGCGTTTAATACCCGCTCGCTGAACTAACTTTATCAGCCATGCTTGTTTTGCTGTTTTAGGCTCATCCGGTAACCGACAAATGTAAGAAAGTGCACCTTGGTATAATGCAGATCTAAGCTCCTTAATCCCACCTGCTCGATCAATTCCGGTCATAAACACTTTACCACCTGAACTGTGCTGTTTAGGGGTTAACCCAATAAATGCCGATGCTTCCCGGCCATTTTTGAACTGTTTTCCATCTCCTATTGATGAATACAACATGCCAGCACACACTTCAGCAACACCTTCTAAATCCATTAGTTTATTACAAGGTTGTAATTGACGTATAAGCTCATTTTTTGTTTTTATTAATTGAGCTAACTCTTGTTTTAAATGTAAATACGTCACCCACAGTTGGTTAACTGTTGATCGTAAACATTCTGGAATTGAATCAGCGGTATTGAGTGTATCCTGCACCACTTTAGTTAATCCTTTAACACCTCTCGCACTTACGATACCGTATTCATACAGCACAGCACGCAAATGGTTGCTTAAGGAAGTAATACTACGAGATAAATAAACACGACTGGTTTCTAATGTTTGTAACGTTTGCTGCTCTTCGCTTTTAGGCTTACTCGATTTTAACCCTATTTGTAACGCCGCATTTGCAATCGCCAACGCATCATTAGCATCAGTTTTATGCCCTTGAAGAAAACCTTTTACTTTTTTAGGGCTGATAATTCGAACTTCATGGCCAAAGTTCTCTGCATATCGGCCCCAATAATGACTGCTACCACAACCTTCTATCGCAACAATAGAAGGTTGTGCCTTTGCGAGTACTTCTTTTAGTTTTTGGCGACTAACGGCTTTATTCTTAACTAATTCACCATGCTTGCTGATTTGGCAAACCTGAATAACAGTTTTAGCTAGATCGATTCCAAAGATAGTAGATTTCAACATAATATGGTCTCCTTAGTAATTACCGTAACTCTAGGCTAATTGCTAGAGTTGTGGAGTCCATACATCGAGTTAGAAACTTACAAAGTTGTGGCCAAAATCACTTGGCCACAACAATGGCAAAAGCTAAACCCATATCCTAATCAAACTTTTGAACCAAATGATATCTATCTAACCGGTGTGCTACTGAAGCGCTGACTTCTGGAGAGATACGGATCTTATTGAGTAATGCTAGATATAGAAGTACGTTGATAAATGATGTGTACTTGGATAGCTTTTCGTTATCAATTATATAGTCGTTGGCATGAGTGATATCATTCCGTAACTTACAAATCTTTTGTAAGTCTGATTTGTTATAAAACATTCCATCTTTTAATGAAGAAGGAAGGGATTCATAAAAATCACCGATACACTTTTCAGTGTTATATTTAGAATCATTAAGGCGACTGATTCTGGATATTAAACTCTTTATGTTTTTTTTATTGCCTTGTAATCTTTTAGCTAGATAGCTTTCAGACTTCTTAAGTATTACTTCTAAAGACTCAGATTTAACATATGATTTTGTTTTATATGTTAATTTTTCCAACAATCTAAAGTAGCCTAGAAATCTCTCTTCATCAGATTTCATTCTCTTGTATCTTAGGTATCTGGAAAACACAGACCTTTCAGCTTCTGATAAATTGTAATAGTTACCAAAGGATTCAAGAGGTAGCTCTGGTAGTGGTAGATCATTGAATCTCAGGTTGTGGCTTAAAGGAAGTACTGGATAGTCAGGCTCATAGGTTTTATTGTTCGACGTAAAATAGACGCAAGTTTTTGATGAGAAACTGTGGCTACCAGTAGAAACTTCGATTGCATCAATTTTGAAATCAGCTCCGACAAACAATGTCATCAGATCGTATGATTTTTTAAATTCGTTATGAAGCTCACTGATAGGCTTTGGTGAACCAAACTCAATACTGAGCTTCGGCGGGAATCTAATACCTGAACTAAAAGATAAAACATTACTATGAGTTTCAAGTTGATAGAACGCCATAATTATTCCATACCCCTCAAGAAGGTGGGTAAACTCTAGAGTATCCTCACTAAAAAGACTTAACTTCTGCCCGTGATATTTATCAATCAATTCCTGCTGTTTATTTGTATACCCAATCCACTTTTTAATCATTGGGGAGTCTATTGTGAATCCCGCTGCATTCTGGTTTAAATTGAAATCTTCGTCTGAGCAAATTACGAATCCAACATCAAATTCATATTCAAAGAAACCCACGTTATCGTCTACCGATGTCCGTAAGCTCTGAGAGCTTTGGTAATTGATAGATAGCTCAAACAATGTAAAGCTCTTATCAAAAGTACTGCACTCGATTTGAGATGATTCATAGAAAGAGTATGATGTCTGTCTTTCTCCCATTACACGAAGTGTGCACTTTTCAGGAGAGAGCGTAAGCTTGCCAGCAAACCTCTTATTATCATCTCTAACTGACACATCAAAACTATATTTTTCATCGAGTTTTAGAATTTCATCTTCATCAAACAACTTTAACCCCTTATAACATGTAATGGATTAGTAAAACTGACCATAATTTTATAGTCAAATTTAAAAATTTGGTAAGTCGAAATCGCCCCCATAGCGCCTTAGAAAAATGACCCATTTGACTCTAAATTAGTGGCCAGAATCATTGCACCACTACATGGTGACGTGGTTTAATTGATTCGACTAACCCAGTTAAGACATAATTGATTTAACTGGAGATTGAAATGAAAACACGTAAAACCTATTCAAAAGAGTTCAAACTTGATGCCATTGCGCTGGTAAGAGAGCAAAATTACAATATTGCAGAAGCAGCTAGAAACTTAGAGATTACTCCTCAGATTCTGGGCCGTTGGATAAAAGAGGCAGAAAATGATGATGGCCATGCATTTAGAGGAAACGGTAAACTAACTCCAGAGCAGGACGAGATCCGTAAGTTAAAAGCACAAGTAAAACGCTTGGAAATGGAGCGTGAAAT
>NZ_KB907041.1 GCF_000381745.1 Psychromonas ossibalaenae ATCC BAA-1528 | reverse complement strand
TAAGTAAAACCAATGACACTACTTACAGCGCCACCTTTACCATTACCGACGGCGGCAGCGATGTTGCATCCGGCAGTGATGTACCGGTCAGCTTTACACTGACTGACAGTGCAGGCAATACCAGCAGTGCTTTCACCACGGCAGTCAGTCAGAGCAGTGACGCTGTTTATGCCAACCTGCCGGAAATATCTTTAACAGCTGATACCAACAGCATTGTTGAGTTTGCAGGTGTATCGACAATAACCGCGACTATCAGCGGCAGTTTAAATAATCAGTGGCCGGATGATATTACGGTCAGCTTGGCATATACGGGTACCGGTACAGCAGGAACGGATTACAGTAAATCTGACAGTATTACTATCGCTGCCGGCAGCAGCAGTAATAGTGCAATGATTATCAGTGCTCCTGATTCATTGTTTGATGCGGCTGCTGCTGAAACTGCGATTGTCGATATCAGCAGTTTATCAGTGGGAAATGAAGGAGCGACTAATCAGCAGACCATCACCATTAATGATGCGCAGTCGACACCGACGGTTACCTTAAGTACCGGAAACAGTACGGTGGCTGAAAATGCAGGGACTTCTACGATAACAGCGACCTTAAACAATGCGACCTATGCCGATGTTACTGTTAATTTAGGCTATACGGGAACAGCGACAAGCGGCGGCAGTGATTACAATACAGCCAGCAGCTTTATTACCATTCCGGCGGGCTCAACATCTGCTAGTGCGGTGACTGGTATTACTGCTGTTGATGATTCCGTGCTGGAAGGTGACGAAACCATTATTATTGATATTACTTCGGTTAGCGGCGGTAGTGCATCAGAGTCAGGCAGCCAGCAGAAAACCATTACTATCAGTGATGATGAGCGTATTGCCGCCAGCTTAAGTGTAAGCAGCTCAACTATCGATGAGGCTGCAGGACAGGCGGTTGTCACGGTTACCCTGGACAAAGCCGCGATTGAAGCGGTTACTGTTGATTTAGGCTTTAGCGGCACTGCGGGAAGCTTTGATTATTCAACAACAGCTGACAGTATCACTATTGATGCCGGGCAGACGCAGGGAACAATAAACATTACCTCATTAGCTGATCAGATCGTTGAAGTTAACGAAACTATTATTATTGATATCAGCGGCGTCAGCGGCAGCAGTGCAGATGAGAATGGTGTTCAGCAGCAGACTATCATTATCACAAGTGCACCGACACCTATGATTACCTCTGCCGCCTACGATGCATCTACAGGTTATTTAGTCGTTAGCGGTGTAAATTTTGAGTCTACTGCCGGCTCGGAAAATGACGTTGATATTTCTTTATTAACCTTAACGGGTAAAGGTGATACTGCAGAGAGTTACAAACTTACCAGCAGCACTGATGTAGAGCTGGATTCTGCAACGCAGTTTACCGTCATTATATCTGGCGAAGACAAAACCTCTGTGGATAATATTCTCGATAAAATTGGAAGCAGTGCATCCGATGCTCAGCTTTATAATCTGGCAGCTGCAGATGACTTTATGGGAAATACTACAAACGAAGATACCAGTGACCCTCTTGGTAACGGAATCATTGTTAGTAAAGTCGCACCTATGGTCAATACACCTGCCAGCGCAGTGATATTAAATAGTGATCTACAGACTATCAGCGGCAGCTACAGCACTGACGGTATCAGCATTAGTTTGTATTTAGATGCCGACAATGATGGTGTTTCTGACGGCGGAACTGCACTCGGTTCTGATGTTGTAAGTGCAGGTGCATGGAGTATTGAAACTTCGCTAGCTGATGATACAGTTTATAATACCGTGGTGATTGCCGATTTTTCCGGTGCGCAAGAATCTGCACATGTGGATGTAGTGACAATTACTGAAGATTCAACTGCTCCTGTCGATCCCGTTGTTATTACTCCGGCTGTCGCTGTCAATGAATCTGGCAGCAGTTATAACATTTCCGGCAGTCATGCTGAAAATGACGTTATTGTGAAGCTTTATGCTGATAATGATAATGACGGCGCTGCTGATAATGCATCTGTGCTGGCTAGTGATATTGTCGCGGCTAATGCCTGGTCATTGATTACCGGAATTGATTTAGGAGCCAATAATTTCGTTGTGGTTGCGGAAGATACTGCTGTTAACAGCTCAAGCAGTATTGATGTTGCGACAATCACTGGAAACACTAGACCAAGTATTACGCAAGGCAGTCCGGCTGTTTTAATAACCACTGAGGATACCCCAGGAGAAATTACTCTTAATGCCTCTGATGCAGAAAGTAATACTTTAACCTGGAGTATCAGTTCACAGGCTGCAAATGGTGTGGCGGCTGCTGATGGTATTGGAAATAGTAAAGCGATCAGTTTTGTTCCTGATTCTAACTTTAACGGCAGCGACAGCTTCACTGTTTCTGTGACAGATAATATGGAAAGTGATTCCATTGTTGTAAATGTTACAGTGAACTCAGTTAATGATTCACCTGTATTTACAACAGCGCCCGAGACTTCTGCAGCTGAAGATATAGTCTACAGTTACAGTGTTGCGGCCTCGGATAATGATGATTCAAATATCATCATTAGCGCGGTAAGTAAACCTGGCTGGCTAACGCTGGTAAGCAATGCTAACGGCAGTGCTGAACTGTCCGGAACTCCTGTAAATGCCGATGTGGGTAATCATAATGTAGTGTTAATTGTAAGCGATACTCATAGCGGATCTGTAACGCAGAGCTTTACGGTTGCTGTTAGTAATACGAATGATGCTCCTGTTATTTCAGGAAAACCAGCCGTTTCAGTTCATGAAAACAGCTCCTACAGCTTTACGCCTGTCGTCTTTGACGATGATCTCAATGATACAAAAACCTTCTTGATCAGCAATAAACCAGACTGGGCCGCATTTGACAGTGCAACGGGAGCCTTAACGGGCACGCCGGGAAATGCAGATGTCGGCACCACAACGGGTATTATTATCAGCGTAAAAGACAGTGCGCAAGTCAGTGACGCTTTAGCCGCATTTAATCTGCAGGTTATCAACGTTAATAATGTGCCTGCAGGTGTTGTCGCCATCGTTGGCAATGCAGTTGAAGACAGTGTATTAACTGCCGCCAATACACTGACAGATGCAGATGGTTTAGGTACATTAATTTATCAGTGGAAAGCAGATGGTGTGAACGTTGGCACAAACAGCAATACCTACACACCAGATGATGAGGATGTAGGCAAAGCTATTACCCTGACTATCAGTTATACGGATGCCCATAACACGGTTGAAAGTAAAAGCAGCGGTGCAACAGCCGCTGTTCTTAATGTAAATGATGCGCCAGCCGGTACTCTAAGTATTAGCGGCAGCGCAGCGGAACACAGCATGTTAACGGCACATAATACATTAAGCGATGCTGATGGATTAGGTAAGTTAAATTATCAATGGTACGCCGATAATAATGCAGTTGACGGTGCTGACGCCTCTGTATATACATTAACTGCTGCAGAGATAGGCAAAACCATTACAGTTGTTATCAGCTATACAGATGCACACAACACGGTAGAAAGTAAAGTCAGTGCGCCGACAGCTTCGGTAGTTAATGTTAATGATGCACCGCTTATTTCTGGTACGCCTGCGACAAGCGTAGAAGTATTAAACAGTTACAGCTTTATACCAACGGTTAATGATGTTGATGCTGGCGATACGGTTACCTTCACTATTGTCAATAAACCAGGCTGGGCAAACTTTGATACTAAAACAGGAGTATTAACAGGTACACCCGTAGAGGAAAATGTAGGTACAACAAGCGCTATAGTGATCACTGCGTCGGATAGTGCTGATGCTAAAAGTTCACTGACTGCATTTAATATCACAGTGACTGAAATTGATAAAACACCATCATTACTCGGCATTGAGGATATTGAGGTAAATGCACAAGCATTGCTGACGCAGGCTGTTTTAGGCGAGGTAACAGCTGAGGATTATTTAGGTGAAGCGATTGAGCCAGTTAAGCCGGATAGTTTATTAGCTCCCGGCGAGCATGTTGTTATTTGGAAAGCCGTTGATTCCAGCGGCAATGAAGTAACCGCTAACCAGGTTGTTAAAGTACATCCGCTTATTTCTTTAGGTAAAAATACCTATATAAAAGAAGGCGAGTCATACTCGTTTAAAGTGTATTTAAATGGTAATGCACCGCAATACCCTGTTTCTGTGCCATATATGGTTTACGGTGAAAACCAGCAGTCATTAGGGCCGCTTGAATATGTCACTATCAGCGAGCAGGATAAAACCTATGGTGAATTTATTATTAGTGCCGCTATGACCAGCGCACACTCTATATTGACGGTTCAACTAGATCCTCTAAACAGCATCAACGGCTTGAATCTGGATATTAAATCATCATTAATACTAACGCGTATTGAAGAAAATATTGCGCCGAAAGTTGATTTAACCGTGGTACAGGAAGGGCAGGAACGCACTCAAGTAACAACAACCGGCAATGAAGTAACGATTACTGCAAGCTCGATGGACAGTAATAAAGATACGCTGGAAACGGTTTGGAGCAGCGAGAATAACGCACTTGTTAACAGCAGCTCAGATGAAAATCAATTCATTTTTGAACCACAAACATTACCAACAGGAGTGTATAAAGTGACTGCTACGGTGACGGAGACAAATACTGCAGAGCGCTACAGCAATACCCAAGATGTATATATAAATGTGACACTTGTACTGCCTGATTACGTTTCAGCTTCTTCTGAGCTGCCGGATAATACACTTTCGCATAAAGCGTCTGATGGTAATAAATACCTGCTTGAAGCGGAACCGGGTACAAAAGTAACATTCGGCCGGCTTTCGTTACAGGAGTCTGAAGGGGGAGTAAAAGTATCCATAGAAACCATTGAACAGGATCCGTCAATTGAACTTGATGACGCAGAAAATGTGAGTGTGGGTGGTATATTTGATTTTGAGATACATGAGCTGCCTGTTAATGGTCAATCGGTAAATATGGTACTGCCGCTGCGTGAAGTTATTCCTGAAGACGCCGTTTATCGGAAATATATCAGCAGTACAGGCTGGACTGACTTTGTTGAGGATAGTAATAATGCGCTTTATTCCGCTAAAGGTGCAGACGGTTATTGTCCTCCTCCAAGCAGTAGTGCTTATACTCAGGACTTAACTGCTGGCGACTGGTGTGTGCGCTTAACGATTGAGGACGGTGGTCCAAATGACGATGACGGAAAAGCGAACGGTACCATAATTGATCCAAGTGGTGTTACAGTTAATACCCCTGTAGTTGTACCCGTTGTACCGGTAACACCCGTTACGCCCGCTGAACCTGCGCAGAGTGAGACAAGTATTGTAAATACATCTGGCGGCGGCGGCAGCAGCGGTATTATGTTAATACTTATGACAATACTCTCCGCACTGTGCCGTTATGCTAAAAAAACAGGTATATTTTCTCTTGCTCTATTAAGCTTCAGCAGTCAGGCGAATGACTGGTTTATTGATGTAGATCTTGGTGTGAGTAAGGCTCATGAAGGAGATAACTTAAGCTCTGTCCCTGATGATAATATTATTAACCGTGATGATAAGGATATTAGCTGGTCACTTGGTTTGGGCTATAACCTCACAGATAACTGGATATTAGCTGCTCGTTATATTGATCTTGGTCAGGGCAGTGCGGAGCTAAAAGGCAGCACTGCTGATTATCACCAGTCAGTAATTAATGTGATGCCGATTTTAGTTAAAGGGGTTGGCCTGGAAGTAAGCTATCGCTTTTACAGCTATCAGGCCTTTAGCAGTTCAGTGACCCTTGGCGGTTTAGCCTGGCGCAGTGAAATAGAAAGTAGTTTTAATGGAAAAACGATTGATCACACTCAAAAGGGTAATGATTTTTATGCCGGGGCGGCCGCTGCTTACGATCTCAGTAAAAGCTGGCAGGCTGCTGTTGTTTATAAACGTTATTTTATTGATGTGAATGATGTAGACAATCTAGGAATGAGATTGACTTATAGTTTTTAATATCTGTATAACTGCTTATTTCTAATTCCATGTTATGGAGTAAAATAAGCAGTTATAGCTGTCATTATCTCACTGTTGTTTAATATCCAGTTTATCTAAAAGTGACGGATATCCCCAGCCGTTAGTGCCTGGCTGCACTTGTTCACCTGTTAAGTATTGATACAGAGTCGGTGCTAAAGAGCCGTTTTCTGCATAGGGCAGGCGTTTGTCTTTATTATTAACTAACTCTCCCCAGAATCCGATAAAAGCATCCTTTTCAAGGTAGCTCTCGCCGGCATGGCGACCTGGTACTTTGGTATTAAAACCAATGCCTTGTTCAGGAAATAGATTAATGGTGCCGGCGCGGGGCTCTTCATAAAGCGCGATTAACTGATTAACCGCATCGGGCCTTGCTGTATAGCTCATTAACTCCCGCCATTGGCTTGCAGTGCACCAGCTCGATGGTGAGCTTAAGCATTTAGAAATCAGCCCGCTTTTAACCATTTTTTGTTTGGATAATGTTTTCAAATACGGGTTACCTGCATATATATTTAATAAAACCACCGGACTGCCGTTAATAGAATAGTGTCTGATTTTTTCGCCCCGGCGCTCAATAATTTCATCACGGCGCTGGCCGTCTCGAGTACCTATCAAGCGCACTGTGCAGGAATCTAAGCCGCATGGTTTTTCACGCAGCACCATATAATCCAAAGATGCAGTCAGTCCGGCTGATAAGCGGTCGACAATATCAACAGGTGCATTCTTTTTAGGTGCATTAATCGGCCGCCAGTTAGTCAACTCCTGATAAACGGGCTGTGTTGACCAGCTCTTTTGAGCATTAAAAAAGTCCATCATAAAGTTGCCGCCGGCCGTAGAGGCAATGACAATATCAGTGCCTTTAATGCTCGGGGCATCAAGGTTATTGGTGATTTTCGGTCCTTCACCTTCATCGGAGGAAATCTTTTTAATGTTCAGTGTATAACCAAGCTCCTGCTGTAACGGCTGCAGTACTTCCGCCTCTGGATCTGTTACATAATAAACCGGTGCTAAACCATGGTCGCCGGCCATCCCCCACAGGGTGTTTTTATAAACACCAGCTTTTTTATACAGGGCTTCAGTTTCATTAAGCCAGTAATCCAGGCGATTTAACTCTCCCGTTGGCGAGATAACTTCATTACTGAAGGGGCCTTTGAAATGAGAGAAGTGATCTAACCAGGGGTTATAGACAAGCAGGTAATCGGGCATACCGCTGAAGGCCTGCTGTGAATAGCTGTGCAGCAGTCGGCTTATTTTCTTTTGTTTAGCGTGACTGCTGAATAACCGCCAGCCTGGAATAGCGGTATACTCGTTGATTAAATTAATCAATAAGCTCCGTGAGGCGTTTAATTCAAGCTCTGTATCGGCTCTTTCTGAGAGTTCTCGTCGACAGCGTTTTTCACCGAAATCCCGTTGCGATTCACCGGCACCTAAATTCAATAAAGCATCGTAACTGACATGGGCATTCCAGTCATACTGCGCATTGCAGTTAAGTGTCGAAAGGTGATTTAAGCGGTCAAACATGGTTAACAAGCCGTTGTCTGCGGTCAGCTTGTCTAGTTGAAGTGCATCATTACCGAAAAAATAATATGCACGGTCCTGACTGCGGTCCACAAAATGAAAGTTAGGAATACCGGTGCCTTGTTTTCCGGATACTTTTGCGCCGGTTTTTATTATTGGTAAGTTTCTGACGCTGATGGTCGGAGTGGATGAAATCCCCTGCTGAGCAATACTGCTTTGATGGCTTTGATATAAGCGTTTGAAAAAGGGTAAATATTTGTCGTCTTTGTATGGCTGCGAGGCTAATTCGGTTAGGAATGAAAGAGCCTGTGTGCTTTGAATAGTAGTGCTTGCTATACTAACTGGGTTAAAGTTAAGTCGATTCTGGTGCTGCTGATAGGCTTGACTGATAAAGGGCAGATCCTGATTCACCAGTCCTTCGACCAGCCCCTGCTGCAGGCCGTCGACAGTTATCTGTACTGCAAGGCGTCTATTCTGCTGCGCCTGTAAAAACTTAATAACATCTTGCGGATTATCGGCTAACAGCTTGTGCATCCAGTCATTTAAGGCATCAGCGCGTCTGCTTTTAAAAACGTACTGCCGGTAGCCTTTAAGCACATTAAGCCTGACAAAATCAATTAAGGTAACGGTCAGTGCCTGCGCTTTATTGTTGGTTTTAACAACACCATTGTCTTGCAAAATATGTTCAAGGGAGAGTTTTACATCACCTTCATCCATGCCTGCAGCTGCCTTGGTCAAGACATCCATTAAGATCGGCTGAATTTTATTGACTATTTTCAGGTCTTCTTCACTGTTTGTTAAGTAGTCATAATTATCCGGTAAATACTTTTCTTTACGCCATTTATCGATATCAATCAGGGCATCATAAACAACCACCATAGAGGCAATTAATTCACGGTTGAACTGCAGACCCTGTCCGTGATCGTCCTGTTCTGTTTCAACGGGCTTGTTGGTATCAAAACTATAAAGTGAATGCTCAAAGCCTCTTAGCTGTGCCTGTGAATAACTGCCTGCCAGGTGCTTTTTAAAGATATCCCCCTGTTCAACACCCGTATAACGATCCCGGAACATCTTTAAGAAATAGCCTAAAGGAATGGAATACATCGGGTTTGCCAGCTGCACAACCACTCTTTTTTTGACTTCACTGTCCAGCGGCAGAGTTAGAATGTAAGCTTCTAGGGACACGCCAGCCACAGTAAAAATGGAAACATCACGGGTGACGGTTGATGTCATTTCTATTGAATCTATAATGTCATTGCGAAGAACATCGGAATAATCAATAACCGCGCTGATCACCGGCGCCTGCGTTATGCCGGCTTGTGCGCTGGAGGCTGTTAAAACAAAAGCTAAAATAGAGGCTGATAATTTGAAATTCATTTATTTAAATCCATTATGTAAATGATTTTTATACTTTATATCATGATTGGTTATTTTGCCGAATGAATGATTGAGCAGTTTGTCGAGGCAGTTACAAAAAAGCAAAATGCCCTTATTAAAATAACAAAGGCATTCTTGCAGAGTGATTAAGAGCAGCAGTCCTTACGTGCCCGTTTTAACGGAAGCATATCAAAGAAAACTTTTGCCATTAACAGCGCTAAGATAATACCTGAACTGTAAACCAGTGCTTCGGGTAAAAGGGCACTTTGTTCTCCAATCTGCGGCATAACCACGAAACCAAAAGTGTTAACTAAGTAGTTCACTACCACTCCGGAGAGCAGGGCAACACCGAGTACGCCGCCGAGATATCCCAATAATGCACGTTTACCCAGCTCTTTGGCTACCACACCTAATGTTGCAATATTGGTTGCCGGACCTGCCAGCATAAATACCAATACAGCACCCGGTGAAACCCCGGCGAGTAATAGTCCGGCTGCAATCGGTGTTGAAGCGGTGGCACAGATATACATAGGTATTGAGATAATAACCATTACTAACATGGCTAAGATACCGTCACCCCATTTCGCCATAAAATCTGCCGGGACATAGGTCTGTACAACAGCTGCAAAGAATAAACCGATTAATAACCACACGGTGGTATCGCGTATTAGATCTGTGGCTGCAAAATGTAAGCCTTTTACAATGCGGGTGTGGATCGGTGTGCCTTGCAGTTCCTGAGCGATATCTTTAGTTGATTCACAGCAGTCAATATCTGCCTCATGGCTGTGTTTATGATTATGCTGTTTATCTGAACCGCCCGAACAGGTTGAGCTGCTTTCTTTTTTACTGCAGCAGCTGCTTTGTGCCGGTTGCTCGCTGTTATGAGCATAGCTATGATCGGCAGCTTGGTTTTTTATTTCCTGAAGCTGATCATCCCGGCCGACCAGTAAACCGGCGGTAATCGCACTGATAACGGCGGCTATCGGTCTGATTATTGCCATAAATGGCCCTAATAAAACATAAGAAATAGCGATTGAGTCCACGCCGGTTTCCGGAGTTGAAACTAAAAATGAGGTGGTGGCCGCTTTAGATGCACCTGAGCGTCGAAGGCCGACTGCAGCCGGAATAACACCGCATGAACATAAAGGCAGCGGCGCTCCTAGTAAAGCGGCTTTCACTGTGCTTTTAAAGCCGTGTCCGCCGAGTTGTTTGTGCATCCATGCCATAGGCACAAACATCTTCAGCATGCCTGCTAATACTAAGCCCAGTAATAACCATGGGGCTGAATCTAAAAATAGATCGATAAAATTTGCTAACAACATCGTTAACCCTTACTTTGACAATTTTTGCTGTAATGAGACTGATCGTGATCATGTGTCTGATTTTCACATTTAATGGCCGATGAATTTGATTCTAGCGCCTCTAAAATAGAGCAGTGCTCGGCGCTCTCCGGGCCACCGCAGCAGGCATCTGATAAACGTTGTAATGACGTTTTAAAATAATTAAGTTCGGCAATTTTAACTTCAACATCTGCTAATTTAATATCAACGACCCCTTTAACATCCGCACAGGCCCAGTTTGATTTATCTAACTCAATAGAAAGCAGCTCGGCGATATCAGTTAAAGAAAAACCAACCGCTTTTGCTCTTAATATAAAACGCAGGCGCTCAGCATCAGCTTCGGTGTAAATCCGGTAACCGGAGCCGCTGCGGGATGAAGGTGTCAGCAGGCCGTGCTTATCGTAAAATCTTAAGGTATCGGTTTTTACCTCATAACGCTGAGCGAGTTCCCCAATGCGGTACATATTATTATCCTTTATCAGCAGAAGTCTGTGGTGTTTATCTTACAAGTATAACCCTGGAGTTGAATCTAAGGTCAAGAGGGGAGTGTAAGATAATATAATTTTCTTGAACTGTATTTTTCAAGATCTGCTGTAAATACCTGTTTCAGATAAGCTGACATTGAACATCTTGTTTTTATTGTAAAAATCATCTGATGATTAAGTTTAGTTTTATGCAGTCAAAGTAATCTCTGATTTTGTGCATTGGGCAGTACCTTTTACAGCTAAAAAATTGACTCAAAAATAAGTGTCAGACCGCTGGAGTGTCTGGATTTATGTGCTGAAAACACTAGGCTCGGGTTATACGCAGTAAAAATTGTGCACTCTGTCAATTATCAATAGGTGATTTATGAAATATATTAAAACCCTGTTAGCTATTACTCTGTCAACCGTATTAGGCGCCTGTGGGGGAGGTGGTGGAAGTGATGATGGAGTTGCTGGAAGTGTAGATAGCGGTGCTGGCAGTTCAACTGAGTCAGCTTTATTCAGTCTGGGCGTCTCGGATAATCCAGCGGATGCAAAAATTGTTAATATCGCTTTTAAACAAGTGGTTCTAAAAAGCAGCGACGGTGCCGTTTCCTTTGATGTATCGGTAGGCGGGGGATCAAGGCATGTAGATCTTCTTACTGTTCAGGGCAAAGAGGTTGAAACACTGGTGAGCGCTCAGTCAGTGCCGCTCGGTGAATACCAGATGTGTATCTATATAGAAAACAGTGAAACAGCCAATACCGCCAGCTCCTATGTTAAAACGAACGATGGTAATGATGCGGGCCTTGTCACTAATAGTAATGGTTCCTGTGGCGGTGTCGGTGCAGAGGAGCTCAATACCGGGCGTTTATTTCTTAACAAAACCTTCACCATAGCCGCCGGTGTTAATACCTTTGTGGCCGAATTTGAGCTGGGTAAAGGTCTGCAGGGGCCGCATGGTAATAAAAATTACTGGACCCTGAAACCAACTTCTGTGCAGCTGATCAACAGCTCGGAAGTGGGGGTTATATCCGGGGAAATAAGCGCTGCGGTAATAGATAATTGTGAAGCTGAAGCCGGCGGATCTGAGTTCAGCTCTGCTGTTTACCTCTACCCTGCTTCTACGACTCTTGAAAATATGGGCGATTTTCGACCTGCAGATACTGTTCTTCCTCAAGTCGCACCGACCGCTTCTGCGCGGGTTAACCCGGTTAAAAATGAGCTTGATGAAATTATCGGCAATAAATATGAGTTCGGTTTTGTGGCTGCTGGTACTTACAGCTTAGGTTATACCTGCACCTATCAATATGATGATCCCGATTCAGAAGAGGCAGTTACTGACGGATTTATCATGCATGCAGCTGAGCAGGATGTCGCCGTTACGGCAGAGCAGACAACAGTACGGGATTTTACTGCCGTACCTTAGTAAAGTTTTATTTCTGCATGCTTAAAAGGCTGAATTCTTTGGAAATCAGCCTTTTTTATGTTTAAAACCGAGACTTGCTTAGTCGGAACAGGGATCTGTTATGTGCTATTAGCTGATATTTTCAATCGGATTCTTTTTACTGCTGTTTATTTATGCCGTTTATTATGCTCTGCAGACTCAGTTTCTGCTCAGATCCACATTAGCTTATCCTGATATTAATACAGAAATAGGCTCTCTCCGTTCAATTATGGATCCCAGCCTTCGCCATAACAGCGAATGTATCAAGCTTTTAATCAATTTTGTGCTGAGCAGCGCTATCTGGATACTGATATACCCGGGCTATTATCGACCTTTAAGATTAAATCCCCTGAACCAATTCTTCTATTAACCGTGATCATTTATTTTCTTACACCATTCTGCTTAATATTATGATCTATTTATGAAAGTGCGATCTCAGTCGTTTTAGAGGGCTAGGCTGATGATTTATTTTAAGTTTTGCCGAACTAAATCAGAAATAAATAGACTAATTTCATAACAAAATCAATGACTCAGACTGAGGTTGAAGTTCAAATACACTAATAGGAAAAACTGAATCATGACATTCCAATCAATAATAAATATTATATTGCCGCATTGCCAAGTTCATCAATATCCTGCTAATCACATATTAAAGGACAAAAGTGAAAATAAACTTTGTTTTTTACTTAAAGGGGGAGCCTATTCGTTAATTAAGAACGACTGTCAAAAAAAACCACAGGAGCTTATTTTATTTGATTTAAATCCGGGGGATTTTTTTGGTGATCTTATTTTTTCACATGAGCGGGAAGTTGAAAGATTTGATACCTGCGTGAAATCTACTAAAGCATGTGAGGTAGCAGAAATATCTTATCATAAGCTCAAAGATATCATTATCTCTTGTCCTGCTGTGCTGTTGTATTTATCAAATCAACTTGCCATACGTATGAATAATTATAAAGCAAGACTCGTTGCCAGAGACCGCCCGCTGGCTGTTCGTACTAAGCAGCTATTAGAAACACTGATAGACAGCCCGAGTGCACAGATTCATCCGGACGGTATGCAGATAAAAATATCACGTAAAGAAATTGGAGCCCGTCTTGGAACATCTGCACTAAGGGTCAGCAAGGCGCTGTCTTTATTGAAAAGTCAAAACATAATTATGGTTAAAGGAAAATCTCAGAGTATCGTACTGCTTGGAGCAGGGCCTGAATAGAAGCTATTATCTCTGTTGTTTTTGAGGTATCGGTAGAACACTGCACTTCTATAAATAGAAGTGCAGTAAAATTTTATTTATCAGATATAATCGTATCTATATCAATGTGTTACCTGTTTGTGTAAAATGTCACGCAGATGTAAATTATTTAAGAGCTGGAAGTGTATATACAGGCCTGGTTTCGTTCTCTGCGTATATAGTCAACTTTTCTGCTTCCTGCATTAAAGGGGATTAATAGTGTTTTGGTGTTTTGCCTTTTGTGAAAACCTCAAACTCGGCCGTATTGAGATGCTCGGCATAAAGGGTGATTTCATGCAGCAGTGGATATCAAATAATTGGTTAGCATTATACGGGGCTATAGCAGGTTCAGCCGCACTTATTATTAATTTATCAAGATTAAGAAGGTCTCAAGTAAAGCTTAAAATAACTATTTATCCTCATGAAAATAAAGAAGAAAGCATCAAATTAATTTCTCAGAATAAAAATAAGGAAGTATACGAGCGTACCAACCTTGCTCCGGTTTATACATTAAACGTCTGCAATGTAGGTAGAATTAACGCGGTTATTAAAGATGCCAGACTGATTTGTCAATCCGGTGTAGATAGAAAAGCGTTAACACCTAAAAAAATTGGTGATGGAACTATCTTAAGCGAAGTCACTGAAATTAATATTGTGCCCAGATCGTCTTTTAGTTTTAATATTTACTTACGAGACGGTGAAAAGCCCTTTGAAGCCGCCAAAGCGATTATACTCGATAATACAGGCAAAGAGTGGTGTAAGGTTAACAGAACTAATAACAGCGGATTATTTAAAATAGGAATTTAAGGTTTATTAAATATTTTCCTGTCTAGTTCCTTTTTGTAGAATGAATAACAAAGGTAAAAGCAAACGGGTTAATGCTCTTTCCCTAACATTGCCTTTTTAACCACTACGATCCCCACTATAGCAAACACTAATAACAGCAAAAAAGGGCCTAACCATAACAGATAAGTTCTTGCTTCAAATTTGGGGTTATATAAAACAAAATCACCAAAACGACTGGTCATAAAATCGATAATTTGTGTATTGGTTTTCCCCTTATCAACCATTTGGTAAACGATTAAACGCAGATCTTTTGCGATTGGGGAGTTCGATTCCATTAAATTTTGGTTTAAGCACTGTGGACAACGCAGTTCGCGTGCAAGATTAATTGCCCTTGTCTGTTCGCTGCTGTTTTTAAAAGCGAAGGTTTCTACCTGTTTTACCTGTTCACTATCTGCAGGGGCAAAAACTGAGTTTAGCGGGGTATTATTAACCTCCCCTGCAGTTACTAAGCTAGAAAACAGTAATGTTAAATACAACCAGAAGCGCATCATTTATCCCTCTTTAGTCGTTAGCTTTGCAGTAACAGGCTGGAAAACAGCAGTCCATATTTCTGGAGTCAGTGCACCATTAAAACGGCCGATAATCATGCCTTGTTTGTTGATTAAGTAGCTTTCTGGTGTGCCTATCACGCCTAAATCAAGCGCGAGTTTTCCTGCCGGATCAAAAATTACCTTCTGATAAGGGTTGCCTGTTTTAGCAAGAAGTGAAACCGCCGTCTGCTGATTATCACGGTAATTAAGCCCGACAATATTAACCCCCTGTTCCGCTAACTTTAATAAGAACGGATGCTCTATTTTACAGACTGCACACCAGGAAGCCCAAACATTGAGCAGCGTGTATTCACTATCTATCTGCTCTGTGAACAGTGTTTCTGTCAACGGCTGATCGGTTTGTAAATCATTTAATTGAAAAGCCGGCAGTGGTTTTGGCTGTACAGCTGCTTGTTTGATATTATTTTTATTGTTAAGTCCCATGACCAATAAAATAATAACCAAACCGACGATTAAGCTCGGTAATAAAAGTGCCGTTTTTTTATTGTTCATCATTTTCTCCATTACGGCGGGACAGGGGAGGAAAACGTTTAAGCAGTGCAAACAGGCCTCCGATTATCATTAATACTGTCCCTAGCCAGATCCAGTTAGTAAAAGCGCGTTTCTGAATGCGTACTGCATAATCGGTCGCATCAATTTTTTCGCCTAGTGTAATGTAGATATCTTTGTTCCATAAAGATTTAATGGCGGGTTCACTCATGTTCATGACTCGCACAGGGTAGTGGCGGCGCTGCGGGGTCAACTGATAGTCTTTATTGTGTTGATCGGTTATGAATAATAATGCTTGTTCTGCACTGTAGTTCGGTCCTATTACCCACTGCGTTTCAATGTATTCAATGCTTAACTCACCCAATACAACTTGTGTACCAGGGCCCATTTTACTACTGATTTCACTGGAGTTATGGGCGTTTAATGCTGCACCTATTGCGGTAATCGCGATACCAGTATGAGCAATAGTCATCGCACTGTTTTTAAAAAGGCGTTTAATAAAATGCAGTTTAAAAAAGGGAGTTATTATGACCCATGATGTACTGAGTAATACCAGAATGACTAAGGTATCAGTACCTTCTGTAAGCAGATAAAAGATCAGCAGAGCAGCCAGCAGGCTTAATATAAGTGCACCGGTTAATCGTTTTTTATCAAGTTTACTTTTCCCCCAGTTTATAAACGCTGCACAGCCCATCAATAGAAAAGCAAGCAGCGTTAAAGGTACAAACAGTGCGTTAAAATAGGGCGCGCCAACGGATATTTTTCCTAAATTAAAAGCATCAAAAATCATCGGGTAAAAAGTGCCCAATAATACAGTAAGAGTGGTAACAGCAAACAGGCTGTTTAAAGCTAAAAAGAGTACCTCTCGGCTATAGAATGAGCGTAACCTGCCAACTTTAAATCGACCATAATTATTCGCAAACAAGGTTAACGGCACCACTAAGCAAAGTGCTAAAAGCAGCAGTAATAACAGTCCTTTGGTTGGATCAACGGCAAAGGCATGTACCGAGGTTAATACTCCTGAGCGCACGACAAATGTACCTAATATGCTTAAACAGAAGGTAAAAACAGCCAGAAGCAGGCTCCAGCGGATAAGTGCATGACGCTTTTCACTGGCAGTCAAGGAGTGTAATAAAGCGGTGCCTGTTAACCAGGGTAATAGTGAGGCATTTTCAACGGGATCCCAAAACCACCAGCCTCCCCAACCGAGCTCATAATAAGCCCACCATGCACCTAATGCGATACCTGCTGTAAGAAACGTCCACGCAAGTAAAGCCCATCCTCGACTTTGTTTTGCCCAGGGGAAAGTGCTTTGCGGCTGGCAAAGAGCGGCTGCGGCAAAGGCAAATACGCCTGAAAACCCCACATAACCTAAATACAGCAGCGGCGGATGAAAAATCAAGCCGACATCCTGGAGCATAGGATTAAGATCACGACCTTCAAAGGGCATTGGCAGTAAACGTAAAAACGGGTTTGAGGTAAACAGGGTTAATAATACAAAAGCCAGAATAAGCAGGTTCATTACTACAAGTACATGGCTGATAAACTGACCTTTTCGCCGGCGGTTAATAACAGCAATAGCAAAAGCCCACAGTGCTAATGAGAATACCCAAAACAGTAAGGAACCTTCATGACCTCCCCATACGGCAGCTATTTTAAAAAAAGCAGGAAGCTGTGAATTAGAATGCTGCGCAATATATAAAACTGAAAAATCATCAACTAAGAAGCTATAGGCCAACAGGGAGATAGAGAGTGTGACTGAAACAGCAGCTCCATAGGTTAACGGCCAGGTATATTTACGCAACTGAGGGCTGTTTTTAACAGTGGCTAATAGTGGAAATAAAACGCCAAGAAGGGCAAAGAACCCAGTTAAAATAAGTAAAAATAGTGCGATTTCTGGGATCATCTAAAAAGTCATTATCCTTTGTATAAGCGCCGCCTCAGGAGACTGCACTTATATTTATGTCCGGCAAAAATTTCAGCGTCAATAATAGCATTTTGTATCTCTGGAAGTGCAGTGTTAACTGCGCCGTATGCAAAGGCAAAGATAACACTACACCTCCAGAATGATATAACACCGTTATTGAAGGGTTAAACAACAGTCATCTGCCCGGCGTAAAGGATGAATGTTCGCAGCATCAATACCCCTAACAAGCTAAGTCCTGTCACCATAAATAGAAAGCTGCTGGTATGACGAGTCTGCTCAGAAGTGACAAAGTTTAAAATAAGGGGCAGCAGCATACCTAAGCCCACCACACCTATCCAGAACCATCCAGCCCAAAAACCTGCACCGATAGCCGCCATTGCCGCCGCCTCTTTCTGTCCTCCGCCTAAAATAAGACCTGAGAAGAAGCAAAGCAGTAGAAATAGCTCAAACATAACCACGGGACGTTCAAAACCATGTACCCACTTAACCGATGGACAGTGCATCGACTGTTTAAATACCAGCACACCAAACATCAAACTTGCCGCCGCCCCGGATGATAAACTGGAGAAGACAAACAATACCGGTAAGACGGGGTTATTAAGCAGTGGAAAGGTTTTTAATGCTGATAATAAAAAACCTGTGTAAGCGGCAAGCGTAACTGCTAAAACAGCTAAAATCACTTCCAGCATATTTTCAAGCGGTTTGATTTTATCAATAATTAAACCAATAAAGTTGAGCTTGTCACCGACAAACTTATTTAATATGTTCAGCAGTTCATCTTTAAAGAGCACCGCTAACCAAACAAACAATACGGCCATGTAGACATTAAACAGAATAACACCCATCGACATGATGGAGGTGGTATTCACGTAGATCATGATTTTCCAAAATGCTAATGGTTTAGTAAGGTGAAAAACTAAGATGGTTAATCCTACAACAATACCAAACGGTGCAAGAATAGCGGTGGCTTTGATAATGCCGTTATCAGCAGCACGTCCCTCTATCACTTTGCGTTTAAGGTAGATAGCGATCATCACCATACCTGCCGACATACCCGCTAAAAACAGATAAACAGCAATGATCCAGTCCCATACAACGGCTTCACCTGAAAAAGCTTCAATAAATGTATTCATCGTTTTATCTCCCCTTTACCGTCAGCAATTTTGTAAAGTTTAGGCTGTGTGCCTAACTCGACTTTGTTACGATATACCGTGTTATTAGCGATCACCTTATTGATCTCACTATCTGGATCATTTAGATCACCAAAAACTAAGGCATTGGTCGGGCAGGATAAAACACAAGCGGGCAGCTTTCCTGCTTTTAAATTAGTATCCCGGCAGAAGTTGCACTTATCAGCGGAGCCTGTTTCAGGGTGAAAGAAACGTACTTGATAGGGGCAGGCGACCAGGCAGTATCCACAGCCGACACATTTATCAGCTTCTACATCAACGATACCCGTTGCTTGGTCTTTATAGGCAGCTCCCGTTGGGCAGACATGAACACATGGTGCATTGTCACAATGCTGGCAGGAGGTGCGGTCAAAACGATATTTGACATCGGGGTGCTCACCAATTGGACCACTACGAGTTATCTCTAAGCGCGACACACCTTCAGGAACATTGTTGGTTTCTCGACATGCTTCTGTACATTTTGTACAACCAATGCAGGCACTGGAATCAAACACCATACCATAGCGTTTTTTTCCATCACTCATGACGGCGGCTAATGTTCTGCTGCTGACGGAGGTAATCCCGGTGGTAAAAATAATTGCACCAGTACCTATTAATAGATCTCGTCTAGTACAGCTCATATCACTCTCCTTGATCATCAGTTGAGTTAAAATCTTGATGACACTCTACGCAAAATTCAATCTGCTGCTTCTTGGGTTTTGCTTGTATGCCCTGTTTTTCACCATCGGCATGCACAACGTGGCAGTTTGAACAGGTGGCATTTTTAGCATGTACATCATGTGTCCAGTTTTGCTCTTGTAATTTTTCCGGGGTATGACACTCATTACAATTTGCCGTGCTGCTTAAAATGGAGTCAACATTGAGCTGATGTTTGTTTTTGCCTGCTTTAGACTGTGCTGCAGAGTATTTGGTTACTTTAGGGGAGTTTTCGCGATGTTCCGCTGAAATCGAGTCATGGCATTGTACACATTTTAACTCTTTACCTAGCTCCTTAGTTACCTCTTCACCATGTGTACCTAATAGTGCTTGTTTGGCATCTTTATGGCATTGAGTACATTTATAGTCGCTATCACGATTATAGGTTACAACGTGCCGTGTACTATTCTGCTCTGCTTTATTCGGGGGTGATGTTTCAGCGGAAACGGTTGATGAGAAACCATAGATACAGAGAATTAACAGAGCGTTAATCAGTGTAGTGATGGCTAATTTTACATTATCCATTTTGCATCCTTCCATGAGAGCCTTCGTTATAAATAAGGCGTATCGTTTAAAAACTAGATACAAAAATTCTCAATATGTTTTACAACATATCTTAATTTTGTACGTTTAAATCCATTCTCATTTTTTGATGCCAGCCACAACGCTTAACGCGTTAAATATAGGTAAAGAAACAGTTTCAGGGAAAGTTTAATACCTGCAATTGTGATCTGGATAGTAACAAAAAAACAAAATACTACTTAGTGGGTGTGTGCATTATGAGGGATTGATGATGAAAGGTGTTGTCATACTAATAAGTCTTTAAATCAATATCTTATTGTTGGTATTGATTGTCATTTTCCTTTGGTTTTATGTCTTGATTTGAAACAATGTTTTATTGATTAACTGAACTTTTGTTCTGAAATCAATCGGCGCAGTTAGTTTTCGCACTCTACATCATATACTCTCTACTACATCTTCAATTCTTGTTTTATTGCCGTCCTCACAACGCTGGTAATGATAAATAAATACTTAATTGGAGATAATTATGGTGAATAAACCAGTTACTGCACTAGTCCTACTCTTAGCTGCCTCGCTGAGCGGTAACCTGTCTGCTGCAGAAAACAAAAAAGATCGTATTGAACCTCGTAATGAAACTTTTGAACAAGCACACCCAGAGCAATACAAAACCTGGAAAGAAACCAGCGAAAGCGAACAACTAACTGATGCGCTGGCAGAAGACCCCCTTATGGTCATTATGTGGGCAGGTTACGGTTTCTCGAAGGATTACAATAAAGCACGTGGTCACTTCTATGCCATTGATGATCTCCGTAATACTTTACGTACTGGTGCTCCTAAAGATGGTAAGACCGGCCCTATGGTAATGTCATGCTGGAGCTGTAAAAGCCCCGATGTTGCACGCTTTTTAGATGAAAACGGCGAAGATGCTTATTTCACTGGAAAATGGGCAAAGGGCGGACCTGAGATTGTGAATGCGATAGGTTGTTCCGACTGCCATGATACCCGCAGTAAAGAATTCAAAAATGGAGAGCCTGCACTTAAGCTGACTCGTCCACATGTTTTACGTGCAATGGAGGCGATTGGTAAACCCTTTGAAAAGCAGCCCCGCCTAGATCAGCAGGCACAAGTCTGTGCACAATGTCATGTTGAATACTACTTTACCGGTCCGACAAAAGCGGTCAAATTCCCGTGGGATAAAGGCATGAAAGTAAGTGATATGGAAGCATATTATGATGCACTCGGCTTTAAAGACTGGACTCATAAAGTCTCAAAAGCACCGATGTTAAAAGCGCAGCATCCAGGTTATGAAACATGGGCACAAGGTATCCATGGTAAGAATAATGTGACGTGTATTGATTGTCATATGCCTAAAGTTGAAAATGAGGACGGCACTGTATTTACCGATCATAAAGTCGGTAACCCGTTTGACCGCTTTGAAAACACCTGTGCAAACTGTCATACGCAAAGCAAAAATATGCTCCAGGAGATTGTTGCTACACGTAAGGCGCAGGTTTTAGAGATGAAACTGATTGCAGAGAAACAGATTGTCGCAGCCCATTTTGAAGCTGGAGCAGCTTGGAAAGCCGGCGCGACTGAAGCTGAAATGAAAGATATCTTACAAGATATTCGTCATGCACAGTGGCGCTGGGATTATGCAATTGCCTCACATGGCGTGCATATGCATGCACCAGAAGTTGCGCTAAGTGTGTTAGGTACAGCGGTTGACCGCGCTAGCGATGCACGTACTAAACTAGTACGTTTGTTAGCGAAAAAAGGGATAACAGATGCGGTTGAAATTCCTGATATTTCAACAAAAGAAGCCGCACAAAAAGCACTTGGTATGGATATGGAAAAGATGAATAAAGAGAAACAAGAGTTCTTAAAAACATTGGTTCCAGAATGGGAAGCAGAAGCTGAAAAACGCGAAGCCGCTTATTAATTCACAACATGACTGCTGAAAAATAAAATGCCGACTTCAACGTCGGCATTTTTTTGCTCTTAAAAAGACAAGGTTTATCTTCATATTTGTATTCTATGCGAAGAGATCTTATACCAATTCCATTAATTAGATGATCTATTTAGGCGTAGGAAAAATGGATGAAACAAGGCGTTGATTGCAGTAACTAGTGCCTTTTCCAATTAATTTTGATTAGTTGACTTTATAAGTTTGCCGTACGCTTTGTTAAGTTTTGAACGTGCGGCATCTACATCGAACATCCAGTTTATCGTTTCTTTTTTCTCATTGCGTTTAAGCGCCCAAGCGGATAACTCCCGTTTTAATGTATCCATGTCCGGTATGCGCCTGTCCAGACACTGTTTACTCATAACTCCAATCTCTATTTCCGCCATATTCAGCCAGCTGGCATGCTTCGGAGTGTAATGAAATTCCAGTTTGTTAAGTATTCTTCGCG
>NZ_KB907040.1 GCF_000381745.1 Psychromonas ossibalaenae ATCC BAA-1528 | reverse complement strand
GTTCATCTTTTATTACACCAGAATCAATGGTCGTCCCCCTGCTGAAGTAGATATACAAAATTACTTCGGAGTATCGTCAGCAAGTACGCATCAGATGCTTCGAGGATTAGCTGCAAAACAACTCATTAAAAAAGAGCCGGGTCAGGCACGCTCTACAGTAGTATTAATACCGCAAGATCAGCTGCCTGCCGATTGGTAGTCAACTGATCATTTCTTTTTAGAAAAGGCACTAGTTATTCTAATTACGAAATTAATAACGAAGATAGGATTGATTTTAACCAGCATAAAGGATCAGAGACTTATTCAGATTGGTATTATACCATTCGGTAATATCAGTTATACCAGAAGCGTTTTTTATCTTTTTGTACAATGTTGTTTTATCCATCAGTATCCGCTTCAGATGCTGATGACTCCTGCTGTATATATAAATGTAGAGATTACTATGGTCTATTTTATTGGTCTTTTAATGGGATATTTTATTGGTACAAATCTGCAGACAGAACAGCAGGTCCACACATCAGAAGAGTGCGCTTTTCCAAATCAAACGTTTGCATTGCTGTCGTCTTATGGTGCTTTAGGCGGCTGGTTTTGTGTTGTGGGCGTCGCTTATGTTATCGGTTTAGATTACAAAAGTGGTTTTATCGAAGGGCTGTATTTTGTGATCTTTGTTTTAGCCGGAGCACTTTTTTCGGGACTGTTTAAGATCCCCGCTATAACACCGCTCACCTGCTTAGTGCATTTACCCTGTTTATCAATGTCGCACTGGTCAGTCTAGTTTATTCATTATCTTGAAACTGCACATTTAATACCTGAGTGATGCACTCCGACGCCTACCCCCATGCTCCACGTAACAATACCTCGTTCCCATGCTCTGCGTGGGAATGCATAGGTCTATGCTTAGTGCTGCCGTCGCGAATTTAAATTCCCACGGTCCGTATAACAATACCTCGTTCCCATGCTCTGCGTGGGAATGCATAGGTCTATGCTTAGTGCAGTCATAACGAGTCTTAAGCCCCGTGTAGAGCATAGGAACTAACGGGCGATAAGCAAAGGAGGATACATGGGAAGGAGCCGTTACAAAATCACGCAAATTGATGCTCCGCATTTTATTACTTTAACGGAATTACACTGGATACCTGTTTTTACACGTCCGGAAACAGTCGAAATTATATTCGATTCACTGCGATTTTTAATGCGGGAAGGTTTAAAAGTTCATGCTTACGTGATTCTGGAAAATCATCTGCATTTAATTGTTCAAAGTGAACAGTTAGAGAAAGATATAAGACGTTTAAAATTTTATACAGGCAAGCAGTTGATTACTTATCTTGTGCACAATAATGTAAAAACGATTTTAGAGCAGTTAGCTTTTTATAAAAAAGCACATAAAGATGATCGTGCTTATCAGTTCTGGCAGGAAGGTGTTCACCCGGAGTTGATTCAAAATGAAGATATGATGTGCCAGAAGATAGAGTATATTCATCAAAACCCAGTTAAGCGAGGTTATGTTGAGTTAGCTGAGCATTGGCGATATTCCAGTGCTAAAAATTATCAGGGAGAATCTGGACTTATTGAGGTGTGTAAAAGCTGGTAAGGCTGTGATTATTCCTCGTTGCCATGCTCTGCGTGGTTATGCTTTCGTCGTGAGTATGAATTCCCACGCGGAGCATGGGAACTAGTGGGGGTTAGTGTATGGGAGCTAGTGGGGTTTAGAGCATGAGAACGAGAAGATATAGAGCATGGTCGCTGGTTTTAACCGGCTGCTTATCAGCTGCCGATGATGCCGCCGTCTGTTCTAGTTATCATCATTATTGCTGAGCGGGGCTTACTGCTCCCGCCGTCCGGCCAGTTTGACGGCTGCTGATTATCACCGGGATGCTGTACGCCGACAAACATGGTTTTATAATCCGGGCTGAAGGTCAGTCCGGTAATTTCACAGGCAATCGGGCCGGTTAAGAAGCGGCGTATTTCACCGCTGTCAGGATCGCCGCAGAACATCGAGTTATTACCCATACCTGCATATTCGCCCTTATTTGAATAAGCGCCGTCTGTTTGAATCCATAAACGGCCCGCCTGATCAAAACCTAAACCATCCGGACTGTTAAACATATTGTCACTGTTAATATTACTGCTGCCCGCATAGCTGCCGCTTTTATGAACAACAGGATTTCCCGCAACCACATACAGATCCCAGGCAAAAGTCGGATAAGTATGGTCGTCATTCACCTGACGCCAGCGTAAAATCTGTCCGTAGTTATTCGCTTTACGCGGGTTTGGTCCGCCCACCGGCTGACCCTCTTTGATACCGCGGTGTTTGTTATTAGTCAGGGTACAAAAAGCGTAATCTTGTTTGGGATGTACTGCAATCCACTCCGGACGATCCATCGTCGTTGCATTAACTTGTGTGGCGGCTAAACGTGTATAGATATTAATATATTCCTGGTTCGGGAAACCATTTTCACGTGTTAAACCGTTTTTGCCGTGTGTTAATGCCACCCACTGGCCGATGCCGCCGGCTTTATTACGGTCGGCGCTAAACTTGGCTGCGTAAATCGTACCTTCTTCCAACAGTTTACGGTTAGCCGTATCATTACCTTCAATATATTTGTTTTTAGAAACAAAACGGTATAAATGTTCGCCGCGTTCATCATCACCCATGTAAGCAACAATAAAACCATCTTTATTAATAATGAGAGCAACATTTTCGTGTTTAAAACGGCCCATTGCGGTACGCTTTTTCGGTGTTGATGTCGGATCCATGGGATCGATTTCTACCACCCAGCCGTGGCGGTTGGCTTCGTTGGGGTTTTTAGCGATATCAAAGCGTGGATCATGCTGATGCCAGTGATAACCTGCCTCTTCCTGACGAATACCGTAACGTTTCTGCTCTTTATTGGTTATTACATCATTTTCTGAGCCGAAGTAGCCGTTAAAGTTTTCTTCACAAGTTAAATAGGTTCCCCAGGGAGTTACCCCGTTTGCACAGTTACCAAAGGTGCCTAATGCCTTTGTTCCCAGCGGATCGGCCGCTGTTATCATATCCGGGTGACCCGCTGCTAAACCTGTCATTTCCATTTCAGTGTTTGCGGTAATACGGCGGTTATACTTTGAATCTAATACAGTTTCCCAGTTATTCTCGCTAGTACGTTTTACTTCAAAAATAGAGATACCATGTGCCGCCTGGGATTTTTTTACATCGTCGGCAGTCATCTTATCGCCCCGGTGTGAGAAGAGGTATTCGTTATTGCAGTATTCATTATTAACCGCTAATACCGCTCTTTCATGGGAGAGCGGGAACAGCGCCATACCGTCATTATTGTCACCAAACTGCTGCGCCTGATCGGCCGCTTTAGCATTACCTGTCGAGTCAAATAGTGGTGCATCTGCAAATAACGGGTCCCCCCAGCGTATTAATACATTCGCCTGGTAACCATCTGGTACAACAAAGGTATCTGCAGTGCTGACTGATACTTTTTCGAATCCCATTAGTTTACTGCCGCTTGGAGAAGCTGAGCCTGCTGCTGCAGAAACGGGCATACCGCTCATAAAAGCACCGGCAGTCATCACCGAGGCCGCGCTTAAAAATTTACGACGAGACATAGCCGTGGTGATCATTTCTGTGAGCTGGGTAGTTTCTTCTCGAGGATCAAGATCTTGTTCACGGCGCTCAAAGGGACTCATACGCGTTGTCATTATTTATCTCCAGTCTAGTTGTTATTTTATGAGGCTAGTAAACAGGAGAAAGGTGTCAGTCTGATGACACTTTTTTTGCATAAATATGACAGGTGAATATCTGGATTTCCGGAGGGACCAAAGCAGTTATTTCAAACGGGGGACTCGGGGTATTTATTAAGAAACTTTTTGTCATCATGCTGAATATGTATTAATAACCAGTCAGTTAAATACCAGAGTAATTCATTCGACACATGATCCTTTTTAAGGCTTTGTTTTATATTATCGAGCTGTTCTATGAAATGTTTATGCTGTAATTTATGTAATTCCGTTTCAGCTTTATCTAAATTATAAAAATACTGTTCTTCGGATTGAGAATGGAAAATTGTATAGTCATAAAGTTTATCAAAACAGCTTAAAATAACTTCACTTTTTAAATCTTCATTTACTGCATTAATTAATTCATTTACGACTGTCATCAGTTTTTTATGCTGCTCATCTATCAAGGCGATGCCGATATTATATTCGTCTTTCCATGGAACCAAATCTACTTTAGTAGCACTATTGAGAGTGTTCATCTCTTTTCCTTTACCAGTAATCTTCTACATCCAAATGAAGAAAGGTGCCTGCCCGACGTTTATTCATATTATAGGTACTAATATCAGCTTTAGCCCGGCAGGACTTGTGCTTTGCGGCTGTGCTTCACCTCGTTAGTATGTTCTGAGTGGTAATGCATAGATTTAAGAGGGGGCTTCAACTACTCGTCTGACTCTCCGCATGCGTCTGATAGTTAGTGGTATATACTTAAACAGGTTGTTTTAAATGAAGGGCAGGGAGGTATTTATGCAGGAGCAGTCATGTTTTGTTACCCTGGTTACTATTGAGCTGCTGATCCCCCATGCGCAGTCGCTTAAAGACAAACGCCAGGTGGTGCGCAGTTTAAAGGATCGTATCCGCGCCAAATTTAACGCATCCGTTGCCGAGATCGCCTTTCAGGATAAATGGCAGCGGGCAGTATTAGCTGTCTGCCTGGTCGGCAGCGATAAGCGCCTGTTAACCTCAAGCACAGATAAAATCCGCAGTCTTTGTCAAGAAAATTGTGATAGTGAAATAACAGGAATTGAACAGCAGTGGCTGTGATTTAAACTACACAGCAGCTAGTTTGCGTTTCCGCACAGAGTAAAACACCCCGTTCCCATGCTCCGTATGGGAATGCATAACTGGTAATGTGTCAGATCAAATCATTGTGAATTCCCCTTGTGTATTATTTGCTGTTATTGATTAGAGAAAATATAAAGGACATTCTAATTATGAATAAATGCATATTGATTTTATTTTTCCTTGCCAGCAGCTGTTTTGCTGGTGGTGTGGAAAAAGGAATGCAGGCATTAGATGCAAAAGATTACGCAGCAGCATACCAGGAATTTACAGAAGCGGCCGCACAGGGAAATGCCGAAGCTCAGTACCAGATGGCAATGCTGGTTTTAGAGCTGGAAAATGACGGCCCGGCTGCAAAGGAGCTGCTCTTAAAAGCTGCGGAACAAAACCATGCAAAGGCGCAGACACAGCTTGGATTGATCTATCGTTTTCCCTCAGATTACGGCCTGGATAGTAAACCTGACGATGAAAAATACGCCCTAAAATGGATCCGCAAAGCCGCTGAACAGGCGGAGCCGCAGGCGCAATATCGACTGGGAACTATTTACAGCTGGGGAGACGGTGTTGCTGAAAACGAAAATAAAGCGATGAAATGGTATCGCAAAGCGGCAGAGCAGGGTAATGCAGATGCTCAGTATCGCGTAGCAGAAGATTATTACGTCACTGATAAAAATTATAAACAAGCAGCAAAGTGGTATCGCAGAGCTGCAGAGCAGGATCACGCTTCCAGTCAAGTAGAGCTTGGGGAGATGTATACCGCAGGAAAAGGTGTTGCCAAGAGTTATAGCGAAGCTGCGTACTGGTATAATAAAGCCTCTTTAGTAAAAGATTCATATGAAGATTATGTTGTTAGAGAGAACCTCGCTGATTTAGCAAGCCAAGGCAATGTTGACGCTCAGGCTGCGCTTGGCTGGATGTATCTCAAGGGGCGTGGTACTGTCGACCCTAGCTATCGACTGGCAAAAAGTTATTTCAATAAAGCCGCTGAACAGGGCAGTGCCGAAGGTCAAATGGGCCTTGGCATAATATATCAGTACGGTCTTGCTGGAACTAAGAAGCATGACGAAGCTAAAAAGTTGTTTTACAAAGCCGCTGAGCAGAAAAATATAAAAAGTTATGTTGAGATTGGAAAAATATTTTTAGCTGGTCAAGGTGAAGCTAAAAATGATAAGCAGGCTTTATACTGGCTGGGTAAAGCTGCTGAGCATGGCAATGCTGAAGCAATGTATATTCTTGGAAATATGCACGGAAAGGGACGCGGTGTTCCTAAAAGTGATAAAGCAGCGGCAGAATGGATCCTCAAAGCCGCTGAAAAAGGCAGTATTGAAGCCCAGTATCGGATCGCCGCCATGTACTTCAATGGTCAAGGAGTTGCTAAAAGCGAGAAACAAGCTTTTAAGTGGTTTTACAAAGCGGCAGAACAGGGGGCTGCTTCGGCGCAGACCGCTGTAGGCTGGATGTATGATCGCGGAACAGGTATCCCCATAAGCAGTAAAGCTGCTTTCTACTGGTTTAAAAAAGCTGCTGTGCAGGGAAACCGCGATGCACTCAACTGGCTCCACCAGACTGCAGAAAAAGGCAATATGCAGTCACAATATCTGCTTGGAAATATGTACTCTAATGGTCAAATTCTTTCCATAAATGAAAAAGAATCACAGAAGTGGTTTTACAAAGCAGCAGAGCAGGGACACAGCAGAGCGAAAGAGCGAGTCCGGCATACGCCAGAGTGAGGCATCTTGTTGCTCGTGCCGGCTGCTTTAAAACTAAGCTCTTTCCAGCATCATCCGTTCTACGGTATCAACAATCGCCTGGGTCTGGCTGTCTATTTCAATGTTAACGCGCTCCCCAACTTGACGAGATCCTAAGTTGGTTACCGCTAATGTTTCCGGTATCAAGTGCACCCAGAACTGACCATTATCGACATCACCTAAGGTCAGGCTGATACCGTCGATAGCAATAAAACCTTTAGGAAGAATATACTTTAGCCATTGTGCATCAATGCTGAAGCAGATATCGCAGTTAGTATCAGTACGATTAATGGTGACGATTTCTGCCTGTGTATGCACATGGCCGGAAAGCAGATGACCGCCGATTTCATCACCAAACTTAGCGGCACGCTCGATATTCACTTCACTACCGACTACCAGGTCGGCCAGGTTGGTCACCTTTAAGGTTTCTTCAATCACATCAAAGAATACTGCAGTGTCGGTCATTTTTACGACCGTTAAACAGGTGCCGTTATTGGCAATGCTGGCCCCGGTTGTTAAACCGTCCTGATGCGCTTTAGCTAAAGCAACTTCTAATCGATGCAGCTGATCTTTTTTTTCTATACTCACTATTTCAGCTTTTCTCTGCACTATTCCGGTAAACATAATCTGCCCTCTACGCTATTAATATAAGTATTTGTTATTGCTTCACTATATCGTATTCGCAGAGATATTTCCCGTACCTCGCCGCCTGTTTTCCTCGTTCCCGTACGGTATCTGCTTACTATGCCGGAGCTGAAGCACCGGTTCCTATGTCTGTTGTTACGCTTGGTGCTTATATTCTGGCCGTGTTTGTTTTTAGTTAAGTTGTGAGTGATGTTTTATTCGACTAGATCGCTTAGACTAAGAGTAAGGCCTTTAAACTGTTATTTATGAACATAGAGAAATACAAGTTATGCATAATACTTCCCAGCAGGCTCAACTGTTTTTAGACAGGGCATCATTAGCTGATAAATCAGAGCAGTTAATACCTGTTATCGACACCTTTTTCAGTACTGATATTGACCATAAACACATCATTGTAAAACGTTCTATTATCTATTTTTATGAGCATGACCAAATCGTCAACAGCATCCCCTGCGGCGGCAGTGATGCGGATAACAACATCTATACATTTGACGGCCTGAAAGTTTCAAGAATTGCCCCGCAGTTTTTTATCGGCAGTGCATTTGTCGGTTCAGCCGCCGCGCAGGATATGCAGTCGGCAAATAACAATAACAACAATAATAACAATAATAATAACGGCAACAATAACGGCTAAGTTATACCCGTCTGAAGTATCAGGGTATATAGCGTTACGAAATGGAATTCAATTATGTTATATCTGGCTATCGCTTTGTTTATTGTCTATCAATTTTATAAAACCATCGCTATTTACCGCCTCGGCATGAAACGCTCCAATAAGATGCACAAGGCGGTATATTTAAATGATCATGCAAAAGTCGGTGATTATATTCGTTTTCAAGGTTCATTTAGTCTGCCGGAAACACAAACGCCTTTTAATAAGGTTAACTGCGTTTACTGGGGCGTTGTTGTACGAGCCGTATTTACCAGTAAGATGAAAAAACCAGGCAAGGGAACGCAGACCCATTCTCCTGTTATTTTTAAAGACAATAACGACCATCTGCCGTTATTAATCAGTGATGGTAAGCAGGTAGTACAGTTAGGTTTTGCCAATAATATTGAAGCCTTTGTTAATTTAAACAGTACAACTACCATCAGCAATGAGCCGCCTTCTGATGCTGTTAAGGCCTTAGCCAAAGCAAAATATCAGCACTATTCAATTGAAGAAAAATGGGCGGATAAAACCGCACGAATTAATGTCTGGGGAACCGTGAACAGCGTGAATAAAAACTGCGTGACCCTGACGGCGAACAAAAAAGATAAAAGCGGATTTATGGTCTTTTATGGAGACAGTTCGTTACTGCTGGAAACCCTGCTTAAAAAACGCCGCGATACCATTTTATTATTTGCCTGGTTAATTATTATGTCGGCAGTCAGCATCGCTCTGCTGCCTGTTCTCCCGAATCTGGTAATGCAGATAATATCTGCCGTTGTTATGGCGGGGTTTACCTTGTATTTGAAACATCGCTTAACCCGTGACCCTTTTAAGCAGGCAAGTTAATTATGCCCTCAAAAAAATTTATTCACCTCTTATATGCGCCGACTAATTTCTGCAACATGGGCTGTAAATACTGTTATTTAGGCACAGGGACAGATCAAAAAAATAAAGCGTCGCAGACAGTCAGCACACTGGAGCATGCCGTCCAGCAGTTTTTAAATGAAGATATTATTCCCTTTAATCTGTCTTTTCACGGCGGCGAGCCGACTTCCATTCCACCGCAGCAGCTGGCTGAATTGTTTGAATTTTCAAAAAACTATTATGCAGAGTTCGGCGCGCAGATAAAACAAGCGGGTTATCCGTTAAATCCGATTCATATCAAAACCAATCTGTTTAATTTTGACCGCATTTACGCACTGTGTGACGATTATCAGGTTTCAATCAGTGGCAGTGTCGACCTGCCGCTGTTTTTACATGAAAAATACCGCACAGATAAAAGAGGGCGCTCGACACTGGCGCAGATCCGCAAAAATTTAAAACTGTTAGCGGATTACCCGCACCATAAAAAAATATCTTGTGTTGTTACCCAGGAGCACCTTAACCATTTAGATGAATTTATTGCCGATATAAAACATATTCATTACGACATTGGTCTGGATATGAGTAAGTTTAATATTATGTTCTCTTTCGACAGTGATAAAAACAGTGAAAAGTTTGCTCAGGAAAATGAACAAAGCAGTATGCTGACTCAGGAGCAGCAGCTGTATTTTTATCAGCGCTTATCCTCTGAGTTTACCGGTACTGAGCTGGAGCAAGGTTTAAAAGAGCACTGGTTTAAAGAGTTTACCCCGGAGTTCTGCTGCAGTGCGGTTAACTGCGGTGATAAATTCTTTCTGCTGCAGAGTAACGGGGATGTGTATTCATGCCCGAGAGGGCAGTCTTCCCGGCAGTTCTTTTACGGTAATTTATATAAGCAGCCGATTACTGACATTATTGCAAACGGCTGGCAGGTTATTGAGTCGATTGAAAACCGCCTGCAGGCTGATCAAGAGTGTTTCAGCTGCAGCTATTTACCTTATTGTAATCAGGGCTGTGTATTTGTACGTCAGCAGACCGGGCTGACTAAGAGCTATACCTGTTTACTGCAGAAAGCCCTATATAAAGACAACCCGGAGCGCTATCCGGCCTATGATGAAACTTATATAAAGCAGTATGCCGCCAATTATAAATACAAAAACAGTATTCAAAGCTTTAAGGAGAATCAGATAGAAACCGTTAAACCGCGTTATATCACCCCGGAATTATATGCAGACAGCAATGCATTAACCAGCTTAATAGCCGCTGATGAGGTGCTGCAGACTATCTATAGTGACACACTTTTTTCGCTGCAGGTGGACGGCGTTGACTACGCGTTAACCAGCCCGGTTCTTCATAATAGTAATGACTTAGCTTTATTAAATAAACATGCCTCTGTGATCCTCAAAGTAAGAGAGGATATCTTTAATTTGCACAGTAAAGATCCGGTCAATAACTGTATTCATCTGATGTTGTTAAGGAATACCATGGTGACTTACGGTGATGAAGGGCGTGAAAAGCAGGAGCATATTGTTGACTACAGCTTATATAAAAACAGCTTTGAGCTGCTGTCTGAAAATAAAGACGGCTGGTACCTGTTCGATTTAAGACCTTTTTTACAACAGCACCAGGCGCTGTTTCTGCCGGATGTGCGTAATAACCTTTACTTCACCACAAAAACGCTGCGTGAATACCACTACAGTAAGCAAAAAAAGAATGCCTTTTATCATATTCAGGCAATCAACCTGCCTTTCCCCTATTTAGAGTTTTACTGGGCGGAATAAACATTTCATTTATCACAAGTAACAAATCTGCTCACTGATAAGTTTCAGGCTGATATGCAGCCGTCCGTTTTATTTGACGGCTGCATATCTCGGCTTAAGCAGTCGCGAATACAGACATGACCAGGAACATAAAGATTAGTGCTAGTACTGGTTTGACGGCTTTCATGGTAATGCTTCCTTATAGTTAGTTTGTTGAATAATGTAAACATTGATCACCAAACCAAGCGCTTTTACTTAGCTAGGTATTTAAAAATAATTCATATTATGAATTTCTATGGTGTCATTTTAACTCTTCGGTGATATCCGTCTAATGACGGTTTGGTATTTGTGAAATGATGATTTGTTATATCAATGCTTATCGCTATTATGCTCGCTTACCTCGTTCCCATGCTCTGCATGAGAATGAATAAGATCTACGATTAATACCGCTGCTGCCCGTTTGAATTCCTAAAAAAAGAGAGAGACAGCCAGAAATGACGACGGCTTTTATCTTTTATTTCACAATGTTGATCTCAAGCACAGAGTTGATGATTGGGTGAGGTAATATGCATTTTAATATTATTAAATGAATCTGGTGGTTTTTCAGCCGCTTAAGTTTAATGTGAAGATAATGTACTGCATGCTGGAAGTTTGTAATGTCAGATAATTTTTACAATAAAAATGCATCTAATCTTGCTGATTTATACCTTTCAAAATCATTTGAACAGGTACATGAGCCGTGGCTGGATCTGCTAGCGCCGATTTTAGATAAAACCAATGCGCGCATTCTTGATATTGGGGCGGGGGCCGGGCGTGACAGCCAGTATATGGCAGAGCAGGGCGCGCTTAATAACGTCTGCATTACTGCTGTTGAACCTGCACAAATGCTTGCCGAGCTGGGTAAAAAACACACTCAGGGATTAAACGTACACTGGCGGCAGGATGCACTGCCGGACTTAAATATAATAACAAAGCAGCAGAGCGGTTTTGACTTGATCCTGCTCAGCGCTGTGTGGATGCATATTCCCGACTCTGAGCGCGAGCCCTCCATTCATAAACTTTCTGATTTGTTAAAGCCGGGAGGAAAACTAGTTATCTCATTACGTCACGGGCCATGCGGTGATGAACGTAGAATGTTTGAAGTGTTCGCCGATCAGCTTGTACTGCTTGGAAGATCTGTGGGTTTATCGCCTGTTTTAGTGACAGAAAAAAATAGTGACGTTATGGGCCGCGAAGCAATTCACTGGCAGACCGTAGTTTTTGCAAAGGCCTGAAGGCTAGCTCGCATTAAGCCATGTAAGAGATCACGTGGCTTATTTTTATCAATGTTATTTTTCTTCATTAGGGCTCAACAATGCCGGTTGCGACTACCAGACAGCTCGACTTTATTGCTTATATTCAGCGTATGCTGGTGGAAGGCGATTTTGTTGCAACTTATAAATATGCTTTACTGCATGCATTAGCAGATATTTGTATCGAAAAACCATTTTCTGTTGACCCCAATAGCGAACTGCAGGTTAGTTTTGCGGAGATAGCTGAAAAGTTTATTGCGCTGTACTGGCAGCATGCATTACCGTTTACCGGCGCTGATAATGAAACGATGCAGGGCGAACTGTTAAAGCAAAACTCCGGTAAGCAGGCCAAAATAATTACCGAATTATATGCCTGTCATAACAATAATATAAGAAACATCAACCAGCTAAAGTCTAGTGATAGATGGCCGTCTCTTTTTAAAGATACCCTGAAAACCCTCAAAGAGGGCCCGTTGTGGCGCCTGCAGATCTTATCGAAAAAAGAGCAGTGCTTTTTATATCCGCACGTTAAAACTCAAAAACATATTACTCTGAACTCTGGTATCGCCTACTGCTTTAGACGTTTTTACGACTTAGTAGTGCATCTTTCCCGGCATGCCTGGTTACAAAAAATTCAAAGCATTTCAGCAAACCAACACTTGTTAGGAGCACAAACCCAGCTTGATGAGTTTCTATTTGGTGTAAACCGCCAGACGATTACTAAAGCAAGGCCTGTATTAGAAGAGATCCAGCAGGGTAAATGCTTTTATTGCCAAAAGCCGCTTAACAGTAAAACAGAGCTTGACCATTTTATTCCCTTTGCAAAATACGCCAACGATCTCGGCCATAACTTTGTGGCAGCTCATAGCAGTTGTAATAACAGTAAACGCGATCACCTAAGTGCGATTATTCACCGCGACCGCTGGTATGAGCAGAACATTATTCAAAACAGTAAGCTGATTGATACTGAGTTAAGCCCCTATTTTAATTGTGATGCACCGCGTTCAGAAGCTGTAACCAGCTGGGCCTATCAAACAGCTGTAAATAATAATGCTCAGCTTTGGTTAGGTAAAGGTTGCTTTGAAAGTGTGGAGGCTTTGCAAAACGAGATGCTGGTGGGGTAGGGGAGGTAATAGCGTGTGATAGAAAGTTTTAGGTGTTATTTGTAACATCTGCTGACTTAACTTTCTGATACCTAATGAATATAACGTTTGGGTGTCTCCTAAGTGCTACACCCAAAAAATTAATGCCTGAATGCATCTATAGGATGAGTGATATTTGGATGGCTAAATTAGAAATATGGATACGAAGTAATTATGAAAATGAACCCTTTGTTGGTGTACAAATTTGAAAGTAACGCGGAGAGAAAATTATTCCCTGTTTTTGAAAAAGCTGAGTTTGAATCTGCAACTGCTTTTCATTCTTTAAATATTCCTAAACATGAAAGGAAGCAGTTTGCTGAAGCCGACTTTGTAGTGGTTTCTAATAGAGGAATTCTAATACTTGAAGTTAAAGGGGGGCGTATATCTGTCCATAACGGTATTTGGCATACCAAGGACGGAAACGATAATATTAAAAAATTGAAAGAAAGCCCCGTAGAGCAGGCTAAAAGTGCGCGTTTTGCGCTGGAAAATATGCTAAGAGAAAAGTCGCTTAGTATCAATCTAAATAAGGTTAACTTTGGATTTGGAGTGATGTTTCCAGATGTGAAACTTACTGATGTGACAATTGAGCTTACGAACGAGATGGTCTTTGATGCTATTGACTGGGATCGTGGAAAACTAGGGCGCTGGTTAGAGAAACTATATAGATACTGGGGAGAAAGAACAGGTAAGACTGAACGGCTTTCAAATGATGAGGTTGCTCTGATCTGTAATGCGATGCGAAGTGAGTTTGATCGAGAAAAATCTCTATTGTCCGAAGTAGGGGATAGTTGGGAGCAAATGATTAGTTTGACCGACCAGCAGTACTTGGCTGTAGATATTATATTAGCTAATGACCAAGTCGTAATAGAAGGCGGAGCGGGTACTGGTAAGACGCTGGTTGCGGGTAGAGTTTGTGAAATACTCGATGCAAAAGAAGTGCCTGTGTTATTTGTCTGTCGTAGTCCTGTACTGGCGTCATTTATTAAAGCTCGTTTATCGAGAACCCGTATTCACGTAATTAACTTTGACAGCTTGAAGAGACGAGTTGAGAAGGGTGACATACCCAAATTTACAGCACTGGTGGTAGATGAAGGTCAAGACATGCTGGATATGGATAGCATTGAAGTGTTGGACCGTTTATTTGATGGCGGGTTGAGTGACGGGCGTTGGTATTTCTTTATGGATCCAAATAATCAGGGATCGCTTTATGCAAACTTTGACAAAGGTGCTCTCGACTATCTGAAAGATTGTTGTTTTAAAATTCCCCTTAAGCGTAATTGCCGAAACACTCGTCAGATCGCGGAACACACTTTGATGTATACGGGGGGGAATATTGGTAATTGTCCCATAAATGCAAATGGCCTACCTGTTATATGGAAAGACCTTAATTATGATTCGGAACAGGCGCAGATCGAATTGATAGAAGCTCAGCTAGAGCATTGGATTGATGAAGAAAGCGTTTTGCCCAGCGATATCACCTTACTTTCATCGTGTGCGTATGAAGATAGTGTTGCTTACAAACTCGATAAACGCTGGAAGCGAAAGATTGTTGTTATCAATGAAAGTTTTGGTGAACGATGGATGGATACACAATTGCCTTTCAGCAGCATTCGTGATTTCAAGGGGCTTGAAAATCGTTATGTGATGTTGATTGATAACGATGCCTTGGTTGAACTGCCGTCTGTAATCAACTTGCTATACGTAGCTATGACACGTGCCAATGCGGTTTTGTGGATGGCAATCCCTAGTAATAAGAAGGCTTGGTTTGACGAAAAGTGCATTGAAAACGCACAGGCGGTTATAGAGTATTCAGAGGTGAATAGGAATGGATGAAAAGATGGAATTGAAAAGACAGTTATCTGGCGATCGTAATAAAATCGTTGAATATCTACAGTCACAGTTGGTGGGGCCTGCGAATGGGAGTGATGAGATCTTACTAAAAAAGGATGCTCCTCATACCTATTACCTGATGGGGGCTCTTTTCCCGCAGGGAGCTGGTATCAAGAGCCAGGAAGAGGAAGATCAAACCAGTGATGATCCGATTGAGATGGCTTATCAACTCAAGCCAGCTTCTGTAGGCCTGTCATTTTATGTTGAGAGTGATAAGGCAACGCCTGAAGTTAGCGTTGAATTGGCCGCCGCCGCCTATACATTGAATGAAAAACAATGGTTGAGAAGAGCTCTAGCTACAGCTGAAGACCCCGAACGGCACATTTTAACGCCAGGTGCCGGAAGCAAAATACCCAGCGTACTGGATGGACGTGCTGAGCTGGTTTCGACTTGGCGGAGTATGGGTAAAGGCCAGTTGGTTACCGTCTCGCTAGTGAATCCACGGCACGTGGCCGAGAATAAACTAGATCCTGAAGATGTTATCCATCAGGTGTGGTTCCGCTGTACTGCGCCCAATGGTCATATTGGCACCTATCCTTCACCCAATCGCTATTCCTGGGATAAAGAAGAGGAAGAGTTGGCACTGATTTATCAGCACAAAAAAACCTTTGCTATTGGACATGGCTGCGCACCGATGTGGCCGATGGTTAAACAGCAGGTTTTCGTGGCAAGTGTTGAGACGTCTTTTATTCCGCAATATGAGGTGCCACCGGTTACGTCTGAATTACCCAATGATCATGCGCTTAAGCACTGCGATGTTTTCTCTCTACAGTATTTAGCCAATGATTCGATTGAATGGGATAAAAAGAAACAAAAACTGGAAGAGTTCATTCTCAGCTATACCGAGTGGGTGAAAAAAGAAAGTGAGCGAAATATCCCCGCTGGGCTGGGTGAAGCGTCAACACGAATTCTGTCTCGGCTGGATACTGCGGTTGAAAGAATGAACAAAGGTCTGAACTTTTTATGTGATAACTCCGGTGCAAGGAAATGTTTTGTCTTGGCTAATCGAATCATGTTGATGCAGATGATACATTCTGATGATGCCTTTGGCGGGACGATGCGTCATGCGAATAGTTTTGAGATTACAGTACCCGACTATATGGATTCAATATGGGAAAAATTTCGCTGGCGTCCATTCCAGTTAGCGTTTCAGTTGCTGGCGATTGAATCTATAGGTAATGACAATTCTGACGACCGTGAAGTAGCTGACTTGATCTGGTTCCCGACCGGTGGTGGTAAAACTGAAGCCTATTTGGCGGTATCGGCATTTGAGTTATTTCATCGCCGTTATCAGCATGGCGAGACCGGTGGTGGCACTGCTATTATTCTACGCTATACGCTGCGACTTTTAACCACTCAGCAGTTTCAACGTGCGGCGACAATGATAAGTGCTTGTGAAATAGTTAGAAAGGCTGATGCTGATCAATGGGGTGATGAGCCCTTTAGTCTAGGACTTTGGGTAGGGGGGAGTACTACACCGAATTACCTGGATTCTGATTCGGAACAATCTTTGGGTTCCTATCAAAAATACAAGATGGTGCGTGAGCAGGCACGCCCTGAGAACCCATTTCAATTAGTGCAGTGTCCTTGGTGCGGGACTCGTATTGTGCCGGAGGTTCAAAGTCAGGTGCCAAAGGATTATGGCATTAAAGCCAGTGCTGCCAGTTTTAAGTTTTTCTGTCCTTCAAAAAAATGCAGTTTTAATAAGCTCTTACCTATCCAAGTGATCGACGAAGCACTTTATGATGAGCCTCCGTCATTTTTGATAGGCACTATCGATAAGTTTGCTGGACTGGCTTGGCGGGATGAACCTAGCGCATTTTTTTCTGGCGGGAAGCATAAACGCCGGCCACCATCTATGGTACTGCAGGATGAGTTACATTTGATATCTGGACCTCTGGGTACTATCGCTGGTGTTTATGAAGCCGCCATGGACGTTGTGATGAAACAGCACGGTGCTAACCCTAAATATATTGCAGCAACGGCAACCATTCGTCGTGCTGAAAATCAAGTTCGGTGTTTGTATGCCCGTGATTGTATGGTATTTCCACCCGCAGGTATGACGGCGGAAGATTCGTTTTTTTCCAGAGAAGAAGCATCCAGTGAAACTAACCCCGGGCGTTTATATGTCGGTGTGATGGGGCAATATCATACGCCGGTGACTTCACTAGTACACACCAGTGCTGCACTGGCGCAATCTGCCATTGATGTAAAGTTATCAAAGCAAGCTGCGGACGGTTATTGGACGCAGGTTATTTTCCATAATAGTCGCCGAGAGCTGGGTAAAACCATGACTATGTCGTTGGATGATATTCCCAAGCGGGCGGAGGTCATTGCTGTACAGGCTGCACACTCAAGGAAAATTCAGCCTATCGAAATGTCGGCCAATATATCATCGAGGGAAATCCCTGAGATATTGGAGGCACTTAAAGCGCCTAAGGGGCATGCCCTAGCTATTGATTGTTTACCCTGTACTAATATGTTTTCTGTGGGGGTTGATGTTAAGCGTTTAGGGCTGATTATGATGAATGGACAACCCAAAACAACATCGGAGTATATTCAGGCTTCTTCACGAGTAGGCCGTGATCTTATTCCGGGCTTGGTTGTAGCGTTCTATCCCAACAACAAGGCAAGGGACCGTTCACAGTATGAATCGTTTATCCCCTATCATCAGGCTCTTTACCGCGCGGTTGAACCCACGAGTGTTACACCTTATGCGCTACCCTCTATGGAACGAGCCTTACATGCGGCCTTGACCACTGTTATGCGCTATTGTGCCGGTTTGTCTGGCAATGATGGAGCAAAACATTTTGATAAACATAAGCCCGTAATTGCTCAGACTATTGACGCCCTACGGCAAAGAATGTTGGTTGCTGAACCTGACGACAGTACAACTAAGGTAGGGATAAATCTATATCTTGATACCTGCATTGCTGCTTGGCAGGAAAAGGCTGAACTATCAAGGCAAAGCTGCATTCAGTTACGCTATGACGATAAGTCATCACCGAACCTCGAACCCTTGCTTATCGACTATAGGCCGGGAGCTGCTACAAAACCTGAAATTCCCTGGCCCACATTGAATTCAATGCGGAATGTAGACAGTGAGTGCAAAGTGTATGTATGGGGAGAAAACAAATGAGTATTGATAGAACAGTTAGGCGGTCGCAGACCATTACTCCATTTGGAGTTGGCGGTATTTATGACTTTGGTTCTGAATCGTTCGTAGCCATGGATACTACCAAATGGATAATTAAGGGTGACCCCGATGTCCGATTACCTCGTTTAGAGCGTGTTTTAAAGGTGCAGGGATTTAGAGCTGCGTCTATCGCGAGCAAAGCGCTTTTTCCTGGAGCGCTCCGCAGTGGTAGCCCTGTGCCATATTTTCGTTTCCCTAGTTGGTTATTTTGCCCTAATTGTAGAGCAATGACGCAGTGGTTTTCACCCATGGAAAAAGAAGGCCAACATCCTTATTGTGAATCTTGTGGGAAAAAAAGTCATCTAGTTCCGATGCGTTTTATGGCCGTGTGCAAGGGGGGGCATCTTACCGACATTCCTTGGGGTAAGTGGGCACATATCGGTAGCCGCAATCATTGTAAGAATCATCGTTTGGAGTTTAAATCCGATCCGAAACGTGGTGCTGGCTTACAGTCACTGGTAGTTGTTTGTTTAAACTGCAAATCAGAAAATGATTTAGAACGCTTGCCCTATAAAGATTCTTTGGCTGGAGTTATGAAAAACTGCTCGGGGACCCATCCTTGGCAGAAAAGAGATTTAGCGGAGCCCTGTGATCAATTGCCACAAGTTGTACAGCGTGGTTCGAGTAATGCTTATTATCCCGTTGTGGCATCGGCTATTGATATCCGAGTGGGTGAAAAGAAAGAGTCTTCAGTTTTTGATCTGATAAAGATCCACCCCCAGTGGCAACCACTAGTTACACTTAAAGAGTTTATTAAGTCTTATGATGACCCTATGGCTTCAAAGTTTATCGGGCCTATTATTGAGGATGACAAGTTACAAAAACTCGGTGTAACTGCAGAGGTTGTATGGGAATGCCTATTTAATACTGGGCAAGAAGGAGGTGCTTTACCTGCTGACGATGAAGATGAAAGCCTACTTATTGACGAATGGAAAGCCTTTATTAACCCGCCTGAAAGTCTACCAGGAGCTGAATTTATAGCTGTAAAAGCTAATTTTGATGACTTTGTTGCAACATTATCAAAAGGTGAATTACAATCTTGGACTGAATTCAGACGATTAATAGCACAGGTGACATTGGCCAAGAAACTTAGGATTGTTCGCGCACTGAAAGGTTTTACTCGACTTGATCCAAATTACGAAAACCTAGTCACTCCTTCGTTAGGTGCAAGTGCCAACTGGTTACCTGCTAATGAAATTTATGGTGAAGGCATTTTTATTGCGCTGGATCCTAAAGCTCTTGATACTTGGGAAAAGCAGCTGCCAGAACAGGTTCTTGCAAGTATGCGTAACGCTAGGAAGCGTTCAACACTTGGTTTCCTTCCAGAGGTTACAGATCGGTTTGTTTTATTGCATACTTTGTCTCACTTGTTGATTCGCCAATTATGCTTTGAATGTGGTTATTCTTCATCATCGTTATCAGAGCGTATCTACAGCGATGAAGAAGAGGAGATGGCAGGCATACTTATTTATACGGCTTCAGCTGATAGTGAGGGGGCATTGGGCGGATTGGTAAGAGAAGGATTGCCAGATAGGCTCTACGGTACATTTAAAACAGCACTATTTCGTGCTAACTGGTGTTCTAGCGACCCTATCTGTAACGAGTTGAAACAGCAGGGAGTTCAGGGGTTAAACAAGTCTGCTTGTCATGCTTGCACCTTGGTTGCTGAAACCAGCTGTGACCATGCTAATAGCCTGCTTGACCGCTCAGTTGTAATAGGAACAGAAGATTCGCCGACAATAGGTTATTTTAATTGTTTAATATCTTTAATTGAGGGATCGATTTAATGCGTTTGCCAAGACGTTCTGAATTGAGCGAACAGCAGGAAGATTTTCTGATGGAGGCACCTTTTGATCGGCCTGTGTTGTGTGTCGGTCCGCCAGGTACAGGTAAGACTGTCTTGGCACTTTACCGTGGAGCGATGTTAAATCAGAAGGGTGATAATGTTGACTTTATTATGCACAGTAAGTTGTTGAATCGGTATGTTGCGCGTTCAGTTGAAGAGCTTGATATGGATTTTGATTCAAGAACTTGGCATTCGTGGATATATAGTTTATGGAGAAAAGGAAATGGCCGCTCGAAACTTCCGGAACTTGAGAAATATCTGCCTGACTTTATAAAAGCTATTAGTTTTGTAAAGGAGGGGAAAGTGTCGAAGTTAAAGAATATGTATTGGGAGCATCTCATTATTGATGAAGGCCAAGATTTCCCTAAAGAGTTTTATTTGTTTCTAACTGTTTTACGACATGAAGAGAGTATACTTGCTGGTCGACAGACACCAGTCATCACCATATTTGCTGATGAGAATCAACGTATGGAAGAGAGCCGAAATTCTACGATTCGGGATATACAGAATAACGTTCCGGATATTATAAAATATGAAGTGACCGTCAATTATCGTAATTCTGGACCAATCGCCAATCTGGCTAGTTATTTTTATGTAGGAATGTCTACTGGGATTCCTGATACACATAAAAATTTGAAGGGCTTAATGCCTCAACTTCGACGGTTTGATACTCTCGAAGATGAACTACAATCGGTTGTGAATTGGTTGAACAATAATGATGACCTTTCAGTCGGTATTATTGTACCTGATAGGACAGTACAAACTCGAATTGTTAATACTATTAATCCCTTGGCAGCCAAAAGGAAGTTTAAGGTTCAAAAATATTCTTCTGGTACTGATGCAGACACAATAGATTTTTATACTAACCGAACAATAACAGTAGTTTGTGATAAAAGTTGTAAAGGATTGGAGTTTGATAGTGTTTTTATTCCACAGCTTCAATGTTATAAGACTGATGGTGCCAATGAAGATTTTTTTAAAATGAAGATGTATGTGATGGTTAGTAGGGCAAGAAGTTACCTTCAGTTCTCCTACTCAGTGTGTACTGAGAACCCACAAGTATTAAAAATGCTGCCTACTCCAGAAGAAGAGGTTCTCAAGTGGAGAATATAATTGATATGCAAAAGTCACCGCTTATTCACTCAAATGAACGCTGCTGTTACTTCATAACTAGCCAGCGAAACTTAATGTCCTTCTTTGGTGCCGGGATGATTGTCCCTAGTAGCAGTCAGTTTCGGTATAAAGAAGACAGTAGACAACGTTTCGAGGGAGCAATCCCTTTTTGGAAAGGAGGGATCCCTGCGTTAAAAGAAAAAGAGGATTTTTCCGATAAACAGCGGATGGTAGTTGTTGAATATAACATAGATGATATTAATAAGTATGGTGATAAGTTTATAGCTGTAGATAATATAAACTTGATAGTAGTGAACGCACCAATTCCACTATCGAGTGTTGTTACCGTATACCTAGACTCCGATGATGCAATTACAGATTTTGTTATGCGCTTGCCAAGTGATGTCATAGTGGAACATAAAGTTTTCCAAGTATTGCCTAATATTAAGGTAATAGAAGAAGAGCCTCTTGGGAAAATTAAAAAAGTAGAAAATATTGCTCCAATAGTATCTTTTATCGATTCTTTTGGGGGCGGATTAAGAGCTTTAAATCAATTAAACGCATTTCATTTAGAAAATATTTCATATATATCAGATCTACTTTTAGATTGTTTGGAACATTTTGGTTATAAAGCATTAAGTTCACCACTTAGTTACCAACTAGGGTGTAGAACAAAAATCACTGCATCAGCAAAACGTATTATTCATCGATTATTACCAATACTCCAAGAAATCAAAATTGAGGAGGGGTATGATCAGTTTTATATTTTGGAAAGGCTCGAAGCATCCCTTCAACAAGAGGGAGGTAATTTATCTGCCGAAGTTGGTGAGTGGTTAATCTATGTAAAAAGAGTGTTGGATGCTGATATTGAAGCGCCTATTTTAGCGGATGATGGCGATCTATTTAAACGAGCTATTCTTCTTTTTTTGCTACGCCCAACCTTATCTAGGTTAAAAGGGTCTGTTGACTCTTCAATATCACCGGGTCCAATAGTTTTGTCTATTGCCTTTTTTTTGGCTGGGTATACGGATGGATTGTGCCGATTAGGCTCTGAATATAAAGGCTACTATGAAGAGTTTAACCAGTTTACTAAGTCTCTAATAGATAGCCTATGGAATAACTCAGAGGTTGTTATAAATATTTCTTGCTTACAACAATCAGATACTAGCCTCTCTTTAGTGTATGAGCTAAATAACCAAGCGTTACTACAATTACCGATTCAAAAGGTTACTATATTGGATCGAGTATTTAATCTGGCAAAATTAGCTGGTTATGAGTTAATTTTTGATAATGAAAAACAAGAGTTATTGTATAAATTTAACTTGGAAGGAGGCCGGCATCAGATTGCTTACATTGAAATGATGAAACCACAGGTTGAAGGTTTAGATGTAGTTAAATTGGTTTCTCCATGTTTAGATCTTAGTGGAAGTAAACTAAAAGCATTAACAAAAAATGTAGCGGTCGATTTTCTTAAAAGAAATAGCTCTGGTTCAATGTTTTGTTCTTTTGCTTTCAGTGAAAAACGACAGACTATAGTTGTTCAATCTTTACAAGTAGTGAACTCTTTGAGCGGGGAAGATTTTATGACTTTCTTAAAGAATGTTGCTGTAGTCGCTGATGAGTACGAAAGAGATATTCTTGGAAAGGACTATTTTTAGCAATATGAAATGTACTAGCTCAGACCTGAACTGAGCTAGTATTGAATCTTAGAGTTTTATTTATTAGATATTAGTAATATGTTTGACGTGGTTTAATTGATTCGACTAACCCAGTTAAGACATAATTGATTTAACTGGAGATTGAAATGAAAACACGTAAAACCTATTCAAAAGAGTTCAAACTTGATGCCATTGCGCTGGTAAGAGAGCAAAATTACAATATTGCAGAAGCAGCTAGAAACTTAGAGATTACTCCTCAGATTCTGGGCCGTTGGATAAAAGAGGCAGAAAATGATGATGGCCATGCATTTAGAGGAAACGGTAAACTAACTCCAGAGCAGGACGAGATCCGTAAGTTAAAAGCACAAGTAAAACGCTTGGAAATGGAGC
>NZ_KB907039.1 GCF_000381745.1 Psychromonas ossibalaenae ATCC BAA-1528 | reverse complement strand
TTTTTTTATCAGTTAATCCGTCTATTCCATCCAAGTGATATTGTGAGATCCACTTATTTACACTGGTTCTGCTTACTTTTAAAAACTTAGCGATTGCATAACGTGAGTGTCCTTCTTGGAAATGAGCTAAAGCCATAAAACGAAGTCTCATCCGAACACTTTGATGAGTTTTAGCTAATAAATTAATGTCATCTTTTTTCATAATCACCAGCAGTATTTAATTATTTAAAATAATAACACTATTAGATCATATAATTAGGCGGAATGGTATCAGAAGTGAAACGCAGCTGCGCCGATGGTGCTTAGTTGCATCTTGTTTCCTTGAACCTTGTTCAAGGGACTGCAATACAAAATGGTCTCCCCATGTGAGAGTGGGGCGAGTATTGCGCCAGCAATGTGTCACGAGCGGATGAGCTCTGCGAATCCTGTTCCATCGCCATAAAGCCGCACAAGCTAAGCAATTAAATCCATAATAACCCCTGTTGACTCTGTCAGCAGGGATTTTTTCGTTTTAGTGCTTTGACGACGATGACCACTCGAACATGGGCAATAAACAGCATCCACTAGCTGTTTCAAACCATCTGATAGTCGGGGGGAGTTCCGCAGCTGCGAGTGTCACGACTGGCTACGCATCACTTCTCAATATTTTTCTATATTTTATATACAGCACTCTAACCAATTGATTTATGCAGCTGCTTTGATAATTGTGATAAATATATAAGAACTGCGCTCTAAAAAGCTTTTGTAACCAATTTGTCCTTTACTGCATAAGGCATCTAGATGCGCCACGAACTCATTGACAGCAAGGCTATTATCACTAGAATACGCGCCGTTTACCTGAATTAAACACAATATGAACAGCTTGTAGTGTGCAGCAACGGCCGACAGCTGACTTATGGTGTTGATTATGTAAGCAGTTCTTTTATGCTAATAACTAATAGAGGTATTGAATGGCTGGCGATAATAATTATAGTCTGGGGCCTGTTCCCCAATCGGCGAGAAAAGGTATAGTTTCACTAACCATGGTGATGCTGGGGTTAACCTTCTTTTCCGCCAGTATGTGGACAGGAGGGGCGCTTGGTACGGGGCTCTCCTTCAGTGATTTTCTTCTTGCAGTTCTAATTGGTAATTTAATTCTCGGTATCTACACTTCTTTTCTTGGTTACATCGGCGCCTCCACTGGCTTATCTACTCACCTCCTTGCTCGTTTCTCCTTTGGTTCTAAAGGCTCATGGCTTCCTTCTCTTCTTCTCGGCGGTACACAAGTCGGCTGGTTTGGTGTCGGTGTGGCTATGTTTGCTATTCCTGTTCATAAAGCGACTGGTATTGATACTAACGTTCTGATCCTTGTTTCCGGTTTACTGATGACAGCCACTGTATATTTTGGTATTTCAGCGCTGATGGTTCTTTCTGCCATTGCGGTGCCGGCTATTGCTGTTCTTGGCGGGTATTCTGTCAGTGAGGCGGTTGAAAGTGTCGGGGGTATTGAAGGGCTGTTTGCTATTATTCCTAAAGAGTCGATGGATTTCTCCACCGCTTTAGTTTTAGTGGTGGGTTCTTTTATTTCAGCGGGCACATTAACGGCTGATTTTGTTCGTTTTGGTAAAAAACCTAAAGCTGCGGTTTTTGTTACTATGATCGCTTTCTTTATCGGTAATTCACTGATGTTTCTCTTTGGGGCAACCGGGGCTGCTGCAACCGGGTTTGCAGATATTTCTGAAGTGATGATCGCACAAGGTCTGTTAATTCCTGCCATTATTGTTCTGGGTTTAAATATCTGGACGACTAATGATAATGCCTTGTATGCATCTGGTCTTGGTTTCTCCAATGTTACCGGCCTGCCTAGTAAATATCTTTCGATGATCAACGGAGTTATCGGTACACTGTGTGCTTTGTGGTTATACAATAACTTTGTCGGCTGGTTAACGTTCCTTTCTGCCGCCATTCCGCCTATCGGCGGCATCATTATTGCCGATTATCTGGTAAATCGTAAACGTTACAAAGATTTTGCTAATGCTCAATTTAAAAGTGTTAACTGGGCTGCGATTGCTGCCGTTGCTGCGGGAATCGGTGCAGGACATTTTCTACCTGGCATAGTGCCTTTAAATGCGGTGCTTGGCGGCGCGATTAGTTATCTAATTCTTAATCCGTTTTTAAATCGTGAAGTTATCAATCAGCAGCCGACAAAAATACAAGAATCTGCTTAGTTTTAAATTAAAGGATAAAAAATGCACTCTTTAGATATGCTGATTAAAAATATCAGCCTGCAGGATAGGCTTGGTAAGCATCAGATTCACATTGAAAATGGAACTTTAAAAAAAATCGCACCGAATGCGGATGATTTGAACATAAAAACCGGCACGACAACTATTGATGGTGAAGGCGGGCTTGTCGTTGCGCCTTTTTGTGAACCGCATATTCATTTAGATACAACGCAAACGGCCGGTCAGCCAAGCTGGAATATCTCTGGTACTTTATTTGAAGGTATTGAACGCTGGTCTGAGCGTAAACAAACGCTGTCCATTGAAGATGTAAAGTCTCGTGCTAAGCAGACTTTAAAATGGCAGATTGCCAATGGTGTTCAGTATGTGCGCACTCATGTTGATGTTTCCGATCCGACTTTGACTGCGTTAAAAGCGATGCTGGAAGTCAAAGAGGAGATGAAGCAATGGGTGGATATTCAGATCGTTGCGTTCCCGCAGGAAGGTATTTTATCTTACCCTAACGGCAAAGAACTGCTGGAGGAAGCCGTACAGCTGGGAGCTGATGTAATCGGCGCCATTCCGCATTTTGAGTTTACTCGGGAATATGGTGTTGAATCACTGCATTATGTGTTTGAGCTGGCACGTAAATATGATCGTTTGATTGATGTTCACTGTGATGAAATAGATGATGAACAGTCCCGCTTTGTAGAAACGCTGGCAGCACTTGCACATAAATATGAAATGGGCGAACGGGTAACGGCCAGTCATACCACTGCAATGGGCTCTTATAACGGCGCTTATGCATCGCGCTTATTCCGATTATTAAAAATGTCGGGCATTAATTTTGTGGCTAACCCTCTGGTAAATATTCATCTGCAGGGGCGTTTCGATGATTATCCGAAACGCCGCGGCATGACCCGTGTTAAAGAGATGCTGGCAGCTGACATTAATGTCTGTTTCGGGCACGATGATGTGTTTGATCCCTGGTATCCGCTCGGCACGGCTAATATGCTTCAGGTACTGCATATGGGCCTGCATGTTTCTCAGGTTATGGGGTATGAACAGATCAATGAGTCATTGGATTTGATCAGCTGCAATTCAGCGCGTACGTTGAATATTCTAGATAATTACGGAATTGAAGAGGGGAAAGCTGCTAGTCTGCTGATTCTTCCTGCTGAAAATGGTTTTGATGCTGTTCGCCGTCAGGTAGCGGTTCGTTACTCTATTCGTCACGGTAAAGTTGTTGCACAAACACAGCCTGCGGTGTCAACGATTAATCTTGAGCAGACTGAGACGGTCACTTTTCAGCGTTGATTGAAGCTGTAGTTAAAGCTAAAAAAATACCTGTCAGTATTGAGCTGGCAGGTACTTAAAACGAATCTGCATTAATACAATAATGCAGATTAAGACTTACTGCTTATTCGTCGACTAGCGTGCTGTCAAAGTTGGCTAGGATAAAATCTCTTGCTGTACTATTGAATACAAATTCTTCCTCTTCTTCATTAGTCGTATGTTCACCAATACGAACACCATCTAGATACTCTAATAAGATGATGTTGTCGCGGTCTTCAAAGAAACCGTCATATTCACTAAAGTAACTTGGTGCGCTAATTGTTCGTAAGGTTTTACCGTGAACCGTGATATCACTCCAGCTTCCTGTTGTTAATAACACCACACTTGACGTTGTGTTATTAATTTTATAATAGTTGATTTGACCTCCTGCAACCAGTTCAGCAACTAAAGTGTATTCATCCATCCAGCCTAGATGAACGGCGTTTAAGCTATGAATATCTTCTTGAGTGCCGCTGAGAACAACTGCATTAGCAACAACCATTTCAGCAAGAGTTACTGCAGGGCTGTTGTCTTGGTAATTACCAGTGCCTTTCTGGTGCCATACTGTATTACATAAACCGCCAATTTTATTCTGCTCCTCACAGTCGTCCCAGTTGTTAAAGGTATAATGTGCACCGTTTGTCTGGAAGTTTATTTTATAACCAACAGCGCCTTCTGGAAATACCAGATCCGCAGGTATTGCTTCAGCCCAGGTCCCGTCGCCGTCTGTTTCATCCATGATTAATGAAGTATTTAACCCGGCAAGTGCCAGTTGTGTACCTGTAATGGTTTCATCCAGTTCAGACAGTCCTGCATGATGCAGAGTAATAGTCGTATCACTGTTTAAAGTGATAGTTTCGACTGAGTCGTCATAGGCAGTCCAACCCGTTGAAGTTAATAACCATTCGTTATTATCATCATTATCATCACTTCGCAGTACCCACTGTCCTGTTTTCCACGAGTACTCAACATCATTGATAGTGCCTTGTTCATTCACTGTTAATGTGCCGTATTCAAATTCAGCGCCAGTATCTTCCACCTCACTCCAGAACCAGTTAATACCTTCTGACTTGATCAGAGCCACCAGGCTAGTGGCAACCGCCTGACCTTCAGCTTCCTGTTGTGCAATATGTTCTTCCAGCTTATCTGCTTCCAGGTCAATTAATTCTTTGTCAATGCTAGTTGCTATTGAATCAGCATCGAATTCAGTATCATTATCAGCTTCTGCTACCTCGACCTGTACGGTGATGTCATCAATTGCGTCAAAAACCTGATCAACAATAAGTGTTATTAAATCATCAAGCTTAATACCTTCCGTTTCTGCTGTATCTTCAAGTAAAGCCATATTGTTGGAAATGACATTGGCGGTAACTTGTGCGACTTGATGCAGTTTTTCAAATTCAGCTTTATCTTCTTCGGATAGTGAATCATCTTCTTTACCTGCAACATAGTCGTCAGCTAAATTTAAAGTCGTCCCTAATTTACCTTGTACTGCTGTCTCAGCTTCTTCTGCCGTGCTGCCTTTTTCAATTTCGTTCTGCACCATAGTGGTTAAAGGACTGACAAAAGTGAAACCTGCCGGCGCGCTTAATGTATACCCCTGGGTTAAGGCTATGCCGGGTTCGTCTTCATCTATTGTTTCGCCGGCAACTATCTCTACCAGTAACGGGAATTGATCAATTTGCGCTTGTGTGACACCTGCTAATGAAAATTCACCGCCGGCTGTCGTTGTTGCTGATGGTTCGCCTGTATCACAAATTTTATTTAGATTCAGGTCCAGACATACATTGGCATTTGCCAGATAACCGTCTGCAGCCTTACCTGTGAGTGTTGTGGTAACGGTCTGATCTTCGTTTGAAGTGTCTGGCGAGGTTGGGCTTGAAGAGCCCGAAGAACCAAAGCAGCCTGTTAATGCGGCGGCTGCAAAAATTGAAAGAAGTGAATGCTTGTGTGTCATTTTCCTGCTCCATGGTTTATTGGTCTGTGAGTTGGGTCCGTCTGCGACTCTTTCGGAACTGTTCTGGTATTATGATTTAGCTTGCTGTGTTAATGTGGTGTTAATCATGGGTTGCCAGCTTGTAACTGTAGGCTGTGCTTATGCTGTCGTCAACTGGGCGATATAGGTAGTTTTATTACTTTAAAATAATCGCACTGCTAACTGGTTAATATTCATCAAAATTAAAATGCATCTAGTTCGAACGGCAGAAGGTTAACCTAGTGATATTTCTTAAAATATTGACCTGACTCACACCTTATTTATTTTGCACTAATTTCACTTTAAGGCCTTGAAAACGGATCTCTTATCCCCATTTTATTATCATCGTTTAAACCAAAGTCTTGTTTAGGCTAATTCAAAGAGAAATAGATATTATGGAACATCAACAAAATCATACTTTTAGTGCTGATACCGGTAAACTTCTTAAATTAATGATCCACTCTTTATACTCTAATAAAGAGATTTTCCTGCGTGAGCTTGTTTCTAATGCCGCCGATGCTGCTGATAAATTACGTTTCAAAGCCCTTTCTGATGGTTCTCTTTTTGAAAATGATGCCGATCTGCGTGTTCGTTTAAGTTTTGATGCAGATGCTAAAACAGTCACTATCAGTGATAACGGTATCGGTATGACACGTGATGAAGTCATCGAGCATTTAGGTACGATTGCAAAATCAGGTACAAGTGATTTCTTTGAACAGCTTTCTGGTGACCAGGCTAAAGACTCACAGTTAATCGGTCAATTTGGTGTTGGTTTTTACTCTGCATTTATTGTTGCCGATAAAGTAACGGTTAATACTCGTAAAGCGGGTGAAGAAGCGTCTCAAGGTACATGTTGGGAATCGTCAGGTGAAGCTGACTATACGGTTGCTGATATCGAAAAAGCAGATCGTGGTACTGAAATCATCCTGCATCTTCGTGAAGATGAAAGTGAATTCTTAAATGATTATAAACTGCGCACTGTGGTTTCTAAATATTCTGATCATATCAGTATCCCTGTTGAGATGTTCAAAGAAGCAACAGAAGAGTCTGATGGCCCTGACGGCGAAAAAATCCCAGGTACAGCCGCTGAGTGGCAGGCGATTAATAAAGCAACTGCACTTTGGAGCTGTTCTAAAAGTGAACTTAAAGATGAAGAGTATCAGGAGTTCTACAAGCATATTGCCAATGACTTTGAAAACCCGTTAACCTGGAGTCATAACAAAGTTGAAGGCGAGCAGGAATACACAAGTTTGTTATACATTCCTAAACGTGCTCCTTATGACCTTTGGAACCGTGAAAAAGCGCACGGCCTGAAACTATACGTACAGCGTGTATTTATTATGGATGATGCCGAGCAGTTTATGCCGACTTATCTGCGTTTCGTAAAAGGTGTGCTTGATTCAAATGATCTGCCGTTAAATGTTTCGCGTGAAATTCTGCAGGATACGCGTGTAACAGCAAAACTGCGCAGTGCATGTACTAAACGTGCCCTTTCTATGCTGACTAAGTTCGCTAAGAAAAACGAAGAAGAGTACAACGCATTCTGGAAAGAGTTCGGTCAGGTATTAAAAGAAGGCCCGGCTGAAGATGCCGCTAATAAAGAGAAAATAGGTAAACTGTTCCGTTTCTCTTCAACAGAAACTGATTCAATCGAACAGACTGTATCTTTAGATGCTTACATCAGCCGTATGACTGAAGGTCAGGATAAGATCTACTACATCACTGCAGACAGCTTTAATGCAGCTAAGAACAGCCCGCATTTAGAAGTGCTGCGTAAGAAAGGCATCGAAGTATTACTGCTTTCTGATCGTGTTGATGAATGGTTATTAAGCCACTTACCTGAATATGACGGTAAAGTGTTCACTTCTGTAACCCAAGGTGATCTGGATCTAGGTAAACTGGACAGCGAAGAAGATAAAAAAGAGCAGGAAAAACAGGAGACTGAATTTGCCAGCTTTATTGAACGTGTTAAAGAAGTATTAGGCGATAAAGTTAAAGATGTGCGTTTAACACACCGCTTAACTTCGACCCCTTCTTGTATCGTTGCTGATAATGATGATATGAGCACGCAGATGGCAAAACTGATGGCACAGATGGGCCAGCCGGTACCGGAAAGCAAGCCTATTTTCGAACTTAACCCGGATCATGTGATGGTGGTTAAATTAGCTGATATGGCAGATGAAGATCAGTTTGCTCAGTGGTCTGAGTTACTGCTGGAGCAGGCTGTATTATCTGAAAAAGGCAGCCTGGATGATCCGTCTGAGTTTGTCGGACGTATCAATAAATTACTACTTGGCTAGTTTGATACTTATACCCATGATACTTCAAGATGCAAAGTCAGCAAGGCAGGCTGTGCCAATATGCTAGGCATAAAATTGAAGTATAGTTATTCTACATAGAGATTTTATAACAACGCAGATTGGTGCTGCTTGCCTTGCCCTGTGGGGCGCAAGCTCGAAAAGCAGTCCTGCGTTGCAACAATCGAAAAGGGAATACCATTACCTCATGTTGCTCCTTGATCTGGTATTAGAGCTAGTGCCTGAAAAAGCATCTTGAGGCAACATGGGTAAATAATATCTTGTCGAAGGCCGGCTTATGTCGGCCTTTTTTATTCTCTAACCTTGAGAAACAAGAGATAAGAGTGTAAATTTCCACCTCAATTTATTAATCAACTTATTAATTAACAAAGGATGCAACAATGCGCATTATCTTATTAGGTGCTCCAGGTGCCGGTAAAGGTACACAAGCTCAATTTATGATGGATAAATATGGTATCCCGCAAATCTCTACGGGTGACATGCTGCGTGCAGCTGCAAAAGCTGGCACTGAACTTGGCTTAAAAGCAAAAGAGCTAATGGACGCAGGACAACTTGTTTCTGATGAATTAATCATTGGTTTAGTGAAAGAGCGTATTGCTCAGGAAGACTGTGCAAAAGGTTTCTTATTAGATGGTTTCCCGCGTACTATTCCACAGGCAGATGCGATGAAAGAAGCTGGTGTGATTGTTGATTTCGTTCTTGAATTTGACGTGCCTGATGAAGAAATCGTTAAGCGTATGGCTGGCCGTCGTGTTCATTCTGGTTCAGGTCGTACTTACCACATCGTTTACAATCCGCCTAAAGTGGAAGGTAAAGATGATGTGACAGGTGATGATCTTGCAATTCGTCCAGATGATGAAGAAGCGACAGTACGTAAACGTTTAGATATCTACCATGCGCAGACAGAGCCTCTTGTTGCTTACTACAAAAATGAAGCGGAGCAGGGCAACGGTGCACATCATAAATTTGACGGTACAAAAGCCGTAGATGTTATCAGTGCTGAATTAGCAGAAATTCTTGGCTAATTTTCAGACTGTAAATTATTATTAGGGGCTTTTAGCCCCTTTTTTACAGGTAAAATAAAAAATGACAAAACGCGCCGTCTTGCTGGTTAATTTAGGTACTCCTGAGTCTCCGGATACAAAAAGTGTCAGGCAGTTTTTACGTGATTTTTTATCAGATAAACGTGTTGTTGATACACCGCGCTTAATCTGGCTGCCGATTCTTTATTTAATCATTCTGCCGTTTCGCTCTAAACGTGTTGCAAAGTTATATAAAAAAATCTGGTTTGAAAACGATTCTCCGCTGCGCTTTTATACCGAGCAGCAGACTCTGAAATTAGGCGCGAGTCTTAGTGTTGAAAATATAAGAGCAGAGTACGCAGTGACCTACGGTCATCCGTCGATTGCATCTCAGATGGAGATGCTGCAGGAACAGGGAGTGACGGATTTAACTGTATTACCTTTGTATCCCCAATATTCAGTCTCCACTACAGCTTCTGTTTTTGATCAGTTAAGCGCCGCGGTTAAACAGCAGTTTAACTTTCCTGCGATTAACTTTATTCATGATTATCATGATCACCCGCTTTATATCGCTGCGTTAGTTAACTCCATAAAAAAAAGCTGGTTGGAAAACGGACAGGCAGAGCTGCTGGTCTTTTCGTTTCACGGTATTCCTAAGCGCTATGTCACACTAGGTGATGTTTACCAGATGCACTGTGAGTCTACAGTGCAGTTAGTTATTGAAGCGCTTGGCTTAAATGAAAGTCAGTATAAGCTTTGTTATCAGTCCCGCGTCGGCAGAGAAGAGTGGTTAAAGCCCTACTTAGATAACTTTTTACCTGAGACCGTTAAATCCGGTACAAAAACGCTGGATATCATTAGTCCGGCTTTTGCCTGTGACTGCTTAGAAACATTAGAAGAATTAGCGATTGAAAATAGAGAACTATTTTTGACCTGTGGTGGTGAAAAATACAATTATATACCATGTTTAAATGATTCAGATGAGCATATATCGTTACTGCATGCTTTAGCGACAGGCTCTTAATGAGCAGTTAATCAAGGAGTATCAGCTTGATAAAAATTAATTTAAAAGCCGTTTGTCTGCTCTTTTTTACACTAATATTTATCAGTGCCTGTTCGACGACACCTTCATCGAACAGCCGCTCTTCGGGCGGGTCAGGTAATAAACTCTCGCAGAAAGAAAATGAGCAGTTTATCAGGCTGCTGCACAGCGAACATCAGGACTGGAAGGGGACTCCGTACCGCTTAGGCGGCAGCAGTAAAAAGGGGATCGACTGTTCTGCATTAATGCAGATTATCTATAAAAACAGTTTTGATATTAACATTGCCCGTACAACCAAGGTTCAGGCAAATTCAGGCATTTTTGTAAATGAAAAGGATCTGCAGGCTGGCGATTTAGTCTTTTTTAAAACCAGCTGGAAAGTGCGCCATGTGGGCATCTATATTGTAGACAGGCAGTTTCTGCATGCCTCAACCAGTCGCGGAGTGATGATATCATCGCTGGATAATATCTACTGGAAATCGAACTACTGGCAGGCACGCCGTTTAATTGATTGAGTGTCTTGCACTTAATCTAACATTCCATTTTATAACCGACTCCGTAAACGGATACTATCGGATTCATATCTGCTGCAACGGCCGTGATTTTTTTGCGGATATTTTTTATATGTGTATCAATATTACGATCACTTATCTCCTCAAAGCCGTCATAAACACTATCCATTATTTCCTGACGACTGAACACTCGGTTGATATTAGCCAGAAAGCGTTCCAGTATCTTAAATTCGATGGGGGTAAGATCTAGAGGCTGGTTATGCAGGGTGACGTTGAATTTCTGCATATTAAGTTCAAAACCTGACTGGCGGATAATTTTATCGTTCAGGTTTCCTGCTCTGCGCAAAATAACTTTTATTCTTGCTATCACTTCTCTCGGGCTGAAGGGTTTACAGATATAATCATCAGCGCCGATTTCTAATCCTATTAAGCGGTCAATCTCTTCATTTTTTGCGGTCACCATAATAATGGGGACTTGTGAAAAAAGGCGGGTTTCTCTGCACAGCGTTACACCGTCAATATCGGGCAGCATTAAATCCAGGAGCACTAAATCAACGTTATTATCTTTAATATAAGCAAGGACAGTCTGACCGCTGCTAAAGTGCTTAATACTGTAACCGGCCGCTGTACAGTATGCACATAATACTTCGGCAATAGCCGGTTCATCTTCAACGATAAGAATATGATATTTTGTCATCATTGCTGTGCTCCTAAATTAACAGGCAGGGTAATTATTATGGTTATGCCGCCTAGCGGGGAGTTTTGTGCTGTAATTGTTCCCTGGTGAGCTTTAACTATCTGTGAACATAAAGCAAGCCCTAATCCAGATCCGCCGTGGGCTCGACTGCGGGACTTTTCTACACGATAGAAGCGTTCAAAAATTTTGCTCATATCCGTTTCTGCCAGGCCGGGCGCCGAGTCCTGTATCTGTATCTGCAGCTGCGTGCCGTCGATCCGGGTAACAATATGGATTTTACCGTTTAGATCTGTGTAGCGGCATGAGTTTTCAAATAAATTTGAGAAAAGCTGCAGTAGCCGGTCTTTATCTGCAAACAGAAAGCATGGCGTATCGGACTGCGCACTGCGCGACAGTGTCAGCTGCCGTTGAGCAAACTTTACCTGAAAATTATCCAGGGTTTGATTTAATAATTTAAGCGGATCAAGTTTTATTTTTTTGTAAGTTAAAGCGCCGATATCTGAACTGGAAAGTTGATAAAGGTCCGCAACAATACGGCTGAGTTTATCAACCTCTTCAACCAGCATCTGCAGCTTTTCCGGGCCGGCTTTAAGTACGCCGTCCTGAATGGCGATTAGCTGTGACTTAATGACAGTTAACGGGGTACGTAATTCATGAGAGGTATCAGACATCCACTGACGACGGCTGTGCTGATTTTTTTCCAGCGTATTGGCTAAATCGTTATAGTTTTCTGAAAGTATGCCTATTTCATCTTTGGAGCTGCTGTTTATTCTGCTGCTGTAGTCGCCGTTTCTCAGTCTGCCGGTTGCGCTGATAAGCTGTTTTATCGGCGCAGTTAGATGTTTAGCCAGCATAATTGCGGTAATAACGGAGATTAATAATACAATGCCGGCAATCAGGAAATAGGTTTTAAACTGCTGCTGCAGAAATTCAGCCGCCGGACTGCCTTCAAGCGCATTTGAAGCTGCTAATCCTACCCAGCCTACGGTTTTTCCGCCACTGATAACGGGCTCGATGCGACTGTGGCCGCTAAGCTCTTTGCGCCCTACAATAACGTTTTTACTGCTGTCATATAAACTCATACGCTGACCTGTTTTAAGAAATGCAGCAGATGTGTCCCATTTTCCCTGCCGCGGCTCTTGTCTTGGTCGTCTCTCGTTCGGCGGAGGATTATCCTCGCGACGGTTTTGTCTGCGCTGGTCTCGGGGCGGTTCATCACGTGGCGGCCGCAGAGGTCGGCGTGCCTGCCCAGGATCGACGATATCACGCCAGATCTGAACGTCGTTAATAATCGCCTGCCAGCTGTTGCTCTGCTGAAAAGAGGTGCTTAACTGGGTAAGCGTTTCCTGGAGGTGTTTATCTTCTGCCTTATTAACCAGTTCATTAAAATCAGAGGATAAACTCAGGCTTATAGCTGTCAGCAGCAGTATTACCACAGCCAGGTTACTGATAAAGAAGGCGAGAAAGAATTTGTGCAGCAGTTTCAAAAAAACATCCCCTGTTAATATGAAATTAAGCAGCGCCGCCACGCTGCTTTTATGACTGATTTTTTTGCAGACTATAATAGCCGATGTATTAAGTCATGTTTTTCCGATCTGGTTTACAGGCAAAATACTGCTTATCAGGCGTATTTTCACAGACACCGGATTCTATCTCTTTAGGCCCCTGAAAACTGCACTGGGCCGTCGCTGTCTGCTGTAAACAGGCATCAATAGCCGTTTGAGGCGGCTTTCCTGTCTGCGGCCCTTTACTCTTCGGCTTTCTGTTGTTTGACTCTTGCGTAACTTGTTCACTGTTATCTGCAGCTGTCGTTTGTGCCTGTGCCGGGCTTAGTGTCATTAAAAGCGAAGCCGCGGCTAAGCTGATTAACATAATAGGTTGTTTCATTATAATACTCCCTCGAATTAATAGAGTAACAGTTATTTACTGTTCCGTTGTTAAGGCGCTGAAAGTGCTGTTGATATCACTTATGGCTTATGTCTGGGCACGGGAATAGTGCCCGGACAGAAAATACTGAGCGGTTATTCAAACAGGGCATCGCTCTCTGCCAGATAGCTGTCAAGTGTCGAGCTGTCGCTGATCTGTGCAGAATAAAGGAACAAGTTTGCGGCAATAGAAAAATCAAAAGAGTCGCCGCTGTCATAAGTACCCGACATAATCTCCTGTCTAAGTGCTGTTAATTGTTCCATTTGTGTGTCTGATAAGGACTGGTAGAGCTGTGCAAAAACGCTGGCATAGTGGAAATTGTTTTCGCCGTCCAGTTCACCGTAGACGCCTGATTTTTCCAGCACTTCAGCCAGTACTTGTGCTTTGAAGCTGTCTGACAGCTCCTCGGTTGTGATCAGAGTGCGCAGGGCGGTAGAAATATCCGTTCTAGCCTGAACTATGTTTAAGCTGCCTGCATAGAGATTACTGCGCTGGGTATCAACCAGGCTGGAAACGAGTTCTGCCTGGTCTGCTGATACGTAACCCTCACTGCTGTCACTTAGCACGCGTCCGGCTGTAGCGGTTAACTGTTCATTAATGCTGTAACCTTCAACACCGATCGCAGGTGCATCTTTAATGTAAAAAGAGCCGTAATAGGTGCCCTGACGTTCGGGGCAGAAATAAGCATCGGCTTCAAGTGAGCCGGCATACCAGCTGAAAAGATCCCCTGCATAGGTCATTACTGCTACAGACTCGTCATGGGAGAGTCCCTGGGTTCTTTCTTTAAGCACTGACTGGTCAATATCTGCCCATGATTCCCAGCCGCCGCCTTTCATATCATCAAGGTAGGTTAACTGGCTGGCACTCATGCTTCTGTAAATTTCTGCAAAAACAACTGCGCGGTCATAGCTGATCTGCCCGTCCAGTTGATAGAGTTCTTTGGAAGCTTGTTTTACTGCGCTCACACTTAAGCCTGAAGTCCCTAAGGGTAAGTCTCCAAGCATCTGGCTGCGGAATGCCTGCATCAGCGGATAGCGCTGGTAGGCATATTCATTAATTTGACTGACTTGACTGGAAGCCAGTGTGGTTAGAACTGCTAACTGCTGATCATCAAGAATATACAGTACATTGCTGGCAACTCTGGTCAAAAAACTTGTATTGTGACCCATACCGTCAGAGTCATTATCGCGCAGATACTGAAACCCCCAGTAGTCAGCCACTTTGCCCGGAGGGAAAAAGGACTGTGCCTGCAGGTTACCGGTTATCATACCTAGACCTGCAAAGGCAATCGTTGTACGCTGCGCGCCGTCAGAGAGAGTTTGAGCCATAGTAAAAGTCCCCGGGGCAGGGGATTCTGAATCAGCTGCGGCCTGGCTGGAACTGTCCGTTACGGTAGTAGTGACTTCCGAACCTGTGACTGCGGAACTTGTTGTACTGTCTGTTGAATCGCCGCCGCCTGAGCCGCAGCCGAAAAGGTTGGTGATTAAAACTGCCTGGATTAATATCAATATTTTATGTTTCATAATAACACTCCTGTGTATTTACCGGGGAAAGCCTAACTGTTGATTTATGCTTAGTATATAAAGGCAATGTGGTATAAAAATGAAGAAATAAAAAACAGTTAAGTCACTGGTTTTAATGGGTAAATTTATTGTTTTTGACGAGTTTTAATGATTGTGTGGAAATTGTGTGGTTGACCGGTGTTGATAACTATACCCGTAAGATCATCACTTTTACGCCTAGAAATCTGTTCACCTCACGGCTTGCTGATTTTTGCATCTTGAATGATAACGGGTATATAAAAATTGTTTAGTAGTTTTTTTTGATTACCTAATCATGCACATAAGCTCTATGATCGGTCGTTTTAAATTTATTAGGGATGTATCGTGTTATCCATTTATATTACTTATGCCGTTTCTATCGCAATATTAATATCAACACCCGGTCCGCTTATTGCCTTAATTATCTCCGACTCTAAACACGGCTGGCCGTCCGGCACCATTCTCGGCAGTGCGCTTGCTTCGCTGATATTACTTGTTTGTGCACTGATTGCGCTGAATTTTGCCGTCTCTCTGGATCCGCATCTATTAGAATGGGGGCGTGTCATCGGCGGGTGTTACCTTATCTACCTAGGGCTGACTGCTCTGCGTAAAGAGGTCGTTATTGATGATATAAAATCTCATAATAAAAACTGTTTCTGGCGCGCAATGCGCGCAGGGATATCTAATCCAAAAGATATTTTATTCTTTGTCGCATTTTTACCTTCGTTTGTTATTGCTACGGAATCATTTACACAGCAGGCACTGATATTTTTAGTTTTATGGGTAGTGATTGATGTGAGCATTATGGTTACCTACGCAAAGGCGGCTAAAAAGCTATTAAGCTACGCTAAGTGCCGTACGGTGCTGTTTTATCTGCCTGCAGTCTTTATGCCGGTGGTTGGCGGAATTTCATTGTATTTAGGCGCTAAGGAGCTGTGGTTTGTATAAGACTGCTGATAATAATACAGTCAATGCCGACAGCGGTTAACCACTGCCGGCGGGATATTAAGCCGCGTACCAGTATCCAAGATTTACTAATTTGGTAAACAGCGTTAAGGCATTTTCATCTTCACTGAGCAGTTCGGCTATTTCGCCGGCTACTTCATCCTGATCACACAGGTGATGGCCTAATTCAGTGAAACCTTCACAGCTAAACTCTTCTCCATTGATAAACAACAGCTCCGGTGACTGCTGGAAATAAACTGCCCGCAGGCCGCCTAAGCGGATAAACTGTGCACCGGCTTCAAACAGGTCTAATATCTGCTGATTGGTCTGCGGAATATCTGAGGATGCAATATCCAGTTCATGTTTTGCTTCACTGATCATACGTCCGAACCACGGGATAAGATCAGCGGGTATTTTACTGCGCTCCGTTAATAAGCGGTGCAGTTCATTGAGCTCCTGCTCTTCTATTCTGCCCGGTCTTTCGCGTATTATCATCTGCCGGTCAAGATAACGTTCAGCACTCTGTTCGTTGTCTAAGCAGTAATCGGCAAAACTGCTGATCAGATCATTCTGATCCGGGGCGCGGAAACCCACGCTGTAATTCATTGACGGTTCAACGGCATAACCTTCATGAGGGAAGCCGCAGGGGATATATAAGATATCGCCGGGCTCAAGTTCTACATCAATAAGTGCCGGAAAGGCTTCACAGTGTTTTAATGCGCCGTGTGCTGCAAATTCTTCCATCGGCTTTTTCTCACCAACCCGCCAGTGGCGTTTACCCTGTCCCTGAATAATAAATACATCGTAATTATCGATATGCGGACCAACCCCGCCTTTAGGTGTTGAGTAACTGATCATCAGATCATCAATACGCCAGTTAGGCAGGAAACGGAAAGGGCGCACCAGCTCCTGCGCATCTTCATGCCAGTGATCCACCGCCTGTATTAATAATGTCGCGCCGTTTTCTTCCAGTCGCTCGAAGGTTTCAAAAGGGCCTGACTCTGCCTGCCATTTATCTTCTTCCTGATAAACAAGGCGGCTTTCAATCTCTTCTTCCATTGCCAGCCCGGCAATTTCATCGGGCAGAATCGGATCTTCAAAATCAACAAAGCCCTTTTTAATGACCGTGGGTTTTTTCTGCCAGTAGGTGTCGAGAAAATGGTTAATATCTAAATTTAGTTCGAACATAAAAACCTCTTAGGGTTATTGAATCAGAATGCTTTATTTCTTTAGGATATATTATAGAGTATACAAAAAAGGCAACCCGAAGGTTGCCTTAAATCACATTCGTTTAACACGAATATTCTACGTAGTTAACATTAGTCGACTAATTTTTCTACCAGATCAACTGCCTGACCGATGTAATTAGCTGGTGTCATTGCTTTAAGCTCAGCTTTAACTGCATCTGTCAGCTCAAGTGTATCGATGAAATCAGCCATACCCGGGCCGTCTACACGTTTACCGCGAGTCAGCTCTTTTAGTTTTTCGTATGGTTTTTCTATACCGTAACGACGCATAACTGTCTGGATCGGCTCTGCTAATACTTCCCAGTTAGCATCTAAGTCTTTAAGCATGTTTTCTTCATTTGCTTCTAGCTTGCTGATACCTTTAAGGCTTGATTCATAAGCAATAACAGAATAACCGATAGCAACACCCAGGTTACGTAACACGGTTGAATCTGTTAAATCACGCTGCCAGCGGGAAACAGGCAGTTTGGCGGCTAGATGATCAAAGATAGCGTTAGCCAGACCTAAGTTACCTTCAGAGTTTTCAAAATCAATCGGGTTAACTTTATGCGGCATAGTCGATGAGCCGATTTCGCCGGCGATGGTTTTCTGCTTGAAGTGACCCAGGCAGATGTAACCCCAAACGTCACGGTCAAAGTCTAGAAGAATCGTGTTGAAACGGGCAATTGCATCAAACAGTTCAGCGATGTAGTCATGTGGTTCGATCTGCGTAGTGTAAGCATTAAATGTTACACCTAAGCTGGTTACGAATTCTTCTGCAAAACCCTGCCAGTCAAGATCCGGGTAAGCACTCAGGTGAGCGTTGTAGTTACCTACTGCACCGTTAGTTTTACCTAATACTTCAGTTGCTTCAATCTGCTTAACCTGACGCTGCAGACGTACTGCCACGTTAGCCATTTCTTTACCAAGCGTTGTTGGAGAAGCCGGCTGACCGTGTGTACGAGACATCATCGGCATCGCTTTGTATTCCTGCGCTTTAGCTTTAATCGCATCAACAACTTTATTGCAGTAAGGAAGAATTACTTCAGTTTTTGCTGTGCTCAGCATCAATGCGTGAGACAGGTTGTTGATATCTTCAGAAGTACAGGCAAAGTGAATAAATTCAGATACTGCATCCAGTTCAGCAACATTTGCGACTTTTTCTTTTAAGAAGTACTCAACCGCTTTTACATCATGGTTGGTTGTCGCTTCAATATCTTTAACACGTTGTGCATCAGCTTCGCTGAAGTTAGCAACAATTGCATCAAGATGTGCGTTAGCAGCCTCAGAGAAAGCAGGAACTTCTGCAATCCCGTCAGTCTTCGCTAGTTTTTGTAACCAGCGGACCTCAACTTGTACGCGGAATTTGATTAAACCAAACTCACTAAAAATACTGCGTAAAAGTGCTGTTTTGCTACCGTAACGGCCGTCAACTGGTGATACAGCTGTTAGTCCTGAAAGTTTCATTTGTTGCTCCTAAATAAAAGTAGGTTGTTTTAAAACTAGTGTGTAACTACTCTGCCCCGCACTTAGCTGAATAAAGAGCGGAGCTGATTAGTTAAAGTGTGTAACTTGCTTATTTAAAGCGTCTATTAAACGCGTTGTAAATTCTGTTTTGTCTGGTGGATCATCGCTCTGCGTGAGAACACCAGCTGACGGCGTTTACCGCCGATCTGACGCCATAAAACGGCGGCACGGACACCGGCAAGCAGTAATGAGCGGATTTTATGCTGCGTCAGCTCCTGCTGCAGGCAGGCAGGATTACCATTAACTTGAATCTTTGGACCCAGGTTACTGATTATATCTTTATAGATAGAATCTAAATTTTTTAATACGCTGTCATCATTAATATCGAAATGTGCCAGTTGACGCTGTACCTGGTTAATACGCTCACCGAGCATGTTCAGTGCACCTGAGTTGCGGCTGAGTTTTTTCTCCAGGGCAATCATGCCGATTACATATTTAGTTACCTGCATATTGCGGTTATTACTTGCATTATCAAGCTGTTCAATCATGCTTTTAAAACCGACCTGAAGAGATTCGTAACCACCGAATATTTCTAACGGGGAATCACCTTCGGTGCGCGTAATAGAAAGAAGTGAAGCATTAAATGCGGCTGCATCAGGACATAAACCTTTGTTTGCAATTTTATCAACCAGGTAAGCCGCCTGACAGATGGCTGCAAATGCGAGACTGCGGGATTGTAAATTATGGTATGGCATAAATATTTCTCTTCTAATAAATACTGTTATGTTTTCTAAAAGATGAATTATTAAGGCTCTTTGAGCTGAGCCTTAACTTTGTACTGGATACAGACAAAACACAATTATTTTTGTAAATGCTGCTCAATAATCGCGCCGCCTAAACAAACTTCATCAATATAAAATACTGCAGACTGTCCCGGTGTGACGGCCGCTTGAGGTTCATCGAAAATCACCTCTAATGTATCATCATCCAGAGGTTTTACTGTGCAGGGAATATCGGTCTGACGGTAACGGGTTTTTACCGTGCACTTAAAGGTTTTATCCTTAGGTGTGCGGTCTACCCAGTCACACTGTTTGGCTAATAAACCGTAAGAAAACAGTGCTGGATGATCTGCACCCTGAGCGACTAATAAACGGTTATTTTCCATATCTTTACCAACAACATACCAGGGATTTTCATTGGAGTTCTGTAATCCGCCGATACCCAGCCCTTTACGCTGACCAAGTGTGTGGTACATCAGGCCCTGATGCTGCCCGATAACTTCACCCGTCGGTGTAACAATGTCACCCGGCTGCGCAGGTAAGTATTCCTGCAGGAAGTCAGTAAATTTACGCTCACCGATAAAACAGATGCCGGTACTGTCTTTTTTGTTGTGAGTAATTAAATCCTGCTCTTCGGCAATACGGCGTACCTCAGGTTTTTCTAATTCGCCGACAGGAAACAGTGTTTTAGCAACCTGTTTTTCACCAATCGCGTATAAGAAGTAACTTTGGTCTTTATTATTATCCAGTCCGCGCAGCAGCTGTACATGGCCGTCAGTCTCACGGCGGCGTACATAATGGCCGGTAGCAATATAATCCGCACCAAGATCTTCGGCTGCGAATTCTAAAAAGGCTTTAAATTTAATTTCTTTGTTACACATGATATCGGGATTCGGTGTACGGCCTGCTTTGTATTCCGATAGAAAATGTTCAAACACATTATCCCAGTATTCGGCTGCGAAATTAATGGTGTGCAGAGTCATGCCTAATTTATCACAGACTGCCTGCGCATCCTGAAGGTCCTGGGCTGCCGCACAATACTCGTCGGTATCGTCCTCTTCCCAGTTTTTCATAAATAGCCCTTCAACCTGGTATCCCTGCTGCTGTAATAAATGCGCGGATACTGATGAATCAACACCGCCGGACATACCGACGATCACTTTAATTTGGCTATTGTCTGTCATAAATAAATCTCCTGCTAATTTGGTGCGGGATTTTAACAGATATTCAACGCAAATGAACTAATTATGTGAGCGGGCTAACAGAGCTGTTTTTGCTAATGAAATGCTGAAATAACGGTTTTCATTGTGTACAACAGAGCTGAGCCTTACAGCTGTTGTCTGGCTTTTCAGGAATAACTCAAAGCCGCGAAGTTATCCAGTGGCACTTTTATAAAGGTCAACCTCTCAAAAAATACACCTTTAATGTTTAACCGGCATTATGTGTCACAAATTTCTCTTTGTCATACCCACCCGGTTATGCGTTTTTGTCACTGGGTTGTAAAGTAAAGGTCATTGACGTTTTCTGGGTTAAAGCATTAAAAGCAGTGCGCCCGGCGAGTTTACTTTAGCCTTTTGAGGGGGACTTAAATAAGCCATCAGCTTAATCGAAGTTAAATTAACTAATTAGCTTATTTCATCATTGAGTTAAAGGAGCCTATGCATGCCGCAATTAACACATCGTTCAACTTTAAGTCTCAGTTTCCAAAGTCTGAAAAATATACTCGTGGAGCGAATGCCGCCATTCCGCAACAGACATAAAAACAGCCTTGGGCGCTGGATGTTAATTTGTATGACGGGACTGTTAATAAGTGTCGGCTTATTGTTCTGGTGGGGAGCATATAGCCAGCTTGCCGTAAGATTTGATGCTTTTGATGTCAGCTTTTATGAGAATGAATTGAAGAGAGTCAGCGGTGTGCTAAAACAGAATCAGCTCTCCTTTGAACAGCAGTTAAAAGACTATGCTCACTGGGATGATACAGAAGCATTCGTGTCAGGTGACTATCCTGTTTTTCTAGACGAGAACTTTATTCCAATGTCGCTTAAGAGTAATCAAGTCAGCGGCTATATTGTCAGCCGACTGGACGGTTCATTTGCGACTCCTCCGATGATACTTTCCAATGAAACTCTTATTCCTATGCCCGCAGAGATGAGGGACATATTAGCCCCCTTGCTGCCGGCATTAATGACTGCCGATAAGCTGACTGCAAATACGACACTATTCTGGTTTAATAACCAGGCGGTTTTGATTTCTGGTGTGGCCATCACCGACTCTAAAAAACTAAGGCACCCAAGCGGCTATCTGTTTTTCTTACGTCATTTTGACCGCACTACCCTGGATGGGATCAGAGCGTTAACTTCAGTGGATTTTAAATTACTGCCTCAGCACGATCCTGGCAAACCCGGCTTTAAAGTGCAGCACTTGCCCTACTTAAACGAACCGGCCTGGCTGGTGAGCAAAAGCATGGATAATTTCCCCGCTATTATTCAAATGCAAGGGACTACACATTTAAAAACAGAACGTAAGATGACTTTTGTGTTTTTTGGGAGCAGTGTTGTCGGTTTGACACTATTTTCATTGCTGGGTATTTACCTAATGCTTCATTTTAATATATTGAAAAGATTACGTATTTTTTCTCAGCTTGCCGATCAGCATCGATTTTCACCAAAACTGCCGGTACGCTGGCCGGTTAAAAATAAGGACGAACTCGATAATCTTGCCCTAGCTTTGAATGACTTAATGACCGAAATAGAAATGAAATATAAAGATCTGAGCTTTCTTGCAGATCATGACCCTCTTACTGAATTAGGTAATCGACGTTTATTGATGACGCAGCTCGATGCCAATATGAACCGGCATCAGCGCAATTCTGCTTTTGTCAGTAGCTTGTTATTCGTTGACCTAGATGAATTCAAATTACTTAATGACGGGCTTGGGCATGAGGCGGGGGACGACATCATTAAGCTTGTTTCCCGGCGTATGCTCTCACAGGCACGCAGTTACGATACAGTGGTTCGCTTAGGTGGTGATGAGTTTGCGATCCTGCTCAATGATGTTGGGCTGGAAAGGGCGCACTCTTTTGCCGATCGTCTGCTGTTTAAAATAACTCAACCCTTCAAACATAGTGGTCGAAACTTGAGTATCAGGGCTTCTATCGGATTAACGGCAGTAGACTCCAGTCTCAGCAAAGAAAATGTGATTCGGAATGCTGATTTAGCAATGTACGAAGCTAAACGACTTGGCAAGGGGCAGGTGTTCGTTTTTACAATGGCTCTGCTCGATGCAGTTTCTCGCCGGGTGTTGTTAGAGCAGGCATTACTGTCAGCGCTTAACGAAGATCAGCTTGAAGTATGGTTTCAACCGATAGTTAATGTGAACGGCGGGGAGGTGATAGGCGTAGAGGCTCTATCTCGCTGGTCATTTTCCGGAGAGTATGTTCCACCCGGTGAATTTATTAATATTGCAGAAATAACGGGGATGATCACGACACTGGGACGGCAGTTATTCGATAAAGCTGGCTTGGCTTTGCAGGAGCTACGAGTAGATCACCCGGAACTTCAATGCAATATTAATATATCGGTCCGACAATTCCGGGATACGGGGTTAATTAACGATATCATCTCCTGTCTAAATAAATATCACCTGCCCGCGTCGGCTCTGCATTTAGAATTGACGGAAAGTATGGTGGTAGAGGCGGAAGCAGATATTTTACCAGTGATGCGGAAGCTTGTTGAGCATGGTTTCAACTTTCACTTAGATGACTTTGGTACGGGGCATTCTTCGCTCGAACGTTTGAGATACCTGCCTTTTGATACTTTAAAAATAGATCGCAGCTTTGTAACGACGCTAGGTGCGGGTGATGATGTTATGGTTCGCAATATCATCAATATTGCGAATGAGTTGGGTATGAATATTATTGCCGAAGGAGTCGAGACCCAGGTTGAACTGGATTGGTTAGTACATTTAGGCTGCACTCAGATTCAAGGTTACTATTTTGCTAAACCTATGCCATTGAGCGAACTTAAAAACTGGCTGCATGACCGTCAGTGTCCAGTGAAATAAATGAATTCAAAACGATATGCCTAAGTTCCGGGATGCTGCTATTATACCTGCAGGTGTATAAATCAGCAGCGTAAAAAATATTCAAAATTTATGTTTGTCCTGAGTTTATGTGCAGAGTCATGCTTAATTTATCACAGGCTGCCTGCGCATCCTGAAGGTCCTGGGCTGCCGCACATATCGTCCTCTTCCCAGTTTTTCATAAATAGCCCTTCAACCTGGTATCCCTGCTGCTGTAATAAATATGCGGATACAACACTGCTGGACATACCGATGCTCACTTTAATTTGGCTATTGTCTGCCATAACTAAACCTCCTGCTAATTTGGTGCGGGGGTAATACCAATTCGCCTAAGTATCTGGTCATTTTTGCTGGTTAAAATAGCGAATGCCTGTGTTGCACTCAATCGCGCGCCTTGACCTTAACTATTTTTCCTGCGCAAACTCTGATCACTTTATTAAGCGGAATGGTAT
>NZ_KB907038.1 GCF_000381745.1 Psychromonas ossibalaenae ATCC BAA-1528 | reverse complement strand
CATTTCTAAGCGTTTTACTTGAGCTTTTAATTTTCGGATTTCTTCCTGCTCAGGTGTCAGCTTGCCGTTCCCTCTAAATGCATGACCATCATCATTTTCGGCTTCTTTGATCCAGCGACCAAGAATCTGAGCGCTAACCTCTAAGTTTCTTGACGCTTCTGCAATACTGTAATTTTGCTCTCTTACCAGTGAAATGGCATCAAGTTTGAATTCTTTTGAATAGGTTTTACGTTTTTTCATTTAAATCTCCAGTTAAATCAATTATGTCTTAACTGGGTTAGTCGTATCAATTAAACCACGTCAGTACTAGCAATCCTTAATAGATTTAAATTATTTCGCCATAAAAGTTATATAATCTTTTTTAAGAATTTTATTTCGTTATCTATGTTTATTGTTGAACTAAACAATAATTTCTCCTTAAAACATAACTTCTGTATGGCTAATTTTAGCCTGTACTCTGTTCACAAAGTCTAATATCGTATAGTTTGTTTTACTGCACTACTGCTTCAAGAGTCTGAACTAAAAATATATAGCTTCAAAGTGTTTCTGTTCTTCACTTTTCATAGTAACCTCTCAGTTAAAAATCATCATTGGCTTACTTAAGAGTTAGTCAGGTGATTTGTTTCTGTCGCAGAGCGACTCCGATCAATACATAAGTTAATATTTGAGGTAAAGATAATGAATATAGTTTGGGCAACAAGTGAGGCTGCACCATACGCTAAAACAGGCGGATTAGCAGATGTATCATACTCTTTACCATACGCTCTAGCTGAAAACGGGCACAATGTTTCAGTCTTCATGCCTTATTACCCGCAGGTTATGGCTGAAAAATGTGATGATACAGAGTGCGTATATGAGCTGCTGGGTGTGCCTTTGGGAGATGGAGAAGAGTGGGCTCAAATCAGAAGGCACAAAATCAGTGATAACCTTTCTTTTTATTTTATAGAATTTGATAGATTTTTCGATCGCCCTAAATTATATGACTGGGACGGCAATGAATATTCAGACAATGCTGAACGCTTTATATTCCTAAGCAGAGCAATCATGCAGGCTGTACTTGCGCTAGATATTAAAGTAGATGTCCTTCATTCAAATGACTGGCATACTGCTATGTGCAGCGTCTATTTAAAAAGTGATCTGTACAATACATTCACTAATTTTAGCCAAACAAAATCAATAATCACTATTCATAATATTGGCTACCAAGGTGTGTTTAATAAGTCTAACCTTTACTGGACAGGGCTTGGCTGGGAGTATTTTAACGTCCATTGCTTTGAATTCTACGATCAACTTAACTTTTTAAAAGCGGGTGTGCTGACATCAGATATGGTTACAACCGTTAGCCCTACATATGCAGAAGAGATTCTATCTCCTGAGTACGGATTTGGTTTAGATCACCCTCTTCAGCACAGAGCTGTACAAGGTAAACTGCGCGGCATTATAAATGGAATCGATGTCAACGAGTGGGCTCCTGAAACAGACAAGTTGATCCCTTACAATTTCTCACCCAGCGATCTCGCCGGTAAAGCTTTATGCAAAACGGAACTTCAAAAAGAATTCGGTCTAGATGTACGGCCTGATGTTCCTCTTTATGGCGTCGTTTCGAGACTTGCCCATCAGAAGGGACTAGATGTTTTTATTACATGTATAGATGAGATGCTCAAAGAGGATGATGTTCAATTTGTAATTATTGGCTCTGGAGAGAAGTGGCAAGAAGCTGCTTTAGCTGATTATGCCAAAGCATATCCGGATAGATTCGGATGCCATATTGGCTATAGCAACAAACTTGCCCACTTGGTTGAAGCAGGTTCAGATTTCTTTGTTATGCCTTCAAGATACGAGCCTTGCGGGCTTAATCAGATGTACAGCATGAAATATGGCACTGTACCTATTGTAAGATCAACTGGCGGCCTTGAAGATACTGTAAGCAACTACTCAGCTAAAAATATCAATAACGCAACCGGGTTTAAATTTTACGATCTGTATCCGGCGGCACTAAGGGACACAATGAGATGGGCTGCTTCTGTATACCGTAATGATAAACCCGCATTTAAGAAAATGATAACGAATGGTATGACGACAGACTTCTCATGGCATCACACGGCTGTCGAATACGAAGAATTATATCAACATGCGAATACTAGATTCTGATTACAGACTGCCGGAAGTGTTACTAGCCGATGCGCTGTAGAAAGATTAGTTGAATCACGCATGCTGCCTATTAAAGTATTTTAAGAATAAACAGGCAGTGTATGAAGCGGCCAAGTGGATTTGGCCGCTTCATTGAAGTTTTCTAAACCGTTTTGGAGGTGTTTGCGCGTCAAGCATCTGGCTCACTGGGGTACAAATGAACCAATAATTTGAACATCTAAAGCTCTAAATAGACAGTCAAATACACCTAAAGCGTGGCTTCAACTCCGGCATGTCTTACTAATACCACGCCAAAAATCCGAGGTTAAAACCTCTGCTCCAAAGAGACAGCCGCGCACACCGGAACCGGTGCTTCAGCTCCGGCTTACCCTGTGGGGCGCTAGATCGAAAACCAATACAGCGTTGCAACCTTCGATAAGGACAAGCTTCGTGCGTCTAAATGTAAATTTTTTCACTATATTTAACAATATGGACGGGGTTATGCAGCCGTTCTTTAATAGCTTTTGTAAAAATTGCTTGTTTATCAGGTTCGCCATGAATTAAAAACACTTTATCGAGTTTTTCAAACTCTTCCATCCAGGCTAGCAGATCGCTTTGATCAGCATGAGCTGAAAAGCCGTTAATCATATGTATTTTGGCATTCACGCGGATATTTTCATGATAAAGCTGAATAGACTCTATGCCGTCTATCATTTGGCGCCCCTGCGTGCCCAGCACTTGATAACCTACAAATAAAATACTATTACGAGGATCCCATAGCCGGTGTTTAAAGTGGTGCAGAATTCGTCCGCCGGTACACATACCACTGCCGGCAATAATAATACAGCCGCTTTCCTCCTTATTAATCAGCATGGAGTCTTTATCTTTTAGTGAGTATTGAAGATAAGGAAAGTTAAATATAGCGCCGTCACGCAAAAGCTGTTTATTGGCTGAAGCATTTAATTCACCGTGATAATTGGTGTAGATTTGTGTGGCACGTATGGCCATCGGGGAATCTAGAAATACTTTGCAGACGGGAAGTTCTTTGTTGTAATACATCTGCTTAAGGATCAGGAGAATCTCTTGAGTCCGCTCAATTGCAAAGGACGGGATCAACACATTTCCTTGATTTTCTAACGTGTTGATGATGCTCTCTTTAAATTCGTCTACGGTCTCTTGTAAGCAGCGATGATCACGATCACCATAGGTCGATTCAATATAAAGAGCATCAGCTCGTTTAACAAAGGACGGTGCCGGCATTATTAAATCTTTACGGCTGCCTAAGTCACCACTAAAAACAACCGACTTTGAGAGCCCTTCTTCTGTAAATTCTATTTGAATAGTTGCAGATCCGAGAATGTGCCCTGCGTTTCTAAAGGAAACTTTTACGCCGGGTACAAGCTGAATTGCTTTATTATAGCAGGCATATTGTATGCTTAAATCAAACACGGCTTTAGCATCATCAATACTATAGACTGGAGGGCGAAGTGATTTTTCTTGACCCGATCTTTTAGCCTTTTTAAGTGCGCTTTTATAATCCTCCTCTGCAATTTTTGCACTGTCAATTAAGATGACCTCAGCCAAATCCATAGTCGCCCTTAAAGCGATCACTCTGCCGTCAAATCCTTCTTTGACCAGTTTAGGAATGCGGCCAATATGATCAAGGTGGGCATGAGTGATTAATAGAATATCGACTTGTTTAGGATCAAAATCAAAAGGTTCCAGGATCCTCATTTCATCGCGGCCCTGAAAATAACCGCAATCAATCAGAATTTTAGGCCCTTTTTTCAGATGTAAAAGATGGCACGAACCAGTAACCGTTTCAGCAGCACGAAATGATTGAATGTATGCCATAAACAATCCTCATTTATACGTTTAAGTATAGCATTGCTTAGGTTTACACGAGTGACAACAGATAAAAAGTCATTACTTACACCGAAAATACAGCGCATTAAGCAGGACTAAAAGAAGGTACTGTAATCTGTAAAAAAACATAAAATGCACGACAGGCAAACCTTTTAGCAATGAAATGATTAATTGAATTGAAACCTGACTTGCGAACGCCTCAGCTCTTTAATTTGACTTTTTTTTACAAAAAAATACCCCCTGCCGATTTATTGTAAATATATTATGAATTACAGGGCAAGTCTGAATGATACTGTATTAAGGTATTTATATACTAAAGTACTTTATTATTCGATGATTAGACCCGCCGGCAGCTAGAGGAAGTTGTACTAAACCAGGACGAGTTACTAAAAATTAGCCCTATAACATAGATAAGTTATAGGGCTAAATTTTTTATGTTGAGACTTCATTAATTCAGTTTTTTTAGGGTTTTCTCCCAATATCATATAACCGCGTAATGCAGCCAATGATTTATTAACCCCGTTAATAACATATAGGTCTAGCCACTGGGAGGACTAACGGGGTTAATCTCTCGAAAGGTCATCATGTTGCGCCTTGTCTTAGTGTCCGAGCTGACGGCTGATAAATGCATTATGATTGGTAACGGGCATATCTTTAAAACATACCGTTATCGTGTGCCATTTGTTCGGGAATTTCTTGGATAATATCCCAGTGCTCGACTATTTTATCATTTTCAATACGGAACAAATCGTAGAACGCTTGTGCTTTACCATTCCATCGCCCTTCGCTTTGCGCTAATACAAAATTACCTTCACCCAAAATACGGTGAACTTTATGGTACTCAAACATATTGTTTTGAGATGCTAAATAGGCAAGCGCTTCGTTCAGGCCGTCTAAACCATCTTTAACCATAGTGTTATGCTGATCATACTGCTCTGTACTGATGTACTCAGGGGCCTTGCCAAAAAATACATCTTCCATAAAATCGGCAATCAGCTGCTTATTCTCTTTAGTTTTATCTGTGTCAGTGACAAGTGTTGGACCGTCAAACTGGGAGCGGCCACTCGCCGTTTCCTTTGCCACTGGAGAGACTGCATCCCAATGCTCTGCTACTTGACCGTCCTGCATACGCCAGACATCAAAAGTAACAACTTCTTTAGCACCAAATGCTTCAGCATTATCATAGGTATTATGCATAATAATAAAATTACCATCTTCTAATAATCGATGGGTTTTATAGGTTATTCCTGCGTCTTTTAACACAGGTAGAAAACCAAGTGCAGGCGCCAACCCTGTCGGCACGTGAGGGTTATGCTGAATATAATCTTCGCGGAAATATTTTTTCATTTCTACGGCGTCAAAATCTTTAAAAAAAGCATCCTGTGCTTCCATTGCTGTTTCTTTCATTGGGCTGTTTACCTTTGGGTCATTTGACTCAGTTGCTGTGCTGCCACATGCGCTGAGCATCGTTACTGTTGTAAGCATTGCTGCTGCGATAAAAGAAGTTTTCAATTCCATTTTAAATTTTCCTGATGGTTAGGCTCACTGTCTGCAAGCATTATTGTTCTAAGATTTTGGATATTAAACAAAAGCCCTGCCCTATAAGTAAAATAGAACAGAGCAAAAAGGTACTTAATTATGCAAGAGTCACCTTGATCATCTCACTTAGATTTGTCGTAGGACGACCAGTCAAACTACTTAACTCCCCCTGCTCATCAAATAATCCGCCCTTCGAAGCACCAGTATCAGAATCTGCAAGCAGTGCGGCGAATGGAGCAGGCAGTCCTGCACCAATAAGTGCGCCTTTAAACTCATCCTCCGGAAGGTTCACGTAAGGTATTTCTTTACTTGATTCCCGGCTGATTAGAGCCGCAAGATCAGTGAGCGTGTATGACTGATCACCTGCCAGCTCGTAAACTTTTCCAGCTTGAGGCTCTTCTGAGGTAAGGACCACTGCGGCCGCTTGTGCATAATCTTCCCGCGCTGCAGAGCTTATTTTTCCCTTGCCTGCACTACCAATAAACGCTGCATGCTCAATAGAAGACGCTACACTCGCAAGATAGTTTTCTGTATACCAGCCATTGCGAAGCAGCACGAACGGCACTCCGCTCTCTTTTAAATATTTTTCTGTTTCAATGTGCTCTGCAGCTAATCCCAAAGGAGATGTGTCTGCGTGTAGCAAGCTTGTATAGGCGACAAGAGATACACCTTCGTTTTTTGCCGCATCTATAACATTAATGTGTTGCTCTGCTCTTTGGCCTAATTCACTTGATGAGATAAGAAGAATTTTTTCTGCCCCATCGAACGCAGTTTTTAGCGTTTCAGGTCTTGAATAATCCGCTTCACGCACCTGCACACCCAAGGCAGATAAATCGCCTGCCTTTTCAGGAGTACGAACCGCCGCAATAATGTTGGAAGCATCTACTTTGCTGATTAAATGCTTGATTACTAGACGGCCTAGCTGGCCAGTTGCACCCGTTACAACAATCATATTTCTAACTCCATTCGTTTATTTACTGTGTGGAATAAATATATCATTTAGTGGTTGATTGATAATCACCTCTGAAATAAACTCATAGTTAACCGTAACTAAACTATGTATATAAAATGATCTCGATAGATGACATGATGGTATTTACCAAGGTGGTTGAAACTCAGTCTTTTACCAGAGCTGCGGAACAGTCTGGGATTGGCAAAGCACGAGTTTCTCAGATAGTCACCAAGCTTGAGCAGGAATTAAATACACGGCTGCTTCATCGCACAACGCGCTCTTTATCACTCACAGACACTGGGTTGAGTTATTACAAAAAGTGTCAAATGATTCAGGAGTTAGCGGCTCAGGCCAACAATGAGGCACAGAAACTCAGCAGCGAGCCAAGCGGTCTAATACGAATTTCACTGCCGTTCGGCAGTGCTTCATACATTAACCTCTTAAGTAAGTTTCTCAACCAGTACTCGAAAATTAAGCTGGATGTTATGGAAAGTGACAGCTATATCAACTTGATAGAATCCCGCTGTGATATCGCTATTCGCGCTTCCTCGGCGCTCGAAGATTCCAGCCTGTATGCCACTAAGATCGGTGAATTTGATGACATTCTTTGTGCTTCACCCGAGTACCTAAAACGTTTTGATAAGCTGCAGTCAGCGCAAGATCTGCTAAAACTCGACTGGGTGAGTCACAATATTGTGCATGGTGATAAACAGCTGGTGTTAAAGTCGTCACAAGGAGAGGTGGTAAAACTGAGTATCCCCCCCAAAGTGCAGGTTCGCACCACTAATTCACTGAAAGAATTCCTGAACAATCATATGGGATTTGGTCTTTTACCAGACTTTGCGGTTAAGCATGAGTTAGCTAGTGGTGAGTTGGTCAGAATCCTCCCAAGCGTTCATGACGTAACCATTCCTTTGTATGCCGTGTATCAAAACAAGGCTTTGATGCCGCTAAGAACACGTACCTTGATAGATTTTCTCAAACGAGAAGGTGCGCTTTTAGCCTCTCTTCACTGTGCCGATTGATACGGAGCTATTCGCTCAATAACTATGGGTTCATATTATGAATTCCCACGCGAAGCATGGGAGCTAGTGTTAACGATATGCCAGAGAGGGTAGTCTAACCACCCTGCTTCTGTTTTGTGTGTATGCCAGGCTGCCGGTGATTTGCTAAATCATTTAATAAAAAACAACCACCCTTTGCTGATTGTTCTTTATTTTCTGCCGTTATTAATCAATTATTCTTAGCATTATATTTATCTAAAAATTTTTCGATTTCGTAAACCGACTTACCTTCTTGCCATAAAAAATAACATTTTTTAGATTTCTGACAAGTATCCTTGGTTTTGAGCGCAACAGTCGACCATATATAAGCATCTGAATTTACATTCAGCGCTTTAGGAGCCTGCAGGGCAGCTAATAATTTCAAAAGTATAAACTGAAAAAGCATATGAGAATCTTCGGCATAAAGACCGCCATTTTCAATACTGAAACGCAGCTTCTTCTCATCTACTCCACCATGAATGCTAAATTGAGATAGTTTCGGATATTTTGCAACGGCATGGTTAAAAGCTAAAGACCAGGAAACCAGAGTATCCGTCTTTTCATTTAACTGATCATAATATTTAGAAAAATCGTAACCAAGATCGGCTTTATCAGTATCGAATCCGGCTCTGATAAGAACACCTCTTGCCCACATATTTAAAGTATCACCTTCTGATAAAAATTGAGCGTGTGCTTCAATCATTTGCGAAACCATGGGATAGGCATTTGGGCTAATGCACTTAATAAAGTATTGCTCTGTGGGTTTTCTTTGTGACTCATCACAAGCAGAGCCAAGACTATCAATCGTTTGATACAGTTGAGCTTCTGAGTCATCAATAAGTCCGTTAACGACTCTATATTTTAGCTCCCCATGCCAATCATCATTATATAGTTCAAGTTTATCTAATGCATAACAGGAAGGAGCGAGTAAGGACCCAAGTAAAAATAGTTTATAAAGTTTCATTGTGCTGCCGTCTATTTAATATATAAAGGATAATAAAAGCCGAGTGCTGGTTAATATCTATATATAAACACCATGGATAATATTCCATGGTGTTTATATCTGCAGTTTAAATTGGACAGCTAAACGTAACTCTTTTCTTTTTCTTTTTCTTTTTCTTTTTCTTCAACATTGGGCTGTTCACTTAAGACGTCAACGAGCGTTGAACGACATAAGTTCCCTTCTACTTCACCATCTTCATTCAATACCGGCAGCGGCAGCTCATTATCCAGCATATCCGGGATCACCGTTTCCAGTAATGCATCGTTCTGTACTGAAGGTACATCCTCTAACAAAGACGGATCAATCTCATTGCTGTAATCACTTTTTTCTACATTCTCCAGCGTATCCTGCGTGATCACCCCTTGATAACCGTCATCATTAACAACATAAGCATAATCATGTTTTGATTTACGCATTTGTAAAACGGCCTCACCTATCGTTTCACTGGAGATTCGACAGATCTGCGGCTGCATTACGGTTTCAACCGTTAAAGCTCGGGCACGGTTTACATCTTTAACAAAAGCTTCGACATAATCATCCGCAGGGTTAAGTAGAATATCAACAGGCTCGCCCTGCTGCACTAATATGCCGTCACGCAAAATAGCAATGCGGTCACCTAGACGTAATGCTTCGTCCAGATCATGGGTAATAAACACAATAGTTTTATGAAGTTTTTCCTGCAGTTCTATCAGCTGATCCTGCATTTCACTGCGGATTAACGGATCCAGCGCAGAAAAAGCTTCATCCATTAACAAAATATCAGCATCTGTACATAACGCACGGGCTAAACCGACACGCTGCTGTTGACCGCCGGACAACTGACCCGGATATTGATTGGCATAACCGTCAAGTCCAACTGTCTTTAACCATTCTTCTGCTTTCTGCTGACGAACCGCTTTTTTAACACCCTGCACCTGTAGACCATAACCGATATTCTGCAGTACAGTGCGATGCGGCATCAGACCAAAACGTTGAAATACCATCGACATTTTATTGCGGCGAAACTCTTGAAGCTCTTTCTCTTTGAGCTTCATTACATCACTGCCTGCGACTTCGATTTCACCGGCAGTCGGTTCAATTAAGCGGTTAAAATGACGGATTAATGTTGATTTTCCTGAGCCGGATAAACCCATAATAACGAATATTTCACCCGGATAGATATCAATATTAATATCCGACAAGCCCACTGTATGGCCGGTTTCAGCAAGAATGTCATCTTTTGATTTACCTGCTTTAACCTGCTCAAGTATCTTTTTTTCGTTTGGACCAAATACTTTGTACAAGTGCTTAATGCTGATTAATGGTTTTTTATTTTCATTACTGCTGTCGCTCATCTTAATGACCTCCAAAATTCTGCAGTGTGCGTTTTGCATAACTCTGCGAGATGCGGTCAAAGATGATCGCAAGTGCAACAATCGCTAAACCGTTTAATAATCCAAGTGTAAAATACTGATTTGTTATTGATTTTAAAACCGGTTGTCCTAAACCTTTTACCCCGATCATGGAGGCTATCACCACCATTGCCAGCGCCATCATAATTGTCTGGTTAATACCGGCCATAATATTCGGCATGGCTAAAGGTATCTGTACACCGAATAAACGCTGCATCGGGTTGGCACCATATGCGGTGGCTGCTTCAAGTACTTCTTTATCAACCAGACGTATACCTAAGTTGGTTAAACGGATCACTGGTGGAACGGCATAAATAATTACCGCAATAACACCCGGTATTTTACCAATACCCAGAAGCATAACTACGGGGATAAGATATACAAAGGCCGGCATGGTCTGCATAACATCAAGTATCGGTGTGACGATAGACTGTACCCGATCAGAGCGTGCCATGGAGATGCCTAGCGGGATACCGATCATAATGGCCAGCATAGTGGAGACAAGAATAATACTCATGGTACGCATGGTATTGTCCCACATGCCGAAAAATCCAATCATGAAAAAAGCGACAATAACGCCTAATGTTAACTTCCAGGAGCGACTTGCTGCATATGCAAAAACGGCCAATACCGCAATGACTAACCACCAGGGCGTGCCGAGTAATAATTTTTCAAACCAGATAAGAAAGCTCAATAAGGGATCGAAAAACGATTCAATACTATCACCATACTCACGCGAAAAGCTGCGATAAGCTCCGTCCAGTGTTTTCCGAATACTTAATAACTGGTAGCGGTCAAGCTGTGGGATTTCCGATAGCCATGATTTATCTGACATTTTATTTATTTCCTAATACAAAAAAGCCCGGATTCACCGGGCTTGATAGATAACTATTTATAGTTCTGCTAATGCTTTCTTAATTTTATTCGCTGTTGAAACATCTACCCACTTCGTCCAGGTATCTTCATGATTTTTCAAGAAATATTCAACTGCATATTCACCTTCGGCTTGTTCATCTTCCATCCAGGCTAACAGCGTATTCATTTGTGCATTTGTAAATGAACGGCTTGAAAGGTAAGACAACACTTGCGGTGCTCTTTTTGCAAACTCTTCAGTAACAACCGAGTCGACTGCTGACGGCGGATACATAGTTGGTTTTGGTGTTAAGCAGTCATTTTGAGTAATACATTCTTTAAAATGTTTCTCATCGACGCCTGATCCAAAATCAACCTTAACCATTTTGTATTTGCCCAATACCGCGGTAGGTGCCCAGTAATAACCAAGCCATGCTTCTTTGCGCTCGTATGCTTTGGCAATCGAACCTGACAGACCCGCACCTGAGCCTGGATCAATTAAATCAAAACCTGAATCAGCTAAATGCAGCGCATCAAACAGCTGCGACGTTGATATTTGACAGTTCCATCCAGCAGGACAGCCCATGAATGCAGACTTACTCGGATCTTCCGGGTGTTTAAATAACTTAGCATTAGCTTTAATACCGGCAATAGTTGCTAATGTCGGATCTTTTTCAACCATGTACGCCGGTATCCAGAATCCTTCTTCGCCGCCGTCGGAGAGTGTCACGCCGGCATAATGAACACGCCCTTCTTCAACCCCTTTATCTAATGCTGGTTTCATTGCGTTGCTCCAGAATTCTGGTGCAATATCTGGTTTGCCTTTTTCAATCATGGCCGCACCTGTCGGCATGGTATCGCCGGGAACAAGTTCAGCATCACAATCGTAACCGTGCTCAAGAATGAAACGGTCAATATTGGCGATCAAAGTGGCGGAATTCCAGTTCATATCTGCAATGGTAACGGCGCCGCATTCACTTGCAGCCGCAGACGTTGAAATTGATGAACAAGCAAGAAGTAAAGATGAAGTTAAAAGTTTACGCATATTAATTAATATCCCTATTTATTATTAATTCTCTTTAACCATACAGTAATTCAACACAAAAATGTCAATTATAATCTGAACAAGATGCCTGCTCTCACTGAGCTCAGCTTGCAAAAACATCATCAAAACCCTTTCGATTGACTTAATACATATGTTTTTTTGCTTTGCGTTCAAGGTAGCCCTGCATTGACTCTCAAGCTTATTTTATACACAGGAATTTACGAAAAAATCACTTATATTAACCATCAAATAAGAAGCTATTTGTCGAGGAAAAGAGAAGATATATATTTTCAAAAAAGTGCTTGAGGACCGTTTTATTATTCCATTTATCTTTGACTGGAAATCAAAAGCTAATGAAATACTTTCATATTATTTCTGAATCGGTACAAACCAAAAGGTCAGTAATGTCTTTTGATATTGCTGGCTTATGTATCGTAGGGAGTTGTTTGATTCGAGATCTGTCCCTGCTGATTATTGGGAACAAAGCAGGATATTTTAAAATTGGATAAACAGGTATGTTGTAAGGCCAGATACAATAAAAGGCCGCCATTTGCGACCTTGTAAAACCACCTTATTTTGAGTACATATTAATTGAATATACGAATGTCATGGATTTGATACGGCTCTTCAGTTCCCATCGCAACACCTTGAATACGGACAAAGCGCCCAGTTACCGGAGAAAAGGAAGTTTCTTCATTGTTAGCACCTGCACCATTAACCGCTGCAGCTGTCTGCCAGGTGACCCCGTCGTTTGAAGTTTCAATACGGTATTCAGACGCCCAGCCTACACCCCAGTCTACCGATACGCGGCTGATTGACTCAGGCGTTTGCAGATCAACGGATATCCATGCACTTGGGCCGTCTTTCTCTGCGGCAATCCAGCGGGACTTGACGAAACCGTCCACTGCAGAGCCGGCATGACCAATGAAGTTCATGTCCTTCAGTTCTCCCATATCGATATCTTCTGTCTGGCCGCTGCAGCCGTAAGGCTGCTCAGTGATCGTCTGATAACTAGAGCTGTACGCCGGCTGACGTCTGGCTAAGTTATCTGTAGGTTCACTGTCACTTATAGTAAACGACGGTGATTCCCCCAGGTTGTAGGCCAGCGTCTGGAATTTCTCAAACGGCAGCACGGTTTTATTGCTCCACATGCTCTGGGCGGCAATCTTGATTTTGTTGCGTAAACGTTCATGCAGATCATGATCAGAGTAAGCGTACTCTTGGTAATGACCGTTATCATTCCACAGCGCAATGGTTGCCCCTAGGAACTGCGGATCATCGACATCAATTATCAACGGTGCATCTACGCCCCATTCGTTAGTATCTCGTTCCCAGCCGGCAAATTCGTCAACACGGTAATTTGCGTACATGTTCTCAGGCTCCTGCATATCTTGATAACATGCTCCCGCGGTTGGTACTGTGTACCAGATGTGGTTTGTATTAATCAGTGTAAAGCCGTCTTCATAGGCCTGCTGCGTTTGCGCAGGTTGTCCCCACCAAGGCTGCTGCACTATCTCTTTGCTTAGCGCATCACGATTCGGGAATGCCAGTTGACCATAGTTGCCCCAGACTCGAACTTCCGTAAAGTCTTTGGCGGTTAGATAGTCATTCATCTCATTCATGTAGTTAACAAGCTCCTCTGAAATAGTGCTCGGCACTGTCCAGTCTGTTGGATCGCCGGCGTACTCATCCGCACCAATGTGGGCATTGTGAAAATACGGGGATAATTGATCCCAAACGGCTTTTACTACTTCAAGGGTTTTGGGATTCCCCAGATCAAGGTGATCAGGTTTCAGATCCGGGTGGCGAATATCAGGGTAGGCTTGAGTGAACGAGCCTGCGTGAGCCGGGGCTTCAATCTCAAGTGTCAGCTCTATACCTAATGAGTCCGCTAAAGCGCGAAGCTCTTTGACATCATCAATTGACAGCACAAAAATATTGTTACCAGGATCATGCTCCGCTGCGATAGTGCTGAGTTCTGGAAATTCTTCAGTATCTTCTAGTTCAATAGCAAACAATGCATGATCGTCTGCCCAGGTTTCTTCTGACCAGTTGCTTTCTGGATCGTCAGGCAGCCCGTCTCCTTTCAGGATCTTATTATCGTTAACGTGCATCTGCAGTTCAGACATTTTGTAATAAGACATGAACTTGAGGTAATTTTTCAAGAAATCGACACTCATACTGCGGCGGCCCATATCGAGCATAAAACCGCGAACACGGACAGCAGGTTTGTCTTGGATCAAGCCGTTTAATAGCGAGTCTTTACCGTCAGCATCTTGTATTAACATCTGCTTTAATGTTGCAGATGCGTAAGCCGCACCGCGTACCTCTGGTGCAGTGATCACTATTTTTCCGTCGATATCCATGTTGTAGCTTTCATCGTGTGCAGCAGGATCATGTTCCGGCGGCTCAAAACCTGTAATATTAAAGACGATGTCACCAGGCTGCCCTTCACCACCATTTTCAATGACTTCAAGCTGCAGACCGTTTAAAACCAGCAGATCCTCATTGAAAATCCCGGCTGTACCTTGCAGAATTTCCAGCGTCGCTGCATCATCAGCATTAATAATGATGCGGGATTCAGCTGTCACATCTGTGAAACCTGTTTTCCCTTTCCAAAAATTCAGGGTTGGAATTATGTTAGGTGCTTCATTTACTGCAACAACTTCCTTGTCATCATTTTCATTGCATCCTGCCAGCAGAGCTGCTGTCATCATTACTGCTAATATGCTTTTTTTCATTAACTAAATCCTCGTATAAAAATAAATAAAACCGAAAGGTCAACTACACACCTCTTATTAGTTACAGGGATGATAATGACAATAATGTTAATTTGCGGTGATTATTATCACAAAATGGTGAGGTATATTTATATGTTATGTGTCAGTGATCTTTGGGTTTTCTTCTAACTTGTAAATAACAATTTGAAATTTATTTGAAAAATATCAATCCAAGTAAATGCAAAGATCACTGACCCACCAAGAAAAGTTAGCTTTAGAATCCCGCCATAAAAAAGTGCAGTAAAAGCGAGAGTGCTGCCGAATTAACTGATTTTATTATCAGATGAAGGTTGGTCTCCAAAGTAATGCAGTTCACAGTAATAGTGACAATAAGCAGTCACTTGTTGACTGGTTGTTTATACAGTCATATAAAATAACGGGCAGCATTTCGGCTGTTCTGACAGTTAGCTTTCTATCAAGCTAATGACTTAATTTGATAAATTAAAGGGGAATACAACGAATCAACCATTGCCATTGATAGCACATGTATCGCTAGGTACCAATAATCTTGATAAAGCCTTGGAATTTTATGACAGCGTATTGGGATGTATTGGTGTTAAACGTATTATTGATATTCCAAATATAGGCGCAGCCTATGGGCGAATGAACCCTGAATTCTGGGTGCAGCTGCCTTGCGATGGACAGCCGGCTGGAATCGCCAACGGTGTCCATTTTGCCTACCATGTTGAATCAATAGAGCAAGTTCATGCTTTCTACCTGGCGGCTATTGAAGCTGGAGCAACTGATGAAGGAAAGCCTGGACCAAGATCTGAATATTCAGAGGCTTATTACGGCTGTTTTGTCCGTGATTTAGATGGTCACAAGATAGAAGCGATGTTTTGGGATAAAAGTAAAGCGCCTGAATAGTGAATTATTGGCATGAAAAGTCTAGGAAAACCATTATATTGTGTTCCAAAAAGTTTGAGTTTCCTGACTTTCAGCGTAACGTTACCGAATTTGATTAGCACATTCAGCTAATACAATCGCGCCGGCGGTTGAAACATTCAGAGAATTACCCATGCCGAACATAGGAATATGTATTTGTTGATGACTTAACTGCAATGCGGCTTCACTTACGCCTTTACGCTCATTGCCTAATACTAAAGCACACGGAGACGGGTAAGTAACATCACTATAATTAACAGACTCATGGCATAGCTCAACACTATAAACAGAATAGCCTTTATCTAATAAGGTTTGTAAGCTGGAAGTGGTACAGTCGCTATATTCAATACAAACCCATTTAGCTTCATTTCTAGAGGCTTTTTTTAACTTCTTATCTGAAATAGTCAGTTCGCCGCAGACTATGATTTTTTCGATAGCAAAAGCATCAGCCAGGCGAATAAAAGCACCAATATTGTAGCTGTTAGTAACATTGTCTAATACCAGTACCAAAGGGATTTTTGGCTTACTTAAGTATTCATCGCGTGTCGGTTTGTTTTTTCTAATCTCTTCTTTGCTGAGCTGTATTTTTGAATTCATGTATTATTTACTCTTGTTACGTACTCAAATTACTTACAGCACGTTGCGGAACAGGTGAGGATTGTGCGACTTTATCTTGCTAAGATCAAATGCTTATTGCCGTAGACTTTGCCATTCTATTGTCCCTTTCCTAAATCACACTGCAAGATTACCCAGCAGCGGCTGAAGACCCCTGCTTTGGGCTGATCTTTTTTATCCAAAAGTATATCGTGCCTAAATCCCCCTACATGCAATCAGGCTATTCAGCACTGTTTATCTGTAATGCTTGTTTAGATAATGCTGTAGTAGAATGATTTTTTGGCAGTTTGAGAAAGAATGAATAGTTATTAAATATTGTTCATCTAACACGTAAAACGATGAAAATGAATGTTGGAGAATATATCCATGATGCCAAGCTGCTGTGTCAATACAGTCGGCACTCCTTAGTTAATTTAAAAGAACATCTAAATCAATATCGTTTCCAAGATGCTTTATGAATATTTGCCTAATTCTCCCGTTAGCTTTCATCTTTTTAATTATATGATCGTAAATAGAAATAAGTTTTCTCATATCATACTGGTCATTATTATTACCAAAAACGTTGTAATACAATCTGCTTTTTAATGGTTTTTTTAAATATGTTATTTTATCTTCAAAGCCTTTATTGTTGATTTGAGTAAGAGTAATAAATGTGGGAAGTGCAATTAAATCAATTCTATGTTTGACAAGCATTTCCAATTCAGAACCTTTTTTAGGCAGGTTAGAAAAAGAAAGCCCTGAATTCATAAATTCATTTGTATATGTAATCCCATTAACAATTCCCACCTGGAGGTTTTTAAAATCATCAAAAGAATCATAATGTATTTTATTAATATCTTCAGTTCGATAAAAAAAATGCCAGCTTAATCTAATAATTGCTTCTGTGGAATAGATAAAATATTTCTCTCTATGCTGTCTATATGAGTACAGCATAGCCATCTGTGCATTACCATTTCTAAGCTCTTTTTGGATTCTTAAATCTGAGTCAACAATCCTAAATACAGGATTAATGCCCATTTCACCTAAAGCTTCTTTTAGAATATCAACTGCAATTCCTTTTACATTGCTTCTATCACCTTCAAAATATTTTAAAGGTGGATCATTAGTTCCCAATATAATGAAATCATTAGCGAACAAGCTGCTGTTAAAAGACACTACAAATACAAGAAATATTAGTACTTTGTTAGTCTTCATCTTATATTCTCTTACGTAAATATAATTCAAATCCGATATTAATACGTATGCTAAATCATTTAAGCTACGCCAATGTTTAAAGCCTCTTTTTACACACAAAATGCCATAGCACATTCCGAACCAATAAACTTCCAATCAAACAATGCATGTCGACATTATTCATCCGTACCGTCGTTATCAAATAATTCGAAGATGTTATGCCTTCTTGGAATTGAATTTTATTTAGAGGCATAATCCTCGCGAATACCAACCCGCTTAATATTATGATCTATTTTAGGAAGTGAGGCTTCAGCCTCGCCTCTTGTATTGCGCGGTTAAACTGTACTTCCAAATATAAAAGCAGATCAATTAGTTTTGTGACATGGTATAAGAGCACTATATTGATCAAATTATAGTCTAAGTTAGTGATGTACTGGCAACGGGACGCGCAGTTAAACCCGATGAAATGCAAATGCCGCTCCGAACGGAACTACCGAGGTTGAGTGTAGAAAATGCAGCTTCCTAATCAGTAGGTTCATAATTAAAAAGAGTTTTAATAAATCTAAACATCAGTGATTGTACTTTCGGAAAATCCGGGAGTATCTATTATCTACACCTTTAATAATCATTAACATATGCCCCAAAGACCAAGGTGGCCTTTTTGAACAAACAGCGCCTATCTTTTCATAAGGAATAAAACAATTGATGATGACTCGCTGTAGAGGCCAGTGTGGCCCCTACTCTTGCCAGCTATGAATAAATTCTTTTTCAGATTTATTCACCTTATACAAATAACGACGCGCTTCAGCAACCGGATTTCTTTTCCTGCCGTTTTCGGGAATTTCTTTGCATGAAAAGATATCGACCTCATTAGGAGAGTCAGGTGTCAGCAGTGTGGTGACAATCGCACTTTTTAAATGTTTTAAAGATGAATACCTGGCAATTGTTTCAACACGGACAATGCCCTTATCAAAATCGATATAAGCCCGATCCTGATAATGATTAGTATATTTAACATACTTCTTTTGCTCGGGAAGCTGCATCTATTTTTCCCCCCATATATCATCTATATTTTTTCAAGAGCAGAATATAAAACCAGCGCAGACCGGACGTCCTTTTCTATTTCGTCGGGGGTGTTTTTATAATATTCAACCCGTTTTTTAGTCTCTTCCTGCGTAAACCGTAGCGATTCACTCCTGTACAAGCCGTTAATATAAGCCCCCTGATATTACTGCCGTAAGTGAGCCTTACTTATTTTTTGGCCCTATGACCTTCGTGCATTATGCCTCAAACAAGACACATTAAAAGTACAAGTATCAATGACTTAGCAAAATGAAAGCGCCTCGTTTAGATAAAATTAAATCGATAGGAGTTGAACATGAAAGTTTGGAGTGCCGAGCTTTTTGTAATAGCTATTGTTATTGCAGGCTTATATATCGAAGGGAGCTGTTTAATTAAAGAGTAAGTGCTGTCCACCAGCGTTGCAGTGAGTTGTTTGATTCAAGATTAAAGACCTGTCACTGTTTATTTGTCTAGAAATTCAGTAAATAGGAGGGAAGTGTTCTTTAAAGAACAGGAGTTATTTTTTATTTGGGTAATATTAAGCATGCATGAAGCGCAGCTAAGTAGATAAACTAAAGCTGCACGGCAATGTGCACGGACAAGAATATATTTCATTGTTTTGTAATATATCAATTATAGACTGACGCACATTAATGCTTATCTGTTGAAAAATTAAAAGGGTTAACTCTGAGTATGAAGAATTCATTAACGCTAAGAAGCTTTAAAAAATACCATCCCCGTCAAATAGCCAAATTCGCCAAAGCCTTTTTTAATGGCCGTATCTATATTGTTGGTATTGGTCGATTACGAATTTTAGAAGGAAAAGTGGCCGCTTATCAGCATCAAAAAAGTGAAAAGAGCATACTGATTGTAGTCAATGAAATTAATCAGATTGTCAATGAACTTGCGCAGCCCAAAATTGCTGCAGTTTAATTATAAGTAAATCGAATAAATAAAACCTACGATCGAGGGGTCTGGTCTTGCATTTTGCCTTTTAAAGCAAAAAATAATATCTGCCCCTCACATTTTGGATACCCGCCTTTTCTTTGCATTTAACGAGAACATCTTCTGCCGGCAGCAGGTTCAATACGCATTACTATTTGCTTTAGATATTTATGATTATTTATAGTAAAACCTATCAGTGATTTTCCTACCGCTTTACATAATGACTTATCAAATTCATATATGTTTTTACTTTTTTGTATTTCTTCATCATTAAGGTCAAAATTAATCATGATCGTCTTTATGATACCTTTTCCATCAGTTTCAACACCAAATTTGGAAGGTCCAATTCTTTCAATAAAATCAAAATATTGACCAAGATTTACAGTGTATCCCTCAATCACATAACCATAAGAATCGGGATATGTATATTTGATACCATCATTTTCTTTCGTTGTATAATTTTCAATAAAAGCTTCAGATTTATTTTTACCCAGAGTTAATGGTCCAAATTTAATGATTTCTCTCGCATTTACATAAGAATGTGAAAGCATGAGAGTCAGTGATAAAGCCGCAGACAATAACTTTTTCATGTGAAGTATCTCTTTTTTACTCTAAAGGAAATTTATCGGGGTTGTTTTTATAATATTAAGTACGTTCTTTTATATCTTGTTGCGCAAATCCGCAGCTATTCGCTCCTGTGCAAACTGTTAATAAAACATGCCTGATATTACTGCAGTTAACCTTCTCGCTAAGTGATCATTACGCGCTTTTTGTCCTATGACCTTCGTGCATTATGCCGCAAATACAGTATATTAAAAGCTGAAAATATCAACGACCTGGCAAATACAAGACCGCGTTTAGATACAATGAAATCGATAGAAATTGAACATGAAAGGTGTTCAGTTTGTAATAAAAAAATCACATGTCATTACATAATGCTGCTGGGAACAACGCATAAAGTGATTGTGGGAGTTCTTACTCAATACAAACCTATGCATTCCCACGCAGAGCAAGGTAATACGTAAAGGAGGGAGTTAAATATATTGAAAAGCACCGCTATCTTTCGTGCAGTTGTCGCAGTGTAAAACTTGCAGATAACATGCTGCAGAGCGTGATTCTGCAGCTTAAATATTTACTCGTTGTTATGGCCAGTGTGCGAACAGGATAAAAGCATCGCTTTTAGTTTTATTGAAATCTGATCAGCCATCTTTCTATGCTGATCTGCTTCCCAGTGAATGCCGTCTATCGAGCTGGAATTAACCACACTGCCGGCATCAAAAAACTCACATCCCAGTTCATTAGCACGAAGCGCATAATACCTGGCAAACTGTTTGGATTTCTGTGCGCCTCCAGCAAACAGCTGGCCAAAATAGCCGACTTCATAAATGACAGGCGGGGCAACTAAGCATATTGCTGGTGCTTTTTGTATATTCTGAGTGCTGTGCTGCTGGATTTTTAGCACTAATTTAGCCGTATTTCGGGAGATATCGTCGGCAGACTGAGCAAAGCTGCTTTTTAAATCGTTTGTTCCCAGCATAAGCACAATATAGTCCGGCTGGTGTTTTTGCAGGCAAGGTACAAGGTCGTCGTTGCCGTTCACAAGTCCAGCAGCCGGGTCATCAAAGAACGTGGTTCTTCCCGGCTGCCCTTGTTCAATAATCCGGCAGCCTAAAGGCAGCAGGCTGGTTAATAATGCAGGCCATCTTTCATTTTCATTGTAACGTCGCCCGTCAACGGGAGAGTATCCCCAGGTATTTGAATCCCCGAAACATAATATGCTTTTCATGCGTTCTTTCTTATTAATGTCTTAGTACAGTGCTCATAGAATCAGGAAGTCTTCCCGAATCCGGCTATTTTTTCTTGAGTGAACAATATCCTTTATCACAAGGAGATTTGTGGCGGGGCTCGAAATTTTGTTTACCTTTGGGTACTGCGTTTGACTTATGCTCTGCTGCAGCCGAAATGTTCGCAGTGTCTGTCACGCTCCCGGCTGCAAAACTGCGCTCTCGAGGAGGGAGTGTAAACTGCTCATCATAAGGCCTAGGCAGACCTTTAAAACGATATAAGTAAAAGGCTTCCAGCTTCTCTCTTGCCCATGTCGTGCTGTTTAAAAATATTAAACTTTCTTTTATGCCGCTATTGCTGCTGAAGCAGTCAAAACGCAGTTCTGCCACCAGTATATCCCAGCCATAAAATTCGACTAACTCGGTTAATAAATCCTCTAACTCAAGACCGTTTAGCGGATTGTTTTGAGCCTCTTGGTTCATGAATACTCCTTCATGTTTTTATAGATATGAACTTACTACCCTGATTATCGGCACCTATTGCTGGTGCACAAAGAATTAAAAACGCATCTTCAGCATTTTTCCATTAGTTTTTAAGTCATTTCGAAGAATAAGAATATCACAAAAGGTTATAGCACCAACCATAGCATTACAAAAAAGGGAGCCAACAGTTTTCCACAAGAAAGAGAGTCATTAACTCTGAGAAAAACGGGTTATAACGGGGAGAAAGAGAGCTTAAATGTGATGCTATCAACTGATAGCTAGAGCTAAAGCGCTTAGGCGAAATGTTCCCCTAAGCGCTTTAGCAAGAAAACGCTGTGAAGTTATTTTAAATTAGCCAAAAACTTATCAGATTCAGAAATAGCACCCTTCATCTCTTTAATCGCCACTTCAATATCTCGCTCTAAATCAACAAATTCCCCCTGCAGTGAGCCGATAGCATTGGCATTAAGATTATGTTTAAGGTAAAGCGTATTATCCCGCAGCGCATCTAAAACCGGCGTCATTTTTTTCTCTGCTCTTTTCATAGCGCTAAGCATGGCGGTATAAGAGGTTTTGGTTTGTCTTAATTTTTTTTCACTATCGCGGCGAAGCTTGGCGTTCTTATAAAGTTCAAGCTCTTCCTGCCATTCTGCAAATAATGCATCTGAAACATCTTCAATGGCATTGATTCGTTTGCTGACATCTTCGGCAGCTTGTTCACTGTCTTCATATTTCCCATTGATATTCTCATACATTTTTTCCAGATCACCACCATCGAACCGGGTTAAAGCTTCGAGAGCCTCTAACGCACTGCTGAACTCCTGCTGCGCTTCCTGCTGTGACTCTTTTGCTTCTTCCACACGGTCAACCATAATATCGCGCTTGTGGTAACCAACCGTTTCCATCGCAGAGTAATAGGTTGACGAGCAGCCGCTGAGCACAAAAACTGAGAGAAATAGTGTTAACAAATAAGGCATCCGAATTTCCTTTTAAGTAAAGTGAAAGATTAAAGTTGTATTTACAGAATACACACTCTTCAAAACTGCCGCCAGTTAAGCGCCCAAAATCACAAAACCTTGAACCTGGCAGCCAAACGTTCCGATAGTTAAAAATAATATTAGATCCGATTACAACATTATCAGTAAAAGATGAGAGTGTTGTGAAAAACAATGGAGTTAGATAGATATTTTGTGGTGAATTAAGTTTCGTGGTAACGATCAAAATACTTTAACGCGACGTGTAAGATTTCTGGTTTCAGCCTGCTGCTAAGTAATAAACCTATGCATTCCTACGCAGATCATGAGAACAACATAAGCCGACTCCGTTTTAGATCGATACCAACAGCAACAAGTTTGGCAAGTTAGCTATTCATTTTTCAACAACTGCGTTCGGATTTGAAAACGTATACAAAAATTTGCTGATGCATTAGGGCCTGTTGATCTTTGCTCTTTGTTCCTGCTGGAGGCTATTTTTATGCTCAGCAAGGCAGAAGTCATACACTGTAGTTACTCTACATTAATGACTGATAACTAAGCTGAGTGTCAAAATAGCCCCAGCCCTTCGGGTTGAGGCTGAAAATCCCTCACTCTGCGTTGCTCATCACTCATTTAGAACCACTAAACTTCATTCTTCGCGCCTTGATTGAGAAACTTTCAGGCTCAACAGGGGCAATTTTCAAAGATCAACAGGCCCTAGTTTGCTTTAAAATAGAAAAATTAACGAAAATTGGGCTATCAAGCAGCAAATCGTAACTAAACAGCAGGTCAATTTCATTAACTGTCAAAATTAAAGCCCAGCCCCCGTACTATACTGCTATGATGCACCAACTTTTATTACACTAACTACCTGGAACTTCCTTGACACTGAACCAAATTAAAAAAGCACTATACGCACTTTATTTAACGAATAAGTTCGGTTTTAAGCTAAGAGGTGACCACACCGCTGATCAAATATCAACGTTGCGATTGGAGTATGCTGAAATTCTATTATCACGCTTGAATATTGGTGTTGATGTTGAAGGCATCCAGAAGGTTAATCATGGCGGACAATATCTTATCGTGTCGAATCATCGAAGTATTATAGATCCGTTAATTGTCGAGATTGCGCTCAAGAATAAGGGAATTAACAGTTTATGGATCGCTAAGAAAGAACTTTATAATTCGTTTTTCTTTGGTATGTTTACAAGAAATGCCGGAACAGTCCTGCTGGATAGAGAATCCAGAAAAATGAGCTCATTTTTCACAGAAATTAAAAAGAAGGCTGCCAACGGTTATTCGATTAGTGTATTTGCTGAAGGTACGCGTAATAAGAGTGATCAAACACTGGCTGAGTTTAAAGAAGGAGCTCAAGTCATCGCAATGAAAAACAGACTGCCGATATTGCCGGTATTTATAAAAACCAATGCCAATGCTGTCTTGGCTGAGTCATTAAAGAATGATACTAAGAACTTGAAAGTCAGCATCGTGATTGGCGACGTGATTGATTATAAAGACCGTTCAAAAACGCTGCAGGAGCTGTATAAGTCGCGGTTTAATATCACATAAGTCAAAAGCCTAGTTTTACTCCGTCTGATAAGACAATAGAAATAAAAGTGGATGTGGATAGGAAAAATAAGCGCCCTTTACCAAAAATTATGTTTATTTGAATAGTCTGTTGTATCTCATCATGCTTAGGTGCGATAAACCTTATGCATTCCCACGCAAAGCGCTGTCTCTTATACACAAGTTTACGGACATTAAAAGTTATGATCTAATAGGTTAAATTTTCTAATGAAACGTAAAAACAATGAGCGATTTAAA
>NZ_KB907037.1 GCF_000381745.1 Psychromonas ossibalaenae ATCC BAA-1528 | reverse complement strand
TTTAATATTTCACGCTCCATTTCCAAGCGTTTTACTTGTGCTTTTAACTTACGGATCTCGTCCTGCTCTGGAGTTAGTTTACCGTTTCCTCTAAATGCATGGCCATCATCATTTTCTGCCTCTTTTATCCAACGGCCCAGAATCTGAGGAGTAATCTCTAAGTTTCTAGCTGCTTCTGCAATATTGTAATTTTGCTCTCTTACCAGCGCAATGGCATCAAGTTTGAACTCTTTTGAATAGGTTTTACGTGTTTTCATTTCAATCTCCAGTTAAATCAATTATGTCTTAACTGGGTTAGTCGAATCAATTAAACCACGTCAAAATAAGGCGGTGTATAAGCTACTTATTGCTTTTAAGATAACCTTTAAGGGCATACACCGAAAATACAGCTATCGTTTTAAAGAAACCAAGACCAACAACTTGGCGGTAAAATTTCCATTGGTATTTTACTGCACTCCATTTATGCTGACTCATTCCGCTGTCTATTCGATATTTTGCTAATACTTCATTTAAACAGTATGCCTTTGGAGCAACCTTCAGGATATTCAACCACAGCCCCATATCTTGGCGCTTTCGAATTAAGGGCATGTATTGCTTACCAACATACTTCGTATCATATATCGCAGTTAAGCAGCCAATTACATTACTATAAAGTAGTTGTTCATATGTTGTTTCCGAAGGAGGCTTAATGATGCTTAAATCGTTTTTTTCAGTAAATTTTTGATAAGCGGTATAAGTAAAAGCGTATTTATTTTTCAGCATAAAGTCGATTTGCTTTTCTAGCTTTTCAGGGAGCCAGATATCATCAGAGTCAAGAAATGCGATAAAGCGCCCTTGAGCTTGTTTAATAGAGTTATTTCTCGCATTACCCGCGCCACCATTGTCAGCTAAACAAAACAACTTAATACGGCTATCCTTCTTAGCATACTGCTCAACTATTTTTACGCTGTCATCTGTTGATAAGTCATCAGTAATCAATAGTTCCCAATTTGTGTAAGATTGGGTTAATACTGTTTCAATACTGTCAGAAAGAGTTATTGAAGAGTTATATATAGGCATGATGATTGACACCAATTGCATATCACTCATCACACGCTCTTCTAAATGCCAAGACATTATTATTCATCATATAACTCACTCACAACTCTATTTGTTAAAATGGCCTCCCAACTATACTCATTTCTTATTGCTAACATCTTTCCTTGTATGTCCATATAATTTTCAATGGCATAACGAACAGCATTCAAGACTGACTCCTCATTATCCCGGTCAAAAATAAGCTTCTTTAGACCGTGCTTTATCAAAAACTCATTATTTTCGCCGACATCACTTGAAATGAATACTTTTCCATATGCGAGAAGCGTATAAAGTACACCTGATTGAGTTGCATCTTTATAAGGTAAAATAAAGACAACATTTCGACTTATTAAATCAGTAAGTTCTTTAGTAGACAAGTACCTATCAATAACATAAATTGAATTTTTTTTACTAAGTAAAGTCTTTAAAGGTACAAGTGTTTTAGACCACTTTCCATGAATCTCTATTGGTACTGTTAACTTATAATTATCAAATAGATCAACACCTTTGTATTCTTCAACTCGCCCCCAAAATATGATTTTTTTTTCAACGGCAGTAACTTTATTTACAGCGGAAGCTTGTACTCCACCTATTGGCATAACTCCATGCTGAAGCAAGAAATTATACTTATGTTCCCCATAGTTATTTATAAAATTTCTTTGCGTATAATTACTAACAAAAACTATTTTTTTAGCTATTTTCATAATTAATAGATACGGAAAATATCGTTTTTGTGGGTAACTATGTGGAACATCATTATGATAAGTGAAAATAATTTTTCTTTTCAAAACAAGAAAAAATGGAAGCTCTATTAATAAGAAAACACTCCAAATAAAATGAATTTTTTCATAATGATTTCTTTTACAAAACAATGTAGTTAATAAATAAATATAATTTAACACTCCATTTATTTTATTAATCTTACTCGGTGAAATGGTATATTCGCACAAAGTAACATTCTTCAATTCTTTTAATTTTTCGATATACTCATAGTTGCTCTCACATGAAGAATAATAAAAATCGATATGTTTTTCCTGACTAACCTGACTTATGTAAAAATAGTCATATGGCAGAGAATAAGAAGAAGGATCAATGATTGCTATACGCTTGATAAATAATTCCTTTTAAAAACTACATGCTATCTAAAAACTCTTAGTCTTCTTAGATTTTTTTTTCGTAATACATTCTTTAGTTTCTTAATTTTAGCTTTATTTCCCATAGATATACTGTTTTCTGAATAGTGGCCTTTCATCACACCTCCAGCACCAACAACATGGTTTTTGCCAATATTCGTACCAGGCAAAATTGTCACTCGATTAGCAATCCAAGTGTAATCACCAATAACTACCCCGTTTTTGCGAAGCTCATGACTCTCACTTTCAGGATGGTGCTCTAAAGACCAAATATTAACTTGTGGGGCAATATCAACATTATCACCAATAATAATTGGTGCTCCTCTCCCATCTAATATGGAATCAAAGTTGATATTTGAATTTTTACCAACTGTTATATTTCTAATATCTAAAATACGAACGCCTAAACCAATGGAAGCCTCCAAACTAATCCTACCGTTTGATAGATAATAATAAAACCTCATCCGTATTGTTCGAGAAGGTATTTTATTCAAAATATGATTAATAAAGTAAAACACTAAACCTTTTAAGATTTCTTTCATTTACAAACCTTATTCTTAGTAAATATAAGCATTTTCACTAAATAAGCAGAAAAACTTAAAACAACTCCATAGTATTTTTTTGATACTCTAAAATACTCTTTGTATCCATTCGTTCGGTTAATATCACTTATCCCACCATCTCTTTGAGTTGCAATGAATGAACTTAGTTCAACATATTTCTCTTTTTTTACTCCCCTCATTAATAAATCTACATCCATGGCTATTTTATAATCAAGGTCAAATAAACCATATTTCTGATAATAAGAGCGAGTTACAAAAGAAGAACAATGGCTAAATGGAACAGAGAGACACCAGCCTAATTTTGTATCTCTTTTTTCTCTTTTTATACCTTGCATAGTGATTTTATAAGTTTTACCAAAAAAAATTTTTGATAGGGGGTCTGATTGAGATTGGTATTTTTCAGCAACTACTTCAAAAGCACCTTCTTCATAATAATCGTCCGCATTAATTAAACCAATGAGCTCACCAGTACAGCAACGTATACCTTTATTAAAAGCATCACTAATACCAAAGTCTTTTTCACTTATCCAATAGTCTATCTGATCATTATATTTATTGATTATCTCTAAAGAGGAATCTGAAGATCCACCATCAATAATAATATACTCTACATTGTCATAATTTTGAGTAAGCACACTTTGAATTGTTTCTTCTAAATGCAACTCTCCATTATACACAATGGTTACAATTGATATTAAAGGGGTAATCTTATTTGAGTGCTTGAAATCCCCCTTGAATCTTCTCCCTCCTTCAGAGAGGCGATCAATATTGGGGGGAATAAATAAATGAGTCTGATATTTATCTGAAGCTTGATTAATTATAATGGGTTCACGGCTAATCAGCATCTTTGTAGTGCTTACCTTTTTACTATTCAATTTATTCTCAATATTATCAAGAGTTAGCATCAGTTAACCAAAAGTCATGTTCAGGCTCTGCTACTTTTTTAGCAATAACAACTTGGAAAGGCCTAAATGATGGTATCAAGCATAATAATTTAAACAGTAATTTTTTAAATCCATTCAATGATGTATTCTTATCATAATAATAATATTCATTAATGGAATTAAACCCCATTCTTCCAGTTAACTCTTTTGTTTCTACTAAAGTGTACTCTCTCCAATGAAGGCCAACGATCATATTACAATTCCTATCAAACTGTTTAAAGTAATCATCAATCTTATTGTGGATAGATTTGCCAGCTAACAATTTTATACGGTTCAAAATATAAGCTTGGTTTGGCATTCCAATATACAGATATCCCCCCTTCTTTAGGATTCTATTTAGCTCCTTTAATATTAATAAGGGATTAAAGTTTAAATGCTCAATGACCTCACAAATAACCACGACATCAAATGAATTTGATTCAAATGGCAACTCATGATTTTTTAAGTTTATAGAATGAAAAGGAATATCATACTTTTTATATAGCTCAACTAAAGAGTTAGACTCATGAAATTCTGGTATTTCAGTCGCAGAAACATCATACCCCATGCCTTTTAAAGTAATACTAACAGGCCCTAAAAAAGCGCCTACCTCTAATACTTTCTTACCTTTCCTATCATTAAATAGCAAATCAACATCCTGGACAGTTCGGACATATGAGTCTCTTAAAGTAGATAAATATTCATACTCTCCGTCACCAGTCCCTTCATTTCCCAACATATTAATTGGGGTGTTTTTATAGCTATCAACAACTTCATGTACTATTTTAGAATAATCCATACCTTCCCTGTAACAATTTAATATCGTAGTCAATACGTATCACTGAAAATTAAACACCTTCAAATATTTATTACTCCCAACACTCTCTTATATAACTATATTCATTAAATATATTTTCCAACCGAGTATAAAAACTTAATTCACTCCAACCATCTAGTATTTGACTGCCAGCATTAACCTTATTTTGAACAAGCTCAGTATTTTCCATTATTGTAAGTAAATTATTTACCAGGCTTTTAGGCTCGGCTAAGTCGATAAAGAAAGCAGCGTCTTTCACTTGTTCTCTAAAGCAAGGAAGATCGGAATAACAAACAGGTGTTTTATAAGCAAAAGCTTCTAAAGGCGGAATATTAGTAGGACCTAGATAAGTGGGCATTACTAATGATAGTGACTGTTCATATAATGCAGGAATATCTTCACTTGGGGCAAACCCGATATAGTGAATCAACTCAGCAATACCATACTCTTCCGCCTTATTTAAAATATACTGCAAATTCCCCTTATCTGATCCACAAAACACTACATCAAGTAATATGTTATGCTCTTCTTTTAATATTCTGAGCGCTTTTAAAATATAAATATGATTCTTATGAGCCCAAAATTGAGCAGGATAAAAAATATATTCATGATTTAGCTGATACTTATCTTTAATATTAATGTTTTTACTTTCAGCAAGCGCTATATTTGGTAAAAAAGGTAATACCTCAACTCTCTTTGGATCTAAATTATATTTTTTAAGCGTGTACTCTTTACCATAATAGGAGTCGACAGTTACTTTCATGGCTCTTTTTAAGCTTTTTGTATATAACTGCTCTCTAAACTCAAAAATACGATTATTACTGACCTCTGGAAACTCTAAAATATCGAAATGCCCTAGGTCCCACAGGGTAAAAATATAGGGTATATTAGTTACAGCTTGAGAAAGCGTATTCGGTGATAAAAAATACAATAAGTCGATATTATCTTTTGATAGCTTTCGCTCTATATAAGAAAATCCCAAACCTATCTTTTTCAGAACGTTAAAAGCAAGTAGATTGCTCACAACAATACGATGGACTTTAGCTAATAAGCCTTCTTTTACTATAGATATTGGTAACTCTAATTCAGCAAACTCATCAATAGTACTTTGGCTTGTCGAATAAAACTTAAAGTTATATTTATCTTGGTTATATTTTTTAATTAACTTCAATACCATATATTCATATTGAAATCCGCCACCAGCCTGCAAACCAGAACCGATAAATACAGCAATATTTAATTTTTGAGTAGCCATACCACATTCCAACTATTAAAATCAGGCGTTTTTTTATTCAACCATTCATATTTTTTTTCAATCTTAAATCCGAATTCTTTACATATAAGCTCAAGCTCTGTATCAAAAAAATATCGCATTTTATGTAACTCTTTTTTATTTACAATCTGATTAGTACTTTTATCTTCAATGAAAATATCATAATTAACATCAACCACATTGTCCTGTGCATATAATACTGGCTCAGCTATCCGCGTGATTTTTAAGAATTCACTTTCTAATCGCTTTACCCTAGTTGCAGGTAAATCGGTTAATACCGCAGGGCCATACCAAAAATCAAAAATGAAAATGCCACCATTTTTCAAATGTTTTTTAACAACATCAAAAGCTGCATGTAATTTCTCTTGTGAATTTTGATAACTCATCACATGAAATAGGGAAATTACCACATCAAATTTTGATTCTAATTTTAAATTTTGAATACTTGAGTGCGTGAACTTTAGAGCCCCCTCTCTACCTTGCCTCCGCTGTTCAGCAACAGCTAACATCTCTTGACTTAAATCGACACCATGGACATTAAATCCTTTGTCACACAACAACTGAGCATGCTTACCGGTGCCACAGCCCAAATCTAATATTGAAGAAGACTTTGTACTATATGAACGAATAAGCTCTTCAATATAACTTACTTCACCCTCATAATTTTTTTCACTGTACAACAGATCATAATACTGCGCGTATAATTCACCAAACTGACTCATGATAAAACCTTATGTAAAACATCAGATACTTCGTGAATTTGTTCAAGCGTGATGCCTAATCCACTCGGTATATAAAAGCCTTGTTTGTAGAGCTTTTCACTATTGGGCAGAGTTACATCACTAAATAACCCCATATTATTGAATACTGGCTGTTGATGCATAGGGTAGAAGAAAGGTCGGGTACCTATTTTATAGTGACTTAGTTCATTCATCACTTGTTTAGCCGTTTTTTGAGAATTATCCTTGAGCATAATGGTATATACCCAGTAAATATTGTCACAATAATCAGTACAGGCAATTGGTAAGACTACGGATTCAATATCGGCTAATAAATTATTATAAGTTTCACCAATCCATCTTTTTTTCTTTACCACATTTGTAATATTTTCTAGCTGAGCAACGCCCAAAGCCGCTTGCATGTTAGTCATACGGTAGTTATAACCAAGCTCTTCATGGACAAATCTATCTTCAGAAAAACATAAATTACGTAAACTTTTAGTCCGCGCATCTAACGCTATTGAATCACAAAGCACCATACCACCTTCACCTGTTGTGATTTGCTTGTTCGGATAAAAGCTAAAAATACTTATATCACCAAAACCGCCGCACTTCTTCCCTTTATACTCTTGCCCTAACATTTGCGCGGCATCTTCAATCACTTTAAGTTTGTGCTTTTTGGCTAACTGTAAAATAGCATCAACATCAACGGTTAAACCGAATATATGAACCACCATAATCGCTTTGGTTTTTGCCGTTATCAAAGGCTCAATCTGTGTAACATCCATATTAAAGGTATCAATATGACTATCAACTAAAACGGGTGTTACACCACGATTCACCAACGCTTGCGCACAGGAGATAATAGTAAATGAAGGCATAATTACTTCATCACCTTTTTGTAACTCGAGGGCTGCGACAGCAATATCAAGCGCAGCGGTGCCATTTGCACAGGCAGTTGCATACTCTCTACCAACATAGTCCGCGAGCTCATCCTCAAACCGTTTAACAAAAGGGCCTTCACTGCTTATCCAATTAGTATCAATACACTCGTTTAAGTATTTTTTTTCATTACCATTTAACAATGGCGTATTAACGGGGATCATTATGATAATTCCACATCGTTTCTGGAGACAGGCTCGAACCTAACTTTATCCATTTCACCAGCATAAGGCCCCTGTTTCACCTCAATGATTTCACTGTCTTCAAGCATTTCAAAACCATGACCACCATAAGCAAGTAAAACCACATCTCCTTGATTTAAAACCTTACTTTCTAAATAGACCTTTTCATCATCATAATAATCAACTCGCACTTTGCCACTTTTAATAACCAGCACCTCTTGAGTAAAATGCACATCACGTTGTACAGGATTATGCACATGTGGAGGGATAATGTAGTTTTTGGCTCTGTTCATATACGCCAATTGCTGAGAAAAATCATTTGGCGTAAAAAACTCAATGCCTTCAGCTTTATAATTTGCCCGGATAATTACAGATAACATTTTATCTTGATGCATTACTTGTTCGATCATTTGATAATTTCCAAAATAAAATGAAGATAAATACTTTCTCCAACATCTAATTTATTCCGAACTGCATAAAGCCTATAGTTCATATTTTCTTCAGCAATCACACGTAGCACCCTATCTCTTAACTTTAAAGCGCTATATTTACGACTAGATGGGACTTCCCCTGCATTCCAATGAATATACTCTTTGGAATCCCTATCCCCATAACCTTTTTTATAAAAATTAGGAGAAGTGTAATGGCATGCATGAGTGTGCATATATAAAGGTGAAATAACTGCTTTTCCCCCTTTTTGTAATACCCGAGATAACTCACCAATCAGTTTCACATCAGCAGTATCTACAAACATTTCGTAGGCACACTGTAAAGATGCCCCACGCACACTATTACATTGAAAATCTGTTTTGGTAGCATCCATCACTCTATAGTTAGGCAATGCTGAATAACATTTGGACTTTTCAAGGTCTATAGCATAAGAGTTTATTTTGGCATCAGAAAGGATATTCCCCCAAGGGGAGTTGCATGCAGCGATATCTAAATATATATCTGATTCCTGATAATCGTCGAGATTTAATAAATCATAAGCGACATAGTGTTCTAATATTTTTTCATCCCAAATTCCAGATTTTTTTCCTCCATGATAATTATCAGGAAATGGAAAATCACTTTGAAATTTTTTATACTTTTCAATATCAACATAATAATCTTCGACTGTGATACCTAACTCATTAAATTCAGACTCTATTTGCAATAGCTCTGCCTGCAACGGGTCAATATATTGCGTACTATTACGATGCTTTATTCTATAAAAAAGCAATGTGATTCCTCTAACAAACACTAACTTACACGCCAATAATGTAAGAATCACTCCATAAACCTTATAATAATTAAATGCTTTTTTAAGCATTGATATCTCCATTTTCTATATAACTATCTCGCTTTATCCAAGAAAGTAAGCACTTATCGGCCTTAACCTCTTTTTGGTGAAACACATACCCTTTTATATATGCTGTTTCTGTTTCAACACCTTTACATAAGATATACTTTTTAATAAATAGCTTTAGTTGTTTCTTGAGTAGGTGGATCGGCTTATTTTCCCGTATTGCAGTATATGAATCAGATATTGCTTGATTAAAAGCTCTCTGAGAAAAGTATTCTTGAGTAAGGCGATTCTTTGAAGCCAAATGGAATACCGAAGCTTTAGGATTAAAAACAGTTTTGTACCCTTTACGACGAACATACTGCGATACGGTGGTTTCTCCATCACCACGGTACTTTATCAATTCTTGTGGCATGCCATCGGGATGAAATCCCCCGGCTTCTAACAAGACATTTTTTCTGATAGAGAAATTACAGCCAAATACATATAAAGGAGAGATTTCAATCTGTTCATCACCGAAGTCTAGCAAGCTTAATGTGCCTAATACTTTTTTATTACCACCTTTGAGCCACTGTTCCTCTATCCAATCTGGAGGAGTCACTTCAAAGTCAGGAAGGTTTTTACCTCCTACTAAAACCACTTCTTGATCTAAAAATGTGTCATTAATGGCTTCCAGCCAAGTTGGAAAAGCTTTTATATCATCATCACCATAAACCAGAATATTTGCACGAGAGGCTAATAACCCCCTATGCCTTCCTATATGAAGGCCAGGAGTTGGATCATAAATGTAAATTAAGTTTTTAATCTGAGCATTGAAACTAGATACAACCTCTTTTGTATTGTCAGTCGATCCATTATCGACAACAATGACCTCAAAAAGATCCTGAGAGAATGTTTGCTGAGTTAAGCTTTGCAATGCACCAATTAAGGCATCTGCTCGATTTCGAGTGGGGATAATGACTGATAATTGCATCTTATTTTATGCTCCCCCACCATAAATTAGGCAATGACTCAAAGCTAGACACATTACCTATAACGTCTTCGTCTATCACTTTTCTGACCCCCTCAGCCCACCCAATATCATGAAATACTACAACAGAACCTTTTTGTAGCATCGGAGAGTAGCTATCCCAGTCTGCTTTTACACCATCATATGTATGGTCACCATCTATAAATAATAAATCAATATTTCCACCTGCTAATAAACGCACCTTATTTACTACTTCATAGCTTAGACCTCTAACCATTTTTATTTTTCTTAAAAAATATTTACAGTTATACTTAAATTTATGGAAAGTATCTATATTCCCTTCTGTCATTGCATCATTATTCCAAGTGTCAATACAATACAAAGCTGAGTCATCATGAGTAAACCCACCTGCAATAAAACACGAGGAGGCCCCAACATATGAGCCGATTTCAACTGCAATACACTTTTTAGCAAAACCTCTCGATAATTTATACAGAACTCTTTTTTCTTGAGATGTAAGGTGAGTCTGAATACCATCTGCATCTAGCAAGTGTATATTTTCTTGAAGAAATTTTTTGTGGCTATTTTTCTCTTTAAAATTTTGAACTGTATTAATAATTTTTCTTAATAGTTTTTTAATTATTCTTTTCACTAGTTAGTTCCTCGACAGTTTTCTCATTACACAGCAAGCCCCTGACTCTTAATCAAACTTTCAAAAAATAACAGGTAGGTATTAAAAATTACGACTTCTGTGTTTTAAAATATATAAGGAATGACAAACTATTATCATTTTTATTTTTTCAATACCCAGGAGCATCATGTGCTTTATATTTACTAGTTGGAAACAAATTTACCGATAGTTTCACCAAACTTAGTGTTCTAAACCAAGTCGCAAATAAGTGGCTTTCATTGATATTGGCTGTTAATGATTCATGTCCATACCACATACCTTGGTTTTGCCTAAACACAAAGCCACCATCATTCATTTGATTAGATAGAATCCAAACAAATGCTCTGCTCAAAGCTTTCCTTGCGTTGATATTCTCATCATCCGATAAGTGTAAAATAAGCTCAATAGAGTCAATATCTTCGCATGCACTAGAGTTTAAATTCACTCCAAAACCACCCAGTCTATTTTGAGTTTGTAATGCATACTCCAGTATTTCTTCACCACACTCTATACGTCTATTATCATAGAAATAAAGCATAAGAAGGTGGTAAGCAAACTGAATACTTCTTGAAAGCTGTTTGGGGTCACTGACGTCACAGCCCCCCCACATCCCTGTTTTTTTGTTCTTTTTACTATCTAAGTAATTAAATAAATATTCCAATGCTAACTTAGCTTTTTTATCGTCAAAATAATCCCTTTGGTATTGCAGAGCAACTCCAATATTCATGATCTGATTATCAACATCATTCTCATTTTCAAAATAACCATCCCAATCATTTCGATCTAGCCAACTTTTCATATAACCTAAATCATAATATTTCGTAATATACTTAATCTGGTACTTAGGCTTTTTCCCTAGAGCTGTGTACGCGGCTATCATATGAATACCGAGATGCCTTGCTCCCCACCAATCACTATCAGCATAATGCTCATTTAACAGCCGGTCGTCATGCCATAACCCATCAGTTTCTTCCTGAAATGAATCCAAGTATACGACCCATTGGCTTACTTCATCTGCACTTAGGTTTTTTAGCTCTCCATATAAATCAAGTATTAAAAGTGCATATACAGATGAATATAGATTACCGACTTCCTGAGACTGAGAAAATTTATAATTATATTTTTTCCCCTCGACTTTCACTGACTCTAAGTAGTTCAATGTTTGTTTTTTTAATTGTTCAAAATCGAAGTTCATTGCATTTGGAAGTCCGGTTTCAAGCAGCCTTGTTATCAATTCAGCTTCTTCATACTTATGCATTGAAGGGATTAAATATATTAATTTATCAATAGCCGTAATTATTCTGCGAAGCTTTCTAACTAGTACTTTACTAATTTTCAACAACATTTTTGTTTCTCCCACTAATAATACGCATCATTCGAAGAAGAAAGGCTTTATCCAGAATATATATCCCACCTAAATAAACCAATAGGCTAAATGACAAACTTGCTAACATTAATATCAATGAATCTATTTGAGGTAGCAAAATTGAATTCAAAACAACAACAACTAACAGGAGTATTAAGATTGAAAATATATTATGGAATGTTTTTACAAAGCCTATTTTCAATAACTTTTCAGAGACATAGATATGTGAAAAAATTGAAATTAACGCGAGCATTAATCTTGACATTAAAAATATTTCAAAACTAATTTGAGCAGCAATAACATAGACAAAAGCATAAATAAACAAGTTAAAAATTAAAACTTTAGTTTCAAGATCAGGTCGCCCAATAGCTTTATATGCCTCATTATTCAGACCAATTATCCAACTAAAACTATGCATTAATGCTAAAACACCTAAGACACTTCCAATTCCCAGCCACTTTTCTCCAAACACCAGTTCAGCTAATGGCACTTGCACCAAGAAAAGCCCTACACCGATAGGTAATACAAAAAATGAAATACATTTAGAAGTAAATAGTAAAGAGTCTCCAAGGTTTTTTAAATCATTCTGAATACTAGAAAAATAACTATACATGACAGGGACTATAGGCGCCGTTATCAGACCAATCACAGTCATGACGAAATAATTCCCAGTTCGATACAACCCCACTTCATGTAATTTAAAGAAATAACTTAGTACAAAAATATCTCCCCAAATAAAGCACCAAGATAAAAGGCTTGATACTAATACCCACTTCGAAAAGTTAAACATGCTTTTGGCTAACTTAAAATCATAACTATATGTAGGTCGCCAATCGCTAATCATCCATAACACAACCGCCTGAACAAAAAGTGATACCACACTACCTATAACAAGAGCCCAGTAACCATATCCCCAATATGCTAATGTGACAGAAATAATTCCAGGAATAATACTTCCACAAAACCTAGCGTAAAATAACTTTTTATAATTAAAAAACTTTTGTAATAACGCAGTCTGTACTGATGAAAAAGCTCCAGCTATGATAGCCAATCCAGAGATTATGATAACATTCGAAATTTCACTTTGTTGAAAGAATGAAGCCAATAAACCAGACGAGAAAAATAATAACAAATATACTAAAAGCGCTAAAACCACATTTGAGTAAAAGACAATATTACAAGCGTGATTAAGTTTACTATTGTCTTGTATTTGTATAAGTTTTTTAGCTAATCCAGCCTCCCAAAGAATGTTTGATAAAGCAATAATCATCGCAGATGTAGCCACAATACCAAAGTCTTCAGGTGTTAATAAACGGGCGGTAACGATATAAAATAACGGAGGTAAAACTTTCGAAATGACTTCGGAAAGTGCAGACCATTTAACTGAATGAATTAAATTAATGCTCATTAAAACAAACTCGTATTATTCAACGGCTTATTAGCAACTAAAGCATTACCATTTTTAAGCCACTGATATGTAGTTTCTAACCCATCTGTTAGCGGTGTAGAATAAGACCAACCAAGTGACTTCAAACGTTCTACATTCATTAGCTTTCTCGGTGCTCCATCTGGTTTACTGATATCAAATTTTATTTTACCTTTAAATCCCACAACCGTAGCTAGCGTATCGACTAACTCTTTAATCGTACAATCAATACCTGTACCTACGTTTATATGGCTCAACATCGGTTCCGTATTTTTATCGTAACTCTCTTTTTGTAAATTCATCACATGAATAGAAGCACTTGCCATATCATCCACATATAAAAATTCACGTTTAGGCTTTCCACTTCCCCAAACAACAACCAGCTTATCTCCGTTTACTTTTGCTTCATGAAAGCGACGAATTAAAGCAGGGATAACATGGCTATTTTCAGGGTGAAAGTTATCATTAGGCCCATATAAATTAGTAGGCATCACACTGCGATAATCTCGCCCATGTTGGCGGTTGTAGCTTTCACAAAGTTTGATACCAGCTATTTTTGCAATGGCATACGGTTCATTAGTTTCTTCTAACCTGCCCGTTAACAGTGCAGACTCAGCCATTGGTTGATCGGCTAATTTGGGGTAAATACACGAAGAACCTAAAAACAATAATTTTTGAATGTTTGCTAAATGCGCGCTATGAATAACATTGCACTCAATCATAATATTTTCATAAATGAAATCAGCTGGATATGTATTATTCGCGACAATACCACCTACTTTTGCAGCGGCTAAATATACTTGATCAATGTTTTCATGTTCAAAAAAATTTAATACCGCTTGTTGATTGGTGAGATCTAATTCATTTCGAGAACGAAGCACTAATTCAACGTCATTATTATGCTGTAGCTGGCGACAAATTGCTGAACCAACCATACCGTTATGGCCTGCAATAAATATTCTTTGATTTTTTTGGGGCTCTATTTTAGCTTTCATGGGCTACTGACACATCAAAACCGTAGTTTTTTAAAACGGCATGTTGTTTAGCTTTCTCTAAATCATTTACCACCATCTCACGGCATAGCTGTTCTACCGTAATTTCAGGCTGCCAGCCTAACTCTTTTTTCGCTTTTGACGGATCGCCTAATAGTGTTTCCACTTCAGCGGGTCGAAAATAACGAGGGTCTACTTTCACAATAACGTCACCGACTTTTAATGCGGGGGCATTTTCACCTGTAATTGATTTAACAATACCAACTTCATCTAAGTCTTCGCCAATAAATTCTAATTCCAGCCCAGCCTCTTTTGCACTTAACTGTATAAATTCACGTACGCTGATCTGCCTGCCTGTCGCAATAACAAAGTCATCTGGTTTACCCTGCTGCAGCATCATCCACTGCATACGTACGTAATCTTTTGCATGCCCCCAATCACGTAACGCATTCAGATTACCAAGATACAAACAATTTTCTAACCCTTGCGCAATATGAGCAATAGCGCGTGTAATTTTACGCGTTACAAAGGTTTCACCACGACGAGGTGATTCATGATTAAATAAAATGCCGTTACATGCATACATACCATATGACTCACGGTAATTAACTACGATCCAATAGGCATACATTTTAGCCACCCCATAGGGTGAGCGCGGATGAAAGGGAGTAGTTTCTTTTTGTGGGGTCTCTTTCACTTCGCCAAATAGTTCTGAAGTTGATGCCTGGTAAAAACGGGTCTTTTTTTCTAACCCTAAAAATCGTATCGCTTCTAATAAGCGTAATGTACCCATCGCATCTACGTCTGCAGTGTATTCAGGAGATTCAAAAGAAACGGCAACATGAGATTGCGCGCCTAAGTTATACACTTCATCGGGTTGTACGTTATTTATAATACGCGTTAGATTGGATGAGTCAGTTAAATCACCGTAATGAAGAAAGAACTTCTGATTTTTATCATGATTATCTTGATAAATATGATCAATGCGCTCGGTATTTAAAGATGATGAACGACGTTTAATACCATGTACTTCGTAACCTTTTTCTAATAACAACTCAGCAAGGTATGAACCATCCTGCCCCGTTACACCAGTTATTAACGCAACTTTCCTTTTGCTCATTTCAAATACCTTAATTTGATCAGCAAAGATGCTGTATCTTTATCCACAACATCAGAATGAATTTATATTTTATTGTATCAAACTACATCACATTTTAGATGCTGTTAAAACTGATTATGAAGAGATCGTCCGCTGTTTGATAGCTTTTAGCCTATACACAGTGTATCAGATGAAGTTAGGACAAATATAGTTAACTTACCTCCTGCAGAGAGGTGACGCATTCAAAGAGCTAAAGCCCCCCCCCCCCCGCTAAGGCGTACTATACTTTTAGCTTTAATTAATTTCAGCGTTAACCGTTTTTGTACCCGAAAGGTGAATGCAGGAAAGGGACTGTAATACACTATAAGCAGCCACTGAAACACAAAACTACGTCAGCAAAGTGATGGGGTTTTACTGGTACTACAAAGATAGTTTATAAACTAATATTATCTGTTAACCGCAGATACAAAAAAGCTCCGGCAAATGCAGGAGCTTTTCATTGCTACTTAATCAGCTTAAGCAACTCTTAGAAGATAATACGACCACCGAATTTCCAGATGTTGTTCTCCGTGCCATCATAAATACCGTCACCACCTAGATCAAACTGGTAACCAGCGTAACCAATAACATTTGACAGGAAGTTGTATTCAACTTGAACAGCAGATGTGCTGTAAACGGCATTGTCAAGTTTGTCATCTACTTGTTCTTCATAGTTAACACTGAAGTTTAAGCTGTTTGCTAGCGCGTAAGCGGCAAGGAATTCGTAGTTGTTAGTTTTCTCGAAATCACCAACATATTCATTCTGTGTATAAACACCAGCAACATATAAACCGTTACCGTAACTACCGTAAGATGCAGAAAGCACTTGCGCTGTTGCATCTTCCTGCTTACCAGAGAATGTAACATTACCCGTGTTATAAGCGTAGTTTAGAGAGAAATCCATTACTTTATAAGTTAATGCGACCTGTGAACGCTGACCGTATGAAGTAATTGAACCAACAGTATCGCTATGAGCGCCCTGCCAACCTAGACCAATACTTAAAGCACCAGCTTCACCAAAGTCTAAACCGTTGCGGTAGCTAACCATCTTATCAGCACGACCAGTACCGATATTGCCGTGATCTGCGTATAGGAAATCATTTGCGAAAGCGATTGGCAAATCGGCAACACCAGCTGCATCATAATATGGTGCCCACTGAGTACCAACAACTGTACGACCGTAAGCTTCATGCGTTAGGCCAAGGTAACCAAGACGAGTAGTAAATGAGTTATCACCGCCGTCCAGCATGTTTAGAGACCATTCAGCTTTTGCATCAGCAACAAAACCGTTGCCAAGGTCACGAGTTGCTTCAATATTAAGGCGAGGAGAAATAGATTCTACTTCAGTATCACCTTCTTCAGAGCCAGTTAGACCCGCAGATACATGTCCACCAACTGCAAAAGTATTTACTTCATCGTTGTATAATTCAACAGCAGATACTGCATTTGCAAATAAAGCAGCAGGTACTGCAATAGCTAATAGTGTTTTTTTCATAATCAATTCTCTTAAGTCAGTGGAATAATTTAATTAATTTGAACTTTATTGGACATTGTTTGTCAATGAGTAGAACACTAACAAAATAAAAACGACATTAAAACATAAACTAAGTCAATCATTTCTAAATAATAGATAATTTCAATGCCGAATTATGGTAAAAACAAGAAACCACAGTTTCTTTAAAGGCCGCGTCTGAATACAAAGTTGCCATCAGGATTGGCAGACAATTAATTGGATAGTTTATTGGGTTTGTTTGATCGCCCAGTCTGCAAACTGCTTTCTGGTTGTTTCATCAGCTTCATTCCACCAGTGATGAAGTTTTTCTTCTGCTATATTCTGCTTACCCGTTAAAGTACTGGTTTCCTTTAACGCTCGCCCTTTTACCTCATTATCATGTTTATCAATTATATTACCGATCACACCATGGTCTACTTCAACTGATAACTTCTGTGAATATGAAGCCGACACACCATGCTGATCCGTAATCATAACCTCAGGGGACTTCGCAAAGGCTTTAGCTTTAGTAAGAGAGCTTATTTTTTCTGCAGGGGAAAGTAGATACTCATCCCCGGCAGTTACCTGCAGAGAAATAATAACAGGTGAAGACTTAACCCGCGTAGAGCCGTTGCCGACATCATCTCTCACTGTATCTATATATTGCACAGCGACTTTCTGCAGACCAACGGGCAGCGTAACCTTATTTATTTTATTAAACAGTGAGCTTGATACCTGCTCGCCGTTTACAGCAATAAACTCAAATTCCTTCGATATTGTCAGTGAGTCAGCCCATATATTAGAGCTGCCCAGCAGCAGTAAACTTACAGCAATAAATTTTTTCATTAGTTACACCTTAAAAACATTTGTAGTCAGATTTAATAAGAGATAGTCATTAAACCCCATAGGGTTACATTAACGGATTTAAACATATTCATATCAGAGTTGAAAAGAATTTAAGCACTTCAGGAGCTTATGGATAAATAATCGAAGTGCTTTATTGGCAGAAGGTAAATATTAAAAACTGATCGGCTTGCGGGCTTTTTTCACTTTAGGCTGTTTAGATTTCTTTTGCACTTTTTCGGGAACGGTCTGGGATGCTGGGTAAGAGGTTTCGATACCTTCTTCCTGCGCAACAAACTCGTAATCTGCTGTTTCACCTTTTAAAGCGATCTGAAAATGCTGATCATTAAAGCTGATCAGGTCCCCAGCATACACTTTTTTGCGCTTTTGAGTTTCAACCTGACCATTAAGAAAAACATAACCTTCGGCGATCACCTGTTTTGCTTCTCCACCACCGGAAACCAGACTTTCGAATTTTAGTATTTTATATAATTCAGTCGGTTCCTGCTTTATCTCGACTAAAGTGGCGTAAATTTCCTGTTCTTGTTCAAACTCGTGGTCGGTCATATCAACTTCTCTTTTCGATTTATTTTGCCGTTAAACTATGATCCCAGTCTTTCCAGACCACTTCATAACCCTGCGCTTTCACCAATTCTGCCATCTGCGCGGGGGATCTGTCATCAGAAATTTCAAACTGTTCGAGGGCTTTTTCAGCCTGCTGTGCATACCCACCCGGCTGGGTGCTAGAGCCCGCACTTAATGTGGTAATACCTAACGGTAACACATGATTTCTAAAATGTTCAGATTCACGTGTAGAAAGTGACAGTTCTACTTCAGGATTAAATAAACGATAAGCACAAATCAACTGTACCAGCTGCTTATCATTCATTTCAGACTTTATTTCCATACCACCTTCACAGGGCCGCAGGCGAGGAAATGAAATCGTATAACGGCTTTGCCAGTATTTTTTCTCGAGGTAACTAAGATGGGCCGCCACATAAAAACAATCGGTACGCCACTCTTCCAAACCAATTAAACAGCCCAGTCCCATTTTATGAATGCCCGCTTGACCAAGCCGGTCATGTGTATCTAAACGATAGATAAAGTCGGATTTTTTACCTTTAAGGTGATGCTGTGCATAGGTCACAGGATTATAAGTTTCCTGATAAACCAGAACTGAATCAACACCGTAATCGATCAGCACTTCATATTCATGTCGTTCAAGGGGCTGCACTTCGATGGTGATATGAGAAAAATGCTTTTTGATAACAGGCAATGCCTGTTTGAAATATTCAACACCGACCTTACGTTCAGATTCACCGGTCACTAATAGAATATGCTCAAAGCCCATCTTCTTGATAGCCAGACATTCATCTTCAATCTGCTGCATATCTAAGGTGGTGCGGCGAATAGCATTGTGCATTGAAAAACCGCAATAGGTGCAGATATTACTGCACATATTAGATAGATACAGCGGGATATAAAACTGCTGAGTTTTACCAAAGCGCTGCAGGGTGAGCTGTTGAGACTTCAAAGCCATCTGTTCTAAAAAGGGTTCAGCAGCTGGTGAAATCAACGCTTTAAAGTCTTCTAAATCTAAACGAGATTTAGATAAAGCACGCTTAACATCCCCTGCATCCTTACTATATATAGAAAGACGAATATCATCCCAATGATAGTTTTTTATCTGCTTGCTAAAACTCATATTATTCCTTAAGGGTGAGTATTCAGGATCAATTATCTGCTTTGCAGGCAAGGAAAAAACGCGCAGTTTATAAGTATAAAAAGCACTTTAACGCAGGCGGCAAAGCAGATTACAACGAGGTGATAATTATCCGGCTTCTAAAAAGGCAGTCAGCGGACTTGATGCAACCGCATGATTAACCTGCCCGGCTAAACCGGAAAGATAAGCCTGCCGCCCTGCCTGTACCGCTTTAGCAAATGCTTCACTCATGGCGACGGGGTTGCCGGCCACTGCCATTGCAGTATTGACTAATACCGCATCGGCACCCATTTCCATGGCTAATGCAGCATGGGAAGGACTGCCGATTCCTGCATCAACAATAACCGGAAGATTTGCCTGCTCAATAATAATTTCTAAAAACTCAAGAGTTTTCAGTCCTTTATTTGAACCGATCGGCGCCCCTAAAGGCATCACGGCAGCACAGCCCGCAGACTCTAAATGTTTGCACAAAACAGGATCGGCATGCACATAGGGTAAAACTACAAAACCATCATTGGCTAAGGTTTCAGCGGCTTTCAATGTTTCGATAGGATCCGGCAGCAGGTATTTAGGATCCGGGTGAATTTCTAACTTAACCCAGTTTGTCTGCAGTGCTTCCCGCGCTAACTGCGCAGCAAAAACGGCTTCTTTAGCATTACGCGCCCCGGAAGTATTAGGCAGTAAATTCAACCCGTTTTTAATCAGCGGCGCGAGAATATCATCATCTTTATGCTGCATATCAACGCGTTTTAACGCCATAGTGACTAATTCAGACTGTGAAGCACGCAGTGCATCAACCATAGTCTGCTGATCGTTAAATTTACCCGTCCCGGTGAATAGCCGCGAAGTAAAGGTTTTATCCGCGATAACCAGCTGGTCATTGTCGACCATTTCATTAAATAACATCATCAGCCCCCTGCTATTGCTTGAAAGAGGGAGATATGATCGCCCTCCTGTAAAGAATAATCACTCCACAACGAGCGGCTTAATATATTCTGATTAACAGCAACAGCGGTTCCTTGTAATGGTTTGTCCAGCGCTTCCAGGAGCTCTTCAATATTACAATCTGGTGCAATCTCTAAGGTTTGTTCATTTACAAATACATTCATCGATTTTTCCCACACACACTGCATTCAGGATCTTTTTTAACGGCAAAGGTCTGCCAGTCCAACGTTTTGCCATCAAACAACTTGAGTTTATTTTTGATACCTGAAGGTAAACCGACAAGATGTTTAATCGCTTCAAGTGCCTGCATAGTGCCGATCGTACCAACAACCGGACCAAGCACGCCGGAATTACTGCAGTTAAGAGCCTGCTCATCACTATTAGGGAATAAGCAGTGGTAACAGGCAGAATCAGCCTGGCTATGATCAAAAAACATTAGCTGCCCTTCTAAACGAATGGCTGCGCCAACAATCAGCGGTACTTTGGCTTTTACACAAGCAGCATTAATCATCTGACGACTGGCCATATTGTCTGTGCAGTCAAGCACTAGATTAACCATCATCAATTCCATCAGCAGCTGCTCTTCTGCCATCTCCTTATTAATACTGCGCACACGAATTTCCGGGTTAATCATTTCCAGGCGGTGCTTCATCAGCTCGACTTTATCGCCGCCGATATCACCGGTCTGATAACCAATCTGACGCTGTAGATTACTCACTTCCAGACAGTCAAAATCACATAAAACCAGCGAACCGACACCGGCGGCGGCCAGATACATAGCAGCAGGAGAGCCTAAGCCGCCCATACCAATAATCAGGACCTTGCCGTTTTTAAGATCTTTCTGTCCTAACTCACCAACATCTTCTAATAACAGATGACGGCTGTAACGTAACATTTCCGAATCAGTAAGCATGCTTCACCTCAATAAAATTAATAAATCAGTAGTTTAAAACGACTGCATCACTTGATTAAACGAATCAATCACGGTTTTGGGATCATCACTCAAGGTTATTGCTGTTACCACTGCAATACTGCCGACCCCGGTTTTCCATACGGCCGGCGCTCGCTCTAAGTTAATACCACCAATAGCCACCGTTGGCGTACCAGCAAGCAGCTGCGCATATTTAGCTAAACGTCTTAATCCCTGCGGATCCGAGGGCATATCTTTGGTCTGAGTGGCAAAAATATGGCCGAGCGCAATATAGCTTGGCCTTAACTGCTTAGCGCGCAGCATTTCGTAATAACCATGAGTGCTTAGGCCCAAACGTAATCCTGCATCGGCAATCACAGGAAGATCCGCAACATCCATATCTTCCTGGCCTAAATGCACGCCATAGGCCTGATGTTTAATCGCCAGCTGCCAGTAATCATTAATAAACAGGCGTGCGTTGTATTTTTTGCCCAGAGCAACCGCATCGATTATCTGTTGTTCAACCTGCTCCGGCCGCTTATCTTTAATACGCAGCTGCAGCGTTTTAACGCCCATTTTTAATACTTTTTCAATTAATGGAACACTGTCTAACACTGGGTATAGTCCCAGCTGCAGCGTACCACAAGAAGCAAAACCAGGTCCCGCTTCTAACGTACCGGCAAGATCTAATTCATAACCAATTTTAGACTCCGGCAGGACAACTTCAGGGAAGTCTGCTTTGCTGCTCGGCCAGCCGATATGTGCAACTGCACCTTCACCTTTACCAATCGCTTTTGATGCTTTTAATCCTTGATTTAAATAGGCTTTAGCAATAACTAACGCATCTTCAATAAAATAATTTAAAGCCGTTGCGGCAGCAATCGCACTGGCTAATGTGCAGCCGCTGCCGTGAGTATGTACATTCGTTAAACGTTCACTGCTTAAGGCAATTTCACGTTTACCATCGGTCCAGTAATCCAGCGCAATTTCATCCACCAGCGGAAAATGCCCGCCTTTAATCAGTACACTTTTACAGCCCATGGAGATTAGCTTTTCAGCAGCACCTTTTAATGATTCTCCACTGATTAAAGCGTGCCCGGACAGGGTAAGCACTTCATTGGCATTCGGAGTCAACAAGTCGACACAAGGTAGTAAATCTGATTTTATGACCTCATTGATGCCTTCTTCAACCATACTGTCACCCGTTGATGCCACAGCAACCGGATCGTAAATAACAAAAGGAGGAGTAACCCAGGTTTGTTTAAACTCGACTAGTTTTTCAGCGAGAATCTTTACATGTTTGATACTGGCGATTAAACCAATTTTGATAACCTTGGCAGGCATATCTTCAGCTAAACGCAGCAGCTGTTCGCTAAACATCTGTTCAGAAACGCTTTCCACTAAACTCACAGACTGCGAGTTTTGCGCGGTAACAGCAGTGATAACATTACACCCGTCAGCGCCTAATGCTTTGAAAGTGTGGAGATCAGCTTGAATACCCGCACCGGCACTCGAATCGGAACCCGCGATTGTCCAGACAATATTACTCATTATTTACCTGCTAATTTGAATCTATTAATGCTATCAGATGCACTAGCTTGCTGTATTTCTCTACTAGAAACACAGCAAACAATATAAACGGAAAGTTAAACCTTATCCTAATACCGGAGGCTGATAAATCTCTGCCCCAGAAGCATTAAACTCTTCGGCTTTGTCCGCCATGCCCTGCTCAGCAGTCATAGTAACGGTTTCATCCAGCAGTTGGATAGAAATTTCACCACTGTCTAATTTGTCAGCAAAGGCACGAACATCCTGAGTGATTTTCATAGAGCAGAATTTCGGGCCGCACATGGAGCAGAAATGCGCAACTTTACCGGATTCCTGCGGCAGGGTTTCATCGTGGTATTCACGCGCAGTGACCGGATCTAGGCCGAGATTAAACTGATCTTCCCAGCGGAATTCAAAGCGTGCTTTTGATAAGGCATTATCACGGATCTGCGCGCCGGGGTGTCCTTTGGCCAAGTCTGCAGCATGAGCTGCAAGTTTATAGGTAATCAAGCCGACTTTAACGTCGTCTTTATTCGGCAGACCTAAATGCTCTTTTGGTGTTACATAACATAACATTGCACAACCGTACCAGCCGATCTGAGCAGCCCCGATACCGGAAGTAATATGGTCATATCCCGGTGCAATATCCGTGGTCAGCGGGCCTAATGTGTAGAAAGGCGCTTCAAAACAGTCTTCCAGCTGCTTATCCATATTCTCTTTAATCATCTGCATTGGAATATGACCAGGGCCTTCAATGATAACCTGCACATCATATTCCCAGGCAACTTTTGTTAACTGACCTAAAATTTCCAGTTCCGAATATTGAGCCTGATCGTTCGCATCTGCAATTGATCCCGGACGTAACCCGTCACCTAAAGAAAGTGCAACATCATACTGCTGACAAATTTCACAGATTTCACGGAAATACTGATAGGCAAAGTTTTCTTTATGATGGGATAAACACCATTTCGCCATAATCGAACCGCCGCGGGAAACAATACCAGTGACACGTTTCGCAGTCATTGGTACAAAACGCAGCAGCACGCCGGCATGGATAGTAAAGTAATCCACGCCCTGCTCTGCCTGTTCAATTAAGGTATCGCGGAACACTTCCCAGGTAAGGTTCTCTGCTACACCGTTAACTTTTTCCAACGCCTGGTAAATTGGAACAGTACCGATCGGTACCGGTGAGTTACGCATGATCCATTCGCGGGTTTCATGGATATTACGGCCAGTGGATAGATCCATTACCGTATCGCCTCCCCACAGGGTTGACCATACTAGCTTCTCAACCTCTTCTTCAATTGAAGAGCTCACCGATGAATTACCGATATTTGAATTCACTTTCACTAAGAAATTACGACCGATAATCATCGGCTCTAATTCAGGGTGGTTAATATTAGACGGAATAATTGCACGCCCTTCAGCAATTTCTTTACGCACAAACTCAGGGGTGATTTTCTCCTGCAGATTTGCACCGAAACTATGACCTGGATGCTGAAAATGTAATGCCTCACATTTTACCCGGTCACGGCCCATATTTTCTCGAATTGCTACATATTCCATTTCTGGAGTAATAATGCCCTGGCGTGCATAGTGCATCTGAGTAACACACTTACCTTTTTTAGCGCGAAGCGGTTTGGGTAAATCGGTAAAACGCAGCTCATCTAATGTGTCATCAGCCAGACGCTCTTTAGCAAAATCAGAGCTGACATTTTCTAAAAATTCAACATCATCACGAGCAGTTATCCAGGATTCACGCAGTTTTGTTAATCCGGCATGCACATCAATGTTACTTTTGGGATCGGTATAAGGACCTGATGCGTCATAAACAGGAATCGCTTCATTTTTTTCAAAAACAGGGTGATCGGAGCTGCCTCCGACAAAGGTATCTGCCTGATGAATCTGACGCATCGCAACTTTGATCGGGTGAATTTCACCATCAATAAAGATCTTTTCAGAATTAGGATAGGATTCATTGTTTAAATTTTTAATATAATCCTGTGCAGCCTGGCGGCATTCTTTACGGGATAAATCTTTACGACTGGTGGTTTTTAAATTTGAGTTTACTTGATTAGACATAGCATTCTTTACCTTAATTATTTAAGAGTTTTTAAGAGTGCTTATCGAAAATTCAGTGGAAAGTGTAAAAAAAACAGATCTGTTTTCTTTATGCTTGTTCCCTTCGCAGGTATTAACCCAATCAGGTTCCACGGATCCCACATAAAGACATAAATATACTTACATCTGTGGTCTCAGCCCTAAGGCACTCCGACAAGAAGCAGGCAGTATAGAAGAAAAAACTTCAAACTTAAATAGAGAAAACAGCATTATTTTATGCAGGAAGGCTAGAAAGCTAATTAATAAAACTTACTTATTAGTCGCTAATACGACTTTAATTGGGTATAGAGACAAGGCATGTAGCTTTTGAACAACCTAGAGAAATGACCACCAACAAGCGTCGCAGAGCTCCTCCGCTCATAACACTAGACTGTCGTCTAATTAGACCTGCAGTATTGTTTGTTGAGAACTGGATATGCCGCACCCAAACATTCAGAAAAGCAGACACAAAAAAGCCCCGGTTATTTTCATAACAAGTGACTTTAAAAGAATTCGCTAATTAAGAAATATTATTTCTTAGCAGCTGCTTTTTCTTCTTTAACTTTCTCGATTACAGCTTCTGCAACGCCTTTCTT
>NZ_KB907036.1 GCF_000381745.1 Psychromonas ossibalaenae ATCC BAA-1528 | reverse complement strand
CCGAGGTCCACTTGCTTTTAATGTAATGAGAAAAATAGCGATGGGCTTATTTAAACAAGATAAGACAAAGTCGGCGAGTATAGCTGCAAAAAAAAAGATGGCAGCACTAGATGATGGCTATCGCTCAGCCCTTTTAGAATCAGGGATTAAAATGCGCTAGCCGTGTATTCCTTACCAGGACACTATATTGGCTTTTATTAATTATTACCTTTAAATTAGAAATTCAGATCCACACTAGGAATATCATCATCTCTATAATTGGGAATAGAAAAAGACAGCGTTTTGTTTTTTTCATTCCAGATAACCCCTGCCCCGCTGTATGCCGGATTAATATCCACTTTAACTGTTTCAATATAGCTTTCAATCTGTTCGGCACTCAGCGCTTGTGAGTATATTTTGTTTTTAATATTCACCAGGGTGATTTTTGCATCGATATGGTCACTTCTCGATAAAGGTTTCGAATTCAGCGGCATGGTAATATCGACAAGTACGGCGCCAAGAGGATCCCGAAAATATTCCCACCACGATCTTTTGGCTTCGCTGCGCTTTTTATTCATCTGCTGACGTTCTGCAAAGGACATATGTTCTTGTTTTAGATTGTATAACCACACGTTCTCGTGCGAGCTGTTTTCCAGCCTTTTGCGTTTCAAATAGAATTTAAAAACCAGTGGCTCAAGAATCGCAGGCTCCCCCGAAGAATACAAATTATCCAGCTCCAATGATGTAGACAATGCTGAAAACTCACCGATATAAGCATTTAACAATGTCCTTTCTATATCACTTAAGTTTGTAATGACCTGCATTGCAGGATCCTGCTTTGTTCTTAGATCCAGCAGGGCTGAATAGGTTTTCAAGTCACTGTCTAAAAATACAACTGCAATCATTTTATCAAGCAGTGCTGCAGATTGTGCCATCATCAATTTAGAAAAAGTAATATTTTTCTGCAGCCGCTTAAGTGCAGTGTTTTTATCTGCATATATATATTCATCAATAATGGAAAGGTTATTAAGGTTTTTTACTGCCGTTAATGCTCTATAACGAATAAACGGCCCGTTAATATCAGGCTTCAAGGTGTAACTGTACTGCTTCATGGTGATTAATTTCCTGAAACGATCCAGTAAAATATGATTATCATTGAGCAGCGCTTGATAGCGGGATTGATTATTAGATAACCATAACGCCGGGCTCTGCGCAAATAATTCCACAAAAGAGATTTCCGATAAATGTTTGGATATCTTAAGCGGGGGATTCGTCCAGTATTCATTTTGTGCAGGCAGCTGATGTTCAGAATCGCGGGCAGAGCGCAAACGTGTATTTTCTTCATCAATAAGTGATGCGCCCTGCAGCAGCATATCTTTGCCCTCCTCCACATTAAACCCCACAAAAGCATTTAGACGGTTTAACTTGTCAGGAATGACAGGCGGATTATTGGCTTTACGCAGCCATGTTTTTACCCCCTGTGTATATTGATCATCGGGAATAAAAGCTGGAATAATGATAATGACTGCCGATAATAGAAAGATAAAAGCGACCGCTTTAAAAAACATTTTCATTTTGACGCACTCCCCAGAGCCTAAGATATGGCAGGATCACCAGCTATTTTTACAACTCTTTTTTGCTGTAAGTCTAATTATAGGATGTATCTGTTTTCACGGGGAAGCTGGAGAGCGGAACAGCTAAAAGGACAGCTAAACGAGCTGGCAGTCTATAGATGAATTTTCGAATGAATTATAGAAAATTTATAAACAGGTATAAAAAGAAAAACAGGAAACATTTCTGTTTCCTGCTTCTCTAGTCAGCAAAACGAGACTTTAAGTCCCCTAGCAGACAATTAGTATGCAGCTGGATCTGCAACCTTCTCGCTCACTTCTAATGTATTAAGTAAGCTGGTTAACAGGCTTGAAGCACCAAAACGGTAATGCTCAGCATCAATCCACTCTTCACCTAAAATTTCTGCCGCCATATCCAGGAATGCTTTAGCATCTTCTGCACTGCGCACGCCGCCGGCCGGTTTAAAACCTACGCGCTGTGCAACACCCATCTCTTTTATTACATTAAGCATGATTGCAGCAGCTTCTGGTGTTGCATTAACCGGTACCTTACCAGTAGAAGTCTTGATGAAATCAGCGCCGGCTTCAATACAGATTTCGCTGGCACGTTTAATTAGACGTTCTTCCTTTAACTCGCCTGTCTCGATGATCACTTTAAGCAATACATTGCCGCAGGCTTCTTTACACTGTTTAACCAGGTCAAAACCAAGCTGCTCGTCACCTGCAATAAGAGTACGGTAAGGGAAAACCACATCTACTTCATCAGCACCGTAAGCAACAGCCGCTTTTGTTTCAGCTACAGCAATTTCAATGTCACTGTTACCGTGCGGGAAGTTAGTTACTGTCGCAATTTTAATTTCCGGTGTGCCCTGCTCTTTCAGAGTCTTACGCGCAATAGGGATGAATCTTGGGTAAATACAGATTGCAGCAGTATTACCAACAGCTGTTTTTGCATCATGACATAATGCAATAACATTCTGATCTGTATCGTTTTCGTTAAGTGTAGTCAGATCAATCAGGCTAAGTGCTTTCAGTGCTGCGGCTTTTAAATTACTCATGAATTATGTCTCCAAAGAGGCGTTTAGTTCTGTTGGTATTACACAAATACAGAAAAACGCCGAAATTATTAAAATAACAGTAGGCTTGCTTTACAGAGGAAAGAATCATTTACCCGTCTGGCCAGCCTTCGATGTGAGACAATATTAGATAATTTTAACCGGCAGTCCCATAGGCTTTTAGTTGAAACATCTTTTCCATAGAGAAAACGTCGTAAATTCACAGCGCAGCTTAGAAAGTTTTGCTCAACTAAAACCGGGCCCATTTAGCTAATGCCTTATCCCAGTATGGTGGATTACCAATACTGTCTTTCAGGAAGTGAATAACGGTTCTAACTCTGGCCGGCAGATGTTTATTACGCGGATAAACAGCATAAGCAGGCATCTTTTGATTAGCACGCCAGTCCGGTAGAAGCTGCACCAGTTTACCCGTTTCCAGTTCGTCGGTGAGCAGATAACTGGCAAGGTAACCGATACCTTTACCAGCAATCAGTGCATCTCTAACCCCTTCGGCCAGGTTGACCCGGTAGTTACCCGAGACACTGATGCTGAACTCTTCATCTCCTCTGGCAAAGGACCAGTGATTACAGCTGCGGCTCTTGCTGTGATAAGTCACACAATTGTGCCGGGTCAGCTCATCCGGATGCTGCGGAGTGCCATTCTGCTGCAGATATTCAGGGGAAGCGAGCAGCAGGAAGCGGGTATCGGCGATGCGTTGAGCCACATAACCTTCGCTGATATCTTCATAAGTGGTAAACCACAGATCAATTTCTTCGGTCAGCATATCGACCTTATGATCAAACAGGCTGACATCTATGGTAAGCTGCGGATATTTTTTCTGCAGCTTATCTAAAGCGGGAATAATATGCAGAGTGGCAAAAGAACGCGACAGTGCCAGGCGGATATGCCCTGAAATTTCATCCCGGGTATCTGTCACCAGCGTATCAGCCTCCTGGATCAGGGAGACAATCTGCGCGCAGTATTCAGCATAACGTCTGCCCTCTTCAGTCAGACTGCGGTTACGGGTGCTGCGGTTGATCAGCTGCACCCCCAGATCTTCCTCCAGGCTGTGAAGCTGCTTACTTACATGAGAAACAGAGACTTTGAGCATCTCTGCAGCCTTAGTCAGGCTTCCGCCAGTAGCCAGCGCATTAAAAAACACCATCTGATAGGCTTTATGCTGTAAAAACTCTTTCATTATAACTGCCTGTGATCACACCCAAAAAAGGCGTAGTAAACTAGATTATGCTAAGGGATGCAACTGCTTAGCGGACAAATTATTATTCAACCAAACCTTTTAATCAGCAACAACCGCAGACAAAGAGTCAAATGATGGGATGTAGTTTTGTGCCTTTATTGAATTGCCTGGTTGTGCTTTATTATGTGCGCTTAGCTTTGTACATACATTTATCAGCTTTAGCGAGTAAAGCATCTGTCGTTGAGCCTTGTTCAGGATAAACGGCAACGCCAATACTACAGCCGATTTTAAACTTTTCATCATTGATTATAAATTCAGCATTAAGTGCCTGGGCGAGCGTTTCAATCATTGTTGAAGCATCACTCTTATTAGAAATATTTTCTAATAAGAGAACAAACTCATCACCTCCGAACCTGGCAACCGTATCTGAATTACGGATGCTTTGTTTAAGACGTAAAGCCACTTCTATCAGGACCTGATCGCCGAATGCATGGCCCTTTGTATCGTTAATAATTTTGAATTTATCTAAATCAATAAAAAACAAAGCAAAACTACGCTTTTCACGTTTAGACTGGACGATTAGATGACCCAGGCGATCCAGCAGTAAATATCGATTCGGAATTTTTGTAAGCTGGTCATAATGTGCGAGATATTCAAGCAGTTCGGTTTCTTTTTTCCGTTCGGTAATATCTCGGTTAATACCCAGCGCACCTATCATCTGTTCATTCGCATCATAAATAGGTACGCACATGGATTCTATCCAGCCAATGTGTCCATTTTTATGGAGCATTCTGATTTCACCGGACCATTTTCCACATTTTTCAACAGTAGCGATAACTTCTGCGGTAATACGTTCACTGTCTTCGGGAACATGCAGTATATTGACAGGTTGACCAAGCGCTTCTTCTTTCGAATATCCGTATAAAACTTCGGAACCTTTATTCCAATCAGTAATAAAGCCCTGCAGGTCTGTTACCACCACCGCATCAAACAGATAATCAAAAGCCTTCGCTCGTTGTTTAAGTATGTCTAAATTCATTTTTATTTAATACACCTATACGTTCTAGTCTGAAATGGTGCGGTCCAAAAAATTGGACACGATTATGTAATTTCAAGCGCAGCTGCTGCACTCAAGCAGTTGCCAGTCTGCTCTTATGCCCTGCTAAATTTTAATAGCCAGCAAATAATATAATATAGGATGCCGCCTGCAGTCGCGCTATACAAACAGACCTGGTGTAAAGCTTGAACTGAAATTAGCCCCAGAAACTGGTTACTTGCTGTAAATGGAAAAAACGGTTCAACATCCCAATGCATGATGCTGTCCAGCAGCACATGACTGAATGTACCGATAAACGCTGAGAGAAAAGACACCCGCCATAGAATTAGTATCCGCTGCTTGTTATTGATCCCAAGGATAAGCAGCCCGATTTCAGATAAATACTTGCCAGTCAGCGCAGAAAACAGCGCAAGCAGTACCGCTCCGATGTATGTATGCGAGAAGCCATGCAGGTGCCCTTCTCCTGTGACCATGACAACCAAAGGCTGAATATCCATTACTATCTGAGCCCAGCCGAATACCATTAAACTGAAACTGCCCTGAAGCAGTGCTTTAATAACGATTCCCGGGCCCATGTGAAACGGGGTGAACGGCATACACTCTCCATTTAGTGAGATTTGTGCTTCTCAGCAACTTTTATTCAGCTCTTTTTACTATTGAGCGTGAGTCTGAATTCCAGAACCAAGCATTACCGGCTTTTAGATGTACACCTCCGATCCAGCGATCCAGTGGTGAAATATCAAGCAGGTTAACTTTACCTGCTAATACTTTCAAACCCGCAGAAGTGATGCTCAACTGCTGACCTTTTCCTGCAGGCAGTGTCAATTTTTGTCCTTCAGGAAGAGTTATCAAAGGCGGGTTAGACTCCAGCAACTCATGAAGCACTACCCAGAAACTTGAATCGCCTAAAAATATTCGCTCTTCCAATTTTTGAGTGCTGGTAAACACTTTTCCCGGATGATTTTCACCTTGCGATATTACCTGCAAAACCTGCTCAGCAGTTCGAGATAAGCCATTTGAACAACTTGGATACTCTTGCAGTAACCTGACAATAGCCCCGCTTAGAAACGGCAGAGCAGAAGTATCTGTATTCAGCAGCCTGCACCATTTTTCAGGTGAGTGTGAACGAAAAGCCGACCAGGCCCGAGCAGATAGTGTTAAGTGTTCCTTGGTAACCAGCTGTTTATATTGCATTAGATCCTTTATTTCTTCAGGTGAAAGGCTGCCTAAATACTGTTCAGTACAGATCATAAACAGCTCCGTTGCACCTGTAAGGTTTTTATCAAACCAGTCCAGTATCTGCAGTAACTGCAGCTGGTCATAAAGGTCATGTTCAAACCATAAAATTACTTTTTCATATTTTCTGCAGGCATTAAGTTCATTATCTCTTTGTATGAAACTTTCAATAATTTCATCAGGCGCTCCCCAGCCGCGATCAATAATGAACTGTGCCCGCACTGTTGACAGCTCCTGCAGGGATAGATGTTCTGGAACAGGCCCATCATGAAGTACATCACGCCAAGGCAGGAATATGCCTGGAATATCTGCCTTTTTCATTATTTCAACGGCGCAGTCACCATTGGTAATATTTAGAATGTTTGTCATAAATTTTCCAGAAGTCATACCTGCTTGAACGACAAAATATATGCTTGTCATTTTCAGCTGCGAGGTTATGTATTTGTATTTCATACCCCAGTTAGCCCCGCTTTTGCAGGAATGGTTATCAAACCTCAGCAGTTATCAGTTAAATTGTACTCCGAAAAAAAAACGACATCGTAAACTATCTCATTGTCGTTTGTTGATCGTTCTTCACTGAGGTAACCAAGATACTCACTACAAATGATACCTCGACGATAGCTTTCTTCAGTTAAATAAACGTGGAAATTTGGCAAGTTGGAAATCTCTGCGATCCATTTAAGCTCGACAGCCTCATTTAATTTAAATGCAGGTCCCAATCCGAACCAGCACAATATAGGCGGCTGCAGTATCATCATGTTGTTCAAAAGATATGCTTGAACCTGCGCAATATCATCGAAATCTTTATGCTGCATCGATTTGGCAGTAAGAAACGAATTACGTGCAAAATCATCACAAGCAGACACCGGGAATTGACACAGAAAATCACAGCTGCTTATAAGCTCTGCCGGTTCAATTTTTTCACTCCAATAAAGCGGTAACAAGTTTAACAATCGTTCGCGCTCTCGGCGCTCCTTATTATCCTGAAGTTTTCTCTGCAAACGAGACACCATTACTTACTCCTTTTAGCTAGGGGACTTTCCTATTTCTCACCTCGGTTCAGCACTTAAGAAAGAGACATATCAATATTTACATGAAGCCGGATTTTAAAGAGTTAACTGCATCTTCAGCCAGAAGCTTTCCTGACAGCTATTATGAAATATTTTTCGTAATGGTGTGATCTTCTGCTGGCAGGAATCAAGCACTTCATAACTTATCCAGCACTCTTCACACAAGAGTTCGCAAGGTGCATTGTCTGTTTCAGTTTTATAGCAGATAACCACCCCGTTATCGAAATGGTAAATTGTTTCCTTTTCATTTACCTCTATTTCATCATCTGTATAACAATTTGTTTTAGTTACTTTATTAATAATCGCAACGCTGGACTCCTGCAGATGGATTGCCTTAATGTAAGTAAATAATATATTCATGATTTTTTTAAAGATAAATGAGTACTACATACACAAAAGAATTGTCACTTAGCCGTCAAGCCATGCATTTTGCAGCAGACGTTCTAACGATAGGCATGTTTTAGCGGCTTCGGCGCGGCACTGACTGCTAAAACATTTCCTGATCTATTGAATCAGCTGCAGTCCAACCGGCAGGCCCTCACCAAATACGCGTTTGGTTTCTGCTTCATCCAGCTGTTTAACCGTTTCCACCATTTCTATCCAGCTCTCGGGAGCCTTGGAGAGCGTTAATTTATCAATGATCCTGCTGCGCCAGTCATCATCAATATCTCGACTTCGGTCACCACTCATACGTGTCATTAACACGGCGGCAAACGCAGCCTGTTTATTTTTCTTCCAGTCAACGTTGAGCAGCTGAGGGAGCCAGCTTTGTACGTCGTTTTTATCAATAACATTATGCGCACTGCCGTGAAAGGGAATGCGTGATGCGGTGCGGCCAAGCGCCCACCAGCTAGTCAGTGTTTCGCTGGGTTTTTCCAGTCGTTTTAATAACCACTGGCTGATTTGGATTTTATCTTCAACAGGCAGAAGCTCCAATGTCGCCGCCAGTTTAACCATATCTTCATAGGATTTTTTCTTGGCTTCGACCTGCAGTTTTCTGCTGGTTAATGCACTGGAGTTTATAAAGGGCGCAATATCCTTATAGACAGTCATCTGCTGCACGGCGTTAAGGCCCCCTGACGCGCGGCGCCAGAAGGTCCACCAGTCAATCCAGCATTGCGTTTCCTGATTGAACTGAAGCCCTTGCTGGTATAAGCCCCAAATTTGCTCAATACGCCAGTCATCAATCGGATAACCAAATCCCGGACGTAAACCATAACCCGCAAGGTTAAACCAAATACGCTCATGAGCGGCTGAACGACGGCGGCGTTTTTTATTTTCTAATAACTGATCAAATAATGCCCGCAGCATGGGAACTTCCCAGCTGTCGCGCTTACCCAAACATTTTTCAATATCAACACGCAGGGATTTCACCACTTTAGGCGGCATCGTTTGTTTACTCTCACCAAAGACCGCATCAATTTTTTGTTCTGCTTCATTAAACTTTGCGGGAAGTGCGAGTGTTGTCTGTGTTTGTCTTTGTTCAGACAGGCGCTTACGAATTTGAAACTCGACATGCCAGCGCTGCTGGTTTTCAGCCACACAGTCAATTTTTAGAGTCCCTACTTCAGTGAGTACGACGGCAAGCGATACAGTAACTGAATCTAAGTCTGTTTTCTCTAATACCACGGCCAGAGGAGGAAGTGATATAAAATGCTGCCCGGCAAGGTTCTGCTCATCAATGGTGATTATTTCACCCGCCTGATAGAGGTGATCAGCAGTCGTCGAAAACAGATGAAACTGAACAGGCTCCCCTAAACGTAATGAAAATTTTCGTTCGCTTAGGATCAGCTCCTGATCTTCTTCTGTCCCTTTGGGCATTAAGCACACCGCTTGTTTACCCGACTCCAGCTGTTCTAGTACCAGGAAAAATGTACGCGCAGAGCCGCCGCCGATTTTAAGCTGTGCGCCGCGGCGAGCTTTAGCGTAAGCGACAGCTCCCTGCGCCACAGCAAGATTAGGATTATTGTTTTCCAGCCTGGTAACTGCAGCACCACGCCATTCACTTAAAACAGCAATTGAGCGCTCACTGAGTGCCGCACTGTTAAAAACCCCGCCGTTAAATAATACGGCATCAGGCATAGCGATACCTGACTCTCCGTTAGCCGATTGCTCTTCAATACCACTAAGTGCGTCATGACAGGCCAATTGATGCTCTGCGATAAATTCTGCAAGATGCTTGCTCACGGCAGGATCGGCAGCATAAGGAAGACCAAACTCAACAACCCCGCTGCGCCGTGAAAGAGGACGCTGCTCAAAGCTTATTTGCGGGAAAAAACCATCCAGTGCAATATCTCTTACTTCCTGCTTAGAAAGTTCGCAGCTTTTGGCTCCGCCTATCAGCCTGGCACCGCTGCCTAATACGGTCACCTTAACGCTGTCAGGTGCATTTTCACTGAGCAGCTGCTCTTTGGCTTTGCGGGTTTGCTGTATTAATTGTGACAAACCGGCTGCACTGAGCTTTTTACTCGATGACGAAGCGCCGTTAATATAGCGCTCAGCAATATGTGCCAGTGCCAAGTCAACGTTATCTCCTCCGAGCATAAGGTGATTTCCAACACCAATCCGGGTTAGTGCAAGCGTATTATCTTCAGCCTGACTAACTTTAATCAAACTCAGATCTGTAGTACCTCCGCCAACATCACAAACCATTAACAGCTTTATTTTCGCAAGCTGAGTTTGTACCGCATCTCCCTGTCTGGCATACCAGTCATAACAAACCGCCTGAGGCTCCTCAAGCAGCAGAATATTTCCCAGGCCGGCACGCTCTGCGGCTTCAACCGTTAATGCCCGGGCACCTTCATCAAAAGAAGCCGGGACAGTAATGACCACCTCCTGATCTTCTATCCGTGCATCAGGATGAGCAAGATTCCAGGCATTACGTATATGAAATAAATAGCTGGCAGAAGCCAGTACCGGAGAGACTTTAGGCACACCTTCAGCCCCGGCCCAAGGTAAAATATCTGCACTGCGGTCTACCTGCGGATGAGAAAGCCAGCTTTTGGCGCTCACAACCTGACGGCCGTCGACCTTTGCACCTAACTCCCTAGCCCACTCGCCAATAACAACCTGAGCAAGTTCTCCCGCTAAGCTGTCACTGTCAGCAGCCGACCAAGGCAGCTGCAGATCTGATTCATTAAGCTCTCCCGTCGTCGGGTGATAACGAAACGAGGGTAACAGCGGCCGTTTAGCAACCTCACCGGGTGCAACCAACTGCTCAATTTCAAAGATATGGCAGTTGTCAGAGGATAGAGGTTTATGCATATCGGCATAGGCAACCACGCTGTTAGTGGTGCCTAAATCGATACCAATAAGATATTGAGGAGCTTGATCTGTCATTTAGTTTGTATTCCCAGTTAATCTCGTACATCCAGCTCAATCTGCCAGCGTTCCGGCTCACCATTGCTGTCGGTACTGTTAACCGAGATCGCTTCCAGTTTAAGCGTGCCGACTTCAGTAACCTTAGCCATCAGACGGACCGGCACTACATCACCGACACGACGCCCTTCAACGGACAGGGTTGCCTGCAATTCAGGAAGCTCTTCCAGCTCATCATCCAGCCAGCTTTCGAGCTGCACACCTGCGTCATCATGACGACGTGTGTTAGATCCGAAAAAGCGGAAGCGCACGGGCTCACCGACCACTAAACCAAATTCTGTATTACCCGGCTTCGTTTCCGTCCCTTCTTCCATACCGAAAGGCGCAATACATAACGCTTCTAACGGAGGCTCCATTCCTGGAATAGCCGGCATTGAGCTTTCAATACCCACGTAATAAGTACTCGCCAAACCACCGCGAATACGTACGCCTTGCCCCTGTTTAACGTAACCGTAATAACTTGCGCCGCTGGCGACAGCAAGATCCAGATCCGAGTCTGACAGTAATCGGGCCTGCTCAGCACCTGCATCGCCGAGCCACTGGTTAATAATCGACAAGGTCCGCTCAGCCAGCACCGGTGCTTTAAGTACACCGCCGTTAAACAAAATTGCCGTTGGTTTAATAAAGTCAGCCGGCTCAGCGCCGCCGAAGTTATTTGCCAGCGGATCAGCACAATACCCGCCGCTGTCAGCTTGAGATGATGCTGTACCCAATACGTCGTCAGCAGCATCCGCCTGGCGGCTTAGAAAAGCAGCCAGATGTCGGGAAACCGCCGGATCCTGAGCATAAGGTAAGCCCTTTTGCGTTAAAGCACTGCGGCGAACCGCTCGCGGGTGATCACTGATACTTACTTCAGGGAAGAAGCCATCAACCAGCGCTTCCCGTACTTCTGTTCGGGTTAGTTCGGTGCGCAGCGTTTTACCAAGCAGCTTAGAGCCGCGGCTTGGTACCGTAATCGGTACACTATCAACGTCGTTATCTAACAGTAATTGTTCTTTAGCATCCCGGCAGGCATGGGTAATCGCCTGAATCTGCCACGGCTGCAGTTCTTTACCTTCTTGAGCCAGCTTGGCTTTAACACTATATGCGAGGGCTAAATCCATATTATCGCCGCCGAGTAAGATATGATCACCCACGGCGACGCGGTTCAGAGTTAGATTTCCATCTTCTTCGGTTACCGCAACTAATGATAAGTCTGTCGTGCCGCCGCCAACATCAACCACCAGAATAATGTCGCCGACATTAACCTGCTCACGCCAGCCTTCACCACAAGCATGTATCCAGTTATAGACAGCAGCCTGAGGCTCTTCAAGCAGAGTCAGGTAATCAAAACCAACACTTTTTGCAGCTTCAGCAGTCAGCTCTCGAGCAGCCGGGTCGAAAGAAGCCGGGATCGTAATAGTCACTTCCTGCTCTGCTAACGGGAAATCAGGAAACTGATCTTGCCAGGCTGCACGCAAGTGCTCCAGATATTGGACCGTTGCCGTTAACGGGGATATTTTGGCAACCTCTTCCGGACTGCCGGCAGGCAAGAATGCAGAGTGACGATCGACTCCGCTATGACACAGCCAGCTTTTAGCACTAGAGACTAAACGAATCGGCGTTTTACTTCCGAGCTCGCGAGCAATACTTCCGACAATAACGTCAGGCTGCTCGTTCCAAGGCAGAGTAATATCAGCATCATTAAGCTCTGATTGATGCGCCATATATACAAACGACGGCAGCTGCTGTTTTTCTTCAATAAGCCCCGGCTGCATTAACTGCGGCACTGACATAATGGTCAATTCCGGCTCTACTGTCAGATCTTCGGACGCTTTACTTAGATCCAAATAGGATAATACACAGTGTGTCGTCCCAAGATCGATCCCTACGGAAAAGCGTGCCTGGGTTTCAGTTTTCATAGAATCGCTCATAGCTCTACCTCTGCCGGCGCAACAATTGAGGTATCGTGGCCTTCCACCAGTTTAGGCAGTTTAACATCACTGACTTTCCAGCCTTTGTGAACCAAAGTACCGTTAAAAGGCGCGTCACCAACAACATTGCCGGTAAGACGAACTTCTGAGGCGTTAAACCCCTCAGGAAGAGTAATACGCGTTTCTTCATCTTCGCTGCGGACAGCTTCAAATGTAAAGTAAGTGTTGAGTGTTTTTTTGCTTCCTTCATGAACAACACGCGCGGCGGCACCGATATCGGCATCGGAGTAGCCCGTTAAATCTTCTTCGATAAAATCAATAAAACGCGCATCTTGTTGTAATAATGTCAATAACTGCAGCGCGGCATCAGGCGTTGCTTCTTTTAACTGCGCGGCTTTAGGCGCTTCTTTGACAGGCTGCTGAACAGACTGTTCAACGACAGCGTCCATAGTTTCATCAGCAGCTTCATTCGTAGATGATTTCTTTTTAGTTAGAAACAAAACTAAAAATAACAAGGCTGAGATACCCAGTCCCAGGTGAAGTATGTCGATAGTAGCGGGGAATGCAGAAAAATTGATATTCATGTGTACTTTCCTAATAATTGTTTAAACAAGTTGTCGCTCATATTGTATAGAGTCCATAAGCAGATAGAGAGTCAACCCATGGTGCTGTTTGTATCTGATAATTGAGGATGATTGTGCAGCTAAAGACACAAATAGTCAAAACTAAATCAACCTACTGAATGTCGGCGAGTTATTTTAGCATGTCATTACGTGAAAATGGAGTGTTTGCCCACTTGATCGTTGATTGCAGGCAAGAATACTTGCCTTTTACATGATTCACGATGATTTTGTATACAGTAGCTAGAAGTGAGCAGCCAACTTGTAAAAATTCAGGAGGAAGGATTAACACCGGAAGAGACTGTAATAAACATCGTAAGAGAAATTTATGGCCGCAATTTCCTACATTACGGTCGATATAACTTTATTAGATTCTCAACATTTTGTAGAAGAGTAAATGAAAAGATCCGAATATAAGCAGATGATATCGACCTATAGAGCCGACAATTGTGCATAATAAAACAGACAAACTACAAAGACAGCGGTTTGAGCCATTAGTTATTAATTTGCATCAACCGGCCGCAGACAGCTGCCGGTTGATAACAAAGATGATTATCTGTTATTCATTCACTTATAGGCCATTATGGTATTGAATAAACGTTGACTCGGGTACCAGCTCGTTAAGTGATGTTTGAACGGCAGACTGTCCTTGCAGCAAGGCTTCAAAGTGTTTAATTAATTCAAGTTTGTCAGGAGACTCACGGTCACCAGCCCCGATATTAGTTAAATCAACCATAAAGCCGTCAAACAATTCGGCAAGATCATCAATAATCTGCATATTTAAGAATTGATCTTTATTATAAATACTCGGATAACCCGCTTTTTGTTTATCAATCGCATACTCAACCCCTTTTAGATTGGTAATACTGGTCTTTTTATCACAGGAAAGCATGCAGCCGTTGTCTATTCGCGGTTTTTCACAGCCGACACTTTGCTGGAAGAAACACTGGCGGCTGGTCATCAGTAAAATAGGATGATAAATGCTATAAAACAGTTTGAAGTTTTCAGGTCTTGCTATTTTCCTGATCTGCTGGTGATTAATCTCATTTGAAATAAACGCCCCACTACATGCAAACTCTTCTTTTAATGCCATTAATGCATAGGAGTTTGTAGTATTTAAAAATGGCCCGGCAATCCATTGAATACCTAATCGATTCGCTTCATAAGCAATACCGGTATTGTTGGTAACAATCAGCTTAGGTTTAGTTTTCACTAGAATATTGACCGCCACATCATAATCTTTTCCTATTAACACCGCAGGGAACCAGGGAATTAAACGCGGATGATTAGTTAATAAATCAACATACTTTGTGCAGTCACGCTTATAAGCATCAGGCAGTTTAAAATAGATATCTGCATCAGTAAAATCAGCTAAAGATATATCTTCCGTTTCGCAGATTAACAGTGACAGTTTTGCTTTGGCCGCCCCGGCTAATGGGGTTTTAGGATGGTGCTCAAGTGCCGGCAGGCGCACTTCAGGTAAGACCGTTTGATTATGATTAAGAATCTTAGCAGCTTGGTTTTTAAGAAGAGTTAACTCTTTAAACGGCACCGACAAACCCGCCGTTAATCCTTCGGTATCAATCGCCAGCAGATCAAATTGTGCATTATTTAAACTTTTAAAGCGTTTTTCAATGGCTGTTTTATCAATGCTGAAACTATCACTTTGCCTAAGCACACTGCTCGACTGCAGCACATAACTGTTTTGTTCAACTGAAAAACCTTGGGTTTTAATGGTCAGCGTTAGCGGGTTATTCAGTTCACCAGAGAAAGTCAGGGTTAACGGCAGCTTTTCAATACTGAGATGCTTAATTTTATCGTTAACGGTGACATTGATTTGTGTTTTCTCGTCCTGCAGATTCTGCTCAACTTCTTGAATCTGCACCACAGAGATAGCATTGCTCTTATCTATCACGTGGTTTTTAGAGTTATCACGCGGATTATCAATAAACATCGACTGGTTTAAATCACCACGTAAAAAAGCATTGGAGAAATCACGGTTAAATACTTTGTATAAACGTTCGCCGTCCTGGGTCAGCTCTCCGGTTTCCACAAAACCATCAATCTGTTTACGGAAACTATCGACCACCGTATGCACATAACTTGCCCCTTTAATGCGCCCTTCTATTTTAAAAGAATGCACCCCGGCATCAATCAATGCAGGTAAATCAAAAAATGCCGAATTATCTTTTAAGTTTAATGGGAAATTATGGCCGGAAGGCGTGGTTTCGTACTCTTCACGGCAGGCTTGACTGCAGCGTCCCCGGTTACCTGAATTACCAACACTGGCAGAAGTTGAATAACATAAACCAGAAAAAGCCACACATAATGAACCATGTACAAACACTTCACTTAACATCTGGTTATTGTTACAAACACTATTCAGTGCGGTTATTTCACGTAAATTCAGCTCTCGAGAAAAGTTAACCCGAGAAGCGCCTAATTTTTTCAAAAAAGGGATTTGCCCGGCATTGTGTGTGGTCAGCTGAGTAGATGCATGTACATCAAGGCTTGGGAAATGTTTTTTGATTAAATTAAACATACCGAGATCCTGAACAATCACACCATCTAAAGTGGTATTGACCAGTTTACTTAACAGCTTTGCTAACGCTTTAAATTCATTTTCCAGGATAACAATATTTAAGGTTAAAAATATTCGGCACTGGTACTGGTGAGCCAAACGAATAATACCGAGTAGTTCTTCGAAGGAAATATTTGATGCACGATTACGCGCATTAAAGGTATCTAGACCACAATATACTGCGTCTGCGCCTGCAATTATCGCAGCTTTAATCGCATCTACATCACCACCCGGGGCTAATAATTCAATCTTTTGACTCATTTGTTACCACTTATTTTATTGCTTAAACTTAAAAGGGGAGGATATTACCCGTATATTTAAGCGATGAATACCGTTAAAGTACTTATCCGACGTATTTACTCAACTATTCAAGGTAAGTAATGCTAGAACAGACACATTCATACCCCATACTCTATTCCTTACGGCACTGCCCGTATGCGATGCGCGCCAGAATAGCTATTTTCAAGTCCGGCCGGCAAGTACGACTGCGTGATATAAAATTAGCCGATAAACCAGCCGAAATGCTGCGGGCATCCCCCAAAGGAACAGTGCCGGTTTTAGTAGTCAATGAGAATTTAGTTATCGAAGAAAGCTTAGAGGTGATGTTATGGGTCTTGGCTGAAAATGACCCAGATGACCTGCTGCAGTCAGATACCCCGCAGGCAGTAATCAACATGCTGCAGATTATCAATCATTTTGATCAAGAATTTAAAGCCTGCTTAGAGGCTTACCGCTGCGCGAAACGTTATCACCAAGCTAATCTTGTGCAGTGTAGAGAAACCTGTGAAGTGTTTTTACAAATATTAGAACAAGCATTAACAGAACACCGACACCTGTTTTCAGAGCAAGAATCACTGCTCGATATTGCACTTATTTCCTACCTTCGTCAGTTTGCGCAGGTTGAACGTCAGTGGTATCTTCAGGCACCTTATCCAAAATTACGAGCCTGGCTTAACAGTTACTTACAAAGCCCCCTATTCACGAAAATAATGGCTAAACAACCAATGTGGCTGGATAGCCGGCAAGACATTTATTTTCCTGATAAATAAAGCGTTAAAACCTAATCCTGAAGCTTCTATTTAACGACAAATTTTCATTTTTACCCAGGGTCTTCGCCAATTAGATACTGGCTAATTCTATCCAGGCACAACTTCTAACTATTTACTGTCGAATCATTTCCCACCAAAACAAATGACAATACATGAACATATGAGCCACCACATTTGTAGTTTTGCGAGAGTTATCACAAACAAACAGCGACCATTCAATATGATACGTGAAACCCATCACAGTACAAATGTTACAATTCGTTACACTTGTTTCCGTTAAATAACCTTTATTAAATAGCGTTACTTAGTGTTATTAAAAATTATTCTGTATTTAACAGTAAAACTCTTTCGAAGCTCAAATAAATGAGCTCATATAATTAATATTAATGGATCGCAAACTATGAAATTTCTAAAAACTGCAGCAGCTGCAGCCATCTCGGTAGCATTACTGGCTGGTTGTAATGATGAAACCACGACTATCACTAACCCGGTTGAGCCAACAGAACCGACCAATGTTCGTTTTGCTACTTATAACCTGTCTTTCGACCGTAGTACTTTCGAACAACTTGTCGCTGAGATGCAGATCACAGCTTCAGAACAAGAAGCTTTGATGACTAAATGGTTTGCCGGAACCTTAACCGACGAAGAGCTGAAAGTTGCAGAGAAAGTGATTCAAATCCGCAATGTGGCTGCAGTTATTCAAACTGAACGTCCTGCAGTACTGATGATGGGTGAGTTTAACAACGACGGCCAGGGTGAAAACCAGGATGCTATCAAAGGCTTCCGTTTAAACTATCTCGCAGTGCCGCAAAATGGTCTAGGTACCACTTCTACTGAGAAGAAAATGCTAGAGCCAATTCAGTTTGCTTATGCAGAAAACTTCTCAACTAATACCGGTTTACTCAGTGAATTCGATCTAGACCGCGACGGCACTGTCGCTCTGCCAGGTGATGCATGGGGTTTTGGTTTCTACCACGGCCAGTACGCATTTGGTCTATTATCTCAATACCCAATCGACACTGCTAATATCCGTACTTTCCAGGACTTTAAATGGAAAGATATGCCGGGCGAGACGAATCCAACAATCACTAACTGTGAAGATGAAAACAACCCAATCCCTGACGGCATGAAATGTGGAGACGAGTGGTACACAGCTGAAGCTTGGGCCCAGAAACCGCTGTCTTCTAAAAACCATGTTGATGCGCCAATTCTTATTCCAACTGAAGATGGTGTAAAAACCGTTCATTTATTACTTTCACACCCGACACCACCCGTTTTTGATACAGTCACAGAGAACAACAAGTTGTTGAACCGTGCTGAAATCGATTTCTGGAATGATTATGTTGCAAATTCTGACTACATTTACGATGATGCAGGTGTAAAAGGCGGCTTAGGTTTAGATGCTTCATTCGTAGTAATGGGCGATCTTAATGCCGATCCTGAAAGTGGTGACGGCTTCCTTGATTCAATTCAAAACCTAATCAATCACGAACGTGTGAACGTACAGGCAACAGACGGCGTCTACGCACCAAACAGCTTTGGGTCAACTGAGTGTGTGGCGGATGGTGACTGTGACTACAGCACTTACCCGGACCGTATCACCAGCACATTTGGTCTTCGTGTTGACCATGCGATCCCGTCAGTTGATCTTAATATCATAGATTCTGGCGTATTCTGGCCGGCAACCTTTGAGGAAAACCGTTTATTAATGAACGATGACCGTGTTGGAAAATATGGTAACGGTAAAGATATCTCTTCTGATCACCGTCTAGTCTGGATTGACGCAGAGATTTAATACAACAGCTAATGATTAGTAACAAAAAAACCGCCTTTACCGGCGGTTTTTTATTATTAATAATGAAAAAGCACAACGGTTATTCTCTGCTAGACGGCCCGCACAATTAGACTTTTCATTTTCAGCTCCAATTTTTTATTTACCTTGATGATTACGAGCAGGTAGATGAGCCCAGGCTCATAACCAGGCATCATTCTGGGTAGTTCAACCTCTATCGAAATATCAATATCACTGCGCATAGTATCGTCCCATGGTTACACAAAATTGATACCCCATTCGGTTAAAGCAGTACGACCGGCGCGGTTGATACAATCAGTATAGTAAAACTACTGGTTATATAGTGTGTATATACTCCTAACCAGCCAATAAGACTTGACGTCATACGATTTCAATATATTACTTTATTTTTATCGACGAGATTGTTAATACCCAATGACAAACACCCCTTTGTGAGTACGCAATTCAATTGCTTTACAATAAATGCTAGTAACCTTTTTAACAGGAAAGTCCGTTTTATTTTAAATATATAACATAAGGAATAAGAACATTAAATATCTTCTCTCTCCAGCGGCTTGCGCCATATTAGTCAGCATTTCAGCCATTAGCTTACCTGTCATCAGGCCTTAGCCAGCTCAGCACCTACTGCTCAGGTCGAAAGTGAAGGCGTGTATACTTATTTTCCCATCTCTTATGAAGATTTATCAGTTAATAATGATTATTTATCATTAAAGTCTGGAGAGACAATTACTCAGCACTTTCGTGTACAGGACAACCTTCCTACTTCTTCTGCGGTTAAAATTGATCATATCGCATTAGCGGCTGTTTATGATTACTGGTCAGGTGCCGAAGATAACGCTTGGATAACAATTAAAGAAGCAGACACAAACAAGGTAATCCACCACCAGCAAATCGTGCTTGTCTCTTTATATAATTCAGAAATAAAGTATAAAGTTGTGCCGAATCAGCCTGAAAACAGTAACTTTGTTAAACTAAATACGGCTGTCGATTTTATAGCAGGTAAAGATTACGAAATTGTAATAAATGTAGAAGAAGGCTCTCGTACTCTTAGAGTACACATGCTGGATGGGGCAAGTCATTTGGGTAATGCAGTCCGTAATGATCAAGCATTAGATGAATCACTTTGGCTGCGTGGTTATGGCAATATTAATTGGAATAATTATAGCTTAAGCATTGAGAATGACAGCAGTAATAAGCTTGCTTTTGATCCCGGCTGGAGCACGCCGATTGTCGAAAAGTTAATTGATCCGTCCTCTTCAACACCTGAAGTACTTTGGATCAATCATTCTCAGTTTGCCAATGAACCACTATCATTCGAACTTCAGGATGAAGACATCGCCTCTATAACCATTCAACAAGGTGAAACACACGACAAACTTTCTATCACAGCTAAAAAAGAAGGTGTAACAGAAGTGTCTGTTAGGTCACAAGGCAATGTCGTCGGTCTTATCAAACTTCATTCCTATAAACCTTTTTCACTGCCGGTCTCATATCGTTATGTGGCTTATCCTGGCGAACCTGTTTTCCATAATAAATATAATGAGATCCAGCGCGATATCAGCAGTATTTTCAGTCCAGCCAATATTCATCTTAATTTTGAAAACTTAGGAATTCAAATTTACGATTGGGACAGCAATGATGACGGTATAAATAATAATTACGAACCTAGTGAGGTCCCGCTGCTGGAAGGTGAATATTATTTTGCAAACCTCTTTACTATTGCCCCTGATAAACTAAATCAAAATAATTATTGTAATAACGGCGGCGGATCTTCCGGCACAACTGAAAATAATAATGCGCGTTACGGTTATAAAAAGGTTTCTAGAATATGTAATTCAGACATTTCTACAGATACATTAGCCCATGAGCTTGCCCACTCCATGAAGCTTTGGCACTACACCGGCAAAGGGGTTTATCCGCTGCCAAATGAACATGTAAATATTATGAAAGTGGGCCGTGATGAATCAAACCTATTCGGTTTCCAATGGCAGGTTATGCATAACACACTCCACGAGTACCAAAAAGACGGTTCGCTATACGAAACAAAACCGATACAAACACCTTTTGCAGGTACGGATACAACAGCCCCTACACTTAATACGGTTAATGCCGTAGGTAGACATTTGCGCAGCGCTGTTTTACGTGTGTTAGCAACAGCACAGGATAACGAAAGTGGTATCGATTTATCGAGTCTTACCATTGTCGACAAACCAGCAGCTGGTATTGCTGTAGCCAATAAAGACGGCAGTATTACTTATCGCCACCACTCAGGGAAAATATTATCTGACCGTATTGGATTCCAAATAAAAGATAATGCCGGTAATCTTTCTGCTGTTACTTACGTTGACATTGAAATCGGCGATACAACTTATGGGAATTACGATACAACGATTTACTTACAGGATGATACATTCCAAGTAAATCGTGGCGAAACTGCAGTGTTTGATATCCTGGCAAATGACACAATTTACAGCCATGCCGTGGATCCCTCATCACTAGAGCTCCTAAAATGGAGTAATAGTGTTCAACACGGCAGCGCATTAGTAAATACAGACGGTACTATCACTTATTCCCATGACGGCAGTGACAGCTCGACTGATGCGGGTAAATATACTGCTTCAAATTACTTTGCAGTTAAATCGGCCAACGTAGGAGCCTTTACTATTACTGTAAATGACAGTAGTACTAAAAGCACTGCTCCCACTGCTTTTCCTAATAGCTTTGAAGTAATACACAATTCAGCAACGATTATTACACCTGCAGACAATGATATCGACCAAGAGTCTGGAATTGCACCCGGCAGTATTTCAGTAAGAGAACAGCCTCTTTACGGTATTGTGCAGTACAATGACGATGGTGATTTCATTTATCACAATGACGGCAGCGCTGCACAACAAGACAGCTTTAGTTATCGGATTTATGATAATGACGGTAATCTTTCTAACTTAGCTGTTGTTACTTTAAATATTTCGGGCGGCACTAATAATGGTGTTGATGACTCATTTCCTGCATGGGATGTGGCTGAAACTTACTTGAGAACAGATAGTGTATCCTATGAAAATGCTGACTGGACTGCTCAGAGAACAATAAAAGGTGATGCGCCAGGTTCTTCTAATGCATGGTTAATTGCAGGTGAGATACCAAAATGGAGAAAAAATGCCTCTTATACTGCCGGTGAGATTGTTCTTTATAAAGGTATTGAATGGACTGCACAAGATGTAACTAAAGGTGATAAGCCAGAAAATGGTTCTTCTTATTGGATCCCGGAGTGGAGAAAAAGAGACGCTTATACTACCGGTGATATTGTTATCCACAAAGATAAAGAATGGGAAGCACAAGCAGTCACTCAAGGTGACAAACCCAATAACAAGTCTCCTTTTTGGATTATCAATAACTAATTTAATCTTCTATTCAAAAATAGCGGCATAGAAAATTAACTTACCTCCGGCTCGGTAGCCGGAGGCTTATTTTGTTACCCAATAGCCTACACGTAGTACATTTAAAGTTTAAATTAGCCTCGCACGATGTTTCCAATAGTGAATTTTTGTTCAAATAACACTCACCAGGAAACTCTCGATGTGATTCAGTCCGCAGATCTCGCAATTCAAATATCCCCCCGTTTTTTGGATTTCCCTGCACGCCCCCTTCTATTCACATTGTTTGTAAGCTACCGTTTTATATATCATTTAACATTAATTCTGTGGTTTATCTGAGCGATTAACGCTCCACCTTGTTTCTATTTTGTTTCTCATTTGTAACGACATTGTAAAGTATTTTTCTTTTATCCACTCATCATCTATGTAAAATACCGCCAACCCATGAGGAACCGTGGGAACGTAAACCAAACATTAGTAAGCACAACCAACTGGAGGTGGACGATGAATAAATCGTTATCAGGAAAGATATTTGCGGGCCTATTCATAGGTCTGATCATAGGTACAGCAATTCAGTACCTGTTTAATGGTGTAACCTTGATGGACACGTATGTACTTGGCTTAGCAGAAGGTGCTGGCGGTATGTTCGTATCACTGATTAAATTACTTGTAGTACCTCTTGTCTTCGTATCGATTGTCTGCGGTATCGTTGAATTGAAAGATATTACTGCATTTGGCCGTTTAGGTGGTAAAACCTTTGCGCTATACATTATAAATACCATTATTGCGATCACGGCAGCATTAACTGTCGGCATGATTTTCCAACCAGGTGCTGGTGCTAATTTAGCGGGTACTGTGGAAAAAACGGTTGAATTAACAACAACAGAAACCCCTGATATTTTCTCTCTAATCGTTAATATTGTACCAAGCAACCCTGTACAGGCATTTGCTAATGGCGATATGCTGCAGATTATCTTCATGGCGATTTTGACGGGCCTTGCAATCCAAGCGCTTGATACGCGCGGCGGTCCTGCAATCAAAACGTTCAAGATGGCAAATGAAATCATGATGAAGCTAGTGGGCCTGGTTATGAGCCTGGCACCATTTGGTGTATTTGCACTAATGATTCAGCTAGGTGCAACATTAGATGCTGCTACTTTAATGTCTGTGGCAGGTTATGTTGGCCTAGTCGTAGCGATGCTGGTTTTTTGGATTTTCTTCTTCTATCCAATAATGGTTGGTATTGCAACGGGCATTAAGCCGGCAACTTTCCTTCGCCATACCCGTGAGCAGATTTTATTCTCACTTTCGACAGCAAGCTCAAATGCAACTATTCCCGTCACCATGCGCACGCTGACAGATAAGCTTGGCGTCTCAAAGTCAGTCGCTGGTTTTGGTGTACCGCTGGGTGCAACGATGAACATGTCTGGTGTCTCTATTTATATCGCACTAGCAACAATTTTCGTGGCTAACGCATTTGGCCAGCCGATCAATACTGCCGACTTATTTACACTAGGTGTAACTATCCTGCTGCTGTCAATTGGTGCCGGCGGTGTGCCTGGCGGCGGTATTGTGATGGTAGGTGTATTACTTCACCAATTGGGTTTACCACCTGAAGGTCTAGCCATTGTTGCCGCAGTTGACCGTATTAACGATATGTTCTGTACGAGCTCAAACGTTGTCGGCGATACTGCTGTAAACACGATTGTTGCAAAGAGTGAAAATGGAATAGGCGTACCTGCCGACGTTCCTGATGAAGGCGTTGAAACAACACCTGTAACCACCAGCTAAACAATATATTGTTAAACATCATAATTAATAAAAAGCGCCGCAAGGCGCTTTTTTAGTTTTAATGTTGTTTACCTATGTTCAAAGCGAGTGTTCAAATAAACAATGTGTTCATGCCTGGTCAGTATATGATTTAAATCATTGAAACTCATCACTAAGATTTTCTCGTTTTTTATGGCCGCATTTTTTACAAACAACATACCTGTCTATTAGATCCAGCGATGTACCGCACGCAACCAGTACGTTATGTGTGTTTATTTTATTTCAGAGCTAAAACATAAATACCGTTACTTTGAATAACACTGAGACAGTGAAACCCGGACACAATAAGATCCGCATCTTTCAAATCAGACTCAGTATGCGTAGTCAACAGCGCAATAGTAAAACAACCCGCTTCTTTTGCGGACTTAACACCAGCCGGCGAATCCTCAAAAACGACACATTCATTCGGCTGAACGCCTAACCTTTCTGCCGCCAGCAAAAATGGCATTGGATCAGGTTTACCTCTTTCTACATCTTCAGCACAAACCATAACTTCTGGTAAGACAAAACCTGAAGCCGTTAAACTTGTTCGCGCCACTTCTAACGGTCCACTGGTCGCGATAGCCCAAGAATCAAAGACGAGTTGTTCGATAAAGTCTAAAGCACCTGGAATTGGAGTCGCTTTCGTCATTTGTTGCGACGCTATTTTTTTTACCAACTCTTCCTGCTCAATATTGGCAAATGATGCATTAACAAGGCTTAATGTTTCTCCGATCTTACGCCCGTGAATATGTCTTTGTATTTCGGAAAATTCCACACCGGCAGCTTCAGACCATATTTTCCAAATGTTTTCAATTACCACTTCGGTATCAACCAGCGTAGCGTCTACATCAAAAATGAAGTTTTTACACTCAATCATTAAATTTCCCTATAATTCAAACAGATAACCGTTATTATAATCTATTAAACTGTGTGTGCTTCACCTGTCTTATTAATCTAGCTGAAAATATATCACTGATAAGTATTTTCGAATACTAGGTTCCGCCATAGGCGCAGCACTCAATACAGGTAGTTGATTAAATCTTATCTGCTGCAAGTTACATTAGCGGACAAAATTTATTGGTTAAACTTATTAAGGCACGAAACATAACTAATTTTTTTGTTCAATATATACCCGTTGTCATTCAAAGTGCAAAAATCAGCAAGTCGTGAGGTGAACAGCTTCTAGGCGTGAAGGTGACGATCTAACTGGTTAAATCGAGACTTCACAACAATGAGGGTGTTTGCCTCACGACTTGCTCTGTGGGTCGCTAGCTCGAAAACCAATACTGCGCTGCAATATTCGATAAGGGCTAGCCATTGCCGCAGAATTTTCGACACGATTAGAACTCGGCATAACTTTTATACAATGTTCGTTTACAAGAAATACAAAAATGCTTTTCTCGACGGTCACGACTACCTACTAGAGGTTGATACATAATATCTGCTGAACCACAAAAGCGACATTGCACGCTTTGCTGGTTAGCATCTGAGCAATCTGGATATTGAGAGGTATACTCATTCAGAGTCGGCAGTTTGTTCCACTTATCATCAATAAAGTCCGTTGTGTTTCCTTCAGAGTAAAATATTGTACGAAACAACCCAGCTAACACGGCTAGCGCATTTTAATCCCTGATTCTAAAAGGGCTGAGCGATAGCCATCATCTAGTGCTGCCATCTTTTTTTTTGCAGCTATACTCGCCGACTTTGTCTTATCTTGTTTAAATAAGCCCATCGCTATTTTTCTCATTACATTAAAAGCAAGTGGACCTCGGCCTTTACGAATCCTTGATTCATCTTCTCTAAAAGTCATATCTAGCATCCAGTGCATACTCTCAACCTGCCAATGATTACGGACTGCATGTAGACTTTGTTCTGCGTTTAAGTTCAGTGAACTAATGTACCAACGGGTTTCTGTGGTCTCTTTTCCTGTGGATTT
>NZ_KB907035.1 GCF_000381745.1 Psychromonas ossibalaenae ATCC BAA-1528 | reverse complement strand
AAAGAGACCACAGAAACCCGTTGGTACATTAGTTCACTGAACTTAAACGCAGAACAAAGTCTACATGCAGTCCGTAATCATTGGCAGGTTGAGAGTATGCACTGGATGCTAGATATGACTTTTAGAGAAGATGAATCAAGGATTCGTAAAGGCCGAGGTCCACTTGCTTTTAATGTAATGAGAAAAATAGCGATGGGCTTATTTAAACAAGATAAGACAAAGTCGGCGAGTATAGCTGCAAAAAAAAAGATGGCAGCACTAGATGATGGCTATCGCTCAGCCCTTTTAGAATCAGGGATTAAAATGCGCTAGCCGTGTACACTGATCCCTATTCACTTAATTATGAGAAAACTAATGATTGAAAGACAACAAACTAAACAGCGCATGAGCCGTATTGTAAAACATAACGGTACCATTTACCTGTGCGGACAGGTATGTGCCGATGCATCTAAAGATATTACTGAACAGACACAAACAATGCTGGATAAAGTAGACCAGCTGCTGATTGAAGCGGGCAGTGACCGTCAACACATTTTATCTGCGACTATCTATGTTAAAGATATGGCCGAGCATTTTGCGCCGATGAATGCAGTCTGGGATGCCTGGGTACCGGAAGGTTTTGCTCCTGCTCGTGCATGTGTTGAAGCAAGCATGGCTCGAGATGTATTATTAGTAGAAATATCTGTAGTAGCAGCAGAGAAATAACCCTGCAACCACATATTATTCAGCGGCGGGATTAGCAGCTCTAGCCTAGAAATCCCGCTCATTCAGCTATACTGTGCAAATACCCCAGTAAAACAGTATACTATTTATATCTCATCTTATAAAAGAAATGACCGCAATGAATAACCTCACCTTTGACAACCGCTTTATTAATCATTTACCTGCAGATTCAGAAACAGAAAATTACTGCAGAAGTGTTGAAAATGCAGCCTACTCCTTTGTTAACGCGGCAAAAACTTCAAATCCGACTTTAATTGCAGTGACCCCCTTGTTTGCAAAGCAGTTAGGTTTTTCCGAGCATGATATTAAAGACGCTGAATTCACTCGGGTAATGACCGGCAACCAGTTATTACCCGGCATGAAGAGCTACGCGCAGTGTTACGGTGGACATCAGTTCGGCCAATGGGCTGGACAGCTTGGTGACGGGCGGGCGATTAACCTTGGCGAACTGACTACTGCAGGTTTAGGTCACCAGACGCTGCAGCTCAAAGGCGCAGGCAAAACCCCCTACTCCCGCAGAGCTGACGGCATGGCAGTATTGCGATCATCAATTCGCGAATTTTTATGCTCTGAAGCGATGTTTCACTTAGGCATTCCAACCACACGGGCATTAAGTTTATGTTTAAGCGGCGAAGAAGTTGTGCGTGATAAAATGTATGACGGTAATGCGGCAATTGAACCCTGTGCTGTTGTCTGCCGTGTTTCTAGTTCATTTTTACGTTTCGGCAGTTTCCAGCTGCCGGCATCTCGGGGTGAAGAAGTACTTTTAATTAAACTAGTAAAGCACAGTATTAAGTCCGATTTTGCACATTTATTATCGGGCAGCAGTGAGTTCAGTAAAGAGATCTATCTCGCCTGGTTTAGCGAAATTTCTCAGAAAACTTGCGCAATGATAGTGCACTGGATGCGTGTCGGTTTTGTTCATGGGGTTATGAACACCGATAATATGTCCATACTTGGCGAAACGATTGATTACGGCCCTTACGGCTGGGTTGATGATTTTGATCTCAACTGGACGCCGAATACTACCGATGCACATGAAAAGCGCTATCGTTTCGGCGGCCAGGCAGAGATAGGACAATGGAATCTGTTTCAACTGGCTAATGCCATATTTCCGTTAATCGGCGAAGCAGAGCCGCTGCAGGCAGTCATGAGTGATTTTGCGCTTAATTATCAAAACAGCTGGTGTACTATGATGGCTTCAAAACTGGGCTTTAAAGACTACCAGGGCCAAACTGATCTGTACCTGTTCCAATCTTTAGAAAAACTATTAAGTACAGTCGAAACAGATATGACCATATTTTATCGTCTGCTGGCAACACTTCCAAACGACTTAGATACAGACTCACATCAACAGTGGCTGACGCTATTAGCCCCGTGTTTTTATAATGCTCATGATCTTGAGCAAAGTTATTTACAAGATTTCACATCCTGGTTTAAACGTTATCTTGCCCGTCTAAATTATGATGGTTTGACACAGAGGCAGCGTGCACAGGCGATGAACCAGGTTAATCCAAAGTTTGTTTTACGCAACTATCTTGCCCAGCAGGCGATAGAACTTGCTGAGCAGGGAGATTATAGCGAAATCCATCAACTTCAGCTGATTCTGCAGTCCCCCTATAAAGAGCAGCCGGAATTTCAGGATTACGCCAAAAAACGTCCCGACTGGGCACGTAATAAAGCAGGCTGTTCAATGTTATCCTGTAGCTCATAAGACAATCAGTAGAATCAAACACAACTCAAAGCATGAGTATCTGCAGCGTTATTATTAAGCAGATAACGAATTTTATCGCTTGATCTATAATTAACAGGTGCTCATCTATTTTGTGATGAGTCCGTTGTTTCACGCAGATGCTCTGCAATTATTGTTACTGAGCTTCTATTTTTATAATCTCATTATTAATTTAAAAAGCGTATAGGGATATATTAACAGCATGAATGCTGCGGTGTTTTAGTATTCAGAACTCCTGCGGCTTAGTAATTAGAAGAATTTTTTCATGGAAAATAAACAGTCCCTTTCGCCCAACCTGCTTCGTTTATCTACTGATAAATCGCAATTATTACTCTTGATCACTGCAGTTCAGGAGGAAGTTAATGAAGCCAGTTTAACTGAAATTTTCCACCAGTCTGATTATACCACCCTTAAATTAAATACTGACGGCATCAAACAGGCAGTGCAAAGCTTTGATCGCCTTGAAAGTGAAAAAGAACGCAGTACAGAGCTGGAATCAATTGCTATTGCGGACCGGCTGGATGCACAGTTAAGCATCACCTTTGATCCCTTAAAAATGCAGGCCAAAGCACGTATTGTTTGCGCTTATGCAGGCTCATCAGTCACACTGGAGCAGTTAAAACAGGAGATGGATGAATTAGAGATTAATACAGGTATCAGCGAAAAAACATTACATTTACTGGTCAATAAATCTGCGCAGTCAAAACCCGGGACGGTTTACCAGGCAACCATAGCCAAAGGTAAGCAGCCGGTAAATGGTACTGATGCAAAGTTTGATCGTTTAGTAGAAACACCAAGGGAACGTCTGTTAAGACCTAAAAAAATATCCGAAGATCGCGTCGATATGCGCAATCTAGGCGAATTAATTACAGTTAAACCCGGCAGTGAATTAATGCGTAAAATTCCTTATACCGAGGGCAGCTCAGGTATAACGGTTACCGGCGAAGCTGTGAAATACACACCAGGTAAAAACTTTTCTTTAGAGGTTGGTGAGAATACTGAAATCTCATCAACAGATCCCAACCTGCTTATTGCATCCATTGCCGGTATTCCAAAAGTGCTCAGTAACGGCATGATGGTTGACGATGTATTAACCATAGATAATGTAGATGTTGGTAACGGCCATGTTGACTACGAAGGCAGCGTTATTATCAATGGTGATATTTGTGACGGTATGAAAGTCAATGCATCCGGGGATATTACTGTTGCCGGTTTTGTCGAATCCGCTGATATCACATGCGGAGGTGATCTGATCGTCAGTAAAGGGATCCTGGGTCATCAAATTGAAGCAGGAAGTGATAAGTTTTCCTGTAATATAAACTGCAAAGGAACGGTTGCGGCCAATCTTAGCCAGTATTCAAAAATTCATGCTGGTCAGGAGCTCAATATTAAAAATCAGCTGCTTCACTGCAATGTTATCTGCGAAGGAGAAATTAACGTCAAAGATGACAGCGGTATGAAAGGCACAATTTTAGGCGGCTTATTATGCACAAGTAAAGGGGTAAACACCGTTACACTCGGCGCAAGTGCTGGAACTCGAACAACACTGGATCTAATCGGTGAATATCCAAATTTAATGGAAGTTAAAAAGCAGACCAAAACTGAAATAACGTTGGCCCAGGAAAATCTGCAGAGTATTGCAGATGCACAGCGTAAAATCGCAATTTTTCCGGATAGTCAAAAAAAGCAGGAGATCAGCGATAAGCTGCTGTTGAGCCAAGATCAGGCTGAAAAGCACATGCTGGAACTGAATGCGCAGCTGGAAGACAACTTGACAGCTTTACAGGAATATTTTGATCAGGCTAAAGTTATTGCATCAAAAGAACTGCATAATGATGTTTCAGTACTGATCGGGCGTGACGTTTTCCGATCCGCCCGCAGTTACGGTCCGACAAAGATTCAAATCAAAGAGTATAAACTGTCCGCCGAGCCCTTTTTACCTTAAAGCAGTTTCCTCGTCCGATTAATGCTTACCTGAACGTATTTGTTTACAAATAAGCTGTTGCTGTTTCAGCAGTTTATTACGCTGTTCAGTAGACAAACCCGCCTGATATTTCAGACGGTTGTAGTTGACGGCAAAGTCGTCAAATAATGGTGTAGGGCGATTAATACCCCGCCTGATTTTTTCAGCATAGTCACTAACAGTCTGCCCTTTTGCACGTATTATCCCCAATTTTGCGTAATAGACCTGCAGCTGCAGATAAAGACGATCTTCAGCGGCTGTTTTTTTCTTCTGCCAGGGTTTAAAAGTGATCAGCACCACAAACAGAAACGCACACAACATCATAATCAATATACCATAGAGCATATTTAACCAGGCGTAGCGCGCAAACCAGGATGTTAACAGCTGCAGCTGTTTTTTATTGTCATAATTAATAACCCACACAGCCCATAAATAATCCAGCCTGGCTAAACCCAGGCGCAAATCATTTAACAAGCCAATATGACGCCATTTTTGTAGTGAAAAAAACTGCTCAGCTAAAAACTCACTGCTGTCCGATAACGCATCTTCTAATCCACGTTCAACACGTTCTGGGGCAACATAAGCGGTAGGATCTACCCTTTGCCACCTGCCGTCTAGCCATATTTCCGCCCATGCATGGGCATCATACTGGCGTACAGTCAGAAAGTTTAAATCTGCCTGCCATTCGCCGCCAAGATAACCGGTAACCATACGGGCAGGAATACCTAAACTTCGCGCCGCATATATATACGCACTTGCATAGTGAACACAGAAGCCGGCTTGAGTGGTAAACAGGAAATCATCAATCTGGTCTGTACCAAGCACCGGAGGCTGCAGCGTATAGCGATAATTCTGCTCAGAAAAGCCGCGAAGCACCTGCTTAAGAACCTGCTCCCTGGATAATCCCAGGTTTAACTGCTCAGCAAGCCATAAACGGGTTTTCTCATTTCCCTGCTTAGGTAGTGCTGTTAACTGCAGGCGTCGCTCTGCATTTATTGGTATGGATTTTATAGACTGATATAAATCAGCAGTAAAATCTTTTCTTTTAAAAACCGGCTGCCTGCTTCGCAGTGAATAATCCGACAGATTAACGGCGCTGGAAGAAACCAAAGAATAGTCAAGCGCCGGGATCCAGGTTTTATAATGCGGTTCAAGAATCAAATTATAACTATTAAACTTTCCTCTTAAATCATAAAGACTGCCGTCCCCCCTTAATACATTTTTTTCTTCCTCTTTTTTGCGCAGTGACTGCGACCATGTTTTACCGTCAAACGAATCTAAAATCATAACTCGCCAGTAACGTTCACTTTCCTCTACAGGAGAATCGCTGAATGAAGCACGAAAGGCCAGTTCACTGGATCGGCTTAACTGCGCAATTTCTCCCGGACTTACACTGTCACTTAAGCCCGTTGTCGCTTGTTTTTGTAAAGGGACTTTCCATAATGAAGGTAAACGTGGAATAACAATAAAAAGTACCACGGCCAGGGGCAGGCTGATCACCACACTTTTCAGCAGCAGTTTGCTCTGTTGTGAAATAAGGGAATGCGGGGCATGAATACTCAATAATACGGATAATAATAACAGTATCAGCAAGCTGCCAAGCAGTGAGGTTACAATACTGCTGTTAAAAATATAAAACAAGGCAACGAGTATAAAACCGGTATTTACAAAATAATGTACATCACGTTCGGACTTCAGCTCTAAAAATTTAAGACTAAAACCTAACAAAATCAGATGCTGCATTACACTAAATACCCCCAGCTTATAAACCAGCACTATGATAAAAGAAGTGCTCAGTAAAGCAGCGCTGTTTAACAGCAATTTAGGTAATAACGGCACTCGTCCGTAGAATAAGGCGATACGCCAGGCTGCACATAAAAGACCAAAGATAAGCAGAATCGGATTAATATTATTAAATAAAGAAGCGCCAATCGCAATATAAGAGAGATTTATAAGTACTAAACTCTGCCGGGTAAGGAACTCCTTCATCGCCCGGCTCCATAAAGCGCGAGCATCTGTAAGCATGAAGCTCTACCGGCTGGGCCATGTTCTGCAGTTATTATTTTGTCGTTAAGCTTTAATACAAAAATCACATTGTTTTTGTATAATTCAATCACGTGATAACAAAGTGCGCTGAGTTTTGTTTCTAAATCCAGAAAAGCATAATCATCAATATCTAAAATAACATCGCCCCCCTGTGACTGTTCAAACTGTTTACTCAGCATACCGCGTCCCTGTGCAACTTGTTTCCAGGCGACAGATTTTAAAGACTCTCCAGGCAGATAGGTTTTAAGCATTGCAAATTCCTCAAAACCACTATCAGTGCTGCGCAGCCCGCTGTTTGTTTGCTTACCGGGTAGGGTATGCACAACACCCTTTTTTTCTAACGGCTGCGGATATATCAGACATTTAAATCCGAAATCTATGTATGTCCAGACAGTAAATAATCCAAAAGGAAAACGTGAACTGACCGTCACCCTGCCCGGCTCAAACCAGCCCCGCTTTTTTGATAATGCGTAGATTGAGACACTTTCATCACTTAGAATTGACTGCAGGGGCGAACTGGACTTTTTAAACTCATAATATACCTGCTGCGCCCTGCCGTTTTGTTTAGATATGCGTAATGAACAGCAGCAGTCCTGACCAGCAAACTGCGCTTTTACAGGATTCGCAGTGAGTGTGAGTTTCGCTAGATTCTGATAACTTAATAACAGACAGGTAAGCATAAAGCTGCAGAGAAAAAAAACGACAAACAGGATCAGATTATTCTGATAATTAGTACCCAGTAAAAACAACATTAAAACGGTTAAAATATACAAAAAACCAGCTTTAGAAGGCAGAATAAATGTATTAGCACGATTGAGAGTAATTGTTTTAACTGCCGGTAAACGTCTTTTTAACCAGACATCAAAACGGGCCTCGATTAAATTTTTAAAATAGCTTTTGCTTAGCATCAGGCTAACGGATCCACGCTGTCAAGCAGGGTACGGCTAAGTACATTATCACCATGATTACTTGAAATACCCACTAACCGATGATCGGTCACCGCAATGAATACCGCTTGAATGTCCTCTGGAATCACATAATCGCGCTGATTTATAAATGCCATTGCTTTGGCAGCCTGCAGTAATATCTTGCTGCACCTGGGAGATAGCGGATTGGCATAGGTGCCGCTATAACGACTCTCATTAATTAAACGCAGCAGATAATGTAAGACATTATCCCCAGCCTGCACCGCCCTTACAGCCTTCTGCATAGCAAACAAAGTATCTAAATCAATCAGCGCATTTAAGTTTAATTTTTTATTAGAGAAAGTCTCTCCTTTAAGCATGGCTAATTCTGCTTCCTGATCCGGATACCCTAAGGCAATGCGCATCATAAAGCGGTCTAACTGCGACTCTGGCAGTGGAAAAGTACCCGCCTGGTCTAACGGGTTTTGAGTTGCAATCACAAAAAACGGCACCGGCAGCAGGTAACTGTCACTGTCAATCGAAATCTGCCGCTCCTCCATTGCCTCTAATAATGCACTTTGAGTTTTAGGACTGGCACGGTTAATCTCATCGGCAAGCAATACCTGACAGAAGACCGGCCCCTGATGGAAATTAAACTGCTGCCTGACAGCGTCAAATATCGAGACGCCGAGAATATCCGCCGGCAGCATATCGCTGGTAAACTGTACCCGACGGTAATCAAGTCCAAGTGTCTGCGCTAATGCCGAAGCCAGGGTAGTTTTCCCCATGCCGGGTAAATCTTCAATTAACAAATGCCCGTCGGCTAATAAACACACTAAGGCTAATTTAGTCTGCGGCTCTTTTCCTAATAGTATGCTGTTCAGCTGTTTAAATATTTCAGCAATCTTATTGTGCATGAACTTCCCTTTGACTGATTTTCAATCGATTAACTCAGATAAGCATAGCAAATATTTACCTGGCTCAATTTTTATTGATGTCAGACTAGCGTAACAGCGCACTAACAAGGTAAAATCGCTGCCAATAATTTTAACCAACTAACAAAAAGAGTCTGATCAGATGGGAAGAGCATATCAAAACCGTAAAGAGTCTATGGCTAAAACCGCAGGCGCAAAAACTAAAGTTTATTCAAAATACGGTAAAGAAATTTACGTATCGGCTAAAAATGGCGGGTTCGATCCAGACGGTAATCTTTCATTACGTCGTTTAATTGAAAGTGCAAAAAAAGACCAGGTACCGACCCACGTTATTGAACGCGCTATTGAAAAAGCCAAAGGCGGCGGCGGTGAAGATTACGAACGTGCAACTTATGAAGGTTTCGGCCCTGGCGGCTGCTCGGTCATTGTTGACTGTTTAACAGATAATAACAAGCGTACCTGGACTGATGTACGTAACTGCTTTATGAAAACAGGTGCAAAAATCGGCTCAACGGGCACAGTGGCGCATATGTTTGAGCATCAGGCTGTATTTGTTTTTGACGGCGAAGATGACGAAGCAGTTTTAGAAGAACTCATGATGGCTGACGTTGATGTCACTGACGTTGAAAGTGAAGATGGTAAAATCACGGTTTTTTGTCCTCATACAGAATTCTACAAAGCCAAAACTGCACTGCATGATACCTATCCGGATCTTGAATTAGATGTAGAAGAAGTAACCTTTGTGCCGCAGACTGATACTGATATTGATCCTGAGCATATTGAAAAATTTGAAAAATTCATGGACATGTTAGAAGATTGTGATGATGTGCAGAATGTCTACCACAATGCAGTACTGCCTGAATAAACAGCGCCGCTGTAATTGTGAATAAAATAAAAAACCACGTTTTAACGTGGTTTTTTATTAAAATTTACTACGTTTTCCCGCTGGTTTAACGTTTTTTTTGCTATCTCAAAGCGGTTCCGCCCATTGTTTTTTGCTGTAAACAGCGCCTCGTCAGCACCATTAAGTAAGCTATCAAAACTCTCATATCTCGACGAGTTTACCGAGATTCCTATGCTTACAGTCATATCCAGAGTTAAGTTGTTCATTACAAAGGGATGAGAGCTTAATATCGACTGCAGACGTTTAGCACTTTCTACTCCTCCTTCTTCATCACAGTGCGGCAGTAGAATTACAAACTCTTCTCCCCCATATCGAGCTAAAAAATCGACATCGCGAATCACTTTTTCAAAAACGCCGCAAATATGCTGCAAGGCCTGATCTCCGACTTGGTGGCCGTAGCTATCATTAATATTCTTAAAATAATCACAATCAATCATTAATAATGTAAGCTGAAAATGATGACGCTGAGCGCGAAGAAACTCTTCCCGCCCTCTTTCAAATAATGCACGGCGGTTAGCAACATTGGTTAACTGATCAGTGTTAGAGATAGTAACCAGCGCTTCCGTTCTGTCCTGTACCAGTTTTTGCAAATAATCTCGAGAGATCGTTGTTTCTGCCAGTTTTTTACTCATCGCGTTAAACTCTGCAGCAAATTTATTAAACTCAGTACTTTGTTGAGAAAGTGTAATCTGCTTATAATTACCCTGTGAAATATTAGCAATACCATATTCAAGGTCTTTAATTGACGACTTAAATACTTGAGTGACATTGATAATTCCCCAGGTCAAGCCGCAGACTGTTATACCGAATACCGCAATCAGCAGATAAAATAACTCTCTAATCGTATTGCGCAGGGTTAATTCTGTGCTGGAAGCCAGCTGCATGCAGTCTTCCCGGATTAACTCTACCTGTGTCAGAAGACGAGCATTGAGATGATCAACTATTTTACCGTGCATTCCCTCAGCCGCTATTTTTTTTATCTGTTTAAACAGGATGATTAAACTGCCGTTCTGACTAACAATACTATTGTGCAGTGTCTGCTGCTGCGGCGTTAAAGCCGGTGTAGAAGAGATAATTCGCGTAAACGCTTTCTGGTCAGCCAACCAGGCGTCCGGGCTGTCTTTAAGTGATGAAACATGATCCTTAAATATATTCAGCTGCAGCTGGTCAACCGCCTCTCCGACACGCTGTGTATAATCAACTTGAGAGATAGCTGTGCTTAATGTTATCCAGGACCAGAATATAATATAAAAAACGGTTGTCATTAAGCCGAAACAGGCAAGGCTGAATAGATATAAACGCTGTATTAGTCCCATATGCTCCCCTCAGATAAAACACAATTCAATATCATAATTTTACCGCCATTGGATTCACTTTTTTAAGTACCCGATTATCCAGTAACATTCTGTAATCAGGTAATTCAGCAGTTCCAACCTTATCTGAATCACGGAGCCACAAAGTCTGCGATTGAAGACTCATCAATAGGGAACGGTTTAAACTCAGTTTGAAAATGTAATCAGGCCATACCCAGTCAATAAATTTCTGGTATGTACCGATCCGTTCAACTATTATTTTTCGGGATTTATCAGGTTCAGCCGCAATATAATTGACCGCATGATTTAGTGCCTGCATAACACAGACAGCCTGTTCAACTTTCTCAGTATCAACCAGCCGGCGAGAAATAAGATTGAACATTAATGTATGCAGATTTTTTGTGTTTAGTGTCCGCGCATCAGAGTTGAGTGATTCGACAGTCATAAATGCATAGGGCTCCCAGGGGACAATCAGATCAACCTTATTCTGCTCAAGTGCCTGCGGCAGTTGCTCGGCAGAAAGCGCCTTCAGTATAACATCCCTTATTGTTAACCCGGAAAGAGCCAGGTAGGTGCTCAATAGATACTCAGAGGCAGTTCCTCTGATCAGACCAATACGCCTGCCGGCCAGATCCGCACTTTCATGAATATTATTTTTTATCCGGGTGATCAGTTTGACATCATTATCAGACTGCGCAAAACTGGCTAAAGTCACAAAATCATGACGCTGCAGGGCCTGGAAAACAATCACAGAATCGGAGCTAGTGCCAAAGTCTGCATCACCGGTTACAACTTGTTCAAAACTTTTTTTACCGCCGATCACATCATTAATGACCACATTGACACAACTGTCTGAAAAATAGCCCTGCGACTCTGCGATATAAAACGGCGCTGATAACGGCGTTTTGGAAACAGCAATAGTGATCGCTGCTTTATTTCCCCCGGAATCTTTACCTATATCGTTATATATACTGCCCGCATAAACTGAAATAAGCAGGACAAACACAAGACTGATTAAGCGCATAAATCGCCCTTTCATTAATCATTACTGCATAACAACATAAAATACCAATAAACACCTACGGTTGAGCACACTGTTTGTAAACAATGATTAGATAATACAACCATCATCATGAAATAATCGAAACACAAAATATACAGTATAAAGAATAGAACATTTCTCACTTTCAACGGGTTCCAATAACACTCCCATAAAGTAACTTTACTATAAATAAGAACTGCACTGATAAAGCTCCCGCTAAGTATAGGCGTCGCAGGCAGGCCTATTTTAGAAACGCAGCCCCAATGACACTTCAGAGTTAGTAAATACTTAATATTGCAAGATATATTTTTATAAATAGTGCACGCAGCTGCCAGCTGGTTCACATTTTTGTGGTGATAACCCTGTTATATTTACTTGACTATAACACCTGCCCAACATTACGGCAGCAATTAGTGAATTTAACAATTTCGTTCAACGTACCTCTCCATTATCATAAAGGGCAGAAACATGATCACACTTGGTGAATACATCATCGAAAAGCAGCACGACTTTCCTGAAGCTACGGGAGAATTAACACTTTTACTCGGCGCCATCCGGTTAGCCGCCAAAGTAGTGAATAGAGAAATCAATAAAGCCGGTTTAGTAGATATTATCGGGGCTACCGGTATTGAGAACGTACAAGGTGAAGTACAGCAGAAAATGGATTTGTATGCTAACGATAAGTTCAAAGCTGCACTAGAAGCACGCGGTGAAGTTTGTGGAGTCGCATCGGAGGAGGAAGACGAGTTTGTTTCTTTTGACAGCACACGGGGTGTCAATAGTAAATATGTGGTATTAATGGATCCGCTGGACGGTTCTTCGAATATTGATGTAAACGTTTCCGTTGGTACTATTTTTTCAATTTATAAACGTGTCAGCCCTACCGGCCAGCCGGCTGTATTGGAAGATTTCCTGCAGCCGGGTATTAAACAGGTTGCCGCCGGTTATGTAATCTACGGCTCATCGACCATGCTGGTATATACCACAGGTAACGGTGTGCACGGCTTTACCTGTGATCCGTCACTAGGTGTATTCTATCTTTCTCACGAAAATATGCGTATTCCTGAAGATGGACGCACCTATTCGATCAATGAAGGCAACTACCTGAAATTTCCAAACGGGGTAAAAAAATACCTAAAATTCTGTCAGGAGATTGATACAGCAAGCAATCGACCTTATACATCACGTTATATCGGTTCCCTGGTTTCTGATTTCCACCGTAATTTATTAACCGGCGGCATTTATATCTACCCTTCTACCGCCTCTGCGCCTAATGGTAAACTTCGCTTATTATACGAATGTAATCCGATGGCCTTTTTAATTGAACAGGCCGGCGGCAGAGCCACAGACGGGTATAATCGAATTATGGAAGTAGCCCCTACTGAGCTGCATCAACGCATACCATTTTTCTGCGGCAGTAAGAATATGGTTAACGATACAGATGATTTTATGGCCAAATATTCCGGCTAGTAAAGTTAAAAGCTGTTTACCAGATTAAACGGTTAGATAAACTCACATCTTTAAAAGCATCCATGTAGATTAGATATGGATGCTTTTATATATTTTTAATGACCTGCCTGCTTACGAACAAAATAACCCTGCTCACATCACATTTACCTGCATATTCTATTTACCAATAAGAATAAAGATGCTATTCGCATTTTCAGCAGATCGCTTATATGCTTTTCAAATGGAACTTTATTTGAAAATAACACTTATCTGGATGCTTTCGTTTCCCTGTCTTGCGGCTGAGGAGCATAATAGTACGGATTTTCACTTCTATAACAGCAGCGAACAAACCACAAAATTTAAACATATGCTCACCAACACCGGCATTTTAGTTGATGATCACAACATAAAAATGAAAACCATTTTAGAAGAAAAAATCCTGTCTATTTTTTATAAAAACAATGCAGAGCGCCATATTTGTGAGGATCTTCCTTTTATTAAAGACATTGCAATTGGACGATGCAGCGGTGTTTTAATCAAACCCGATGTTGTAGTCACCGCCGGGCATTGTGTCGATGCGACAATTACAGAGCAAACCTGGTTTTTTAATTATCAGCAGGATCAAGATCTAGCGCTAAAGACAGGCTACAAAGTTGAAAAAGTCATTTTTCATAACTTCAACATGATTAAAAGTAATTACTCTTTTAAACGCAGCGAAGTAAACAGACAACGCGAAAAAATCGGTATGCCGCCTTTACCGGCAGATATACATGATTACTCAGGTTATCGAGATCTGGCATTGTTAAAATTAAATAAACCTGTTGTCGGTTACCTGCCTTTAAACATCAACTATGATCCGTTTTTTAGAGGGCGCACAGCTGTTTCCGTCGGTCATCCATTAGGGCTTTCCTTAAAATCCAATCACAATGGGTTTTTAAAAAAGATGGGTAATCCCTATTATATGACCACCAATATAAAAACATTAAAAGGCAATTCCGGCGGTCCGTTATTTGACCTTGAGAGCGGTGATCTAATCGGCATTACAGTCAATCAAGGCTTTAACGTAGCATTCGGCATGAAACCAGGAAGGCGCTGCTACGGTTTTAAAAACCAGTTAAGCACAGCGGATGATATTCAGCATTTAAGCGGTCATATGACCCTGGTACAAGTTAGACCGTTTATTAATAATTAATGCACGACTAGGACAAACATCAGCGTTTATTTATTTTGTTTAGTCTCATTTTGTTAAACTGCAGTACTGTCACTTGCTGTCTATAGGGAAATAGAAACAGGCATGAACAAACAATCGGGATTTACCCTTATTGAACTGGTAATCGTCATTATCGTTCTGGGCATACTCAGTGCGGCAGCGGCTCCTAAATTTCTCAGTCTGAGCAGTGATGCCCGTACTTCAACACTGCAGGGAATGAAAGGCGCCGTCTCAACTGCAGTAATACTCTCCTATTCAAAAACCATCCTGCTAGGGTTAGAAAAAAGCAGTGAAACGGATGTTCAGATAGGCAGCGACACCATAAGAAGTGTTTACGGCTACCCTAAAGCAGAATTCAGTACAACCTGGTCTAAACTGCTGGAAGCAGAATTTGGTGAGTCCGGTTACGATGATCGCGATGCACATGAGTGGATGTGGCGTAACGTTAGTAATGACGGTCTATACTTTATGCCCAGAGGCTACTCGCAGACAGCGCAGAACTGCTGGGTACGATATGCACAGGCCACAGCAGCCGGCGGGCAGTACCAGCTGTCGATAGAAAGCAGCGGTTGTTAATACACAAAAACCGAAGCTATAAGCTTCGGTTTTATATTTATATTCAAGCAGCAGTAACACGTACTTTAACGCTATGTTCAGCCGCTGAAAAAAGCACGCTGCAGTGCTGCTTCCAGGCCCCGCACTTCCGCTAAGCCTTTCAAACGACCGATTGCCGAATAACCAGGATTAGTTTTCTTATTTAGATCATCAAGCATCTGGTGGCCGTGATCCGGACGCATCGGAATCAAACGTTTGTCACCTGCACCTGCACGGCGCTGCTCCTCTTTTAGTATTTCCATTACCACACTGTACATATCCACATCTCCGTGAAGATGGGATGCTTCATGAAAATTTTTCGGATTTTCTTCACGCTGCGTTGAACGAAGATGTGTAAAATAGATACGATCTCCATGCTGTCTGATCATGTCTACTAGATCATTATCGCCTCTTACCCCATATGAACCCGTGCACATAGTAAGGCCGTTATTTTTACTAGGTACTGCTTTGGTTAACCAGTTTATATCTTCAATGGTAGAAACAACTCGTGGTAAACCGAGTATTGGGCGCGGCGGATCGTCCGGATGAACTGCAAGTTTTAAACCCGTACTGTCACATACCGGCATTAAAGACTGCAGAAATAAGGCCAGATGTTCACGTAAGGTATTTTTGCAGATCCCCGAATATCGATCCAGTTGGGCTTGAAACTCCTCGAGAGTATAACCTTCTTCTGCACCAGGTAAACCGGCAATAATATTTGCAGTTAACTTTGTAATTTCACTGTCGGACATATTATCAAAATAGATTTTTGCCTGCTCCTGCTCTTCCGGTGAATATTCATTTTCAGCCCCGGGGCGTTTAAGAATATGCAGCTCAAATGCGCCGAATGCAGTATGATCAAAACGCAATGCCCTTGATCCGTCCGGCATTTCAAATTCAAGATCGGTACGTGTCCAGTCCAGTACCGGCATAAAGTTATAACAAACAGTGTCAATACCGCATGCGGCTAAATTGCGTAGTGTCTGCTGATAATTTTCAATCCACTGTTCAAAATTACCAGTACGTGTTTTAATTTCCTCATGTACCGGAACGCTTTCAACAACCGACCAGGTTAACCCGTTACTTTCAATTAATTCTTTACGCACCAGTATGGCCTCTTTACTCCACACCTGACCGTTTGGGATTTCATGCAGTGCATTCACAATACCGGTAGCACCAGCCTGACGAATATCATTTAAAGACACGGGGTCGTTAGGTCCGTACCAACGCCAAGTTTGTTCCATGCCAATCTCCTCTGTTATAGTTTTTATGGTTATTAAGTTAAAACTGTGACCTTCAATAAAAATTATCGAATTATCAGGTCATTATCTCTGCTTTTAAACTGCAGATAGAAAATACTGCATTAGTGGCTGTCACTCTTTACCGTTATCTAACGGCCTCAAGATGCACAACCGGATTCGAGCTGAACAGGTAACCGTCGAAATTAGGATCATCAATATCAGACAGCTCCAGAAGACGCTGCTTTACGTTTTCCAAGTGCTGCCACATAGCATGTTTCGCACCGATCGGATCTTTACGCTGCATGGCGGCAAGAATCTGTACATGATCATCAAACCACTCATCTCGATAAGCCTGATCAATAATGCGTGTATGTAGTTTCTGCCACATCGGACTTTTCTCACGAGCATCCCAGGAGTGTTTAAGCATATCGACCAGCACGGAATTTTGTGTCGCCTCTGCTATACATAAGTGAAACTGTTTATCACCCGTACATTCACTTGTACCACTAGCCAGCTCCTGTCGCTCCAAATCCAGTGCAGCGCGTAATTTTGCAATATCACCCGGTATCACCTGGATAGCCGCAAATTCCGCAATATTACTTTCAAGCAGCTGTCTTGCCTGGAGCATTTCAAAAGGCCCCGCTTCATCATTAATCATAATTTCCCGGCTTTGAGAGATATCCGGTATATTAATAATGTAAACCCCCGATCCCTTGCGAACTTCAACCAGATTTTCTAATTCCAGCATAATTATTGCCTCGCGAACAACCGTACGGCCGACATCGAGATCTTCAGCAATATTACGCTCCGGCGGCAGTCGCTCACCAATCTTATAATCCCCGTTGATTAAGTGCTGACGTAAAATCAACCCCAGTTCTTGATAGGGACGTTTAGGTTCAAATGGCATCATAATGCTGTTACTCTGTTTCATTGTATTAATTCAATTGTGCTGACTGTTCTGCGGCAGCTGATAACTGTAAAGCAGCGGCCGCTGCACAGTGCCTTAATTATTTCACCGCTTTAATCTCTTCAACTAATGCATTCAGTTCAGGATTTGATTTCGCAAGATCTGCGTACATCGGCTGTACTGCTTCAACAAAAGCGGCTTTATTCGGCGTTACAAATTTCACCCCCATTTTCTCAGCTTTAGCACGTTCTTCCTGCTCAGATTCATCCCATAACTGTTTCATCAACTGCATAGAATTCATAGAAGCAGTTTTAAGTGCAGCCTGGTGTTCTGCGGACAGTGCATCATAAGATTTAGTTGAAATAACCAGTACGTCCGGCACCATAGTATGTTCATCTAAACTAAAGTATTTAGAGACCTCACTATGACGACTGAGACTGAATGACGGGATATTATTTTCAGCCGCATCGACCACCCCCTGCTGCAGGGCGGTATATAGCTCACCGTATGCTAGCGGTGTCGGGCTTCCGCCCAAAGATTTAACCATATTGATAGCTGTCGGGCTCGGCTGCACACGTATTTTCATACCAGCGAGATCTTCCGGGTTGATAATAGGTTTAGAGGTATAAAAACTGCGTGCGCCAGCCTCATAATAAGTCAAACCGATAAAACCGCTGTCACGTGAAGATGCTAGAATCTGCTCGCCAACAGCGCCCTCTTTTACATTAAAGTAGTGCTGCTGATCTCTAAACAGATACGGAAGGTTAAAAGCGGAATAATCAGAAGAGAAGGCCTCCAGTTCTGCCGCGTTAGTTTTTACCATATCCAGTGCACCGTTCTGCATTAACTCCATTGATTCACGCTGTGTTCCTAACTGGGCATCAGGATATATACGTATTCTTACTTCACCATCAGTCAGTTCGCGCACTTCTTTTGCCATTTCTGTCATGGCCTTATGCACCGCATGGTCACGATTGTGGTTATGACTTAACTTAAAAGTTGTAGCGGCAAAAGCAGATGCTGAAAAGCCGACTGTTAGTGTCGCGCCGATAACTGCTGATAAAACATTTTTACGCATATTCATGTTGTTGTTCCCCATCTTTGGTTGTCCAATTGTAAGAGTGCTTGTAACTGAGTAGATTATTACCGCTGCAATAGGCATTGGTCAAAACAAAAAACACAATTGGTCGACCTCTATCACAGTTTCACCCGTAAAATTGGCCGACCAATGTTTGTGTGATTTAGCTCACATGACACTAGACGAAGTTTATTTATACTCGTCACACCAATTTAGAGGGACTGCATCTCAATAGAAACAGCGGCAGCCGCTCATATACTTAAAGGAAACAGCATGAATAAAATGGTTGATTATATTAACCGGGCGTTAGCAGGTTTCACCGTTTCGCTCTCTACCTTCTTAGTCTTCTGTGTTATCTGGCAGGTGGTCTCTCGCTATGTCATTGGCAAACCGAGTACGGTAACAGATGAATTAGCCCGTTATCTATTTATGTGGGTGGCTCTGATCGGTGCTGCATATACAACAGGCGTGAGGCGTCATTTAGCGATCGACCTATTAACAATGAAACTCAAAGGAAAAAGAAAGATTTTCAACGAGATAATTATCCAGGCGGCCATTGCTGCTTTTGCATTAATTGTTTTAGTTTACGGCGGGACTAACCTGGCGCTGAAAACGCTTGCAACAGGCCAGGTTACACCTGCATTAGGCTTGCAGATGGGTTATATCTATCTATGCCTGCCGATCAGCGGTGTTCTGATGACTTTTTACTCTTTTGTTTTTGCACAAGAAAAAGTTAAACAGCTTTTTCAGCCTAAAAGCCTTGCGGCACAACAACAATAATTACTCTTATATAGGAATTCTATTATGGAATGGCAGATCATTCTCACACTTTTCGGCAGCTTTGCGGTCCTTCTCTGTTTAGGGATCCCGGTATCGTTTGCTATCGGTTTATCGTCACTGGCAACTATCTTATTAAGCCTGCCTTTAGATCCCGCAATTGCTGTTGTCGCACAACGCATGGCGGCCGGATTAGATAATTTTGCATTATTAGCCATCCCGTTTTTTATTTTGGCGGGTAATATCATGAATCAAGGCGGCATCGCCATCCGTTTAATTAATTTTGCTAAAGTATTAGGCGGGCGTTTACCCGGATCTCTTGCCCACGTAAACGTAATGGCGAATATGATGTTCGGTTCAATTTCGGGTTCAGCAGTAGCCTCGGCGGCTGCGGTCGGCGGCACCATGGCGCCGCTGCAGAAAAAAGACGGCTACGACGAGAATTTCTCAGCTGCAGTTAATATAACCTCCTGTCCAACAGGTTTGTTAATTCCGCCAAGTAATACCCTGATTGTTTTTTCACTGGTATCCGGCGGAACATCAATCGCTGCGCTTTTTCTAGCGGGTTATATTCCAGGTATTATTATGGGCCTCAGCCTGATGTGTGTAGCTGGTTTTATCGCAAAACGACGCGGCTATCCGCTTGATGCAAAGCCAAGCCTGGCTGAAGTATGGGATACAACACTAAAAGCATTACCCTCTTTAACACTTATTCTTATTATTATGGGCGGTATAATCGGTGGTATCTTCACCGCAACTGAAGCGTCAGCAATCGCGGTTGTATATACCTTTTTACTGGCTGTGGTGTTCTACCGCGAAGTCAAAATTAAAGACCTGCCGGCAATCATTTTAGAATCGGCGGTCACCACTTCAATTGTGCTGCTGCTGGTCGGTGCTTCTATGGGTATGTCATGGGCTATGGCTAATGGTGATATCCCGTATATTATTTCCGATGCCCTGCTGGCTGTTTCCGAAAATCCGTTAATCATACTGCTTATTATTAACGTAATCCTGCTGATTGTTGGAATCTTTATGGATATGACCCCGGCCATTCTAATTTTTACTCCAATTTTCCTGCCGATCGCATTAGACCTGGGCATTGATCCGGTTCATTTCGGCATAATGATGACCTTTAACCTGGCTATCGGCATCTGTACTCCGCCGGTCGGCAGTGCATTATTTATCGGCTGCTCAGTTGCTAAGGTCTCTATTGACAAGGTAATCAAGCCTCTGCTGCCTTTCTATGCGGCACTTATTGTGGCGCTGGCGGCTGTTACCTTTATTCCAGAATTAAGTTTATTCCTGCCGGGCTTAGTCCTCGGTTATTAAAACAGTTCCTAAAAATAAATGCTTATCAACAGGTGTTAATAAGCATTATTTAAGCTAACCACAAACTATTACGATTATTTCGCCAGAGTCTTACAGCGAAAATTACGGAGCAAAAATGTCTAATAATATTGCCAATACAACAATAAGCACGCAGGTTATCCGCCCTCAGTTTAATCGTTCATTATTGAAAAGCCGCATCGTACATTTAGGTTTCGGTGCTTTCCACCGTGCACATCAGGCATTAATTACTAATGAAATGCTTGATAAAACTAACAGTGACTGGGGCATTTGTGAAATAAACCTGTTCGGCGGTGAACAGCTGATAACCCAGCTTCGGGAACAGGATCATTTATATACCGTTTCTGAAAAAGGGGCGAATCAAACCACGGTTAAAATGATTGCTTCAGTGGTTGAATCACTGCATCCGACATTTGACGGCCAGCAGGCAGTATTAGAAAAAATGTCAGAGCCTCAGGTTGCTATTGTTTCCATGACGATTACTGAAAAAGGCTACTGTGCAGATCCCAGCAGCGGCCGTCTGGACCCGAACAATGCTTTGATCAAACAGGATATAACCAGCCCGGCATCACCAAACTCTGCTATCGGTTATATTGTTCAGGCACTGCGCCTGCGCCGCGACCGCGGTCTGACGCCTTTTACCGTTATGTCTTGTGATAATGTTCAGGAAAACGGTCATGTCGCCCGCGCTGCCGTTTTGGATTTTGCACAGTTAGTCGACCCCGAATTAGCAGTATGGATTGAGCAGAATGTTACATTCCCATGCACCATGGTTGACCGTATTGTACCGGCGGCTACTACAGAAACACTGGATGAAATTACCCAGTTAGTGGGTGTAAAAGATCCCTGTGGTATCGCATGTGAACCTTTCCTGCAGTGGGTAATTGAAGATAACTTTGTTAACGGTCGACCGGACTGGAACTGCGCTGGTGCGGAATTTGTGGCTGACGTTGTGCCCTTTGAAGAGATGAAGCTGCGCATGCTTAACGGCAGTCATTCATTTCTAGCCTACCTCGGGTATTTAGGCGGTTATAAACATATATCTGACACAATGACCAACCAGTACTACCGTCAGGCTGCGTTAGATATGATGCTCAAAGCGCAGGCTCCTACACTGAATATGCCTAAGGGGACAGATATTGAAGGCTATGCACAGCTGCTGATTGAACGATTCACTAACCCGAGCCTGAAACACCAGACCTGGCAGATTGCCATGGATGGGAGCCAGAAACTGCCGCAGCGCATGGGAGGCTCGCTGCGTTTTCATCTGTCCAACGGCAGTGATTATAAGTGGCTGGCACTGGGCATTGCAGCCTGGATGCGTTACGTCAGCGGCAGTGATGAACAAAACCAGGAAATCGATGTACGCGATCCTATGCGGGAGCAGTTTAAAGCAATCTATGATAAACACGGAATCCATGTTTCCGCGGTCAAAACACTGCTCGGTTTAGAGGCTGTTTTTGCTGATGATCTTATTAAAAACGAAAGTTTTGTTGATCAGGTAAGCAATGCTTATCAGCAGCTTATCAGCGAAGGTGCACGCAGCGCCGTCGCTTCTCTATAATTTTCAGCACTGCTTTATCATTCATAAAATATGCAAAAAAGAAGTTAAAGCAGTGTATTTTCGGAGCCTATTATGAAAGAGTTTCTATGCGAAGACTTCCTTCTCGCAACCACTACAGCACAGCGTCTTTACCATGAATACGCAAAAGATATGCCGATTTACGACTACCACTGCCACCTTAATCCACAAGAAGTTGCTGAAAACCGTCAATTTGAAAACCTCAGTAAAATATGGCTTGAAGGTGATCATTATAAATGGCGGGCGATGCGCTCAGCCGGTATTTCAGAAGAATTCATCACCGGGAAACAAAGTTCCGATTATGAAAAATTCCAGGCATGGGCAAAAACAGTACCACAGACCATAGGTAATCCTCTCTACCATTGGACTCACCTAGAACTACGACGTCCTTTCAGCATTATCAATAAACAGCTCAATCCAGCTACTGCCGACAGTATCTGGCATGAATGTAATGATTTATTAGCCGCACCGGAGTTTTCTGCCCGAGGAATTATGAAGCAGATGAATGTGGTAATGGCCGGTACAACAGATGATCCCGTACACTCTCTGGAGTATCATAAAAGCATTAGGCAGGACCCGAACTGTAGTGTCGAAGTTGCGCCAAGCTGGCGTCCTGATCGTGCTTTTAAAATCGAACTAGACGGATTTTGTGACTATATGCAGCAGCTGGGTGAGGCTGCAGATGTCGAAATCAGCTCCTTTAGTGATTTAATAAACGCATTGCAGCAGCGCCTGGATCATTTCAGTGCACACGGCTGCCGCGCCGCAGATCACGGTATTGAAGTTGTACGCTATGCGCCTGTTCCATCGGAAAAAGTATTAGACAGTTTGTTATCACGACGCCTAATGGGAGAGCAGTTAAGCGGCCTTGAAATTGATCAATTTTCCAGTGCAGTTCAAGTATGGCTCGGCAGGCAGTATGCCCAGCGCGGCTGGGTAATGCAGCTGCATATCGGTGCGCAGCGTAATAACAGTACCCGTATGTTTAAACTGCTTGGCGCAGACGCGGGATTCGATTCGATCAGCGACAGCAGTTTTTCATTTCAGCTCGCATCATTGCTTGATGCACTTGACAGCACTGATCAACTGCCTAAAACCATATTGTACTGTCTCAACCCTCGTGATAACGAAATGATGGCGACAATGATCGGCAATTATCAGGGCGGCGGTATTGCCGGAAAAGTACAGTTCGGCTCTGGATGGTGGTTTAACGATCAGAAAGACGGTATGGAACGGCAGATGCAGCAGTTAGCTCAGCTTGGCCTGCTCAGTCAGTTTGTCGGCATGCTTACTGATTCGCGCAGCTTTCTGTCATATACACGTCATGAGTATTTCCGCCGCATTCTGTGCAATATCATGGGACAGTGGGTTGAAAACGGCGAAGCCCCCAATGATATCAACCTGCTTGGGAAAATGGTTAAAGATATCTGTTTCAATAATGCTAAAGCCTACTTCCGCCAGCACGGAGAGCTAAAATGAAACGTGCAGCAATTATCGGCGAATGCATGATCGAGCTCAACGGTAAACCATTTGCACAAATGGATCAGTCATATGGCGGCGACAGCTTAAACACCGCTGTATATATGGCGCGCACCGCTGGTCAATCAATTACTGTTGATTATGTATCCGCACTAGGAACAGATGCTGTAAGCGACGGTATGCTCAGCCGCTGGCAGCAGGAAGGTATTAATACTGAGTGTGTTCTTCGCGATGCCGTACGCCAGCCGGGTTTATATCTGATTCAGCTGGACGATCAGGGTGAGCGTACCTTTATGTACTGGCGGAATCAATCGGCAGCACGTTATCTGCTCCGTCATCCTGACTTTTCAGCTGTAACGGAACAGCTGCAGAGTGCAGCCTTAATTTATCTCAGCGGTATCAGTTTAGCGATATTACCCGATGAAGATCGTCAGCAGCTGACTGCACTGCTGCAGAAACTAGCCGCCCAGGGAGTCAAAATAGCCTTTGATTCCAATTACCGCCCTGCTCTGTGGAAAGATGCTCAACAGGCACGTTTGTGTTACCAGCAGATCCTTGCAGTCACAGATCTTGCGTTAGTAACGGATGATGATGAACAGGCCCTTTGGGGTGACAGCTCAACGGCACAGATCAGTGACAGACTACGCAGTGCCGGTGTTAAAGAAATGGTGCTGAAGAAAGGAGCCGAAGGCTGTATTTACCACAATCTTCTCGGCGGCGACGCACTGCTTGTTGAAACAACAGCGGTTACAAATGTTATTGACACCACTTCTGCGGGAGATTCATTTAACGCCGGTTTCTTAGCTGGTTACCTGTCCGGAAAAACGCCGCTAGAGTCCGCATTACAAGGACATCAGCTAGCCTCCGTGGTTATACAGCATAAAGGCGCGATTATCCCGCAGTCAGCCACAAAGCACATTAATTACAATTAAAATATCGGTAAGGAAAACACACAATGAGTTCAATTTCACAACAATTAAAACAGATTAAAATTATCCCGGTGATCGCAGTTGATAACGCAGAGGATATTATCCCGCTAGGCAGAGCACTGGTTGAAAACGGTCTTCCGGCAGCTGAAATTACCTTCCGTTCAGATGCGGCTGTAGAGGCGATTCGCTTATTACGTCAAGCACAGCCGGATATGCTGATCGGCGCGGGCACAGTATTAAATCGACAACAGGCACAGGCGGCCAAAGATGCCGGGGCAACATTTGTTGTTTCACCGGGTTTCAACCCGAATACAGTACGTGCCTGTCAGGAGATCGGCATTGATATTATTCCGGGTGTTAATAACCCTTCTGCTGTTGAAGCCGCTCTGGAAATGGGGCTGACTACTTTAAAGTTCTTCCCGGCTGAAGCATCAGGCGGCATTAATATGCTCAAATCATTACTTGCTCCATATACACAGGTTGAATTTATGCCCACCGGCGGCATTAACCCGAACAATGCAAAAGACTATCTGTCACTGGATCGCGTTGTGGCCTGCGGCGGCACCTGGATGGTAGATAAAAAAATGATCTGTGAAGGAGACTGGCAGGAAATCGGACGCTTAACACGCGAAGCCACACAGCAACACTGCTAAACAAAGTGCGCCGGGTAATATTAACAGGATTGACACATAACCCGGCATTTCTCTCTTTCAGCAGTATTATCTCCTCAATCGCCGTTACTCTCTTTTAACAGTATTGACTCTTAACCCCCTTTCGGTTTGACATCTTTTCCCATACGGCTGCTTGATCAATAATGTTTGTAGTTAATGCACAGTCGATGATGAAGTTTAGTTTTTATATACTGGAGGTTGGGGCTGTTTGGTGGTGAAAAAATTATTCAGTTATGCACCAGAACTAATCCGACAGCCGCAGGAAACAGCTGTCAGATAACTTTATATCCAAAACGAATTACACGTAAATATCTACGTGCTGCCCTCGACTTTCGTCAGAGACAGGCGCTGTCGGAGTAACAGACTGTAATAACTGTGAGACCTGCTGTTCCGCCTGCTTGTTCGCAGTTTTCAGTAAACTCACATTCACCTGCTCTAACGTATTTACTTGAGCTTGAACTCCCATAGCGCCGCCGACACTGCTTAGACTCATAATTTACCTCGTGAATTAATAACCCTGATAATTGAATCTGCAGCAGGTTCGCACCCCCTGTCAGTCCAACGTGATCACTGTATCGGCATCTATTTTCTATTCTTAAGTAATTCTTTAGTCAATAATTTATACAATAGGGGATTAAATAATTTGATAAGCTGGAGGTTGGGTCACGGCAAGATCATTATAAATTGAACTTTTCCTCCAACTAGCGATCTGATCACCATATACTAACAATTCGCTATTTGGTGATAATAATGAGCGCTACTTTTTTGAAATACTTCGATTCCATCTCAGACCCTCGTATTGAACGATGTAAGAAACATAATTTACTCGATATTCTTTTACTCGCTATTAGTGCCGTTATGTCTGGCTCTGAAGGCTGGGAGGATATTGAAAACTTCGGCCATATAAAGCTTGATTGGCTTCGTCAATATCGTCCTTTTGAATCC
>NZ_KB907034.1 GCF_000381745.1 Psychromonas ossibalaenae ATCC BAA-1528 | reverse complement strand
TTGGTTGCGAGAGCAGGATTTGAACCTACGACCTTCGGGTTATGAGCCCGACGAGCTACCAAGCTGCTCCATCTCGCGTCCGTTTAAGTGCGGCGAATGATATACAGATCACATTACCTTAGCAAGCACTATTTGATACATTAAAACCAAGCGTTTAAATAATAGGCGCAATGTCAATGTAAATCATTAATATTACGGCATTTATACCTATAAAGCATAATACTTAGTAGAAAACAAAATGCCACTACCCTTTCAAAAAATTAAAAAAAGTACGGCGTCAAAAATGTAATATTAAAAACAGTTATGCATTTTTTTCGATATAAAAATCATTAGCTGAAAAACACATTTCCTATCAAGGTTTTATAAACTAGGCGCAAATTGTTGATCAAGCTCGCTTAGCGATACAAAACCAAGTCATAATTTATGACAAATGCAACATATAAACTAAAAAGTGTGATACATATATACCCATGTTACCTCAAGATGCTTTGTCAGGCGTTAGCTCGGATACCAGAGCAAGGCGCAATATGAGGTAATTGTTATTCACTTTTCGATTATTGCAACGCAGGGCTGGTTTTCGAGCTAACGCCCCGTAGGGCAAGGCAACTTACACCAATCTGCGTTGTTATAAAATCTCTATGTAGAATAACTATACTTCAATTTTATGCCTAACATCTCGGCATAATTTGCCTTGCTGACTTTGCATCTTGAAGTATCATGGGTATATAAGTAATTCTAACAAGTTTACATTTTCAATTATCCGTCAATGTATTTAAAAGCCCCTTAAAGAGGGTTCAGGACCAGATATAGTATGGATGCTAATTTAATCGTTGAAGCTGATATGCCGTATGCGATCAGCAAAATACTCTCCAGTAAATTATCAACTGGAGCTGCAGAATGAAAATTGCATTTTTTGGTGAGTGCGTAATCGAATTAAGCGGTCAGCCGATACAGCGAACTTTTTCAGGAGATACACTTAATACCGCTCTATATTTATCTCGATTAGTGAAAGATCAGGCTCATTTAGAGCCTGTAGAGGTCTTTTATGCAACGGCAATGGGCAGCGATGCAGTCAGTAACGAATTAATAGAAAGCTGGCAGGATGAAGGCATCAATACCCTGCTGGTCAGTCAGTTTGATGATAAACATCCCGGTTTATCTCTGATTGAAAGCGATCTGTTTGGTGAACTTTCATTTTCCTACTGGCGAAACGACAGTGCTGCAAAATATTATTTCAGACGCGGCCTGACAAAACTTGAACAGCAGCTTGATCAATTTGATTATTTTTATCTCAGCGGCAATAGTCTGGCTTTTTTGCCGCAGTCATGCAGAGAATATTTACTAACTTTATTAATGAATTTCAAAGTATTCGGCGGCAAAATAATCTTTGACAATAATTATCAGCAGCACCTCTGGTCTAGTGTTGAAGCTAAAAAATCCTATAAAGATATTTTAACCCTAACCGATATTGCCTTAATCAGTGAAGAAAACGACTTTACGGTATTTGAAGATCAAAGTACTGCAGAAATAATCGATCGCTGTAAAGAGTACAATGTCAGCGAGGTTGTAATTAAACGCGGCAGAGGCGCATCACTGGTAATTAATTACGACAGTGTGTCTATGGTTACTCCAAAGCGGGTAGATAAGGTTATTGACCGCAACGGGGCCGGGGACAGCTTTGCCGCCGCCTATCTTGCAGTGCGTTTAAATACAGGAACGGCTAAACAAGCTGCTGAATTCGGACATGAATTAGCCGGTAAAGTAATCCAATATCCAGGGGCAATAATTCCCAGCTCAGCAATGCCAGAAATGGTTGAAATTTCAAAACGTTACAATCGTTACATCAGCGAATAAGTTTCAGTTTCCAAGCAGATCTTTTATTTTCTGTTCAAACCACTGATATCTAGCGGGTAACTCCCGATGCCTCTTTTTAGTTAAATATAGCTTTTCACTCACTTTAAACTCTAAGGCGGCAATACTCAGCATATCTACTGATTCAAACTGCGCAACGGCACTGGCCGGTAATACCGTATAACCCAGTCCTTTAGAAACAGGTGAAAGTATCTGACTTAACTGGTTGATATAACCTTTAATGTGTACATTTTCACGGTTTTTGTAGTCGCTGAAGTTGTTTGCTTTGAGCACTTTCTCGAGAAAATGAAAACCGTCAGGATGGTTAATAAATCCCAGAGAATTAAGAAAGTCAAAACTGATATTCTCGTTTTCATACTGCTTAGGCAGTACTAACTGCAGCGCCTGCTCCCCTACATAAGTCTGAGTTAACTGCTCAGAAAACTGCTCCTGGGTAACTATGCCGATATCTGTTTTGTTCTCTAACAAATCATTAATAATATTCTGGTTCGGCGCGGCCTCCAGTGAAATACTAATGCCCTGATGGCGGCTTTGGTAATTTAAAAAAAATGGATATAGATACATAGCTAAAGCGCCTGAACAGGCAATTCGACACTGCCCCTGCAGCGGATCATCCAGCTCAATACTCTGCGCCAGCTCTGTGTGCAGTGCCTGAGCTTGTAATCCATAAGCATAAAGTTTTTCACCCGCCAGCGTTAACTCAAACTGTTTACCATAACGATGCAGCAGCGGTGTCTGCAGCTGGGCTTCTAGCTTGTGAATATGCTGACTTACCCCAGGCTGGGTCATATGCAGCTTCTCCGCAGTCAAAGTAAAATGCCTAGTTTCTGCCAGGCTCATAAATGTCAGCAGCCATTTTTGATTAACCATATGATTATCACCTTCTGCAAGTTGCATTTCAAAAACTTATCAATTTAATAATAAATCATAACTTATTGTTTTGATGATGCAAAGATGCACTGGCTTTGCTTTAGATCGCACAGGACATTAACAAAGAATACTTCTGGGCCGATAACGTATTCAACGCTGACTGACAGCGCTTTCATATTACACGTTTACGACGGGCGGCTGAATTAGTGATGAAATAGATTAGACAAAAACGGCAGGAAGAAACCTGCCGTTTTAAGCTTAAATCAGCCTAATGCTTTTTTTAAGCGTGTACAGGCTTCGATTAGTGTTTCTCTCGGGCAGCCGAGGTTCAGGCGGATAAAACCTTTGCCGACATCTCCGAATGCAGTTCCCATACTTGGTACAATACCGGCACTCACAAGCTGGCTTTCTAACTGCTGATCACTGACATTAAGCTGGCGGCAATCAACCCAGGCAAGGTAACCGGCCTGAGGCGGATGAAACTGCAGCTGCGGTAACTCACGACAGATAAAATCATTTAAGTATTCTATATTACTGTGCAGATAACTTTTTAGTTCACTAAGCCACTCTGCAGAGGTCTGATAAGCAGTTGTTGCCGCACACATTGCCATGCTGTTATAAACATCCATGCCGTGCGCATCAAGACGCTGAGTAAACTGACCTCGTAAGGACTCATTAGCAATCATAAAGTTTGAGATGCGCATTGATGATAAACCAAAAGTCTTACTAGCGGCTGTTGCTACTACCAGCTTCTGCTGCAGCTCATTCGGTAAAGACAGCGCTGAATAATAGTGATGATCGGGCATCATTAAGTCGCCCCAGATTTCATCACTTAGCAGGTAGACATCGTACTTATGACACAGCTGTGCAACAGAAATAATTTCATTTTCAGACCAGGCACGTCCGACAGGATTATGCGGATTACATAAAATCATCATTTTAGCGCCAGCAATAAAGCATGACTCTAAATGTTCCAAGTCCATAGTGTAATGACCGTTTTCTTCGCGCAGTGGATTTTCCAGGATATTACGCTCATTGAGTGCGCTTATCTTACGGAACGACCCGTAACCCGGGGTCTGCATAATAACGCTGTCACCGACTTTAGTAAGCATTTGAATCATAATCGACAGACCCGGCAGTACACCGTGAACTGTGGTGATCCAGGACTTACGCAGCCTGATATTGTACTGATCTTTATACCAGTTTATCACCGCCTGGTAATAATCCGGATCACGTTCAGCGTAACCAAAAACACCATGCTCAATACGGGTTTGTAATGCGTCCAGTACTGCAGGCGGGGCTTTAAAATCATAATCGGATACCCACATAGGAAGCAGATCCGGGCTGTTCAGCCCCAGCTTGTTCTCCATAAAATCCCATTTTAAAGATCCGCTGCCGCGACGGTCAGTTACTTTATCAAAATATTTTTTCATTACATTTACCTTATTTAACCGCTGCAAAAGAGATGTTTTCTGCTGAAGCTTCTGGCGAAGCAGGTTTCGCTTTTGCAATACCGACACCTGAAAAACCGAAAATCAGTGCGAATATAACGCCGGTATAACACTGCACAGCCCAGGGTAAATAATCCAGTGTTGAAACACCTAATGTACTTGCCATGTAAATACCGGCAGCTGTCCAGGGAACCAGCGGTTCAATAATAGTTCCAGCGTCTTCAATAGTACGAGACAGGTTTTTCGTATCGAGTCCCATCTTGCGGTAAGCTCCCTGAAACAACTCGCCCGGGATAAGCAGTGCTAACTTACCGTCAGCAGTGGTAAATACAACAGTCAAGGTTGCGGCAACGGTGGAAAGAATTAACTGTCCGGTACTGTGGATCAGGTGTAGGAAGCGTCCGAGAACCACATTTAAAGCACCGGTTAAGCTGAGAATACCGGCAAAAGAGAAAGCGCAGAAAACCAGCAGGATAGTGCTCATCATTGATGCTAAACCGCCGCGGTTAAGCAGCTGCGCAATGTCTGGTACAAGTCCGTCGACTACATGGCCGTTAGCACTTAACATACTAATATTAAATCCATTTACGTAGGCTTCAAACCCCTGCTGCAGGCTGAAATCCTGAACCGTCATACCTAAAACAAGGCCCAGTGCCGATGCCGACAGCATTAACGGTAATACCGGTTTTTTGGCTATCGCGCCCCAAAGGATAAGCACCGGAGGCAGTGCTAATACAATGTTAAGGTTATACAGGCTTTCAATACCGGCAAGGATATCGATTACTTTCTGCGGTTCACTGACCGTATCAGCGGCACCGTGCTGACCGGCGACAAAAAACACAATAGACGCAATAATAAAACCGGGTATGGTGGTGTAGAGCATATGCTGAATATGCTCATAAAGCGTCGTGCCGGAAACAATCGGCGCGAAGTTAGTCGAGTCAGAAAGAGGGGACAGTTTGTCGCCGAAATATGCGCCGGACACCACCGCACCGGCGGCGGCAGCTAAAGAGACATCAAGACCAGCAGCAACGCCCATCAAAGCAACACCAACCGTTCCAGCAGAGCCCCATGACGTGCCCGTACAAACCGACACAACTGAAGTAACAAAGAAAGCTGCAATTAAGATATATTCAGGGCTGATTACTTTTAAGCCCCAATAAACCATAAAGGGGATCGTGCCGCCAACCATCCAGCTGGCAATTAAACCGCCCACCGAGACAAGAATTAATATTACCGGCATCGCTTTGGCAAGCTTGTCAACGATAGCCCCCATTATTTGATCCCAGCTGTAGCCCATCTTATAAGCTATACCACCAGTAAAAACTGCCGACACCAGTAAAAGCGCTTCGATACGTAAACCTAATATACCATAACCGATTACCAGTAAGCCGAACATCACAGCGATTGGTGCAATCGCTAATGCTAAAGACGGCAACGCCTTATTATTAGTCATCTTATTTTCCTCTCAAAATCGTACATAATTTTTGTTTTCGGGTGTTTTAATAACGTCATAATAAGGGGGGGCATCAGCTGAAAATGAGATCCAGACATACATTCCATGTAAGCGATTACATGGCAACATTACATGTGACAGCAGTCTCATAAATAGTGTGATAAAAAAGTTTACATGCGCAGATCAAACTGAATAAGTAATTAACCACGCGGTGCTGCAACCGTCTGCCGGCACACTAGCTGGGCTTCAAAACAGTTTGTCGACTGCGCTAAATTAATACCATCTGCCAGCTGCAGTGCTAACTCAGCAGCATGATGCGACATCAAATCGATAGGATTGTGCACAGTAGAAAGACGAGGATAAAGATAACGCGCCAGCAGCACATCATCAAAACCAATCACAGAATAATCGTCGGGCACCCTGTATCCCTGCTCATGCAGACAAGCCATCAGCCCCGCCGCCATCACATCATTAAAAGTCACCACCGCCGTCACTTCCGGACACTGCTGAATAAGCAGTTTTCCAGCAGCTTCCCCACCCTCTTCGCTGAACGGCTGATTGATAACCCAGTTCTGAGGCACTTTAATGTTAGCGGCCGTCATCGCCTGATAATAACCTTCAAGACGTTCAGATCGGTCGGCAATAGGCAGATCGCTGGTTACACAGGCTATTTTACGATGTCCCTCCGCAATTAAATGCTCAACAGATCTACTGACGGCAGCGCAGTTATCTACCCATACTGAGCGGTTAGCCAGCTGCGGGATAGTACGATTGATTAATACCATGGCCGGCAGCTGCGCACCATAACGAAGCAGGGTTCGATCATCAAGCATTGTCGAATGCACAACCATTGCTTCACACCCCTGGCTGATCAGGAAATTCAATCCTTCCTGCTCGCGCTGCGCATTATGTCCGCCGCTGACCACTACCAGCTGGCGGCCGTGTTTACGAGTTACCTGCTCAACACTTTTAGCCAGTAAAGCAAAAAAAGGATCGGCAAGATTGCCGGTTAATAATCCCAGGGTATTATTAGAACGGCTGGCTAATGCCACGGCTCGAGCATCGCGCTGATAATTTAACTCACGCATCGCTTTTTGAACCCGTTCCTGGGTAACCGGTTCAACATAAGTGCTGTTATTGATAACACGAGAAACGGTTGCTGTAGAAACACCTGCACGTTTTGCGACATCTTTAATGGTAGCCATAGGTTTAGATCAGGTGTTTGGGAAAGGGATAAACAGTTTACAAAGCTAACTATGTAACAGCAAGTGATCTGAGACACAGTTCAGCGTTCACTAACAGACCCTTTCTGCAGGCACAAAAAAGGTCTTGCTGTTTTTAGGGCCTTTGGGGACCGAAAATGCCTAAAACTAACACCAGTATCAAGGGAACAACATTTGAGATACCAATTAACATCTCGGTATGTGCCCTGCTTTGATATATGTCGCTCAAATATCCAAGTTCAATATTCTGCGCGGCCAGTTCACGAAGCTCCGGCATCATAGGGACTAGAAATACAAAAGCATTAATGGTTAAAAATGCCATGCAGGCAAACTGTACTTTTAACCACAGAGGTTTTATCTGATAAGAACGCGCCATAACAAAAGCTGACAACAGTTTCAGAGCCAGCCCAGGCAAAATGAGAATATAAGCGCTCTCTTCTTTATACACAGCGGTGTAATAAACCGCCTGCAGATCAGTCTCTCCTAATACCGCAGAGATAACAATATGCGATAAAATGCCGCCTATATACCCGTTACCAATCAAAATGCATTTATCAGTCGCCAGCTAGGACACCAAGACAAGACGCAGCATGATGACAATGGTTAGCCCTTATCGAATGCTGCAACGCAGTATTGGTTTTCGAGCTGGCGACCCGCAGGGCAAGCCGCGAGGCAAACATCTTCGTTGTTGTGAAGTTTCGATTTAGCCCGCTAGATCTTCACCTTCACGCCTAGAAGCTGTCCACCTCTCGACTTGCTGATTTTTGCATCTTGAATGATAACGGGTATCTACATAATAGTGCCGATCAGATACACAAACTTAGTCAATTTTTCAGTTGTTATTGTCGTTAATATGCTCATCTATTTATACCTTTGCGACCAGCTTCTGCAGCAGACGGATCATCTCTTTCTGCTCATCATCATCCAGTGTATTAAGCAGATCTTGATTAACCGCCACCGGGATCGGTAATAAGACCTCTTTCAAAGCACGCCCTTTATCAGTTAAATAAATACGGAAAGCCCGGCGGCTGTGCGGATCATCTCTTCGCTCAACCAGCCCCAACGCCACCAGCTTATCCAGCGTACGGGTGGTAGTTGAATTTTCAACTTTTGACTTCTTGGCAATTTCACTTTGATTAATGCCCTCTTCTTCCCATAAACACATCAGCGGAGGCCAGAGCGCAATCGTTAAACCGTGCTTTTTCAGCTCAGTTTCAAACTTTTTAGATGCCTGACTGGCAACCACATTAATTAACCAGCCGAAGCTGGACTGACGATCAAATTTCTTATTCATCTTTTCTCTTAAATATTATGACAAAACAACTATTGCGATAGTAACTAATACCGAGACAACTAACAGCAATAATGCACGCTTATTTGAAACAAAATAGACAGAGCCGGCCGATAAATGTTTCTGATAGCCTGTTACCATAGCCCAGACCAGCGGTTTCGAACGCAGCTTATAAAACAATATTGCCAGTAAATGCACTACAATCAGTATCGGCAGCAGTTTCGCAAGTACAACATGTAACAGCTCAACAAAGCTGAACACACTATCGGTTAACCATAAATCGACATAAGGCAGATTATCTGCAAACCCGCCAAGCACTAAACCAGACAGGCATTGTAATAATAAGCTCAGCAGCATTAATACAACCATCCAGCCTCCGGCAGGGTTATGGCCAGCTTTGTGCCCCTGCTTCCCGCGAAAATAAGAGAATAAGCTTTTAGGTGAAGAGATAAAATCAGTAAAACGGCTGGTCTGGCTGCCCAGGGCTCCCCATAAAACACGCCATAATAACAAAGTAAACAAAGCCAGCCCGAGTTGAACATGAGGTCCCTGCCCCTGATTCCCGCTAATAATTAAAGCAGCAAACAGCAGCGCCTGTAACCAGTGGTATAACCGCGTTGGTAAATCCCAAACTTTCATTTTACTACTCCTTAAATGTATTTACGGGACAAATTCCGCCAGCAATTGATTGCGACAGACATAATTTACACAAAAACAGTTGCGCACACAACAGTTGCCATGTAAATTGAATTCTATTCACAGAGACCATTGAATGAACCACTAAAACAAACAGGAAAAAAGCGATGAAATATTTAACAGGTATAACCCTAATTACTCTTTTATTTTCCCCTGCCTGGCTTTACGCTTCTCAGGATTTCAGCAGTGAAATCGAAAGCCGTCAGGCTGCTTTTTCCGCTATTGAAGAATATAATGAGCAGATTGAAGATGTTCTGGCTCGGTCTGACAGCGACTGGGTTTTATTGGAAAAACGCAGTGTAGAACTAGTTGAATTGAGTAATTCGTTAATTCAATTGTTTCCGTCCGGCAGTGCCGAAAATAGTAAAGCCAAAGAAAGTATCTGGAAAAATTCAGATGATTTTAATAAAAAATTAAGCGTGATGCAGGCCCATTATTCCGCACTTGAACAGGGCATTAAAAGCAAAGATAAAAGTGCGGTAGAAAAAGCGTTAAAGCAGGTGAATTCAACGTGTAGAAGCTGTCACAGATCATACCGATCACGCTGGTAAGTCAGCAGATAAATTATAATTTTAGAAAAGAAAACTCGCTTCAAAGTGTCTTTAATAATCTAAAAGTAAAACTAATGTATTTGTTTTCAGTGCAATAATTTAATCGAACTAGAGGGCAGAATAAATTCCAACAGAGGCTGGGAATCTATAAATAAATAACAGGCTTTTATCATATTGTTTTAATTTTTCATCAACAACAGTTTGATAAAATATCGCTTGTGTAAAATATTTTTCTCCCTATACTGCTTTCAACCGGGGCGCTTATAAAAGTTCCCCGGTTTTTTTTTGCCTGCCGTTTTTTGCCAGTAAATCAAAACCAAATTGTTTATATTTTTTGAGATAAATTTAGGAAACAGTTATGCGTATTGAACAAGATTTAAAGTTAGGTTTTAAAGATGTCCTTTTCCGTCCAAAACGTTCTACTCTAAAGAGCCGTTCACAAGTTGAACTAGCTCGAGAATACACGTTCAAGCATAGCGGTCGTAAGTGGAGCGGTGTACCAATCGTTGCTGCTAATATGGATTCAGTGGGTAGTTTTGCTATGGCTGCATCCCTTGCTGAACATGGTGTGTTAACTGCAATCCACAAACATTACACAGTTGCCGACTGGGCAGATTTTGTCGCAACTGCTGACAGCAGCGTGATTAAAAATGTCATGGTGTCTACCGGCACATCTGAAAAAGACTTCCAAAAAACCATCGATATCATGGAATTATCTGAAGATATCATGTTTATCTGTGTCGATATCGCAAATGGTTACTCTGAACATCTGGTTGAATACGTAGGTAAAGTACGTGCTGCTTTCCCTGATAAAGTGATCACTGCTGGTAATGTTGTTACCGGCGATATGGTTGAAGAATTAATTTTAGCCGGTGCTGATATTGTTAAAGTGGGTATCGGCCCGGGCTCAGTTTGTACTACTCGTGTTAAAACAGGTGTTGGTTATCCGCAGCTGTCTGCCATTATTGAGTGTGCAGATGCGGCGCACGGGCTAGGCGGCAGCATTATCGGAGACGGCGGCTGCAGCTGTGCAGGTGATGTTGCTAAAGCTTTCGGTGGCGGTGCAGATTTTGTAATGCTTGGCGGCATGTTGGCAGGTCACACTGAAAGCGGCGGCGAAATTATCGAGAAAAACGGCGAAAAATTCATGAAGTTCTACGGTATGTCATCTAAAAGTGCGATGGATAAACACTCAGGCGGTGTTGCTAATTACCGTGCAGCTGAAGGTAAAACAGTTCTGCTGCCTTACCGCGGCAGTGTAGGTAACACTATTCAGGATATTATGGGCGGCGTACGTTCAACCTGTACTTATGTGGGTGCTGCTAAATTAAAAGAGCTGACCAAACGTACCACATTTATCCGCGTTCTAGAGCAGGAAAACAACGTTTACGGTAAAGAATAGCAGCTGAAAATTGTTTTAAAATTTTTATTGAATAAAGCATAAGTTGTCATTTATAAAGCATAAGCTGTCATAAGATAGAAAGCATAAATTGACATATTATCTCCGCACTACTATACCTATAGCAGTGCGGAGGTATAAATGAATAGAAAAATAAGCCCCCAAAAACGAAATTTAAATAATCTTCTATCGAAGAGTATTACTAAGTTCCCATCTATAAAATCTGACACTGCCCCCGTAATTACAGAAAGTCCGCTTGAAGCTGATTTTTGTTACTACCTTGAATTCGACAAAGAAGTAATAAAATATGAAGCTCAGCCTCTAGGGTTTTCATATTGGCTTAATAAAGCCAAGCATACTTATACACCAGACTTTGAAGTATTTTATGTAACCTCTTCTTGTTATTACGAAATTAAATTTGAAAAAGATATTTTGAGAGATAAAGAGTTTAAATCGAGGTTTGAAATACAGAAGAAAGCGGCTCAAGAACTTGGTAAAGACCTTTTCCTCATAACTGATTCTTTTATTCTTAAGCGCTATAAATATGAAAACCTATGCCTGCTTTATAAATTTTCAAAAATCGTTCTTGAGCCTGAATTTCTCCTCTTTATTAAGTCTTATTTAACAAATAATAGAGAACTCACCATATTAGAGTTAGTTAGACAAGAATCTCGAAACTCTGACTTTCAGCAAATTTACAAACTCATCTGGGATCAGACTCTGTTAGCTGAAATGGAAAGTGAAATCATAAGTATTAATACGGTAATTAAATGGTGGAACAAATGAATGATAACTACAAAATTGGAGACTTCATTACCGTTACTCATGAAGAAATAACAACAACGTTTGAAATTCTAGGGGCTGATAATAGATACATACGACTACGAGATAACTTAACTCTTATTGAATCAACTAGAAAACGAATAGATTTTAATGAACTTATCCTTACTGAAAAAGCTCAAATAATTCCTGAAAATAAAGATGAGCGTGAGTTATGTGCTCCACTTTCCCGCAGTTTTTCTGATTATTCTGAAAAGGATAAAATTGAAGCAAGAAGGCGTTATAAATATATATCTGCTGTTATTGAACAGAAACCAAAATATTACACTGCGCGATACACTCAGCCTATTATCGATTCAGTGACGAAATCAGCTAAAGCTCTCCCCCCCTCTGTTCGTACATTAAATCGTTGGCTAAATTCATATATTTCCTCAGGATTTAGCATAAGAGGGTTACTCCCTAAACATGAATATAAAGGTAATTATAAGGCAAAAGTTGAGCCCCAAGTTGAACCATATATTCAATTAGCTATTGAACATTTTAAAAATGATACTTGCCCTCATGTTAATTCATCACATGAGTATATGAAGACATTAATTGAAAATGATAACTCATTCCTTTCCAAGCAATTAAAACTTAAAGTTCCCAGTATACCTGCATTTACTGCGCGTCTTGCTATAGAAGCCCCCGCAGAGTTATTGGAGGCTAGGAAAGGAAAAAGAGTAGCGAAGACTGTTTTTAGACAAAGTAAAGCAGTAAGGGATGTCGAACTAATCCTTCAGCGTACAGAAATTGATCATACACAGTTAGACTTATTTGTGGTTGATGATAAAACTAAAATGGTATGGGGGAGGCCATGGGTTACTGTTTTATTGGATTATAAATCTAAAAGTATATTAGGCTTTTACATTGGTTTTGAAAACCCTAGTTATTTAAGTGTTTCGAAAGCGTTACAACACGCAATGTCATCAAAGTCTTATGTCAAAGAAGAGTATCCTGAAATTCAAAATACATGGTTATGCGCCGGTAGACCTGCGGTAATTGCAACTGATAGAGGTAAAGAATTTAGAAGTATAGCTTTTCAGGATGCTTGTAATGATTTGAATATCATCATTCAACATAATCCAGGAAAGCACCCATGGTATAAGGGCTCTGTCGAAAGCTATTTCAAGACATTAAATCAGCAATTATTAAACGATAAACCAGGTAGAGTTATGGTGAAAATATATGATTCCATAGATTATCATCCTGAAAAAAATGCTGTGATTTCAATGAGTGCTTTTATGAAGATTTTTCATATTTGGGTGATTGATATTTATCAGTGTGAAGTTCGCACTAGAAAAAAAATCATTCCAAAGGAAGTATGGAAAGAGGATCTTGATAAAGTCCCCATAGTTATTGAAGCCCCAGAAAAATTAAAATTAATTATCTCTGAATCCTTTTCTGCACACTTAGGTAATACAGGAATAATCAAAGACTATATTGTTTACGACTCTGAAAAATTAACAAAATATCGTTCTAAATATGGTTTTGGAAAAATTAAATTCAAACGCTCAAGGGATAATTTAGGAGAGATATATGTATTAAATGAGGTGACAAAAAAATATTTTAAAGTTGAAGCCGTATACCAAAACTATGCAAAAAACCTTTCATTATACCAACACAAAAAACATATGAAAGTTGCTAAATTACAGCAAGAATCAAAAATAGATATTGAGTCTATTGCAAAGGCGAGAATTAAAATAATGGAGATTGTTGAGCGGGAAATGAGCTTCTCTAATTCTCATAAAATAGCTTCAAAACAACGCTTAGCAAGATATCAAAATATAGGCCTACAGGAAGATGGCACAACAAAAGGCTCATTGGTTGATGGCTTCCTAAAAACAAGTTCAGGTATACCTAAGCCCCAACTTAAAAATCCCCCAAAAGATAATGCCAATATTGTGCCTGTATCAGACTTTGATGGCACTAATAACGAATTTACAGATGATTTAGATTTTTCAGGTGAAAACAGTGGATGATATTAAATATAAGCTAAAAAAAGTTAACGAAATATTTGTCACGACTACCCGTATAAAGAGAATTTTAGAAGACATTAGTGAGTCGCGTGAATATTCACAATTATTAGAATATGAGTGCGAACCTATATGTATTTTGGTTAGAGGTGAAACTGGTACAGGTAAATCTGAATTTATCAAAAGGTATTGTGCTTCACACCCAAGAATTGAGGAAGCTGATAGAACTAAAATTCCAGTTTTAGTTAGCCTACTTCCAAAAGCAAAGCATCCTAAACCCGTTGTTTCACAACTTTTAAGGGATTTAGGAGATCCATTAAGTGGAACGGGGGCTGATACAGACCAGTTAACCGATCGACTTGTAATTCTATTAAAAGCAACAGGCGTTGAGTTAATTATTCTTGATGAGTTCCAACATTCTATTGAAACGAAAAGCAATCAGGTTGTTTATGATATTGCAGATTGGATCAAAACATTAATTAATAAAGCAAAAATACCTGTTGTGTTATTTGGGTTGCCCTGGAGCTCTTATGTATTAGAGGTAAATGGCCAACCGTTAATGATGAAAAATGTATGAAGTACTTGCTTCAAAACGGCATAAAAAAACTTGAAGAAATCCGTAGAGAAAAAACGAATGCTGCCGGATTAATCGTCGCATCATCAGTTGAGCACGCAACAAGACTATTCTCAATATTATCCAATGAGTTCAATAAAAATGCAGTTTTAGTCACTTATAAACATAACGAAGCTGCCAGTGCGATAAATCATTTCAGGCACAGCGATGCCGAATGGATTGTAAGTGTTGGAATGGTCAGTGAAGGGACTGATATTCCACGCCTTCAAGTATGCTGCCACCTAAGCAGAGTTAAAACGGAACTGTATTTCAGACAAGTACTAGGCCGTATCCTTAGAGTGAATTATGGTGGCAATCAAGAGGCTTGGTTATACACATTTGCCGAGCCTAATTTAGCTGAATATGCGAATAGAATTAATCAAGAGATACCAGAGCAAAATTTAATCATTCGTGAAGATATGAAAGATAGCAACATATCTCCCAGTGAGCTAACAGATAACTCTTCTAAAGGATTATCCTCAGACATAAACTTTAAACTAGCTGAATGGAATTTTGAAAGTAATGAAACGGGCAATAGCCTAATAAGCGAATCGGATAACCGTTTCACTGAATCACACGATCGATATTTCGATATTGTAGGAAGTTTCAGGCAACAAGTTGTTGATGCGTTTAAATAGCAGGATAACTAATAATAGAAAAATACAGGCAATGCTTCTTGGCTTACAAACTATAAGGTAGTGTAGTGGCAGAGTTAATTTGGCCACGCTTTTAGAGGCATCAGTAAAAACATAAGGTGTTATGTGCCCCTTTATAAAAGGAGTGCATGTCTACAAACATCGTTAATACTGATGCGTAGACATGCACTCATTTTATACGAATCTCGCCCCCAAGCATTCGATGTTTATCGCATTGCTTTCGACAAAATTGGGGACTCAAACTCACTAACCAGAGCTTCAATTTCAGCTGCAGTAGCCACTGACAATGCTTTATCAGCTAGCGCTTTTACATCTGAGAAATTCGCATTACGAATAATCTTTTTAACAGTCGGGATTGAGATTGCACTCATAGAAAATTCATCAAGCCCCATACCAAGAAGCAGTAATGTAGCACGTTCATCACCCGCTAATTCACCACACATACCAGTCCATTTTCCTGCCGCATGCGAAGCATCAATCACGGTTTTGATAATGCTAAGTACAGAAGGTGTCATTGGGTTGTACAGATCAGAGATAAGTTCGTTACCGCGATCTACAGCAAGTGTGTATTGTGTCAAATCGTTGGTGCCGATACTAAAGAATTCGACTTCTTTAATCAAATGATGAGCGATAGCTGCTGCTGCAGGTGTTTCAATCATCACACCAATTTCGACATTCTCATCATAAGCAACACCTTCAGCAGTAAGCTCAGTTTTAAGTACAGCAAGAATTGTTTTAAGTCGACGAATTTCTTCTACAGAGATAATCATCGGGAACATAATACGGATTTTACCGAATGCAGATGCACGCAATAAAGCTCGTAATTGCGGGTTCATAATTTCTGGTCGGTCAAAACAGATACGGATTGCGCGCCAGCCTAGAAAAGGATTCATTTCCGTTGGCAGATCAAGATAAGGTAAGTCTTTATCGCCGCCGATATCCATAGTACGGATAATACAAGCTTGACCTTCCATCGCTTCTACAACTTCTTTATAAGCTGCGAATTGTTCTTCTTCCGTTGGTAATTGGTCACGGTCCATGAATAAAAATTCAGTGCGGTATAGACCAACGCCTTCAGCGCCGTTGCGTTTTGCACCTTCAGTATCTTTTACAGTACCAATATTTGAGCAAACTTCAACGTGATGACCGTCAAGGGTCATTGCTGGTAGGTCTTTTAATTTAGCCAGTTCTTCTTTTTCAGCTAAGAACGAAGCTTTAATTGCTTTTGTTTCTGCAAGTTCTTTTTCAGTCGGATTAATAATGACTTTATTATTAAGCGCATCTAAAATGATTAAATCACCATTTTCAACACGTTTAGTAATGTCATTAGTACCGACAATGGCAGGAATTTCAAGCGATCGCGCCATGATTGAAGTATGAGATGTACGACCACCGATATCGGTGATAAAACCCAGTACTTTATCAAGGTTAATTTGTGCTGTTTCTGACGGTGTTAAATCGTTAGCAATTAATACAACTTCTTCAGCAATATTGCTTAAGTTAACAATTTCAATACCTAACACATTTTTAAGTAAACGGCTTCCGATATCACGGAAATCAGAAGCACGTTCACGTAGATACGGATCTTCTAGCTCCTGCAGCATGTTTGCATTTTCTTCAACAATATTGTGAATTGCAAAGTCTGCAGAGCAGTTATGTTTTTTAATGTAGGCTACGATATCTTCTTCTAGCTCTTCATCTTCAAGGAGCATAATATGCCCTTCAAAGATAGCCTCTTTTTCTTCACCAAATGTTTCTAACGCTTTTTGTTTAACAACTTCAAGTTGAGCTGCAGCCTTTTCACGTCCATCTAGGAAGCTAGTAACTTCCTTATCAATATCTTCAACTTTATCCGTGTTGAGAGAGATTTCATCTTCTTGTAATAACAGTGCTTTTGCAAATGTTATGCCTGGTGATGCAAGAATACCAGATATCATAATCTATCCTTTAAAATACTAACTGAAAATCCAAATAATACGTATTACTAACTATTAATGACTATACAAGCGTCGCCATTAGTTCAACTAGCGTTTCAACCGCTTTTTGTTTGTCAGCACCTTCAGCTTTGATATTTACAGTTGTACCTTGAATTAAGCCTAAAGTTTGTAGTTTAAATAAGCTTTTAGCACTCGCAGATTTATTACCTACTTCTACAGAAATGTCAGATGCAAAAGATTTCGCTTTTTTTACAAATTGAGCGGCTGGACGAGTATGTAGGCCATTTGGCGCAGTGATAGTGACTGTTTTTTGATACATGGAAACACCTTCATTTATGATAAGTTATGGGTATTTTTATTGCAGTGATTAAGAAATTTAATCATAGCAACGTAATAACGAATAATTTTATTTTGCAATAATAAAATTACGAATGTTGCTGTGTTTAAGGAACTAAAGCATAGCTAAAGAACCTTGGTTTAGTCGATTTCATTTCTTCATCAACTTTTTGTTAAAAAGCTTTATCTTTAATATTTGAAAGTTCAACAAGAATGAACTCAAGAGCTTTTTCACGTGTAACTCCTTTTTTATATGCGTAATGAAGTGCGCTATTTAGGAAATAATCTTCACTCGTTTTATTTTGCAAAATCTTCACCTTAAACACTCTAATTTAAATAATCAGCTAATGGCTCTTCTTTTTGAAGCATCGTTGCCTTATCTATATTTGGCGCACCTTGGCAAAGTTCAAGCATTTTCATAACATCTTGTAGATCGATTAAAAATCCCCCCAGCCATCACGATCGAGGTAGGGTAAAAACAGTGTGTCATCATTACAAAACAGCTACCGTTGCTATTACAAAGAGCAAAAACAGTGCCAACACACAAAAAGTCAATACATTACAATTGGATACGTCACATTTCATTCTATTAAGACACACAATATTGCTAGAAGTAGAATTAAAAACCTTTACTGTATTACGGGGGATAGGTGCGGTTTCAACACTTATGATGGCGTGAGTTGCGAGTTTGTTGCTAAAGGAACTCGATATACCGTTCTATTTTGCCAGATGAATGGTGGTTTATACCTGACCTGAAAGAGATTGGTGATGAAGTGGCTAAAGCTAGGGCCATGACTATATGACCGTTATCTATGAGCTTGTAAGTGGGCACCTGATTTGGGCTAAGCAGGGATTAAAAGCTAATATACTAAGTACTTTCTTCAACAGCCCTTTTAGAAGTAATACAAGCGGTTAACTTTAGGGATGTGACTTTATATTTCAAATAAAATTGTTACATGGTGGGGATTAAGCAAGCCACTTGTTAATGAATAAATGATCAAACTTCAACTCGTTCATTCACTGTATCAGGTGACATAATGTCTGCTTTAGTGGGCGCCTTACAAAACTACAATTCAGTGACCAAAATTAACTGGCCACAACAAATAGAACCTATCTGCATTTTGGTTTTGATAAACCGGTATTATAAATATTAATCTTGCGCTTTGCGGAGCTCCTCTAATATAGAAGCTGGAGAGAAATCATACTCTTTTAAATGCTTATTAAACACTTTTGAGCGTAAGCGGAAATTGATATTTTTCCAGTCATGCGACTCTAGATGGGGGAGTAATAAATCAATATCTGAGGATGTGATTAAAGTCATTGGTGATTGAAATTGATAAAAAGAGTCTGCGTTAAGGGGGGAGCCGTTAAAGTGATCATATAACATGATCACCGCCCATGCGCCATCCATAAAATGCCCACCGGCAGAGGTACTAATTTTGCCTTGTTTGATGGCTGCTAACCCCTTTTCAGACCAATCAACTCCTCCGGTCAGATAATCCTTACCTTGTCTTAAGCCGTTTTCAGTTAGCTCATTGTTAACGCCGATTGCCATCAGATCACTGGCGGCCCAATAGACTTTTGCTTGAGGATAACGAAGGGACAAACGTTGACTTTTATAATATGCCTGTTGTTGATCCCAAAAAGCATAAACACTTTGTAATAACTTACTATTACCATCCTCTTTGATTGCTCTTTCTAAACCTGCGAAACGAAGTCGCGTTGGGGTATCTGCAATCGTGCCTTTAATGGCAATGATCTGTACCGTGCCATTTTTATCAGCGAAGTTTTTCTGCCGAGCTTGCTCTATTAAGTGTTTGCCTAATAAATATCCCGCTTGGTGATCGTCAGGCAGCAGGCTGGCGAGCCAATATTTAAATTTCTGTTGCGGTTTACCCGCTAGTTGTTTGTTGGGCTCTGTGAGATCGGAATTGAATAATAAGAGTGGAATCTGTTGCTGTTCTGCTTCTTTCATCAGTTGCAGTGCGACCCGACTAAAGTTGGGAAAAATGACGGCATCAGCATTGAGTTCTTTTACTTTTGAGAGTAATTTAAGCATCTCTCTTTTCGAGTCATTCGTGTACAAAATAGAAAGTTTTATATCTAATTGTTTGGCTGCCTGCTGTGCAAAATCCTCGACGGGTTCCCAGAAATCGTCTTGATAATAGCCTGAAAGTAGCACAAAGTGTAGCGGCTGCGCGTTAACCGCGATGGAAATAAACAAATTTATGAATAAGAATAACTTCACCAAAAAATGTTTCATGATTAGCCATCCTTGATATTGAAATTATTACTCGTCATTAAAAAAAGCCCCAGTAATTGGGAGTATAAGCCGAATAAAAACTATTGCTCTTAGATTCGAATCATTTTCTTTCATCTCATCCAAGGCGGTGGTAGCACAGCTTGAAAAACGCACTGTTTATCCACTTCGTCAAAGTTGACCGCACCACCAGACTCCCATAACGTATGCATTCAAGATATTCACCGCCTTAGACACGACTAGGAATTCGCCACTCAACCAGAGTCTGAGATATTTTAAACACAGTTCTAAGTTAACATTTGGCTTGATTCTCTTGGCATTTTTTTTGAACCTTTGAAGCTCTCAGGTACAAAAGTTTCATCAGCTTCAATAATTCCAACTAATTCAATCGGTTTGTGCTCACAAGGGCTTTTTAGAAACCGATGTCGCCACCTAAATGCCGTTTTTAAATTAATATCTAACTTGCTAGCGGCATATCTCAAACTATTGGATAAGCACATACATTCTATATATTTCAATCAGTTGTTAGGTTTTTTCATTCTAAATAAGCTTGTGCCAGTGAGGGTGCAGAATGTTTTATAGCAATTTTTACAGCGATAACGTTATTTTTCTTGCCTCGTATTCCCCCACCTAGATAATGTGCAGTTACAGCAATGGGGACAGTTTGAAATATCATTTTCATGTTTGGCAAGAACTTGGACGACTTCATTTTTGAAAGCTGGAGTTAAATTTGATGATTTAAGCGCTTTAGCTCTACATAATCTGAGATCGGTTTAATTACTAAATAAGTGAAGAGGTGGGGTGCAGTGGTAAAAAATCATGAGTACATTGGCGTTGGCAATGCCCTAAATTTTTAAGACAAACATTCATAGAATGGGCTTCTCATTCAAATTATAGTTCGTATTGGGCTAAGGTTTTTTATCTTAAAAAAAGGGAATTTGGCAACTCGCATCAATCAGCTATTCGTGCGCTTGCATTCAAATGGATCAGAATTATTTATCGGTGTTGGAAGGATCATAAAAAATATAATGAAGTACGTTATTTAAGAGCATTAAAAGATCGTGGTTCACCATTATTAGACTGAGGAAAAGCTTGATCTAATCCTCAGGGCGTAAAACGACTTAGAAATTGATTTTTAGCAATATGTACAAAGACCAGATACACAGTAATATTTTTTATTCGACCAATCGCATCAGTGTGTGTCACCCCTTTGCTTTCGCGCCGCATCTCATTGTTATATATGCACTTTTAGTGTGTTGGCATCATTTATGCTAATTATATAACCAAGCCAGCTGGAAAAGAGAAGGCAGCAGCACCTCCGCGGCCTTCAAATATAAGAGGAAATCACCAACCTGAGCCAGGTTGTAAATCTGGCTTGTGAACACATTTTTGGTAAAGGATGGCTTGGACAAAAATTATAAATATCATTAATTATATGATTAAAACCTAAATAAGAAATTATTAACTAAATTATTCCAAGAGGAAATTAAAATGAAAAGAAAAATTATTTCAATGTCACTTATAGTATCAACAACGTTAATACTTGCTGGTTGTTCTTCAAGTAAACCAGAAGTAGTTGCTCAACCACAAGCAAAAAATGTTATTTTATTAATTGGTGACGGTATGGGCTTTGGCCAACTAGAAATGGCTAGATTACTAGAGTACGGAACAGAAGGTAGTCTTAATATGCAAAAAATGGAAAATTTTGCAGCAGTTACAACATATTCAGCAGATAATGTAGTAACAGATTCTGCAGCTGCAGGGACTGCTATTGCTACTGGGACTAAAACCAATAACAAATCTGTTGGTATTGACTCAGCGAGTAATGATCTGGAATCTATTTCAGAAGCTTTACAAGCACAAGGCAAAAGTATTGGTCTTGTAGCAACTGCAGGAGTATATGATGCAACTCCAGCAACATTTGGTTCAAGTGTAAAAAAACGTAGTGACAAAGGTGAAATTGTAAGAGATTACTATGATGCAGGATGGGATGTAATACTTGGTGGTGGTACTAAGTACTTTGCACCTAAAAAACAAAATGGTGTTGATATGATTAAAGAGTTCAAAGCTAAGGGGTATACGTATGTTACAACTGCTGATGAACTTGCTAATGTAACAGATACAGATAAATTATTAGGTCTATTCAATTATGATCAAATGACTTTTGCAATAGACCGTGATGAAGAAGATGAAATAACAGAAGAGCCAACACTTAAAGAAATGACTATGAAGGCACTTGATGTTTTATCACAAAATAAAGATGGATTCTTCCTAATGTCAGAAGGTTCAGAAATTGATGGCGCTGGACATGGTGGTGATGCAGCATGGTCTTGGAAATCAGCTATTGAATTTGATGAAGCGATTAAATATGCTCTAGATTGGGCTGAAGAACATGGAAACACTTTAGTTATTGTTACAGCAGATCATGAGACTGGAGCAATGATGCCAACAGAAGTTTTTGGTCGAAATTTAGAAGCAGTTAGAAGTCAAAAGAAATCAACAACTGAAATGGCATATAAGCTTAAACTTAATGAAAAAGGTACAGAATTTACACTAGAAAGTATTAAAGAAGCTCTTGCATATGGTGGAATAGAGATTACGGATGAGGAAACAGAAGTAATTCAAGCAAAATTAAATATGGAGTATGTGGGTGATTCGTTACGTTACAATGACTATATGATTGGCTCATTCTTAGCTGATAAGTTTGGTTATACATTTATTAATCAAGGTCATTATGACGGAGGTAATACTTATGGTCATACTGGTACATGGGTGCCATTATTTGCAGAAGGTGTAGGTTCAGAAAAATTTGAAGGTGTAATTAATAATACTGATATAAAAGGTTTAATATTAGAAGCTACACAGTAAATTAAAATTTATGATCACACACATTTACGTAGCCCGCAGAAATGCGGGCTTTTTTAGATGTTATACTTAGAATAGAAGTTAAAGTGAATAATAAAATAAAAACTTTTTCTTAGTATCATTCTGAATACTTCGAATACAAAATAAAGCTTTGGGTGGAAACTTTCACTATTACAGTGAAAAAACTTATTTGTTTGTTAATTATATTCAGGCTCGGAAAATTAGCGATCGGGATTTTTTGAGAATGGACAAACTGTTCTCGGAAATCATGCCTCGCCCCAGGTATCTTTGGTGCGCTGCCTAGCATCTTGGCCGCGTTCAATAACGACAGGTTCCAAGCCCATCAGCGCTAGCAACAACGCAGCAATAATGCTGCAAGGACCAAAGCCAACAATCACTTGCTGTAGCTGACTAGCTTGCGGGAAAATTTCTTGTTTCTCTGCAAGCCACTGATTACGGGTGTCAGGGCTTGGTTTTACAAAAACTTTTACCGGCGAATTTTTGTAAGACCGTCTTTTCATCGGCCTCGACAAGCTCTACATCAAGGCTATAGATCAGCAAAAAATTGCCGAACAAATTATCAAACAAAATGCGGATTATATCCTTGCACTCAAGGGGAACCAATCAGGGATGCAAGCTGAACTAGAAGCTTGGTGGCATAAGACTCAGCGAGAGGGTTTATCCGAACAAAATTATGCAGAGCAATCTCTCCATGCAGTTCGCAGTCACTGGCAGGTAGAAAGTATGCACCGGATGCTAGATATGACATTTAGAAAAGATGAATCTCGAATACGTAAAAAAACAAGGCCCATTAGTTTTTAATGTAATGCGGAAAATAGCAATGGCACTGTTTAAACAAGATAATACTAAATCAGCAAGTATGGCACGTAAAAAGAAAATGGCTGGGCTAGACGATGATTATCGATCAACCCTACTAGTGCCTTTGGACTTAAATAAGCACATTCATTTTCCTTGTTTATTTCATTTTAAAACAATGAGTTGAGCTTAAAACAATGATGCGAACTTAGGCCTGTTGGCCCTAGTATCTGGGATTAAAATGCGCTAGCCGTAAGCTGGCTATTGTTCGTGCCTCACAATTTTAGCCAACTATTTTCTGCCGTTTATTGCGGCGTTAGGGTGCCGCTTACTTCAGGCATTTATATCAGAGGAAAAAATATGGATATCAAAGCGCGGATGCATAGCCAAAAAGTATATTGCTGCGATGACGATGAACTGGTTTCTGAGCAAACTAAATGCTTGGATGTGCTGTATGATTTTAATCATACTCGACCGACTGAAATGAGAGAACGACAAGAAATCATGAAAACGTTATTTGCCGAAATCGGTGATAACTGTTACATCGAGCCACCGCTACAGGCTAACTGGGGAATTCATACTCATTTAGGTAACAATGTGTATGCGAATTTCAATCTCACGTTGGTTGATGATACTCATATTTTTATCGGTGATTATGTAATGATCGGTCCTAATGTCACAATCGCAACTGCTGGGCATCCCATTGATCCGGAGTTAAGATGGAAAATAACTCAATTCAACATTCCAGTGAATATTGGAAACAATGTATGGATTGGTGCAAATTCAGTTGTCTTGCCGGGTGTTTCTATTGGTGAAAATTCCGTTATTGGAGCAGGTAGCGTTGTCACCAAAGATATACCAGAAAATGTAGTTGCTGTAGGTAATCCTTGTCGTGTTCTACGCGCAATTAATGAGCGTGATAAGGAGTTTTATTATAAAAATCATAGAATTGACGGAGTGGCATCCTAACAATCTGTTTAGGCAAAGGGGTAAATATGCACGGCTAGCGCATTTTAATCCCTTATCACGTAAGGTTTGAGCTGATGTGTCTAACTTAATCGTGAGAATTACTCAAAACAGCTACTAATTCAGATTATTGAGCTTACTCTGACAGTTAATTTGTTATGCAACATTGTTTTCTAAAGTTCTTATCGAACAATTTCAAAGCAAAGTTAGGTTGTTTTTTGTAATGCTCTTGCCGTGACACTGTGCCCCATTACCCCTTTTATTTTTTAATTTTTGCTAGGTGAAAGTCCTGGCTGTCTTTGTGAATTACCACTTTTTTTCATGAAGAAAGAGTGATTTACCCTTTGAATATGCATTAAAACAGTTTGAACGCGGTATCTCTCTGGCATGAAGTAATAGCCAAAAACTGTAAAAGATACAACAACAAGTCAATATTTTAATGCAACAAGATGTGCTGACACCACTTCAAGAATTTAAGGAATAATAAAAACATATGAAACAATTTGCAGATAAGCTTAATCAATACCAACAGCGCGTAAATAAACAATTAAACCAGTATATCAATATTGCACATCCGATTTCTGATTCACTCAATAACGCAATGGGTTATGGCGCATTATTAGGTGGAAAACATATCCGTCCATTTTTAGTTTATGCCGTCGGAGAAATGCTTGGTTCAACATTAAAAAGTCTCGATCCACTTGCCTGTGCCGTTGAGTGTATTCATGCTTACTCACTTATTCATGATGATCTTCCCGCGATGGACGATGATGATCTGCGCAGAGGGCAGCAAACCTGTCATAAAAAATTTGATGAAGCTACTGCCATTTTGGCTGGAGATGCTTTGCAAAGTTTAGCCTTTGACATTATCTCAATGCCTAATCAAGCGTTTGATAGCCAAACGCAGATCAAAATGATTAATCGACTTGCCAAAGCATCCGGCGATCATGGAATGTGTGCAGGGCAAGCACTAGATTTGGCGGCTGAAAATCAACAAGTAGATTTAATAACATTAGAAAAGATTCATAATGCAAAAACGGGGGCACTGATACAAGTTGCCGTTGAGTTAGGCGCATTAAGTAAACCTGATTTGCCTGCTTTGCATCAACAATTATTAAATACTTTTTCAAAGTCGATTGGCTTAGCATTCCAAATTCAAGATGATATTTTAGACGTCATTGGGGATACTAAAACTCTTGGCAAACCACAGGGTTCTGACATCGGTCTGAATAAATCGACCTACCCTGCTTTACTGGGCTTAGAACTGGCAATGGAAAAAGCACAACTCCTTTATCAAGAAGCACTTCATGCTTTATCACAATTGCCTTATAATACCGAGTTACTTGAGTCATTTGCTCAATACATCATCAGACGAGATAGATAATTTACAACTATTTTTACTTTAACTGCGAATCATAGAATTAGCAGTTTTCTCTTTTATTGTATTTATAAACGCGACTAATAATTACTTGATTACCACCATAACCAAGCCTGCCCAGGCCGCGTTTATTGACACGCAACACACTGAATTTTAACAAGTTACAAAATATGACAATTTACTATTTACGTGTGACTCGAACGGTTTTTGCAGCCGAGTACCCGCATTAGGTCGTGATGGTTTAGGTGGGCAGATTCTCATCTGGTTATCAGGAGTGTTCTGATCGTTACCGTCAATGTGTTCGTGAGTTCTGGAAAGGCACAGACAGCATAGACAACCTCGCTAAGTATATTACAGGTAGCCAAGACACATTCAATAACAGGCAAAACAAACGCCCAGTGAACTACGTTACTTACCACGACGGTTATACTCTACAAGATTTAGTAAGCTACGATGAAAAACAAAATCTTGCTAATAAAGAAGATAACGAAGACGGGTGTAAGAATAAATGACCTGGTCAACTTAATTCAGTCACCCTAGTTAAGTTCTTTAAGCTACTTCTTTTAATGGTTTAGCCATACGCTCAAATTCATTGGGACTTTGATAATTCAGGTATGAATGCATCCGTTGGCTGTTGTACCACATTGTGATGTAATTCAGTACATCTTGCTGAGCTGCATAGCGC
>NZ_KB907033.1 GCF_000381745.1 Psychromonas ossibalaenae ATCC BAA-1528 | reverse complement strand
ATCAGTAACTAACTCAGGTGCTAATAGCTCGTTAAGGCCAGTAAATTCAGTGAAGTGATTAAGTGATACCTGGGAAAGTGCTGTTGATAGTTGCATAAAAAAATCCGATGTTTTGTGAACATCGGATTTTGATCTTATTCAGTTAAAAATCAATAGATTTTTCTTAACTGATCGGCATTAAGTCGTTGCCGCGGTTTTATATTTGTTCTGATTAGCTGTCTGCCAGCTTATAAGTCACCATATAAAGCTGTTTAATACCCGGGTAAATTTCCTGAATTAAGTCTTTTAATACCGGCAGGGTCATGTTTTCCTGCTCGGCATGAAACTGGTTTAAATCATTAAACAGCAGCGGCTCAACGGATAAAATGTCCAGGCTGCAGAATTCACGCTTCTCTTCTAAAGTAAATACTTTCACTCGGCTTCCCGGAACATAATCGCGTTCAGATTCATCGCGCAGTGTGATTGTTTTTTTACCGGCCAGGATATCTTCTTCAAAACGTGCGAAGAAGGTCATTTCTGTTGGAATAGTTTTGTCTGTCATTATTGTCTCTATCTAAGTAGTTGTTAACTGATATTTTCCAAACTATTTTAAGGTGCCTGTGCATCTTTGTTTATCACCTATTAAGCATAATAAAAATCAGTATCTTCCGTTGATTTTAAACAACAATTTTATCATCGGCAGAGTTTATAAACCATTGCCGGCAGGTGTTGTTTTTTGTCCTTTTGAAACTATTGTTGTATTGATCACTCTAAATTAATCAGGAAACTGAAAAGTTTTCATAACGGCGGTATGCAGCAGATTAATTAATATTTTTAAGCGAGATAATATGGACTATTCAACTCTTCGTGAATTAATGGTTATGCAGCAGATTAGTGCACGCGGAATCACTAATAAAGCGGTTTTATGCGCCATGAAGACCGTTCCCCGGCATCTGTTTGTCAGTCAACCGCTGATTGATGAAGCTTATGGTGATTTTCCGCTGCCGATTGGTTTAAATCAGACCATTTCACAGCCCTATATTGTTGCCTTAATGACCGAGCAGCTGCAGCTTCAGGCTGATCATAAAGTACTGGAAATAGGGACGGGCTGCGGTTATCAGACAGCTGTGCTGGCTGAAATAGTCGACCAGGTCTACACCATTGAGATAGTACCGGAGCTGGCTGAACGCGCACGGCAGACTCTAAAACGTCTTAACTATCACAATATACACAGCCGATGCGGAGATGGTTTAAATGACTGGTCAGAACAGGCGCCTTTTGACCGGATTATAGTAACAGCCGCTCCCGATATATTACCGCAGGCTCTGATTGAACAGCTGAGCATCGGCGGGCATATGGTTATTCCTATTGGTTCGCTGCAGCAGGTTTTATACCGTATTACCCGTCTGTCGGAAAACCAGATAGAAACACAGGTATTATCTCAAGTTAGATTCGTGACCATGACGGGTAAAATTCAAGAACGCGAGCTGTAGGGACGGGAGGATTTAGAGTCGGGTATATACTGCAGCTTTCCTGTATTATGTCATTCTTACTATTACTGAGATAAACAGATGAGCTTTGATACCAAGTGGCTGCAGGATTTTCTGATATTAGCTGAATTGAGGAACTTTTCTCGGGCGGCTGAAGCTCGGCATATTACGCAGCCGGCATTTGGGCGCCACATTCGTGCGCTTGAAAACAGCGTTGGACAAATATTAATTGACCGTTCCAAGACCCCTGTCTGTTTAACCCCTGCCGGACGTCAGTTCCGCACTGTTGCCAGGAATATCCTTGCGCAGATTGAAGATGGTCTGAAATTAATTAACGGCATAGAAAAACCTCTGCATAATCCTATTCGCATAGTAACGCCTCACGCACTATCTTCTCCTGCTTTGCTCGATCTTGTTGAGTATGCGGAGAACTCACAAGTACAGGCGCCGTTTTCTGTTGATATTCTGCGTGTTGATTTTGCTGTAGAAGCATTAACGCAGGGGGAGTGTGAGTTTTTGCTCGGTTTTGAAATGCTGCCTCTGCTGCAGCCGCCTTTTCAGAATTTATGTATCGGGCAGGGCAACTTTCTGCTGGTTAGCTGTGCAGATGCTTCGGGTAATAAAATGTTTCCCTGCGATGGAGGTGCAACGCCGATTATTCGTTATAGCCCGGAGTCATATAGTGCAAAATTAATTGAAAAGCACAATCCGCAGTTTGAAGCGCTTAATACTTATTCAGTTTTTGAATCTTCAATGTGCCAGATTCATAAAGAGATGGCACTGCGGGGTAAAGGTATTACCTGGGTTCCTGATATTCAGATCCGTGAAGAGCTGGCTGACGGCAGGCTGACTGCTATTGATGCGCAGCTCTACCGCATACCTTATCAGATTCGCCTTTACCGCAATTCAGCACCGCTTACTAAGGAAGCGCAAGAGTTATGGTTGTCTTTAGAGAATGCACTTAAGACGGGCTGGCAGTTGAGTCGCCCCTGGTGCGGCGGACAACCGGTTTAAATTTCAACCGTTAATGGCCGTTGAAACCCTTATTTATGTCACAAAATAACGACTGTCAGTGCCGATTCAGCATCGGCATTTCATTATCTGCATTTCACATTCACTACGCAGCACTGGATAGTGGCGCTTTATTTCTATTTAAGGGCCGACAGTGAACCGCCGCTCACTTACACTTAATGATTTTTATCACCAGTTTCCTAAAGCTGATCTGCATTACCATCTCCTTGGTGGTGTGCGCTTAGAAACTATGCTTTCCTTTGCCGAGAAATACGATGTTGAGTTGTCAGAACTTGAGGCGAAATGTTATTACCGTGCACATCAACATGAAACGGGCAAAATAAAAGGCGGTATTGAAGCGCTGACTTTTCTTTACCAGCTGATGCGTGAACCGCAGGATTATTACCGGGTGCTGACTGAAGTTGCTCAGGATGCTTATGCCTGCGGGGTTCGCTATATTGAAACTTTCTGGAATCCAAGTGATACGCTCATTTCTTACCATGCTGTGAATCAGGCGCTGGTTAAAGCGATTGATGATGTTGAGCTGGAAACGGGCATGGTGATACGTCTGATTCCGTCAATCAATCGAGAGAAGTCACCTGAACAGGCTGTAGAAATGGTTCGGGATATGCTGACCTATCCGCATGATTATGTATTAGGAATTGGTATTGATTATAAAGAGCATGATGCCCCTGTTGATCATTTCTGGAAAGCCTATCGTCTTGCATCCGATCATGGTTACCGCTTAACGGCGCACTGCTCAGAGTTTGGCCTGCACTGGCGTAATGTTGAGACCGGCATTGAGCTTATTCAGACAGATCGTATTGATCATGGATATACCATTGTTGATAACCCCGAGCTTATGCATAAATATGCGCAGAACGGAATACCATTTACGGTTATTCCATCAAATACCTATTATTTTAGGCAGTGGCCGGAACATAAAGACTGGTGTGAGAAGCATCCGATCCGCACTATGGCAAAAGCGGGTATGAATATCATCCCCTGCACCGATGACTGGCATATTCATAATACCACTAGTGCTAACTGTTACCGGGTAATGGTTGAAGATTTTGGATTTGATTTAGGCAGCCTGCGCCAGATGATGATCAACAGTATTCATGCCTGCTGGATGCCGGAAAAGATAAAACAGCAGTGGCTGCAGTCGTGGTGCAGCGAGTTTGATATGCTGCGTCAGACATTGACTGCAGAGCCTCAGATAGCTGCATCGCAGCTGATTGAATACCGTCGTTAAAGATAAATTTACTATTAAACAATATCTAAAGAGAACTTTATGAAATCTATTGCTTACAAAGAAAATTTTAGTCTAGCCGGCTGGTTTGATTTTAAAGGAAATAATACCAGTCTGGCGACTGAGGTGATCGCTGGATTCACAACCTTTGCGACGATGGCGTATATGATAGCAGTGGTACCCGGTATATTAAGTAAAGGCGGTTTAGATTTTGAAAGTGCATTTACGGTAACTATTTTAATGACAGTGGTTACTACCATTGCGATGGCTTTATATACCAATCGTCCTTTTGTTTTAGGCCCTGGGCTCGGTAGTGTAGCGATATTTTCGTTTACTCTTCTGGGTAATGATGTGCCGCTGAGTATTGCTGCTGGTATCGTTTTTATCAGCGGCATACTGTTTATGCTGGTTTCTTTTCTTGGTGTACGTGAGTTTGTGGTAAGAATCATTCCGCACAGTGTGAAAGTTTCCGTGGGGGTCGGCATCGGTCTGTTTATTGCGTTGCTCGGTTTCAAACAGGCGGGCATTATTATCGCGGATCCAAAAAAGAATGTATTGATTTTTGGTGATTTGGCTTCGCTGAATGTGATTATCGCTATTTTAGGCTTTTTTATTGTGCTGTTTTTTGTCTCTCGAAAAATCAGAGGCGGGATCATTTTATCCATTTTATTAACTACTATCATCGGGTTAATTTTAGGTATTACTTCTGTGCCGGAAAGCTTGGTCAGTAAACCCGGCAGCATTGACAGCATGTTTTTTAAACTCGATATTCTCGGCGCATTGAGCCCAGCTTATCTGCCGTTCTTATTAGCATTTTTTATTCCTGATTTTTTCTCAACACTGGGGGCAATGTTAGGCATAGGCGCGCAGGCGGGTTATCTGGATAAAGACGGCAACCTGCCGGGGATTGATAAAAACTTCCATGTAGACTCAAGCGCAACAACTTTCGGCGCACTGTTCTCATGTCCGGTGCTGACTACCTATGTGGAGAGTTCGGCAGGTGTTGAAGCAGGCGGGCGAACCGGTTTCACGGCACTGGTGACGGCAATGTGTTTTGCATTGACGCTGTTTTTAGCACCTCTGGCAGCTATGATTCCGACAGCGGCAACCGCGCCTGTATTGATGTATATCGGTATTGCGATGATGGGCTCGATGAAAAAAATTAACTACGATGATATTACCGAGTACCTGCCGGCATTTGTCTGTGTGGTGATGAGCGTATTCAGCTTTAATGCCGGTAACGGTATTGCGGCTGCTATGCTGGTTTATGCTTTTCTTAAGATAACCACCGGGCGTTATAAAGAAGATCACTGGTCGCTGTATCTAATTGCAGCTTCTATGATTTATTATTTTTATATTATTGCCGGGCACTAACCCCATTATTTATTAAAGTGCCCGTTTATGTGGGCACTTATCGATTTTTCTGATTCTTTCCTGTTTTTATTGTGCCGGCCTTATTTATTATTGAGAGTATTTATTATGCGGGATGCTGCTAGGTGATTATTAATCTTTTTCTTCTGTAGAATAGCGTCTATTTTTCAGTTGTTAACAATAGGTTATTTTATATGCCGTATTTATTTTCAGTGACCCTGTTATGGGCTTTTTCTTTTAGTTTAATTGGTGTTTATTTAGCGGGTCAGGTAGATCCGTGGTTTTCGGTATTGATGCGTATCGCTTTAGCGACGCTGGTTTTTCTGCCGTTCTTACGAATTCGTCAAGTTTCAGCGATGACAGCTTTGAAACTGATGGCGATCGGGGCGGTTCAATTAGGTCTGATGTATGTTTTTTATTATCAGTCTTTTTTGTTTCTGTCGGTACCGGAAGTGCTTCTGTTTACGGTCATGACTCCTATCTATGTCACCCTGATTAATGATGCCTGTGAAGGCTTGTTTCATCCGGACTTTATGTTAACCGCTTTACTGGCAACTGCCGGTGCCGCTGCTATTCGTTATAACGGGGTTGATGCGGGTTTCATAACGGGTTTCTTCCTGGTGCAGGCCGCTAATCTGTGTTTTGCGATCGGACAGGTAGCGTATAAACGTCTACTGGATAAGCGAGAGTTGAAACAACAGACTATTTTCGCCTGGTTTTTTATCGGCGCTCTAATTGTTGCTGCTCTTTGTTACGCTGTTTTTGGTAACAGTGAAAAACTTCCCGCTACCGGACTGCAGTGGAGCGTGCTGATTTACCTGGGAACTATTGCATCCGGGCTGGGCTATTTCGCCTGGAATAAAGGTGCGACGTTAGTGAATATCGGTGCACTGGCGGTGATGAATAATCTGCTTATTCCTGCGGGTATTGTAGTTAATTTACTAATTTGGAATCACGATGCGGATATTCAGCGCTTAATGGTCGGAGGAGCATTGATTGTTCTATCATTATTATTAAATCAATGGTTAGACAGGAAACGCAGATTAAATAAAAAGCGCCTGTCACTTTAAAAAGTGCAGTTCTTGTATCCCCAACAAATCTGACATTAGGTCAGCTTTGTTGGGGATAACCTTACGTGGGCATTGATTCTTTCAGCAAGATAAAAGTAACTGGGAGGTTAGTCTTCTCTAGCGCGCAGCATGGCATCTAACTGATCAACGACTTCTGCCCAGTCGGCATCTTCATTCTTGGCTTCTTTTAAAAAAGCTGCCTGTGATTCGCTCCAGAAACATGCATGATGCAGCTCTTCCGTTCTGAGAAAGGGGCCGTATTCAGTAATAAAGTCGAAAATATCCTGCTCAGAACTATCCAGACCTAATTGATCAAACAGCGAAGATAAAGGGTGATTCTGCATTTCCATTGTAACCTCTCATGAAACTTATCTTAAGGTGAAACCGCTAAATGATAGTGCGCCTGTGTTGCTATCAGCCTGAGCCTCAGGCAATTCGTCAATACTTCTTTTAATAATCTGCTTCTTAGAATATAGAACAGAAAAATGAGGCCTGCCGGTAGAGGTGAAATAACGTGAATCAAAATATTCATAACCAGGCATAACCAGGCTGTACTTATTGGTAACGCATAAGTTTTATTTACTTATACCAATTCCATTAATTAGCTGATCTATTTAGGCGTAAGGAAAAATGGATGAAAGTAAGGCATTGATTGCAGTAACTAGTTGTTCTAATTGCAAAATAAATAACGAAGCCAGCATTCATTTTAGCAAGCGTAAATGAATATATAATTAATGGATTTGGTATTATATTCACGTCCGAAAAAGTATGTATGTCTGCAGCAGAGAAACTATGATTTATACGAATGAGCTGCTGATTATGAAAAGGAAAAACAATAATGGCTACTGCATTGATCTGTGACTTTTTTGCCTGGTGTGCGCTGTTTAATATTATGTTTTTATTGTTCTGGGTAGTGTGGCTGGCACTGGCTCATGATTTTGTATATAGAGTACACTGCAGATGGTTGAAGCTGTCAGTAGAGAGATTCGATGCAATTCACTATGCAGGCATGCTGGTTTTTAAAATATGCATATTTGTCTTTAATATTGTGCCCTATATTGCATTACGAATAGTAGTATAGTGTCGCTTGTTAGATCTGTACTGTAGAAAATAAACAGCTCACCTGAAATGGAGAGCTGTTTTCATTATCGTTACTTTAAACTTATTGTGCTAATGGTAGACCATTAGTCTGACAATAGTTCATTATGCCGTTTTGGCTGACAAAGTTCTCAATCGTTGCGATGATTGAGAGTTCAGGATCTGAAGAATCTAATGCTGCTTCCCACATCATAACCCCCCCTAGAGCCTCATCCATAGCTAGTTTGGTTTTTTCTTGAATGAGTGGTAAACCATTGTAGTAGTTGATTTCACCTTCATGGATGAAGGTATCCTGACAAGCATTATCCGGGTGACCGTGTGGAGATCCGCCATTCTCTGGTGTTGCAGTGATAAAGCGGAAATCCTGCCAGCCTGGACGAGAGTATGCTGGTAATCCTAGTAGTACTTTCTTAGGATCTGCACCTCGCTCATGCACCCAGTAGTCGATAGCTGCTTCAGCATGCTCGTATGTAGAGTGGTTTTCAAACTCCATATCGTAAGCCATTAGATGGATGCTGTCTAAATCAACTAATACACTGTCTAAGTAAGCCGCGCCGTCACCATCGTCAGTTGGTTTGTCTTCTACACCGATAACCGCTGCTGTGTAGTATTTACCTTGAATATGCAGCTCATTTGCAAGTTCTCGAGTAAATAGTGCGTATTCGTCTGCATACTCAACACGCGGGTATTCCCAATCCATGTCGACACCATCAAGGTCGTACTCTTCAACAAGCTCCATGACGTTTTCGATAAAGGCAGCGCGGGCCTCATCATCACGTGCAACTGCTTCATAAACCGGATCAAAACTAGAGTCATGACGCCATCCGCCAAAGGCCATTAGTAGTCGTGCATCTGGGTTTTCTCTGCGGAATAGATCAACAACGTATTCAATATCTTCGATCTGCTCGTCATTAAATTCTTCTAGTTCACCATCGGCATTTTTAGTCGGGTTAGCGAAGGCAATAAGCACATCGGTGATAGCATCTACCTGCTGAGGCAGTACAGTACGCATACTATCGTAATATTCTGAACGTCCGATTGAAACGTAAACCATATTTCTGAATTCACTAATCAATTCTGGACCTGGAATATGCTCCGGCAGAATCAATTCTTCTTCAACATAAACTGTTTCAGTATTACATGCAGATAGTGTTAATGCACCGCATAACAAGCCGGCAATCTTGATCGCTTTCATTTTATTTCCTCGTGGTTTGTGTGGGTGGAAATCATACAATGCAGGTAATTTTCGGATAATGATAAAAGGTCAACTTTACACCTATAAAGTGGCGTTTACATATCTTCTAGACGCTCTTGAGTCAGTCAGATGGCGTTGTGTAACTGTTTGAAAGAAAAAGATAAACGCTAATTAGTTGTGATGTGGGTCCGAGTTATTAAGTGTCGGTTATTTACAGTTGAAAAGTGTGGTTTATGCACTTGCGTGAGGGTAAAAGATGTGGCGCAGATTTAAATCTACTGCTTGTAATGTCGAGAGAAGAGAGAGCTGTTGTTAAAATTTGCGGGCCAGATATTTCCTTTGCCTGTAAACGGCAAACCTGGCCCGCCATTCTATTTACATCGCTGGATCGGCTGCCAGTTCAGAGCTGCCTTCTGTAGTAAATACATCAACACCGAATGTCGCGCGGTCAAAAGAGTGGTCTAGACCGCCCAGGTCTTTTGAATCGCCGCGATGTACGATAAACTTGAAAGAATCCCAGTCAGCATCTTGTAAAGGTACTACATAGTAAGCTCCGTATTTCTCAGAAATGCCCGTTAGAGGGAATGCGAATCCCCAGCTGGTTTCTTGTGTTACGTCTCCGCTCCAAAGATGTAATCCCCAATCTTCATATTGGCCGTCGACACGTTTGTAATAGATAACTGCTTCAGTAGGACCTGGAGTGTATAAACCAGGAATGTTTGTACTTGCCTCTGCAACGGTTTCTGCACCTTCATTAGTTGTAGATGTAGTTGTTGTACAGCCTACTACTGCCATTGCCGCGATACCTGCGATTAAAAGTCTTAATTTCATAATTGAACCTCATAGTTTCTAGTTGTTTTTCTGCCGCTGCAAAGCTTCCGGCACAAGTTTATTATATTTATAGTATTAAGCAGGCAGATCCGTCTGTCCTCACTAGTATTTGATAGTTCATCTAAACGAGCATCTTGCCAACTTAGATTCGCTTAGATTAATGCAAATTTTAGAAGCTTACAAAACAAGCAGAGGCAATTTTCTGCAAATAGTGATCACAGTTTAGTTACAGATCTCATTATTTAAATATTCTAAACAACAAAGCTTTTGCCTTGTGTTAGTGGTAACGTTTACACTTTATCTTGTTGATTTTAAAACTTAAAATTTAGTTTTTTGGGTTCTGCTATATCAGGTCAGAGTTTTTATGTCATTTACATTTGCATTTCAAAGATTTATGAACACTCGATAGTAGATACATAAATATTGTTAGCTCTGAGGTTAAAAAATAAACTCTAAAAACGCGATGGTCATTTTAACAGCGTGGCTGTTTAATTTATTTTTGCTCAGGTTCTTTGTTATTGGTATAACTAAATAATTGATACATTAGGGGCAGAATGAATGCATATTTTGAATTTTGAAACGTTTTTGATTGCGATTACGCTGCTTACGTTAACACCTGGGCTTGATACCGCATTGGTGGTACGTAACAGCAGCCGCTCTGGTGGTATAGACGGCTGTATAACCAGCCTGGGGATCTGTTTAGGTTTATTTGTTCATGCTGTATTTTCAGCCGTGGGGATCTCCGCTATTTTGCTTCAGTCGGCCGAGTTTTTCCAGATTGTAAAGTGGATTGGGGCAGGTTATTTAATCTGGCTGGGTTTAAACAGTATTAAAGCTGCATTTAAAGGCATAAAGCGCATGGATACAGGTGTTCATCATACTGTTACCTTTAATGCTGGGCGCTCCATTCGCGAAGGTTTTTTATCCAATGTACTCAATCCCAAAACGGCTGTTTTTTACCTGGCATTTTTACCGCAGTTTATTGATCCCGCGCATTCTGCATTTATGCAGTCATTAACTATGGCTGCAGTTCATTTTGTGATTGCTATGCTCTGGCAGTGCGGTCTGGCTGGTGCCGTTAATTCTGCGAAAAAGCTGTTTCAAAGTGCATCTGCGATGGCCTGGATGGAAGGGCTTACCGGCACAGTTTTAATTTTATTAGCAGTCAAACTACTGAGCAGCGATCGACCGTCCGGAACATTATAATTTGTGCTCTCCTGCATTATAATTTTTTGATCTCTCTGTGCTTTTAACAGTTTGACAGTTGTTATACACCTGCATTTACTATTCTTATAACCTTCTATTTGTTAACATAGCTTCAAAAAGTTAATAAAAACAACTTCATTTTTTATATCACCTTATTTTTGTTCCTGATTTTCTTTACCTGATAGTTCATTTAGAGTTATCGGATGATATAAACAACTATAGACTTTATGAGTATTCATTTTATGCAGCGCTTGTTTAAACGATCTGCTATTTTTTTCTTTACTGTTTTTAGCATGATATTTGCGCAGTACTCAGCGACCGCTAGCGAGTATATTGTTGAAAAAGTTAATCCGTCAGGCACCAGGCAGAGAGACTGGGTTGTACTGCCTTACGCTTTCAGCTCCGAAAGTATGGGCTTTACTGCAGGTGCCGTAGGTATCTTCAGTGGTTTTATTCAGCCGCAGATGACTCTGGCCGCGACTGTATTTGCTGGTGAAGAGATGCCCGTTGAACATGCCTATTATAGTGACTCAGATACAGAGCGCGCCGTCGGCGGTATGCTGGCAGTCAGTGGTTATAACCCCTCTTTTTCTGAGCGGACTTTTATCAGTGCGATCGGTGTTCGCATGTATAACCCTAAGCAGCGTTTATACCTTGACGGCGGTCATGATACTAAACAGTTTGATGGTGATTATCAGCCCTTAGAGTCACAGGGTCATAATAACTGGGCTGATATCGATTTTCGTTATGTTCTTCCCTGGGGAGAGAGCACTAATACTGTGCTGCCGGTGATTAAGTCAAACCGTGGTATTGCCGTTAACCGCGATGATGCCGGTGGCGGGGCTCCCTTTAGTACCGGTCAGACTATTATCGGCACTGAGCTTTTTTATGCCAAATTATCTGCTGATAAGTTTGTGCAGGAGCCGTCATTAAACACTAATGGCATGCGTTTATATATTGAGCATGATAATACCGATTACCCAGCTAATCCTAGCCGGGGTTATCGTATAAACGGAAAAGTATCTGCAGATTTTGGACTCGGCAGCTCGACACAAAGCTGGAACGCAGTCGAACTGGATTACAGCCATTTTCTGGAAATAGATAATTTTTCCTGGACCCGTCAGCAGGTACTTGCATTTAATTTCTGGACGGCTTATTCCCCTTCCTGGGATAAGTCCGGCTCACTGCACGAAGGCGGTTTACTAGATAAAAACCAGACGCCGATGTGGGAAGGTGCCCGTTTAGGGGGACTGACGCGTATGCGGGCATATGACAGTAATCGTTTTAATGACAAAGCGGCTGTTTACGGAGCAGTCGAATACCGTATGATCCCGTCCTTTAATCCGATGAAAGATCAAGGCTGGAGTCCTTTTTCAATTGACTGGTTTCAAACTGTTTTATTTGTGGAGGCTGGGCGAGTTGCGGAGCAATATAAGCTGGGTACATTACTTTCTGATATGAAATATGATGTTGGTTTTAGTCTACGAGCATTAGCTGCTAATGTTCCCGTACGTTTTGATATTGCGGTTGGTGATGAAGGCACAGCGATGCAGGTCATGATTAATCAGCCATTTTAACAATATGCTGTTTAGAGGAAATATAAAAATGAGTTATCAAACGGTACTTATTACTGGTGCAACGAAAGGCCTGGGCCGGGCGCTTGTTTTGGACCTGTGTAACAAAGGTTATTTAGTTTTTGCCACCGGGCGCGATGAAATACAGCTGCAGGAGCTGATGTTAGAAACCGGCTGCTTAGGTAAGTGTTTTGATCTTAGCAGGGCGGATGATGTAGTTGAGCTTTTTTCGCAGGCAAAACAGGCACTCGGTAAGATAGATGTGCTGATTAATAATGCCGGAATGAACTCGCGAAAATGTGAGCTTGCGGATACAAACCTAGATGAATTTGAACTGCAGTACGCGGTTAATCTGCGTGCGCCGTATCTGCTTTGCCGTGAAGCAATGCAGCATATGCTGCCTGCTGAGAAGGGCTACATTATTAATATTATCAGTACGGTTGCTAAACGAAGTAATGCTTCGATGAGTATTTATACGGCAATGAAACAAGGATTTGCCGGATTGAACAATGTATTGATGAAAGAAGCGCAGCCGCATGGAATCAAAGTAACCGGTGTTTATCCCGGCGGTATCAATACTACATTTCGAGAGCAGGAGCGTGCGCAGTATATGAGTCCGCAAAGCGTTGCTGCAATGGTTAGTCAGCTATTAAGTAATCCGCAAGATGTGGTGGTACATGATCTGACCTTCAGACCTCCCGTTGAACTGGAATAACAGTTCTGCCGGAATTGAATTTATCTAGATTTACCTGTTAGACCTTCACGACTTGTTGATTTTTGCATCTTGAATGATAATGGGTATAAGTACAGTCGCCGCTTTAGCAATAGTTAACGGCTGCTGAAAATGCTCCCCCTTGAATGTTTATGTGTAGAAAGGGGAGTTATCTTATTAATGCCTGTCAGTTGGGTTTTATCTCTCCGTTATTTTTATAGTTTTACCTTCTTAATATCCTTTTTTCCGATACCTCAGTAAGACAGCTTTGTATTGGATCTACTTATGATCTTTTTTACTTACCCCTAAATGTTTATGATCGCCTCCATGGGTTCGTGTAACTAATTGTTATTTAAGGTTTTTCAATTAATTTCTGGTGTTCAGTTATTATTTATTAAATATCGATTAGAAATTATATTGTGATCCTATGCACATTATTACCGAGAACAACTGTAACCGGTTTCTGAAACCGGTTACAGTTGGTCCATGTTATGAATAATTACCAACACAAATAATTTTGTTAATTTAACTAGGGGTAAAGAATGAGTACGCAAACTGCAGATAAAAAAGCTGCTTTTATGGCCAAGCTGGATGCTGTTCTGGCTGTAGTATTAAAAGTTGTTAATTCAAAATCTATCGTTGCCATAAAAGAAGGTTTTATGCTGACTATGCCGCTGACCATTATCGGATCAGTCTTCCTGTTATTAGCTTTTATTCCTATTGACGGCTACGGCGATTTTATGACCGGTATTTTCGGTGCAGAATGGTCAACACCGTTATTCCAGGTAGTCGGAGCAACATTTGACATTCTGGCATTGATTGGTGCTTTTGGTATTGCTTATACCTATGTTAAATACGAAGGGCATGTCGGGACTAACGCCGGTGTATTAGCGGTTGTTTCTCTGCTGATTGTCAGTAATGGTTTTGTTATGGCGCCGGACGGAATAACTAAAGTCGGCGGCGTAATACCCAAGGAATATTTAGGTGGTAAAGGTATGATCGCCGCTATTATTATCGGTTTAGTGGTGGGTAAAATTTATGCCATGGCACTTAATCGAAACTGGGTTATTAAACTGCCGGACAGTGTGCCTGAAGGTGTTGCTAATGCATTTAAATCGCTAATTCCCGGCTTTCTTATTATCTCACTGGCATTCCTTACTTTTATCTTCTTTAACGCCGGATTTGATCAGACCTTTATTGAAACTATTTACACTATTTTACAGACGCCGCTGCAGAATATGTCCGATTCATTCTGGGGAGCATTGAGTATTGCTCTATTGATTTCACTTCTCTGGTGGTGTGGTGTTCACGGTCCGGTTATTGTTATGGGGATTATGGGGCCGATTGTAACTGCAAATGGTCTACATAATCAGGCGCTAATAAATGCTGGTGAAACACTTGTTGCCGGCGGCAATGCAAAAATAGTAACTAATCAGTTTGTGGATCAATTCCTGACCGTCGGGGGATCAGGTCTGACATTTGGTTTAGTCTGCTGCATGGTTATGTTTGCCCGTTCAGCGCAGATGAAGCAGCTGGGACGTTTATCATTTGTTCCGGGGATTTTTAACATTAATGAACCGGTTATTTTTGCCACCCCGATTATCTTTAATCCGATTATGTTTATCCCGTTTGTTCTGGCGCCTGCACTATCTGTTTGTATGGTTTATGCTGCGGTTAACATGGGTATTGTTGGGCCATTCTCAGCCATTCAGGTGCCGTGGACAACACCTATTGTGTTAAGCGGCTTTATTGTCGGCGGCTGGACAGCTGCAGTACTGCAGGTTGGTGTTTTGATAATGACAATTTGTGTCTACTTCCCGTTCTTTAAATATCAGGATAAGTTAAACGCTGCTGAAGAACATCAGGCAAAAAGGCAGGAAGAACAAAGACAGCAGGAAGAACAGTCAGGCGCTCAGCCGGTGACTAGTTAAGTGAATAAAAAGTGATTCAGAAAATATATTAATTAAAACAAGCGAGAAATTATTATGAAAAAGATTTTATTGTTATGTGCAGCGGGTATGTCAACGTCGATGGTGGTTAAAAAAATGCGCGAAAGTGCACAGCAGAAAGGCTTAGATGTCCATATTGAAGCACACGGTGTTGAAACTATTCAGGAATATTTAAGTGAATATGATCTGTTCCTGTTAGGCCCGCAGATTCGCTTTAAGAAAGCTGAACTGCAGAAGCTGGCAGACCCGCAAGGCAAGCGTGTTGAGGTTATCGATATGATGGACTACGGCATGATGAAAGGAGAAAAAATTCTGCAGGACGCATTAAAGATGCTGGCTTAACAGCTGCAGGTGCCGTCCGGACAGAGTCTCAGTTCAGGCGGCAATAAATTTGTTTTAATAACAGCCGTTAAAACGGCGATAATATCTACAAGGGTTAATAGATGAAGTTTGCAAATGATTTTTTATTCGGTGCCGCCAGTGCTGCTTATCAGGTAGAAGGTGCTTGGGATCAAGACGGTAAAGGGCCTACCAACTGGGATGAATTTACAAAAATTCCAGGTAAAACCTTTGAAGGTACAAACGGAGATGTAGCGGTTGATCATTATAATCGTTACAAAGAAGACATCGCATTAATGGCTGAAATGGGTCTTGAGTCTTACCGCTTTTCTATTTCATGGGCACGTATTTTCCCGAATGGCAGCGGCGAAATTAATCAAAAAGGTATCGACTTTTATAATAACTTAATTGATGAATGTTTGAAGTACGGTATTGTTCCTTTTGTTACTTTATATCACTGGGATCTGCCTCTACCGTTGGAAAAAGAAGGTGCATGGTTAAATAAAAATACGGCGGATGCATATGTTGAATACGCGAAACTTTGTTTTAACGAGTTTGGGGATCGGGTTAAGAACTTCATTACATTTAATGAAACCGTGGTATTTGCGGCATTAGGTTATATGTCAGGCGCACATCCACCGGGTATTCAGAACGATCCGAAGAAATATTTCCAAGTAACTCATAATGTGTTTTATGCTCATGCGCGTACCATTATCGAGTATAAAAAGCTGAATCAGTTCGGAGAAATAGGCTTAAGTCATGTATTTTCGCCGGCATTTGCAGTTGATGATTCACCTGCAAATGAGTTTGCAGCTGAACATGCTAATCAGTTTGGCGTAAATTGGTTCTATGACCCGATTCTTAAGGGTGAATACCCAGAATATGTGGTTAAACAATTAGAAGAAAGCGGCCTGCTGCCGGACTGGACATTAGAAGAGCTGGCAGTGATTAAGCAAGCCGCTCCGCTAAATGATTTTATGGGTCTTAATTATTATCAGCCGATGCGTGTTGAGAAGATTGAGCAGCCGGTTGAACAGGTGGAACATTCACTAGAAAACTCTACAGGTTCACCGGGTAATCCTAGTTTTGATCATGTTTTTAGAACGGTCAAAATGGATGATAAAAAATACACTAAATGGGACTGGGAGATTTCTCCAACAGGTTTTGTTGACGGTTTGGTTATGCTCAAGGACCAGTACGGACAAATCAAACTTTACATTACAGAGAACGGCTTAGGTGATGAAGATCCGATTATCGAAGGTGCAGTTTGTGATATTCCGCGAATTAACTTCCTTAATGATCATTTGTGTGCAGTGAAAGAAGCGATTGATCGCGGCGTGCATATTAAAGGATTTTACTCATGGTCTGCGATTGATTTATTAAGCTGGTTAAACGGTTATAAGAAACAGTACGGCTTTATTTATGTTGATCATCAAAATGGTCTAGCACGTAAGAAGAAAGCATCATTCCATTGGTACAAAGAGATTATTGACACTCGCGGTGAGAGCTTAGCACGTTAAATCAACCTTAATAGATAGTAGTAAACAGCATGAAATATTACTTAGCTTTTGATATCGGCGGCACCAATATAAAATTTGGTGTACTGGATGACAACGCCAATATTTTAGAAAAGGGTAAAGTCAGCACAACCGCCTGCGGTGAAAGTATCATTGCAAATATTGTTAAGATTAAAGAAAAATACGGCGCTTTGTATGACTTAAAGGGCGTTGCTTTCTCTATGCCGGGATTTGTTAACGTCGATAGCGGCTATCTGCAGACTGCAGGTGCGATTGATGACTTTTACGGCATTAACTTTAAGCAGATGATAGCCGAAAAACTGTCTCTGCCCGTTGAGTTGGAAAATGATGTCAATTGTGTTGCGCTTGCCGAGAAATGGCGCGGAAATGCGCAGGATACGGCTAATTTTATCTGCATCACTATCGGCACCGGAATTGGCGGAGCGATCTGCATTAATAACCAGTTGTGTAGAGGACATAATTATATGGCCGGTGAGTTTGGCTTTATGATGTTAGACAATGTGTTCACCTCTAACGATAAACAAAATGCCAGTATGAGCTTTTGTGCATCGGTGAAAGAAGGACTGCGTCGAAGGTATTGCGATGCCGAAGGTATTCTGGATATTGATGAAATCTCTGGTGAAGATATTTATCGTTTAGCTGAGAATGGAAATGAAACAGCGAAAAGCGTTATTGAGCATTTTTATCAGAGTATTGCATTGGGTTTATATAACTTAACTTTTATTTTAAATCCGCAAAAAATTATTATTGGCGGTGCGATTAGTGAACGTTATGAAATTTTTCCGGAAATAAAGAGAAAATTTCAAGAAATTATTGATTCTCAAAATGCGATTCAGCAGTTCACTGTTAATGATTTTGTCAGCATAGAAAGCAGCCGCTTTAATAATGATTCCGGCATTATCGGTGCTGTTTACCATTATTTAACCATGACAGAGAGTCGTCATTCATAATATAAAAATTTAAGGCAGAGAAGATGATTTCAGGTGAAGAACTAGAAAGTACAGTAATGGAACTGATTATTAACGCTGGTGAGTCAAAGTCCTGTGCGATGGAAGCGCTGCAGGCGGCCAAAGCAGGGAAATGGGATGAAGTAGATGGTTTTCTAGCACAATCGCTGCAGGCATCGAAACGAGCTCATAAAGTACAGACTGCACTGATAGGTCTCGATGAGGGAGAGGGGAAAGTACCGGTTAATCTAATCATGGTGCATGCCCAGGACCATATTATGACCGCCATGCTGGCTAAAGATATGATCGAAGAGATGATCGACATCCATCGGCTCATTCAAGGGAAATAACAGCAGACTGTTTAAGTAAATGGTCCGTTTTAACCAGCATAAAAGATCAGATACTTTTTCAAACATTTTAGTAAGTATTCGGAGCCTGTATCGACAGGTATACGGCTCCGTTTTTTAACAGCCATATTTTTCGGTTGTTAAGGCACCATATTTATTCGTATCGAAAATTCGATCCGCGAGGGAATTTTTACGCGAAAAATTCAAGTTTTTGGCGTGAATTTTGTTGAAAACGTTGTTTTTTTAAACGAATTTGACATGCATAAAAGCGGGGAAGGCAGACTTTGGCAAGAAGTCAGGCACCTCTGACAATAATATTTTTACTCATGTTTAATAAAGGAAGAAAGATGAAATTTAAATTACTACCAACAGCAGCTGCTTTAGTCGCTGTTTTCTCTGCAGCATCCGCTTCAGCTGAGGTTATTAATGCAGATTTACAAAAACAGGTTGAAGACAAGCAGCCTATTGTATTGACGCCTGAAACTGTCGTGCCTGAAGGCATTGTGTTCTCTGGTTATGCCCGTTACGGTGCGCATTATTCAGATGATCTCTATGAATTTGTCAGTGCTGAGGGCCAGCTAGCGGGCAATGCTGCCGGTCGTTTAGGTAATGAAGGCAACGGCGGTGAGTTCCAGTTTGCTAAAGGTTTTCAATCTGACGACGGCGCTATCTGGGATGTGGTTGTGATGCTGGAACACTGGGGGGATGAGATAGGTCTGAAAAAATTCTACGCAGGTGTGACAAATATTTTTGAATCTCAGCCTAATGCTTACTTATGGGCCGGCCGAGATTTTCACCAGCGTTACCAGCATGCTCTTAACGATCATTACTGGATGACTCACGACGGGCAGGGCGCGGGTATTTATAACCTGGAGTTCGGCGGTCTTAAATTTGACATTTCTGCGGTGGCGCAGGTTGAAGGCAGTTCCCCTGCTGACAGCGGTAACTATGCCGTAACATCAAAGCTGCACGGCATGGATTTCAGTGATTCTCTATCATTAAGCCTGCTTGCTAACTATGGTTTTGCTAGTGACCAGTATGATGAAAACGGTAATAAAACAGATGTAGAAAATGATACTGCTTATCAGGTAGCCGCTGTATTAGACAATACCTGGTCAAAGGGTTCGAATCAGTTTGTTGTGCGTTATTCAGATAACTCGGATGCTTCGGTATTTACTAAAACGGCTGATCAGACCGCCATCTATACAGGTCTAACGGGTAGTGTGAATTTCTCTGAGAATGTAGTGGTTGAGTATTTAGGTGCTTACCATAACTTGAGTAATGCTCAGGATAATTCACAAGACCGCACTAACTACAGCGCGATAGTCAGACCTATGTACAACTGGAACAGTGTGCACTCAACATGGCTGGAAGCGGGTTATTCACTGGTAGATTACGATAATGATGCTGAAAACAGCGCCTGGAAAGTGACACTTTCACAGAATATCAGCATCAATGCTTTTGATGGTGCGCGTCCTATGCTGCGTTTTTATGCAATGGTAGGCGAAGCGGATAATCAGGTAACTTCAACAAGCTATGAAGCAAAGCAGGATACGTTTGCTCTTGGTGCAATGTTTGAGTCCTGGTGGTAAAAAAGCCTATTAATGAGGTTAATCATTAACAGGCTTCAGAATTGATGCCGGCGGGTTTAGTTTGGCGACCGAGCCGTCAGCATCACAGGTGATTATAGCAAAAAACTGTTCTTGTTTGAGCGGTTTTATTTTTTCCGTAGATAAGCGGTTGAATCACGAACAATAAGTTTACCGCGAAACTCTTTAGTCCCTGCTTGTACTTTTTGGCCGTCAGCCAGCGCCAGTGCTGTTTTTATTGCGCTGTCCGTGATTGCCTCTATCGGCAGTTCAACAGTAGATAACGGCGGCGTTAAAAAGGCAGAAGCGGCTTCATTATCAATGGATATGACTGAAATATCATCAGGAATTTTCAATCCTGCTTCTGTCAATGCTTTCATCGCGCCGATTGCCATATTGTCATTACAGGCAAAAAGCGCACTGAAGGGGGCACCTGTGAGCAGTATTTTCTGACAGGCCTGATAACCGCTTTCAATCGTATTGCCGCCTTCGGCAATCAGTGCCGGATTGGTCGGGATATGGTGTTGCGCAATGCAGTCCTGGTAACCCTGTAAACGCAGAAGGCCGGTTGGCGAGTCAAGCGGGGAAGTAATACAGGCAATCTGTTTATGGTTCATGTCCAGTAACTGATTTACCGCCAGCTGAGTCGCATGCAGCTGATCAAAGCACACAGCATAGCAGGATTTATCCTGTAACTGCCGGTTGATCATAACGATAGGAATAGAAATTCTTTGTTTAAGGGCTATAAAGTCCTGCTCGGACATATGACGGCTGTATAAAACAATGACATCGCAGCGCCGCGCAACCAGTGAGTCAACGGCTTCGATCTCAAGCAGTGGATCATTGTGACCGTCAGTAACAAGCAGCTGTTTACCTGCCTGCTCTGCCAGCATAGCCGCTTGTTTTAATAATGCGCCGAAGTAATTACCGTGAAAGGTTGAAACTATCAGACCGATACTGTTCGAGCTGTTACTCGCTAATGCCTGCGCTAGACTGTTGGGTTTAAAATTCAACTGCTCCATCGCATCAAAAACCACCTTGCGGGTTGATTCTTTTACCTGCCCGGTACGATTAATAACACGGGATACCGTCGCTTTCGATACGCCGGCTAATTTACAAACATCATTTATTGTTGCCATAACTTCCCTTTACTTAACCCGGCTTACTGCCGGATAGATAAATTCCTTAAAATTTCGCCAGGATACTTTCCAAAGGGCTAGTGATAATCGCCGTGGAATCCCGGACAATAAGCTCTCCGCGAAATTCCCGGGTGCCCGCTGTAACTTCTTTACCCGCTGCCAGCTGCAGCGCTAGTTTCATTGCCTTATCTGTGATGGCGGCAATCGGCAGCTCAACGGTTGATAAAGCGGGGGTGATAAATGCAGAGATCGGCTCATTATCAATAGCAATAACGGATACATCCAGGGGAATTCTCAGCCCGGCTTCCGTTAATGCTTTCATTGCTCCGATAGCCATATCATCATTAAAAGCAAACAGTGCGCTAAACGCAGTTCCAGTCGCCAGAATATTACGGCAGGCCGCATAACCGCTGTCAATGGTGTAGTTACCTTCAGCAATCAAGTCCCGATTTAACGATATATTATGCTCATTAAGCGCATCCTGATAGGCTTTAAAACGCAGCTGTTTGGTATCTGAATTAAATGCCGAGGTGATGCAGGCTATGCGGGTATGATTCATCGCCAGTAACTGCCTGACTGCAAGTCCGGCGGCATGCTCCTGATCAAAACAAACTGCCGGGTAGGAGTGCTCGGGCATTTTGCGGTTGATAACAACAATCGGTGTAGAGATACGCTGTTTAAGATCGATAAAATCCTGCTGTGAGAGTTTACGGCTGTACAGCACAATGACATCGCAGCGCCGGTCAACCAGAGAGTTGATTGCTTCTATTTCACGCGGAGCATCATTGTGACCGTCTGTCACAATTAACTGCTTACCAGCCTGCTCAGCCGCTTGTGCGGCTTGTTTTAATAACATGCCGAAATAGTTACCGTCAAAATCAGAAATGATAAGACCGATACTGTTGGAACTGTTGCTTGCTAACGCTTGCGCTAAGCTGTTCGGTTTAAAATTTAACTGCTTCATCGCATCAAAGACAGTTTTCCTGGTCGACTCTTTAACCTGTCCTGTTCCGTTAATCGCTCTGGAAACGGTCGCCTTTGATACGCCGGATAATTTGCAGACATCAGTGATAGTTGCCATAAATAGTGCTCTTTAAGCCCGCCGGGCAGTATATTTCTTAATATTAATCCCCGAGACAGACAAACAGGGAAGTGTTTTTATTAAATTATTTCGTAATAGTAAACCGCCTGCAGCTGTGCTTTATATTTTTACAGCAGATAAACAGCATCAGTCTGTCGAGATTAATACACAATAATGTTACCGGTTACTGTAACCGGTAACATTATTGTATCCATTATCACTTAATTTGTATCTAATTTTTACAAAATGATTTATATGGCACTTTAACAGTTTGATTTTAAATGTGAAAATTTTTTTTGTTTTTAAATAAGAAGCATCCATACTTATCTCTAAGTTTGGATGCTGTAGTTTTTATCCGCTAAAGATTAATGGCGTTTATAAATCCTGCAGAAAGGCCAATAGAGCAGAACGTTTATCTGAATCTATTTTTAACAGAGCATTTTTACTTTTTTGTGCTTCTCCACCGTGCCACAACAGGGCTTCTAAAATCGTTCTAGCTCTGCCGTCATGCAGAAAAGACGCCTGCGGATCAACTGTCTTGGCCAGACCGATTCCCCACAGAGGCGGGGTGCGCCATTCGTTTGCCTGAGCTAAGAACTCCACCTTGAGTTTGCCGTTTACACTTTGGCTGCGCTTATCAAAATCACTAAGATCTTTACCCATGTCGTGCAGCAGCATATCGGTATAGGGATAAATTTTCTGCTCCGAAAGTTCTGGAAATTCAACACTTTTTTGGGTTGTATAAGTTTCACTATGACATTGAGCACAGCCAAGTTCCATGAAAACCTGCTTTCCCTGTAATACCTTTTGCGAATAAGCATTACGGCGTTTCGGTACTGCTAAATGATGTGAATAGAAAGCCACTTTATCCAGCACCTTAGTGGAGACTTCATAACCGGCATCGGGGTTAACCATATCACCATTACCATTTTTAGCATTAAGGCAGGCGCTCTGATGCGGCAGACAGTTCTGTTCTGAAAAGAAGTCACTGCTGATGCCCATGTCGCCTAAAAAGGCGCCTGCTGCCTGCTGCTTTAATGTCGGTTGACCTGCCTTCCAGCCGAAACGCCCTAAAGTGACCCGCTGATCCTGAATTGACCAGACCTGATTCGCTTTACCGGAAATACCGTTATTGTCGCTGTCGCTAATATCTTGTCGGGCTAAGATCTGTTTTTCATCGATCAAAGCGAGCAGACCTAAACCTATCATAGGCGGGGCAATACGGGCTGATAATACGCTGTCGTCATCAATTTCGCATCCGTTTGCGCTGACATGCCAGATCGGCCTGCGCAGTTCCTGTGTAACACCGTCGGCAAAAGTAACGGTTTGATACTGATAACTGACCTGCTGAACTGCCTCTGGACGGATACCGAAATTAGCCTGGTGCTGCAGTTGACCGCCGATACAGGTATCACCAACATTAGCCAGCAGTGATTTATCGATTTTTAGCTGCTGGGTTTCACTTATGCTGCTTTTTGAAACACGCAGCAGCATAGTTGAAAAGTCTGAACCGCGCTGCCCGTTCGGTGCTGCTGATGCATGTCCGCGGCCGTCACGGACATGGCAGTCCTGACAGGCATTATTATTAAATAATGGACCAAGTCCGTCCTGCGAACTGACAGAGCCGGCACTTTGTGCCCAGGGCTCTTCAAAGAACTTGTTGCCGCCGTTGAACTTTAAAATGTTTTTTATATTTTTCATATTCGCCGAATGCTGCGAAAAAGCCGAAGCTTTAGTGCTGTTAACACTGGTTTCACCAGCGGACAGGTGCTGCTTCTGATCTAATGCACAACTTGCCGTTGAGATCAGCGATAATAAAAGAAATAGTTTGTTCATAATTTAGCCGCCTGGAAAAGCAAAAAAGACAGCCGCGGCTGTCTGTAGAAAAGTGTTTATAGAAATTGATTAATCACCTGAACCGTCAAGGGTTAACGCCTGCAGTGATAATAATTCCTGCAGGTCGTCAAAAGAGCTTTGCAATGAGACTAACTGATAAACGGCGCTGACTGCGGCTGTTCTTTCCAACGCATTTTCTTTCTGACCGATGATCTGATCAAAACGGATTGGATTTTTGTTTTTCTCGCCGGCATTAAAAACAATTTTCATGTTTTTCTCTATGCTGTTGAAAGCTTTATCAAAGTCATTATAAAGTGCCGGGCTTTGCTGATTGATGTAATCTGCAATACTTGCGCCGCTGATTATCTGTCCGTCAGTTTTTTCATAACCGCCGTAAAATGCGTTACGGATGCCCTGAAAATTGTAATAGACGGCAACGTGGCTTAAATCACTGAAACAGTCATGCTCCTGCTCTGGATCTAACCCTTCGAGACCTTCGTTCATACGTGCTGATGCTAATTCATCCGTAGCCATGTTTTTCATGGCAAATATAATCTGGCGGACGGCGTCGCTGGAATGATAAAAGTTATAAGCCAGTGTGCCTTTTGTTGTGCTGGAGACCGGGCTCCACTCATTACTCATCACCGTTAAATCAGTGATCAGCAGCTGTACTGCCGCCTGTAAATAATCTCGGCGGCGGTCACAGTTAGCAGCGCTGCATTTACCGCTGCTGTCTGTTTGGAAATCATTAACATCTCGGACACCTGCTCCGGCTTTTGTACCGTTTAAATCCTGTCCCCAAAGCAGAAATTCAACCGCATGAAACCCAGTTGTTACATTTGCTTCGCCGCCGACGCCGTTTTGTGCGATTAAATAATCGATGCTGATCGGCGCTGCATTTTTCTGGTTGATAATACCGGCATTTTTATTACCCTGGACATAATCAATGGCCTGCTCATCTAAGGGCCAGGCATTCACTTGACCTTCCCACTGATCAACACTGGCAGGGCCGCCGTCTTTATCAAGGCCTGCTGTTAGGGTGATATCTGTATCCCAGCGCATAATTTCTGACTGCTGATAAGGAATACGGGCATTTTTGTAGGCTTCTTTTGCTGCTGCTAAGGTTTTATTTGTTGGATTGGCTAATAACTCCTGCACAGATTTATGCAGTGTTTGTGCACTGCTTAATGAGTCATCATAAGCGGCCTGAGCCATTCCTATGTAATTGTTTTTTATCTGGTTTTCGCTGACGGCTTCGGCAGCCGGAAGCTTATGGACACTGTGGTCAGCAAAAGAGGCAAATGCCGCCGCTGCTGACAGAGAGAGTAGAGCTGCAGAAAATATTTTTTTAGTTAACATTAAAAGTTCATCCTTGTTGATTTATGTCATTGCACAAATGAGAGTTATTTGTATTCGCGAATGATATTGATTACTATTTGCAAAATCAAGTGTTTTAATATGACTTTTATAATAATATTTATGAGGGCGGGTTTTGTTCGAATGGATTGAAACTGCAGCGGGATCGCTGTTTTTTATTTTTGATGCACAGAAACGTATTTACTGGCTGTACCTGCTCAGTAGTCTGATCCTGGCTGTTTGTATTAAAGACAGGCAGCTTTTTGCCCCTAGCTTGTGGTTAAACTGCTCAAGTAAAATGGATCTTATCTGGCTGATTATTAATCAGTGTTTAACAAAACTGCTGATCCTGCCGTTATTTACCCTGCAGGTCAGTCTGGCTTTAGCGGTTAAACACGGTTTAAGTGAGTTATTCGGAAGCGGGAATTTTTTCTTGATCAAGGATCTGTTTTTATCATGTTTATTTGCTTTGCTGTTATTTGTGGGACACGATTTCAGCAAGTTTCTGGTGCATCTTCTGTTTCATAAAATCACTTTTCTATGGCGCTTTCATGCCGTTCACCATAGTGCATCCACTATGACACCGTTAACACTGTACCGTATTCATCCTGTTGAGCTGCTTGTTAATACGCTGCGAAGTTTAACGACGGCTTCTCTGATCAGCGGCCTGTTCATCTATCTGTTTAAAAACAATATCAGTGTTTTTGATCTGCTTGGTGTGAATCTGTTTGTGTTTATATTTAACCTCTGCGGCAGTAATTTACGTCATAGCCCTGTGTGGTTAGGTTTCGGAAAATGGGAACGGTTGTTTATCAGCCCGGCGCAGCATCAGATACATCATAGTGCCCGGAGCAGGCATTTTGATAAAAATTTCGGTTCGGCGCTGTCGATATGGGATGGCTGGTTTGAAACACTAATGCTAAGTAAAAATGAGCAGGTTGAGTCCTTTGGGCTAGATCAAAGCAGAGTTAACAGACAAAGCTTTAAACAGCAGTGGCTGGGAGTCAGGTAAAGCGGATTACAGCTAGATAAGTGATTTGACCGTTAAGATCAATGCACTTAAAGCACACAGAAGCAGTGTTAAGGTTTTGATTTGATGCTTGTTAATGCGATCTACCAGCTTACCTGATAGTAGACGCCAAGAATCCTTGAATAGCCGGAGCGGCAGTCAGGTCAGCGCTTTACAGCTCAA
>NZ_KB907032.1 GCF_000381745.1 Psychromonas ossibalaenae ATCC BAA-1528 | reverse complement strand
CATAATTGATCATAAAGAGCTTAAGATGTCGATCCCTGAAGACTACAAATCAAAAAATAAATTCACACAACGGCAGGGACAATACCTGGCGTTCATCTTTTATTACACCAGAATCAATGGTCGTCCCCCTGCTGAAGTAGATATACAAAATTACTTCGGAGTATCGTCAGCAAGTACGCATCAGATGCTTCGAGGATTAGCTGCAAAACAACTCATTAAAAAAGAGCCGGGTCAGGCACGCTCTACAGTAGTATTAATACCGCAAGATCAGCTGCCTGCCGATTGGTAGTCAACTGATCATTTCTTTTTAGAAAAGGCACTAGTTATTCTAATTACAAAATCAAGAACGAAGCTAGCGTCCATTTTAACAAGCATCAATGAATAGAAAATTAGTGGATTTGGTATTATTTCAAAAACTGCTTAGCCTGATTGATACGGTGAATAATGCCGACTCTGTCAATATCAGCTTGATTAGAATCTAATATCCTCACCCAAAGCGTCACTGCCTGCTGGTAACGTGCCTGCATAAACTGTTCATTGGCTAACATCATTAATGCCGTCTGGTTATTTTCATCAATTGCCAGTGCCAGAGAGAGCTGCTCATTTACCTGATCAGTCATCTGTTGTTTATTACTGTAATAAAGGGCCGTTGCTTTAGAGGCATAATGATCGCTGCTTAACGGTTTAGTTAAACGAATCGCATAATCAAATACAATCACAGCATTCTCATATTCGCCGTTTAACAGATAAGCATGGCCCAGCTGATACCAAAGCTGACCGTTCTGTTTATCTTGATAGAGCTTTTCCTGCAAGGCTGTGATGCGCGTTTTTTGTATCTCGTCGGGCACTTGCTGTTCAATAAGCTGTTCAGCCAGCTCTGTTTTCTGCTCTATTAACTGCGGATAACTTCCTAACCAGGCATAACTCGTTAAGCTGCCTGTGATTAACACAGTGCTAATTAAAATGGGCCATTTTTTATTTTTCATCTGCAGCACTTAAATTGAGTGGAATAGTTGTAGTGTATCGGTTTACTGGAGTAAAAAGCAAAAAAGGCTGGGAGTCACCAATGGCAGATCTTTAGTTTTTAATAACCTGCTTATCAATCACCTCATATCTGGTGATGTTTCTGTTAACGAGGTTATACTCAGGAAATATCCGGTGCCTTTCTTCTGTCGTAGCGAATTGCATGTAATCTGCTGACTAAAATTGTGAATACTCACACGGCAGGCTTTCAACTATGCGCAGCTGTCAGCACCACCTTTCATTGCAAGGAGGTGCTGACAGATTGTTACGGGGGACAAATTGCTGCAAAAATTTACTAGGTAATATCAACTGCTGAGCCTTACAATCATAATATTTTTTACAGGGATGAGGGAGAGAGCCATGGAAGAGAGACTGCGGATACTTCTGGTTGAAGATGATCAAAGACTTGCCGGGTTGATCCGAGACTATCTGCAAATGCAGGGGTTTGAAGTATTGATTGAAGAGCGGGGCGACACGGCATGCAGACGAATCCTCAAAGAAAACCCGGATCTGCTTATCCTGGATCTGATGCTCCCCGGCAAGGGCGGTCATGCAGTCTGCCAGAGCGTTAGAGCTAAATATCATGGACCGATCTTAATCCTGACTGCTTGCGAGGATGATATGGAGCAGGTCGTCGGTCTTGAACTGGGAGCCGATGATTACGTAAAAAAACCGATAGAACCCCGGGTACTGCTGGCGCGTATCCGAGCCTTACTGCGCCGAGTGGAAAACGATATTAACCAGAAGAAGAGTACCGCAACACCCCATTCTGAGCCTAGTGAGGATATCAATTTCGGCGGATTGAGAATCTGCCGTTCCTCCCATACTGTTTTTCTGGACAACGAGCTAATTGAATTGACGACCACTGAATTCAAGCTGCTTTGTTTTCTAGCGGCTAATGCCGGCAGGGCACTTGAGCGAGAGATGATATTTTCTGCTATACGAGGCATTGATTACGACGGTCTGGATCGCTCTATCGACATTGCAGTCTCCCGATTGCGCAAAAAACTCGAAGTTGACCCATCGGTGCCGAAGCGGATCAAAACGCTCTGGGGGCAAGGGTATGTGTTCGTAAAAGACGCCTGGTAAATGAGATGAAAAGAATTTTTTAAACTTTTAGCTGTTTACTATTATTACCCCGCTGCTGACAATTTTTATAGTGATCCCCATGCGGGATAGCTTTATCTCCTCTCAAGTCACCTATCAACGCCATGAATTAAGTGGTCTATTTAGGCGTAGGAAAAGCGGATGAAAGCAAGGTCTTGAGTGCAGGAATTTGTTGCTCTAATTATAAAATCAATAACCAAAACACTAATATTATTTGTGTTTAGCTATCATTCATTTTAACTGTTTGTTTTGACAGCAGTGCCGCATTCCCTTCCCCAAATTTTTTTTGTTAACTTTCCCTTCTGCCAGTTTCAAATACTGATGGAGGGATTAATAATACAGGAAAAATATCTAAAACCTTGGCGTCGTAATTAACAATTGCTGAGACGCTATTCAGCATGGTTACAGGTTGTTACAGATTAAAACAAAAAGCCAACAGATTTACTCAAAATAGGGGGGTAATGTTGCAGTCAAAACTTAACGGATCTTAATTACTATCAGCTGCTCATTATCGTGATTGAGTTATGTATGGGTCAATGAACAATTATAAAGGGGTACAAATCTTCATATGGACCACTTTCATACATCGTTACGATTTTTAAAGCGGGTATCTATCAATGGAGCATGGAGAACATGGGATTGCCGTCAATGTCGGATGAGCAAATAGAACTGTTAATCGTTAAATCTAAGTATATTGGTGATAATGATGCGGAATTTATATTGCATAAGATGATTTATCTGCGTTGTTGTGATGCGCTGATTGAGAATGAAAAGATTAGAACCATTATTACCATTATTATTGTCTCAATTTTGCTAGATCAACCGCTGGTAACGCAGCGAAACCACATAAAATCACTGTATAAACGCTTCGGGACGGAAGCGAATAAAAGCAAAGCTAATTTAGCGAAAATGAAGCAAGATTTAAAGACAGTTGAGTTGCGCGGGCAAGGCTATTGCCATTTAAAAACGGCCCTGGTTGAGCGAATTGCAGCAGAGGAGATGGCGTTAGATAGCTACGCTGAGGAACAGTCGCTAAAAAATAACCATTGCCCTCGCTGTGTGTCTACTCTGGGGACTGAAATGAGTATAAACTGTGATATCTGTAACGGAACGGGTAAAATAGCAGTGACAATGGGTGATGCCAAGGCGTTTTTTAATGAGCTGGACTTACCTTACACGCCGTGTAAATTTTCATCCGAGTATTGGAGTGAAATTCTGTTTATTGTGAGTGAATTACAAATTAAATAGTCTAATGCGCTAGCTATGTCAACGGAGCCCAACAGGACATTGATGAACTGTAGGGACTGGCCTCCTAACGACTGATCTCTGTCTGTTTTAATCAGAACGTTCAGGATATGCAGATACAGAAGCTGACTATCGCCCCTGGTTTGAGGATGTTTTGACAGATCTTGTCACATCGATAGCAGTCATTTTCAAGTTTACTCAATCATATCGCAGGCGTTTAAGCTCAATAGCATCTTCAGGTTATAAGCTGTCTTTTCTAACTTGTTTCTGTTCAGCCTTGTTACAGTCAACCATCTCTTTGTTGTAAGTATTGTTAGCGGAACAACCACTTACCGCTACTTACGTGTCGATATGAGTGATTCTTCCTGCGCAATACAAGTTCACAAAATTAATGGAATTACTATTAACTAGCTGGTCCAGCATTCGTCATGGTTACAGCTTGTTACAAATTACAACAAAAGGCCAACAGATTACTTCAAAAAAAGATATACGATAGCAAAGTTAACACTTACTTAAATATAGAGATAGATATTAGGTAAATGCGGGTACGGGAATGAGATAAGGTGGTTGTTTTTTTACATTCGTAAAGACTAGCTGGAGGGAGCCTCGTACGTTTGATAACGTATTTATAAAGAGAAATACAAAGATGAATATTAACAATCGTGAGATAACCACTGAAATTCATGTTAAAGGCGCTACTTACTTAAATTTCAATATCCCTGCAGAATTTCGCGGTACCTATTTAGGTCTGTGTCATGATTATATGATTGAGTTCTTTAAACAAACGGGAATAACTAAACTACAGCTTCAACCTGTAATGGAGTTCCAAGAAGAACAACACCTTATCGAAAATGGTTTAACTAACTACTGGGGTTATAACCCGTCATGCTGGATAACACCGACAATGCGTTATGCGACGCAAGGTGGTGATCCTGTCAGCGAATTTAAACAGATGGTTAAAATCCTAAAGGATAACGGCATTAAAGTTATTATCGACGTAGTATATAACCATGTGGCGGAGAGTGTCCGTAAGTATTACCCGCACTGGAATAGAAACTACTCTGGCTGCGGCGATACTGTGCAGCTGGAACACTGTGTCGATAGAGTAATACAGTCAATGCATACCTGGTATTGTGACTACGGTGTAGACGGGTTTAGATTTGACCTGGCGACTGCATTAGGCCGTGACAGTTTAGGCGGGTTTAATCCTAACTCTAAGATGCTTACCGCCATTAAGAACGACCCTAAATTACAGGGCGCTATACTTATTGCAGAACCGTGGGATTGTGAAACATATCAGCTGGGCAGATTCCCTGCGGGTTTCCAGGAGTGCTCTGATCGATACCGTCAATGTGTTCGTGAGTTCTGGAAAGGCACAGACAGCATCGGCAACCTCGCTAAGTATATTACCGGCAGCCAGGACACGTTCAATAACTGGCAAAGCAAACGCCCTGTGAACTACGTTACTTATCACGACGGTTATACTCTGCAAGATTTAGTAAGCTACGATAAAAAACAAAACTTTGCTAATAAAGAAGATAACCAGGACGGATGTAAGAATGAAGACAACGCCAGCTGGGGGCGTTATAAGCCTGGTGATACGCCAGCGCAGACAACGGCACGTAGAGAGCGTGATAAACGTAGTATGATGACAACACTGCTTTATAGCCTAGGCGAACCACACATCGTTTTTGCAGACTTATTCAGCCATACCCAGCGAGGTAACAATAACGCGTATTGTCAAGACAATGAAATCAGCTGGATTGACTGGGACTTTAGCGATACTAACAAGAAAAACTTCTATGACTTTATGGCACGCACTATAAAGGCATCTTCTGTAATTATGGAAGAGTTTAATGCTGCGGTAAATAACGGTTTACAGTATGACTGGAATTGTGATGACTGGGCCGGTGAAAACGCAATGTTAACACTAACCACAAAAAATAAAATATTGAAATACAACATCGCAAGAGAAGGTATCACTATGTCTGCTTATGATCGAGTATTCGTAACATCGTCTGCGGGTGAACTAGCCGCTGCTTAACTAACATTAAATGGTTATTTCTTTATTCGTTTTACGCGCAGCAGGCTCATTTTAACTGTGCGTAAACCATAAAATATCTACTAATTGTCTGTGTTACTCGGCAATAACTGCTGATGCGGAATTTAATTCTCCCTAGAGGCTAATTCACCGGACTTCCAACGAGACTCAAAGCTCAGCCTTGTACAGCGGTTATTAGTACAGGCTGAATATCTAAAGCCACTAGCGTCGTTGTGCATCGTAATTAACTTTTTCTGATCCGCTATTAGCCGCGACAAAAGTCTCTTACCTGCAAATCAAAACAAAAAGTCAATTGAATTATTGAAGATAGCGGGGATAATAATTTAATAACACCTACTTCGCAGAAACAGCCAAAATAAAAAGGTTAAACAAATGAAATTTACGATAAAAACGAAGCTTATCGCCGCTTTGTGCGTGCCGCTGTTATTAATAGGCGTTGTTTTTATTTCCTCGCTAATAAATACACAAAGCTCGGTACTCGCAGTCGAACGAAGCAATGTTGAAAGCAAAGTGACTGCACTACTCAATGATGGTCTAAAGGGGCAGGTAGATACAGTTACCCGCTCGATATCCGATTATTATGAGCTGTCAAAGTTAGAAAGTATTAAAAAGGATTTGTCTGTTGAGATGAAGACTTTTAAACGTACCATTGAAAAAATTTATGAGTCTAGTGATTCAAAAAGGGCAGCAGAGGCCAGCATTTATGCTTTTATTAATCACCACCGCTGGGATAACGGCCGTTATTTTTTTGCTTATAATGCGACCTCATGGATTAGCCCGGCTTACGGAAGTGACTTTAGTAACATTGGTTTAAACGGTTACGACAAAAAAGATGCTGATGGTAAATATTTTGTAAGGGATGTTGTCGAGGCAGCTAAAAACAACAGTATTGGTTTCAGTCAATATGCTTTTTTAAATCCGACAACCCAAAAAATTGAAGACAAGATAACCGCCTCGTTTTACTTTAAACCGTTAGACCTGGTTATTGCGACAGGTGAATACCTTAGCACCCTTAAACAGAATAATATTGCGGCTGCATTACACGCCATAAGCATTGCCCAATACGGGAAAAATGGTTATTTCTGGATACAGGACAAAGACGGGAAAATTCTTGCCCACCCGAAAGCTGAAATTGTCGGCACCAAGCTTGCGAGCACAACAAGCATTGCAGCCGGTATAAGAAATAAACCTGAAGCCTTTGTAAAAATTCAGTATCAAAATCCAACCACCAAAAAAACAGAAAATAAACTGGTTTATGCGCGAATAATCTTTCCGGAGTGGGGATGGACCATTGCCTCTGGTAGTTATGAGAGTGATGTTTTTTTTATACAAGAGGGGTTAACAAAGGCAACTAATGAGATTTTCGAGGAAAGAACCAGCTTAATGATTATCGTCTCATTGGTTTTAATTGTGTTCAGTTTTATTGTCGCAATTTGGGTTATTAGCTTTACTCTCAAAGGCATTGCTTCACAAAAAGAATTGATTAACGCGATCTCTCACGAACTTCGAACTCCTATCGCTCGGCTTCGATTTGGTGTGGAAATGATGGAATCCTCGACCTCTCGTACAGAGCAGGTTCGCTATGTCGATGGAGTCCAGCAGGACCTTGATGAACTGGATCTTTTGATCAGCGAATTACTGACTTACGGCCGTTTCGATCAGAATGCTCCGGAGCTGCAGATGCCAGAACAGGCTATAACTCCCTGGCTTAAGGCTGTTTTGGCTGATCTTGGAGCAGAAGTTTCAGTTGATCTACAGTCTACTTTTCTGGTTGAGCAAAACGCACAAGGTTGCTTTGATCCTAAATATCTACAGCGGGCAGTGAGTAATCTGGTACAGAACGCAGCAAAGTATGGAAACGGTCAGGTGATGGTGACCTTAGAGCATCCGGATAAGCACTATCTAATCCATGTTGACGACAATGGGCCAGGCATTCCTGATGCAGAACGGGAGCGGGTTTTCGAAGCTTTTGCGCGCCTTGATTCCAGCCGATGCCGGGAATCGGGAGGTTACGGACTGGGTCTGGCGATCGTCAAACGGATACTTGATTCACATCATGGATCAGTTTCCATTACAACTTCTCCTCTTGGCGGCAGCCGCTTTACACTTCGCTGGTAGGTTTAAATCGATAGTTGTTTTCCCTGAGCTGTTTGACCCCCTGTTAAATAGATTCAAACTGCTTTGCTGATGAGCCCGGCTAATTCTCTTTCCCTTCGCCTGTTTCAAGTAGTTTACGTATAAAACTGCGCCTTTCTTTTTGGCTATGGTAAATAACTAGTTGGCCCAGTATTCGCCATGGTTACAACCTGTTACAAATCAAAACAAAAGGCCAACATTTTTTCATCAACAAAAAACATACAATTCTAAAATTAAGGTTACCTGCCCTGAGAAATAACCGAACAGGGTGAAATTATAAATAAATTAATGAGTGGGTATTATGAAGTTCACAATAAAAGCGAAGCTTGTCATCGCCATGTGTGTTCCATTGTTATTAATAGGCGGTTTTTTTATTACCTACCTGATAAATACAGAAAGAGCTGTGCTTGAAGCTGAAGAAAGTAATGTAAAAACTAAGTTTGCAGAGGTGCTTAATAATAATCTTCAGGGACAGGTTGATACTGTAACGCGCTCTATATCTGATTTTTATGAGCAGTCTAAGCTGGAAAATATTAAGCACGATTTAGAAAGTGAAATGTCGAGTTTCAGAAACACAATTGAACAAATTTATGAAAACAGCAGTTCAGAAAGTGAAGCACAAGCGAGTATCTACGCTTTTCTTAATCGTCACCGCTGGGATAACGGACGCTATTTTTTTGCATATGATGCGACCTCCTGGGTTAGCCGAGCTTACGGCAGTAACTTAAGTAATGTCGGTTTAAACGGTTACGATAAAAAAGATGCGAATGGTCGATATTTTGTAAGGGATGTTGTAAATGCAGCTAAAAACAGCACTATCGGCTTTAGTGAATATTCATTTTTAAATCCGACAACCCACAAGATCGAAGATAAGATCACGGCTTCTTTCTACTTTAAACCCCTGGACCTGGTTGTTGCCAGCGGTGAATATATCAGCACCCTTAAGCAGAATAAAATAGATGCCGCATTACAGTCTATCACCGTTGCTAAATACGGAGATAACGGCTATTTCTGGGTGCAGGATAAAAACGGTAAGATTCTTGCTCATCCGAAAGCGGACATTGTCGGCACAATCGGCTCTACTACCGCAAGCATTGCCGCCGGTATAGGAAGCCGAGCAGAAGCTATTGTTGAAACGGTTTATGAAAATCCAACCACCGGACAGTCTGAGAAAAAAATAAACTATGCCCGCCATATATTTCCTGAGTGGGGCTGGACAATTGTCACCGGCGCTTATGCGAGTGATATTACTGCCGTACAGCAAGGGCTGACACAGGTCACGAAAGATATATTTGAAGAGAAAGTCAGCTCGATGATTACTTTCTCATTGCTGCTGCTGGTTATCTTTATTGCGATAACAATCTGGGTGGTCAGTGCCATTGTTAAAGGTTTAGTGATACTCAAAGAGCGTATTGACACTTTATCAACGGGCGAAGCGGATTTAACTTCGCGCATCGATATTGTCTCTAATGATGAGCTGGGCGATATAGGTCACTCTGTTAATACTTTTATTATTTACCTGCAGTCGATGATTCTAGATATTTCACAAGCCTCGAAGCATATTACAGAAGGTATCAGTCAGCTTAATATTCAGTCCGAACAGAATAATAGAGCGTTAATGGCGCACGCTGCGGAAACTGAGCAGGTGGTAAGTGCGATTACCGAGATGAGCGCAACCTCAGAAACGGTTGCACAGGGCGCAACGGAAACGGCTGCCAATACGCAGAAAGCCAATGATGAGGCGTTATTATCAAAAGATACTGTACTTGAAGCTTCCAACAGTGTGATTGCCCTGGTGGATGAAGTTCAGTCTGCATCATCAAGCATTAATACCATGAATGAAAACACCCAGGAGATTATCAGTGTCTTAAGTGTAATTGGTTCAATTGCAGAGCAGACGAATCTGTTAGCACTGAATGCTGCTATTGAAGCCGCTCGTGCCGGTGAACAAGGCAGAGGGTTTGCCGTGGTAGCTGATGAAGTTCGTTCTCTGGCTGCGCGTACTCAAACCAGTACTGCTGAAATTAATACAATACTGACAACACTGCGTCAGGATGCGACGGGTGCAGTTGCCGCTATGGATGTTACCAAAGCAAGCTGTGAGCGCACCGCAGAAAATACTGAACGCGTAACAGAAAGTTTAGATGCAATGACCAGTTTTATTGTTGAAATTAATGACCTCAGTACGCAGATTGCCACTGCATCTGAAGAGCAAAGCTCAGTAAGTGAAGAAGTAAGCCGTAATATGAATAATATTCATGAGATGGTGCAGGAGCTGACAGTAAATGCACAGGCTGCCGCCGACAGTACACAAAATCTTGCCTCAGCTAACTCTCAATTAGATGCCTTGGTAAGTAAGTTTAAATTACAGTAATGTACCATTAGAGCAGCAGTGCCCATCTGTACTGCTGCTTTTGTAATCATATTCGTGTTTTTTGGACGGTGTAACATCATCTACGGCAAAATGGTGCTTACTAGTGATAGCTTCTGCCGCAGCAATGCAGTGTGAACAATTATTATAGAAAAAGTGTTCGCTATTGCTAGAGTCTAGGTCTGCCAGGTTAAGTTGAATTTCGCAGATAGAACTGCCCGCTTTAGTTTGAACTAAACAAAAAGACATTGGGCAATACGATAGGATCAGCGTGACTCATACTTACGCTGGTAACGCGGCAGCATCGACTCATTTCCAACTAAGCCGCCTTGATGAATATAGATAATATCTTCTTGCCCCTGCTGCTTATCAAGGTAGTTAAGCAGAGTGATCCAGCCTAATGGATCATAAAGCAGATCAAACTCAATATCGGTCTGCTTTAACAGCTGCCGCCATATTTGATAAAACTCTAGGTAGAGTTTGCCAAAGTGATATTTTTTTTCTGTACTAAGAATCGTCGGCCACAATGACTTATCACTCTCTAACTCAGCAAATTGTGTTTCAAGGTAACTGTCACCACCTACGCAGGCGCAGGTTAATACTTTATAGGGGAGATATGTCTGTAGAAACAGTGCGGTTGTGCCCGTACCTGAAGGCAGCATAATAACCGGGTTAGCTAAGTGCTGGTTGTTGATATATTCAAGCAGTTCATCGGCCAGTTTTTTAATACCGTGCCTGGCAAGTCGGCAGCGTCCACCTTCAGGAACAAACAGTGTATCAGCGTTGAGTTTTTGCGATTTTTGCGACATATAGTCATCAAGATTTGTTGATAATTCCTGTACCTCAATAATATTGGCACCAAGCTTTAAAGCGCCCGCATAATTGCCCGTCGGTTTTGCTTTAATCCAGTCTGCTATACGCTGTACATAAAAATCGAGCTGCCAGCCTTTCATGTTTGCTAAAGCCGCTAAGGAGTACAGAGAGTTTGCCTGAACGCTTCCATAGCCGACTATCTTTTTAATGCCTGTAAATTCGTTATCTAAAAAATAACCTAACTTGCGCGCTTTATTACCGGAAAAATGGTGGTTTAGCAGATCATCGCGTTTGATAAATAACTTGTGTCCATTAAACTGCAAGGTCTGCACTGGAGAGTTGTTTAGAGTGTTAGAAACCTGCATCTGCTTATGAACAACGCGGGGACTGTGTAGCCTGCTCGCCGCGTAACTGCCACTCTTCGGCGGTAAAGGTGTGTAATGCCAAGGCATGGACATCTGCTGCTAATTCTTCAGTAAGTAAATTGTTAACCAAACGGTGGCGTGCAATTAGGCGTAAATCTATAAACTTTTCAGAAACAATCACTAATCGAAAATGACTTGAACCGCTGCCGCTGCGGTGTTTATGGCTTTCGTTTTCGATTTGTAAAAATGACGGGGAAAATTCTGCATTGATTTTGTTTTCTATCTGCTCTGCTAGTGACATGTATCTATTTCCATAATGCGTTTCTGATAATTCTATTATCTCATAGCAGTCACACTAATTCTCAGGTCATTATATTTAAATCTGAACTTATTAGAAAAGCAAAGGGCTCTTTTCTTAAAAAGGGAAAAGAGCCGTTATACGAACAGTTAACAAACGCCGCTGATGATACAGAGCAGGCTTACGACAAACTTCTGAATGCATTTAATAACTTAAAAACCAATTAACAGAAGGCAGCTGCAAAATATTGATTATGCGGCGGGATTAACTAGTGCACGTAAAGAGTTTAATGCCCTTGGCTGCAGCGTAACAACGAAAGGTGTAAAAAGTCCGAAGATTATAATGATGAGATTCATCGTAGGCTCGAACAAAGACGCAAGATATGGTTTTGTAAAAGTATTGCAGCTGTACGAAAAATATTATTTGCGCCTTATATTGATTAACTGTTTTTAAGCCAAGGGTTTAAAGCAACATCCCAGTAGGGAGGGCATTCAATATTTTCTTTTAGAAAAGAGATAACGGCATTAAGTCTTTCCGGAAGGTGCTTCTTACGAGGGTAAACAGCATAAACAGGCATTACTAAATTTGCTTTCCAGTCAGGAAGCAGCTGAACCAGCTTCCCCGTTTCAAACTCATCTGATAACAAGTAAGTCGCAATATAACCGATACCGTGGTCGGCAATAACGGCATCCCTTACCGCTTCAGAAAGATCAACGCGGTAGTTCCCCGATACATGGATATTTAATTGTTCATTATTCTTAATAAACGGCCAATGGCTATAGTCACGTGTACTGCTGTGATAAGTCACACAATTATGATCTAATAAATCTTGCGGGTGTGCTGGTGCTGCATGGGTTTTAAGATACTTAGGAGAAGCCGCAAGTACAAAGTTACCATCAGCAACTCTTTGCGCTGTATAACCTTCATTAATATTCTCATAGGTTGTAATCCATAAATGAATATCTTCATCTAACATATCTATTTTTCGATCAGTCAGCGTGATTTCAAAATTAATTTCAGGATGTTTTTCCTGCAGTTTATCTAAGGCCGAAATAACATGCAGTATGCCGAAAGAACGAGGCAGCGCGAGGCGTATGGTGCCGGACATCTGTGCGGTGGCATCCATCATTGCCGCTTCAGCATTTTGAACAATGGAATGTAACTGTGCGCAATACTCAGCATATTCAATACCCGCATCAGTTAATGCCAGGTTTCGAGTGGTTCTTTGTACAAGCTGAACCTTGAGTTCAGATTCCAATTGAGTCAGCTGTTTACTGACATAAGATGTAGAAACCCCTAACCTTTCAGCTGCCTTGGTGAAATTGCCGCTCATTTTTAAGATGTGCAAGATAAGCATCTGATTCGCCCGACTTTTCAAGTTCAACTGCTCCAAAGGTAAAAAGTTTATATTACAAAATTACCCAGGCGTACTCTAGTTAAAAGATAGTTTCCACAGGGAAACAATCATAGGCTTAAGCTAAATGTTTATCTTTTCCAAACGTAAACAGAGCTTTTTCAAATCGGTATATATCATTGTGTGTTTTTTATTCAGAATAACCCTTCGAAAGATAGTGCTGCCTTATTATATCGGCAGCATTTATTAAACTGAGTAATTTCGTTCAAGGTACTATTTCATTATAAGAAAGGGAACACACATGATCACACTTGGTGAATACATCATCGAAAAGCAGAGCGACTTTCCAGAAGCTACGGGGGAATTAACGCTGTTACTTGGTTCTATCCGTTTAGCGGCTAAAGTGGTAAATAGGGAAATCAATAAAGCCGGCTTAGTTGATATTATCGGGGCGACCGGTATTGAGAATGTACAAGGTGAAGTCCAGCAAAAAATGGATTTGTATGCTAATGAAACGTTCAAGGCCGCCTTGGAAGCGCGTGGTGAAGTCTGCGGTATTGCATCGGAAGAAGAAGACGAATTTATCGCTTTTGACAGTGAACGCGGTATCAACAGTAAATATGTCGTGTTGATGGACCCGCTGGACGGTTCTTCGAATATTGATGTAAACGTTTCCGTTGGTACAATTTTCTCAATTTACAAACGTATTAGTCCTGTTGGCCATCCCGCTACTGCAGAAGACTTCCTGCAGCCAGGTATTAAACAGGTTGCAGCCGGATATATCATCTATGGTTCATCTACCATGCTGGTTTATACAACAGGCAACGGTGTGCACGGATTTACCTGCGATCCGTCACTGGGCGTATTTTATCTTTCTCATGAAAATATTCGAATTCCGGAAGACGGCCGTACCTATTCTATCAATGAAGGTAATTACCTGAAATTTCCAAACGGGGTAAAAAAATATCTTAAATTCTGTCAGGAGATCGATACACCGACAAACCGTCCTTATACATCACGTTATATCGGTTCACTGGCTTCCGATTTCCACCGTAATTTATTAACCGGCGGAATCTATCTCTACCCTTCAACCGCTTCTGCACCTAAAGGTAAATTACGTTTATTATACGAATGTAACCCGATGGCGTTTTTGATTGAGCAGGCGGGGGGGACGGCAAGTGACGGGTATAACCGCATCATGGAAGTAACACCGACAGAATTACATCAGCGCATACCTTTTTTCTGCGGCAGTAAGAATATGGTTAAAGATGCAAATGACTTTATGGCTAAATATTCTGGCTAGTGAATGAGCATAATTCAGATATTATCTGCTTCGATTTAGTCGTTGTGATTAGAAGCTTAACTTTGTAATTTAATAAAAGCATCCATACAAACCAGTATGGATGCTTTTTGTATATGGGGCTAAGGAGAGCAGTCAACATGAAGGATCATGGCGTTTTCAGGTTAAAACTGCAAAACAATATATTAACTGTTGAAGGTTACGGTCCATGGAATAAGGAAGCGATGAAAATCTCGTTTGCTAATGCTCGTCTGATGCTGAAACTACGGGAAAAGAAGAAGTGGGGCATTATTGCCGTTATACATGGCGAACCCGTTCATACTCCTGATGCTGCCGAGTTACTTGTTGAGCAGATTAAAGAGGAAAAAAGACATGGGCGTATCGCAACTGCATTTATTTTAACTCACTCTACTTCACCTGAATTTGGCAAGCTGCATCTTTCTGATTTGTGTGCGAAAGCTGATGAGGCATTTGAATTTTTTAATAATGTTACTGATGCCGATATCTGGATGAAATCTAAGCTTTCAGACTTTTATTAATGGGCAAATATATAATTTATTATATTGTTCTTGAAATGTAGTGACAGCTTTAATCTACTGGTCACTTTACTGTCATTGCTTCTGCGGCACTCCATCGTCAGGCTGTTGAGATACAGATGTTAGATATAAGGTAAGCCGTATAATTACGGCCTTCTTTTAACTCGTCAAAAACAAGCCTGATTTCTTCTGGCTATATTTCAGTGCTCTGAGTTCAGACAGCAGATTACCATTTTCCCATTCTTCAAAGTGTTTCTATTCATTAAACAGGACGTTTAAGTGAATCTGGTTTTTGTTAGCTGTGCTTTTTATGCCGGGAATTATCGCAAAAATAACGTAAAACTTACGATGTCTTTATGTGAAGTATAAGTGAGTTATTTGTATTTTGTTGTCCATCGCCTCTCTCGTACCTATAGTATTTCCCTTGCTGTAAGCAAGGTGTTTTTACGTAACCATTACCTAATTCTGTGTGATATGTTCTGTAGTAAGTGTTTGATTTATTTTTTGTTTTGGTTGGTGGGTAAAGTGAATTGTTTACATTGTGAGGTGCTTTGCAAATATTTATATTTTCATGGTTTCTGGGTATATTCTTTGTCAAATACATGTAGGCTTGGCTGCGTTTTTGCTTTGGGCTCCGCCCTGTGGTCGATATGGATAAAATTAATTAAGGATAGAAGAATGAAAAAATATTTAATGCTGTTTTTTGTATTGTTGAACCTAACAGCATGTGGAGGTGGTGGAGGTGGTGGAGGTGGTGGAGGTGGTGGAGGTGATGATAGCGCATCAAGCTCTGGCAGTACCGCAAATTCTGGCAGTGAAGGAAGTGGTTATTTAACATTTACGCCTAGCACTATTGCGGAAAAGACGTATATGGGTGATGCACAATCCTTTTCTGTTCAAGCTGATCTTAATAATAAAATCGAAGGATATGTTTATGTTTATGTTATTGACAAAGTAGGGGTAGTTAAGCCAGATATGAGCCTGATTCAGATTGGCCCTATGTCATATAAGATGGATTTGGATATATCACAAGACTTAGCTGCTGGAGTTTATACTGGACGTTTCGAAGTCATGCTGTGTCGCGATTCAGCCTGTGATTCACCAATTGCAAATTCAACCTCGTTTATTGATTATGATATAGAAGTTTTATCGACAACGAATTTAACTGCCCTTGCTTCTTGGACGAATGTAAATAATTGGGAAACATCTCAAGGAAATGTAGCACATACAGGTTATGTACCGGTAACACTTGATGTAGATAAGTTTTCTTTGCGCTGGCGATGGAGCCGAGACGTACATACTGTAATTAGTCCTACCGTAGTTGCTGATGGTATCGTCTATTTTTCGACTGAAAGCTCGGGTGAGTCTAGCGCTACGCTGCATGCCTTGAGAGAAGAAAATGCTAGTGTGCAATGGCAGCATGATTTTGGGAGCATCCGCGTATTAAATCCGCCGGCAGTATCTAATGGTAAAGTCTTTGTTGCTGCCGGTGACAAGCCCGATGACACTGCGTTTATGTGGGGGTTTGCTGCAGAGACAGGAACAGAGCTATTTAGCACTGCATTTGAGTCTGTATCGCAAAGTAAGTATGCTCCAACGATCGATAACGGTGTTATCTACGCAGATGGAGGTTGGACTGGCGGGCTGAATAGTTTTAATGAAACAAGTGGAACTACTCTCTGGTCTGCTGATTTGGGTACTTTTTTCGATTGGACACCAGCTGTTGATGCAAATTATGCCTATGTTTACATGGGCAACACTTTCGGTGACGAAACTAATCGCGCAGGATTGGTGATAATCAATAAAAATACCGGTGCGATTGTTAATCGGATTACTGACCCATATCACCCTACTGATGAGAATGGTCAATACACTACAAGTGCACCTATTATCGGCTCTGATAATACAGTTTTTTCTATTAACCGGGCTTCCCACTATCAGCAAGGTAGTGGTTCTGATTCTGGTACTAATCACCTGGTAAGTTTTAATATGAAAAACTTGAATGTTAACTGGGCTGTATCTGGTGCTTTTGAAACAAACCCAGTACTTGTAAATAATGTTCTATATACGAGGAACAGTTTAACTTTTCAATTAGAAGCTCGCGATGAATTTACAGGGGACATTTTATGGACGTGGACACCTCCAGAAATGGCCGAACTAAGTGGTTTCTTCGGTAATATGATTGCAACGGACAACATTGTATTTGTCAGCACAACTAAACGGCTTTATGCCGTTGATATAAACACGCACAAAACAGTGTGGAGTTATATAAAACCCGGAAAATTAGCGTTATCAAAGAATGGGGTACTATATATTAACACAAGTACTTCAGATAGATTTCAATGGAGTAATGGAGGAATAGATGCGATAAATTTGAAATGATTTATTGATATCTAGAATAAAAAAGCCCACAACTGAAGTGGGCTTTTTTGCTGCTGAAACTTTCCAAAAATATAGGGAAATATAAATGAAAAAATTATTTGTCATAATCTGCACTACCTTAATTGTGGGTTGTTCTAATGTATCCAAGGTTGAAGTGCCTAATATTGCTGAATCTGAATCAGTAAATTTCGTTGATTTACGGCCTGCAAATGAGAAAGAAAATGAAATATTTAGCTTATTCATCACAAGTGATGCATATGCCCTTTATCGTAGAGGGGATGATTTAGTAGAGCCTGCTCCTGTAAGGTTGTTACAACACAGAGCTTATGAAAAGTTAAGCTCTGAAGGTAATAATCCAGAGGTGGTTGTTTATCATATGGTTGTATATCTGAATCTTCAGTCTGAACTTAGAGGTGTTTCACTAGGCGGATTATTTGGGGGAGCGGTAGGGGGAGCAATAGCAGGAGCAATGGAAGATGGTACTGTTAACAGTATTAACTCACTTGTAAATAAAGAAGAGTTTGAAGCAATGCTTGCTGATGAATATTTACGAGTTACATATACAAAAGATGAAAACCCGAATGAAGCTAGTGTATTTGTTACCTATATTGACGCTGAAATCAATGGAAAACGCAGTTTTGTAAAATCAATGACTCCAACTCGAACACCAGATGGGATTGATCCTCATGTCGCATCGGTAGAATCAGCTATTAGTTATCTTCTTGAACAGTATCATTAAAATATAACAAATTAGAGCACTTGGGTTTTATAGAGTTGTTGCGGTTTTTGACTTTGTAATTCCTTGATGAAATTTTACTGTCAGCCTTTATATATTCGTTATTCTTCATTGGAAATGTAGATGATTGATAAAAAACAAAGAAATGTAAGTTTTGTTTCTGTTATAAATGTTTGATAAGCGGTTTCTTGTGGAAATACGAAAATTTCCTGTTTAATAAATGTAAATTTTTGTGTGCTTATAATTGTTGTAAATGAATCTACCTCAAGTACAAAAGTGAATTATAAAATGGAAAATATAATGAATAAGATCAAACTTGTCAGCATGCTGGGGGCTGCATGTATATTGTCAGCCTGTTCTGCTAAAACATCCTTTCAAGCTATGGATGATAAAGTTGAATTGAACGTGAATAAGAATGAGGCGATCAGCGTTATAGATAATACTTCGCAGAGTTATTCTACGACCAGTTTTGGGCAGTATGTATTTAAAGCAACCTCAGATGGAAAAGAACCTATGTATGGCTTGATGCCGTTAAAGTTTAACGGTGGATACCTTGCTGCAGATATCTTGTTTTTTGCACCTGCAATGTTTTTTAACTTGCGTGAAGTATACCCGCACTATCAATTTGATGTTGATGCAGGTGTTATTCGCTATAAAAATAAGGATAAAGCTGACTGGGTTACATATACGCCAACAAAATCTGAAGTTGAACGTGCTAAAAAATATTTCAACAGCGATATCAAATAGTTTGTAAAACATCACTAGTAAGCACCATAACTAAATTGAGATCATTTAAGAATAATATAAATGGGTTCAAGTCTTGCGTTTTACCTTTTAGAGCAAAGACAAGGCTTGATCCTGTTGTTTTTTAATTCAACTAGCCAAAATTAAATGCTTTATTGAGTGTTAATAAAATATAAATCATGGTGTTTGTTTTTTATGGCGACTGAAGATAGAACAATTCTATATCCTCCTTAGGTGAAAATAATCGAATAAAAAAGACTGTTTCTATTTTATTGCCGTCAGATCGGGCGTTTCATGTTACCTATTGATTAAAGGACATGTAGGTGGGGGGCTATAAGCAGTTTGGGGTTTATGTTGCGACACTATCAAATGTACTACTTTATTCGTGGGTGTTACTGGATGGAAATGTAGACTCAACCTAGGACCGAACCATTTTCTAGTATTTGATAACAGCCTAAAATAGTGAATTCACCTCATTTATATATATATTTGGGTATTAAGTTGAACTTTTTATATCACAGATACTCTATTTAACTTACATAAGTCAAAGGGTATAAAAAATGAAAAAATTAGTATTATGCACAGCGCTTGCTGCTTCTATGGTGACAACAACTGTACACGCGGGGATGTTTGGTCCTTCTGATGAAGAAATTGGCAAAATTGCAACTGATTATCTTATAAAAAACCCTGAAGTTTTGATTGAAGTTAGTAATGCCTTGAAAGCGAAAGAGATGAAGGAAATGGGAGCCTCTATGGTCGAAAAGGCCTTGTTGCATAAAGAACAGCTGCTGAATAGCAACACTCCTTACCTAGGTAATGCTGACGGCAAAGTCGCAGTCATTCAATTCTTTGATTACCAATGTGGCTATTGTCAAAGGCTTTCGCCGGTAATGTCTGAACTAGAGATTTCAAATCCAGATGTTAAATTTGTAATGAAGGAGACTCCGATATTTGCACAGCGCTCTGAGGCTTCTGGTTATGCCGCTCAGATGGGCGAAAAGGTCTTTTCACAAGGTGGAAGTGAAGCGTATGAAAAGTACCACAATGCTGTATTTGAAAAAGCGTCAAGCGGTTCTCAATTAACGGTGGCGGATATTGAAAAGCTAGTTGAAGTGTCGGGTTTTGCGCTTTCTGATCTGCCTCAAAATGACAGCAAAGCTGTTATGGAAAACTTGAATCTATTTTCTGAACTTGGTTTTCAAGGTACTCCTGCAGTCGTTGTAATGCCAATTGATAATCCAACAGCGGAAAACACATCAGTTATTCGCGGGTTTGATGTAAAAAGTGTTAAAGCAGCCTTAGAGAAGGCACAAGCAGTCAGTGAACCGACTAGCTAACTATTAATGGGATTTGAAATTTAATAGTAATAAATATAGCTAAGGTTAATTAAGTTGATATTGCCTTAACTCCTATCAGTGATGGACTTAAACTAGTTTGAGTTCATCACCTGCCAATTTGCATTTCATGTCTTTTTTAAACGATGAGTAACAAAACCTAAGAGCAAGTTAATCGTGACATGCAGTTTCAATTTATTGAAGCTTTTATGATTTTACTTTGCAGACTTCATATACTATTTCGCTTAATAAAGTGATCAGAGTTTGCGTAGGAAAAATAGTTAAGGTCAAGGCGCGCTATTGAGTAAGCTGGCTATTGCGATTGAGTGCAACAGTTATTTTAACCAGAAAAATGACCAGATGCTTAGGCGGATTGGCATTAGATGGTTGTACCGCTAACTGTTCAGGCTGTTGCTTTTGTGTTTGGAAATCTTTTGATACTAATAGATTGTTGTTTCGGATTCATAGTCGTGCCAGTTGCGCTGGGGTAAATATTTGTCCGTTTACCGGTTCACCGCATGTGGATGTATCAACTCGCGTTTTTGCAGGGAAATCAAATGGCGCCTAGTAAATCATCAATAAAAGAAAAATTAGAAACTGAGTAAAAAGCCCTGGGCTTTATACTTGAAGGGGTATTTACGATGGAGAGTAAATTTTCAGAAGCCATTGCCAATGCCGTTGTTGATGAAAAATGGAGAATGCACAAGTAACTGTAAGCGGGGCTGTTCGGCTGGAAGCTATAAAGTTGGCTGGTGTTATTGTGGAATCTAGAATTATATAATTTACACTATTTAAACCTTTATTTGTTGAACTTGTTTTAGTTAGGTGTGCCAAACCGGATTAACTACCAAATAAAGGGCTGGCTATGCTTAAAAGAATGAAATTAACAGAAGACAAAAAGAATAAAATCATCGCTTTAATGAAGAAGGTAGATATGAAAATGGCTAAAAAAGTATTTTCATATCTGCTGGAAACGTATAAAAGCCACAAGAAAAAGCAGAAAACTAGCTAATCAAATTCAGGAAAAGAGATTAGAGTGAACTATTATCTATTCTAGTACGCGGGTACAAAATGTGTTGTAACAATACTTACGCTTCTTTTACATAACATTGCCTATAGCTTACGTTGCGCTGCATATACTGCTTTATAATCATTAAATTACTAATTTGAGTAAACTATTGATTATTTGGAAATATTATGAATTCTTTATTGAAAAATGTGTTGCTGGCAAGTGTGATCCTTCCTCTTACCTTTTCTACCGCTTATGCTAAGTCTGATTGTAAAAAAGGGCATAACGCTATGTCGTTCAAAAGCATGCTTAAACAAGTGGAACTGACCTCAGAGCAACAGGCTGATATTAAATCTATTATGCAGAGTTACCGCAGTGAGAAAGGTACTTATCATGAGCGTAAGATGGCAATTATGAAAGCATCTGACTTTAATGAAGCGCAGGCGATTACTTTCATAGAAGAGACAAATACAAAGACCCTAAGAAAAGATAAGAGGTTAAATAATATGAAAATGACCCATGAGGTCTATCAGTCTTTGATGCCGGAGCAGCAGGCGAAGATGGATCTTCTATTTGAACAGCGCCAGCAGAAAATGCAGAATAAAAAAGCTAAGTGTGCTCAGCAGAAGAATAAATAATATTTATTTTAATAGCAGTAATAGGGCTAATCGTTATTTAGTTCTATTACTCGGTGGTCAGCGAGGGGATATTTTGAGGAAAGTTGTTACAAATTTAAAAGATAAATGGCCCCAAAAATCGGACACGATCTTAAGTGATTAATCTGTTTTTGAAAACTGCAGACGTTTTACCATTAACCGGTTGTTAAACCTAAATACGTAAATTCCATCACCAGAGAAATCTTGAATTCGATTTACCATAACAATAGCTTGGTTTTTCAGAGTAGGGTACATGCAGTCGCCTTTGACCGGTATCATGAATGTATCTTTTGCATTTACGCCAAGTACATCATCAATAAATTTACGGTTAAAGGTACTCCAGCCACCAAATTCTTTGGGTAAATCTCGCTAGGGGATTCCAGTTCTTAGTCGATATAATATCCCCTCAAAAGTATTTCTATGCTCTGGTTTATTGTAAATACGACCAGTGCATTTCATCAAATGCAGTAGCACTTCCCATCGTTTATCGGTTAACATTAATCTAGGCATGGTTTGGTGCTGCGGTTAGTTTTTGGCGAAATAAATTATAGCGCCTTGCCATACTGTTTAAAAATTACACTCGAAAGATCAACACGGCCTAGTTAAATTGTACATTTAGCCTAAAAAAGCTATTTTCTCTTCAAGTTTTGATTTAGCATTACATTTTTGGCTGGCAATCATTTTATCATCAGTTTTGTATTTAATTATAGGTGTCTTGTATGAAGAATATTACTAAACTAACTTCGACTAAATTGGCATTTGCTACAGTGACTGTCATTCTTCTTTCAGGTTGTTCATCAAATAGAGAGAGCATTGAACAACAAAAACAACAGGCAGTACAAATAGGGGCACTAGAAGAAAAAGTAGATAAATTAGAAACTGAGTTACTACATCAAATAAATAGTAATCGGGACACGTATAGTGCTGTTAGAACATTAGAGATGAATCAAAAGGGGTTGGCTAAACGAGCTATGGCAGATATTAGCCGTTATTCAATTCAAGAAAATGACACGTTACTTAGTATCGCAAAAGAGCAGAATATTTCACTAGATACATTGCTTAAATTAAATCCACAGATTGATGAGACTACAATTTTATTGATTGGGCACATTATTAATATCAGATAATTGATATTATATTAGCAATGTGCAGATAGGGATTACAATTTAATGTCCACATGGATGTGAGCTTTTTCTTACAACAAAGCAAGTTGTGCTTTTAGCTCTTGTTGTTGGCTGGGCCCTAGCGCTTTTAATAACTCAAAGGCTAACTGAGTAGACGTCTTAGCAGACGGGCTTAATGTATGACTGAACGACAGGTTCATTACGAACGAGTAACCGCACTTAGGAGAACTACAACTACAATATAAATCTGAATACCCTAACGATATTCTGTTGGACTTCTAGATACTGCTTTTCTCACCGCATTCCGGACAAAGAACTCTCATTAGATACCTCACTGACTGACCTCCCCAGTATATGATATGTGCTGTGTTTATGCACAACTATAACGTATTGATATCTCATCATTGTTTACCGCCCAGGTTAAGTTATCGAATGACCGTACCCTGCAAAAAATCTAGCGCTAAAATTTTATAAATAATTCTGACGGACTCACGGAAGGGATGTTTAGTACCTTAATTTAGTACAAACAGCACAAATTACGGACATAAAAAAACGCAATGCCGTTGGTTATACGATGGGGAATGGTGGGTTGGGCTGTAACTTGTTGTTATTTAGTATTTATAATTATTGAAAATAATTTGGTATTACTTGTGGTATTGCTTTTTGTTTATCTCACTTAGCGTATATTGGGACATATGCGCCTTAGAGTATTTTTACTGACACCTTTAAACATGTGGCCAAATTTTCTGTACCACTACAAGCATAGTACGACCTGTTATGGCCCGCTTATTTTAGTCACAAATTTGTAGGTTTCTAAGTCGTAATAGGAGTACTTTGGGGCAACTTTTCTAAGGCGGAAAATGGCACAAAGCGCCATAGAAAAAGGACTACTTTGACTCTAGCTTAGTGGTCAGAATTACTTACCCACTACACTTCTGTGTAAGAAGTTCGATGTTCATCGTTAAGATAGCCGTCATCGCCAAATTTCTCGTCTACAAAATTTTGTGCATGCGACTTACGAACTCTATTATCGTTGAATTTTCTACAAAATATTTTGTCATATTTATATTTAGCCTTAGTTTTTTTAAAAAAGGTAATATATTCATTTAGCATTCGCAAGTGCAGGTCGAATTTATTTTTCATAAATAAAGTGTTCAATGTACAGTTTGTTGTTTGGCGTTCTATCTGAGCTTGGGGGGCTAGCAGTGGGATTGTCTGGCTACGAAATCCAGATGCGGTCGAGTCATTTGGCCTTGCCGAAATTCATTCAAAACACCATTAATGAAATTGGAGCATACTGGCGTTGCCAAAAAGAAAATATCTAAGATTAAGTAGGCTTTGCGTCACAAGGCTTCCGTAAAGTTTGATGAGCAAGCAATTAAGGATCGTTATGGCAAACAAGCGGTTATTGAGTCTATCAAAGATAACGAATGCTATTATTCTATGAGCGACAGCACCACTTTCTGCAAGAAATGTGCTTATTTGATGGATGTTAAGGGACTGTTGCTATGTCTCAATTGCTACGATTGCGTGCCGAGTTGGCATGTTTGTGAAAGTTAACCAAGTTTCATCAATTATCTAATTCATGCACCACATGCTTAAGCGCCATAAGTCGACATTGAGTTGTGTAATACTCAATATATAGCAGTCGCACTAGTCATTGAGTACTATAAAGCTCAATAGTAAGCGACTATAGTAGTTATTGAGTATTATCGGACGCATTTATGAACAACGCAATAATCTTCTAATGATCCAAACTTACTTCAAGAATAAAAAAAACCAATGAGTCGAATAGTACTTGATAATTGAAGAACGCAATATTTATTGAGTACTATAAGGCACTTTATTTGATGATTTGCGTATTTTTGAGTACAATAATATTCATTAAATATAAAAAGAGTGTTCAATGGAAGCGATTAATTTTGAAAATTTAAATGAACTAACTGTACAAGCTTTCATTGATAATTCATGGAAGGATATTGCGAAGATTACATTCCCGAGGAATGCTGACTACACGTTTGATGCTACCGAAGTTGATTATGAATCGGACTATACAATTCATAATCTTTTTGCGGATGATCACCATGCAGTATCTATAAATCACCCTGTTGAACTCTTTTTTGATGACAGTGGACAGCAAGGTTGGTTGAAGTTCATTGACGACATAATACCTAGTGGATCAAGCCGTAAGTACTGGCTAACGCAAATAGATACAGAGGGGATGTCAGTCAATCAACAAAAGTTTGTGTTGCTAGCATATGGCACCATTTCTCCCATTGGGAATTTGCGCATCAAAGAATCTATCGAAGCGGTTAATAAAGTTCCTACGCAATACTTTAAAGTTTCAGAGGTAGCAAATAGAGCCGTAGACTTTTTGAGTTACGCACAAACTCGGGGGGCAGCAGCTGGTGGAGCTACTGGAGCCGGTGGAGAAGCACCCAAGCTACTACTAAGGCGCAGCAAAGACGATGTTGTGTGGATAGATACCTATCAAGACAATACAAATATCGATGATATGTATTACCTCGTTAAATTCCCAAGAGGAAACAGAAGGGGAGTTAATGATGCGGTGCTAGTTGCCGAGTACCACTATTACCATGAGTTAACAGATATGGGTTTTAGTACTATACCTGTAGTAGACATGAAACTAGAAAAAGGTGAAAACTATCATTCACTTTGGTTGCCAAGGTTCGATATAGAGACTCAAGTAGATGGGACGACCAAACGTTATGGCATGGAGTCTGTGTACTCAATGCTAAAAAAACCGCCAGCTACTATTTTAGATCATGGCGAGACAATACGTGAGTTGATTGACCTGATCACAGAAAGTAATACTGTCAAGGAGAAGAACCTACCCTTTGATGTTGAGGCATTTATAATTGAATGGGTTCGCCGTGATTTATTAAATATTGCATTTGGCAATAGCGATAACCACGGACGAAATACTTCATTCTACAGAGATGAAAAGGGAATAAGGTTAACACCCATTTATGACTTTGCTCCTATGAAAGCTGATCCAGAAGGTATACCAAGAACAACGAAATGGGCTGCGCCAGCTTTAGAGCTGGGTGGCGAATTTAACTTTGTTGAGATTGCGTACTCCTTAAGTGGTTTAATTGACCCAAAACTATTGATAAATGAGCTAAGGGCAACAGCACATCAACTAGTAGGCTTAAAGCAGAGACTAATAGCTCGTGGTGTTCCTGATCAAATAGTTAATATGCCAACATTTGGGTTTGATTTTCTAGATGAAAAATTGAAACGATGGAGATTATTATGAAAAAGAAAAGCTTAACGAATACAGTTAACTTCTTAAAAAAACATAATTCTGATAGAAATATGAAATTTAACAGCGAGGGAGAACGTATCGGGACTAGAAACGATAATGCACACGGCCAATTTGTAACGAATCGAGTTGATAGCCACTTTGTCCATATGACAGTTGGAGATACTGGAAAGCCTGTTGTTGTTCAGAGTGCTCCACTCTCTCGTTTGGAGGCTACTTTACCTAAACGTAAGTCATTTGGAAGCAATGTAACAACTAGTGATGAAACTCAAACGAGGCAACGTTCGTCTACGAACACGGCTATTAAGGATGCTAAGTTACGTAAGGCAGTTATTAATAGTGTTATTACTAAATTACTATTTTCTGACATTACACAAGGAGATGCCTTAATTCAGTTACGCATACAGGTACTAGGTTTTAACCAAGAAAAATATGCGAAATTAGTTAACGTTTCTCGTAAAAAACTTTCTGATATAGAAAACAACAGGAGCAACCCAAGCGTTGAAGTTTTGAATAAAGTTTTTAAGCCTTTTGGTTTAAATGTAGGTTTGATCCCAATCTCACCCACTGTATTGCAAAACGTTCTAGATGATGACGATGATGACTTTGCTAGGTATTTGCCCGAGTAAGGCTAAACAAAAAAGCCCTTAATCACTAAGATCCTTTTTTTTGGAAGATAAATCGGCACCAACTAACCACCCCTAGGCCACTAACTACATGACTTAACTTTCTAATTCATCAAGAAGGAGGTGATTTTTATTTTGGCTTAAACAGCTGTGCGTTCTTATCAAATTTTCAAATATGATTATAAAATCATGACCGGTATTACTAAGCCATTACACTTTCGGCGCTACCACTTATTTATGTTTCGCCGTTCCACTGCCTCGCCTCATAAATTCAAAAAACAAGCTGCTTTTTTTCGCTTGTAAGCTACACTTGCCGATAGATTCAATGGAGGTAATTATGAGTAAATCAAGAAGCCATGACGAGGCTACCGTAGAGATGATACAAAGCGATAAAGAGTACGCTAAAGCATATTTACACACAGCTTTAGAAGAGCGAAAAGAAGAGGGAGGGGAGGTTGCATTTTTAATTGCTATGCGCCATTTTCAGGAAGCCGAGGTTATTCAAAAAACAAAAAACTTAATTTGAAAAAGGCCTCCTCTTGGAAGACTCTTAATAATTTAGAATAAAATCTGTATAAATTATCCTGCTTTTTGAATAAAAAACAAAAGCACTCTACTTGTACCAACAAACCAGATTACAACGTATGTAGCTTACTAAGCAAAACGGATCGTTTATAAAGCGTACTTACCGAACAGAGGGATCTCATCTCCAATCTAATACCGATTTATCTTGGTGCACTAGCTGTGGCAACCTTAATGCCAATCACAGCTATTAATTACTACGTTTTTAGGTGGCGATTTGTCAATTAGAACATTCTTATTAGCAAAGTGTAATATGACCTTGTATGACTAAGCATTATAGGTAATCAAGTAGGTTTATGACCATTATTCATGTCAAACTTGGTGTTCAAATTGATTATTAAGTACACCTTCAGAAAGTGAAAAAATCGACAGGGCTAAGAGAAACACCATCATTATATAAAAAAATAGCAACCGTTTTTCGGCGTCCCGAATAGATTCATCGGACCAAAGATCTTCTCTGATATAGGCATATTTCTCTATCAAAGTCAGTTTGGCTTTGCTTTTCATTGTATTCCAGGTTTCTTGAGCTTTTGGTTGTAGAGAAGAGCCATTGACAATTAAAGCGGGTTCTACTCGGTTTATATCCAAGTAGGTGTATTTTTGATGGTTCTCAAAATAAAAAAATGTTGATATTAGAAATAACACAAAACTAATGCTCGCAGTGAATATCCAATAAGAGGAACGAATTGTTCTCCCTTTTACTAAGCTCCAGATTACGAGTAATACAAATAGTACTGATACCGTTCCAAGGCCTAGTGATCTGGTCAACTGAATTCGGTCACCCTAGTTAAGTTCGTTAAGCTACTTCTTTTAACGGTCTATCCATACGTTCAAATTCATTGGGGCTTCGATAATCAAGGTATGAATGCATTCGTTGGCAGTTGTACCACATCGTGATGTAATTCATAACATCTTGCTGAGCTGCATAGCGCGTTTGATAATTGCGCCAATGAACACGCTCCTGTTTCAAACTGCCGAAAAAACTTTCTGCTACTGCGTTATCCCAGCAACATCCTTTTTTACTCATACTGCCAACAAATC
>NZ_KB907031.1 GCF_000381745.1 Psychromonas ossibalaenae ATCC BAA-1528 | reverse complement strand
TAACACGAGCAATAGTGTCATGCCGAGGTATCCCGGATTCAAAAGGACGATATTGACGAAGCCAATCAAGCTTTATATGGCCGAAGTTTTCAATATCCTCCCAGCCTTCAGAGCCAGACATAACGGCACTAATAGCGAGTAAAAGAATATCGAGTAAATTATGTTTCTTACATCGTTCAATACGAGGGTCTGAGATGGAATCGAAGTATTTCAAAAAAGTAGCGCTCATTATTATCACCAAATAGCTAATTGTTAGTATATGGTGATCAGATCGCTAGTTGGAGGAAAAGTTCAATTTATAATGATCTTGCCGTGCCTGCCTGGTTAGGCTGGCGGCAATTTTTTTCATACAAAAGTCACTTTTTGCCAGGCCATGGAGCAGGATAACCGCTTCATTAGTTATTTTATCAGACGGATTCACTGTCATTTTCGCCTCCCTAACTTAACTGTAAAGCCAGCTTTTTAGCCTGGCTGAAATCCGTTTTACCAGCACCAAGCTTCGGGATCTGCTCTACTTCGAAACAGCGCTTCGGGATCATTAATGGATTACAGCCGGCGGCTGACATCTCCTGTTTTAGAGTCTGGCTGTCCAGCTCTCCTTGATGCAGTAAAATAATACTTTCACCTTTCTGAGCATCTGCAATATTTACCGCCACTAGTTCAATATCGTTATCACAGGCTTTAATAACCGCCTGCTCGACGGCGCTTAAACTGATCATCTCTCCGCCTAACTTTGCGAAGCGTGAGTAACGATCTAAAATCGTTAAGAAACCGTCGCTGTCCAAGCTGCCTTTATCACCCGATATATACCAGCGTTCACTATCTATCTGCTTAATCACCTGTGCTGTTTTTTCAGGGTTATTTAAATAACCAAGCATGACCTGTGCACCACCAATCAGCACTAATCCCGCTTCACCTGTTTGTAACTCTGCAAAGCTTTCCGGATCAACAATTTTAAAACTGCTGCCGGGTAACGGCATACCAACCGTGCCCTCTTTACCACCAATCTGTACCTGCCACTGCTGTTGATCTAACTGATCCGGCATATTAACACTGGCAACCGGAGTCGTTTCTGTAGTGCCGTACCCTTCTAAAATGCGCTTATTAAACTTGCTTTCAAAATCGACTTTGACTTGCGCATTAAGCTTTTCGGCTCCCGCTACAACAATACGCAGCGAATCAAACATTAACGGACTTACCTTTCTATTTTTTGCATATAAGCGTAAGAAGGTAGAAGTACCGCACATAATCGTCGCCTGATTTTTTGCTACTGCTTTACCAATGCCCACGGCATCAGTCGGATCGGCATGACAAACCAAAGGTAAACCTTCCACTAAAGGCAGGAACTGCGTTACCGTTAATCCAAAGGCATGAAATAACGGTAAAGAGCCCAGAACCACATCATTTTCTTGTGTATTTAAAACATCGGAAACCTGCTTTAAGTTAGCCATAATATTAGTGTGGCTTAACATTACCCCTTTCGGTGCTCCTTCACTGCCGCTTGAAAAGAGAATCGCGGCCGCCTGCTGAGAGTTTACTTTATTTACATAAAGCGCTTTTAACAGTCGCGCCGGTAAACATTTAACGAATAATAAACGGACTATTTTATGAGACGGTTTGACCTGCTTAAGTGTTTCTTCCAGATATTCAACCTGCACATCCTGTAAAACATCAGTTAAGTCGATACCGCGTTTGTGCAGTTTCTTTAAAAACAGCTTTGAAGTATAAACATGGGTTAATTTCGCTTGCTTCAAAGCATCAGCAATGGCATCCCGGCTGGCGGTATAGTTAAGGTTAACGATAGTTTTACCTGCAATAACCGCAGCCATATTGGCAATCACGCCGCCCGCACTGGTGGGTAATAACAGACCGACATTTTGTGTTTTACAGCTCTTTTTAATCAGTTTACTTAAGCTTATTGCACCAACCAGACTCTGCTGTGCAGAGAGTGTTGTTCCGGTACTGTCAGTTATTGATTTTTGAGTTCCTACACGCTTAACCGTATCAATCCATGCACTGCCGATATTCGGCAGTTCGGCGACATGTTTTTTCCAGGATAATACTGACAGATCAAATACCCGGCGTTTCACCTGCTCAGCACTGCTGTCTTTAGGCATATTTTCACCAAAAGCCACCACTAAATCACGGAACAAGCCCTGCCTGCGCACCTCTTTCAACTTGTCCGATGAACGGCTGAATTTACTGCCCCATAAGCCGCGGATATAAAAGGGTACAATGGCCAGCTCCTGCTCAGCTTGTTTACAAGCCAGCTCAAAACCACGTTTAAACTCAGCCAGATGACCATTGTGGCTGATCAGGCCTTCCGGAAATAACGCCACAACTTCACCTTTATCTAAAACAGCGGCTATTTGAGTTAGTGAACGTTTACTTGAAGCCGATGATTCAATTGGAATACAGCCTAACGCTTTAAAGAACCAGCATAGGTACCAGCGGGAAAATATTTTTTTGTCCATCACAAAACGTACCGGACGCGGACAGGCTATTTGTAAAACGGCCCAGTCAACCCAGCTGACATGGTTACCTAATAACAATACTCCGCCCTGCTCGGGAATATTTTTCATCCCCTGTACAGACACTTTATAATGGCGTGATATCGACCAGTTAAGCACAATACGCACTAAGCTCTGCGGTAGTTTATAAACAGTGTAAATACCGCCTGAAATCGCCACCAGCGCAGTAAAAGTCAGTAAAAAATGACTGTCAAAGCCGTAAAAAGAGAAGCACGCGGTGATCACTAAAAAGCTCGCCATACCGATATTCTGCACCCAGTTATTCAGCGCTAAGACCTTCCCCATCTCATCGCTTCCTGCATGGAACTGAATCAGTGCATTAAGCGGTACAATAAAAATTCCCCCCATCGTACCGACAGCAAAAAAACACAGTGCCTGTGCCGCAGATGACTGCATAAAGGGTAATAGCCATAATGCAGCAGCAATACCCGTTGCACCCAGCGGAATCAAACCAGTTTCAATATGATCTTTTGACCATCTCCCGGCCAGCCATGAACCAAGAGCAATACCGACACCTGTTGCCGCAATGGTAGCCTGAATAATTAAGGTATTGGTTACCGAGAAGTTGGCTTTAGCATATGCAGGAAAACTCGCTAATAACATCTGCCCGATTGACCAGAACATAGCTAAACCAATAATCGAAAGGCGGATCACTTTGCGTTCGATAAACGGACTCAAGCTTTCTTTCAAATAAGTACCGGCACGATACTTTTCCCAGTCAAATGACTTATCTACTTGTTTCTGTTCTAGATTTGGTAGTCGATAAGCCATCACTAACTCAATAACTGAATTGAGCACTAATAACCAGGCTAGCGGTGCCATGCTCTGCAGTATCAATGACGGGGTTGAAAATTCAGGCTGATATAGAGACTCAAATAACAGTGAATACACCAGAGTGCCCGCTAAAATAGCAACAATGGATACCGCCTGTACCAGTCCATTGGCTTGAGCCAGTTTCTCTTTACCAAACAGAGGTTTGATATAACCGTATTTAGCCGGTGAATAAAAGGTCGACTGTACTGCAAGTAAAAAAGTCATCGCAAAAGCAAACCAGAACAGGCCAAGGTAATAACAGACAGTAATCGCCAGTGTCAGAATAACAGCCGCCCAGGCACTGATCCGTATCACTCGGTTTTTAGGGTGTTTATCAGAAATAAAACCAGCGGGGGTCAGCAGTAGAATAAAAGGAATTAAGATTAAACCATTCACTAAAGCAGTCAGTAATACCTGCTGCTGTCCATCATAGGTTTTGAAGATAGTATTCTGAATGATTATCTTATGTCCTAAATCAACAAAGGCATTTAAGAAAACCGCAAAAACATAGGGCCAAGCACCTTTTATCTTAGCTAACTTATCCATTTAAAAACTCCGTGTATATTGATATTTGATAATGATTATGATGAGCTTCAAAAATGACGCAAGTGCCGTTTTAAAAGTCTATCTATCTGCACCAAAAGGTATTACATTTTGATACCTAATTAATTTTATGGTGTCACTATGTCGCAAACCAAGATTCTAATCGGTGCTTTGAAAGCGCAGTTAAAAGCCCACGGAAAAACCTATGATGATGTTGCAAAATATTTACAGCTTAGCCAGGCATCAGTTAAACGTTTGTTTAGCGAGGGAAATATAAGCCTGTCCCGATTAGAATCCATTTGTAATATGATTGACCTTCCGCTTGCGGATCTGGTTTTATCGATGACTATCGAACATAAAAAAATAGACAGCTTGTCATTATTACAGGAGCAGGAGATCGCCGATGATTTGTTACTGCTGCTTCTCACTGTCTGCGTTATCAACGGTTTTACTTTTGACGATCTGCTGCAGGAATATTCGCTGACAGAGCTGGAATGTATTCAGAAACTAGCAAAATTAGACAAACTGAAAATTATTGAGTTATTACCCGGCAACCGTTTCAAACTTAAAATCAGTACTAATTTTGCCTGGCTGCCCGACGGCCCCATTCAGCGCTTCTTTTTAAAACGCGTTCAGGAAGAGTTCTTTAACAGTCACTTCAAACAGCCCACAGAAAAACTGATCGTCATTAACGGATTATTGTCATTAAGCACCAATGCAGAGATTCAAAAGCAGATGCAGAAACTCAGCAGCAATTTTGCCGAATGCAGAAATGAAGACGCTTCATTAAAAATGAATCAAAAACACGGTACAACGATGGTACTGGCATTACGCCAGTGGGACTCCAGTTTGTTTGATGAGATCCGCAGAAAATCCTAATCAGCCTTATATACTGACCTCTTTGGTAGCGTATATTGCTACCTTTTCATTTGCACTTTACCTTATTCCAATACCTGCTTATAACTTAGCTGTCTTTAGCACCTAATGGAGAAAGGTATGAGAATTTCAAACTGCAAAGCAGGTATCGCATTCACTACATTATTATTAAGCAGCACAGTCAGCTACAGCGCCGGATTATTAAAACCCAGTAATGTCTCCTACCAGGATTTACAAATTAAAACACATGATGTGCATGTAATTGTTCAGGACGGTTATTCACGCACCGAAGTTGAACAGACATTTTTTAATCCTAATCAACAGGAGCTTGAAGCACTTTACTCCTTTCCTGTACCGCAAGGCGCCGCTGTTGGTGAGTTTACCTACTGGATTAACGGCCAGGCGGTAACCGCAGAAGTGGTAGAAAAAGGCCGGGCAAAACAGATTTATCAACAGCAGAAAGAAGCCGGTAATAACACCGCACTTGTAGAGCAGGACAGTTATAAAACTTTTGATGTCAGAGTCTTTCCTATAGCGGCTCAGGATCAGGTCAAAATACGCCTGGTTTATCTGCAGCAGGAGCAGATCGATACTGGTCTAGGCCGTTATGTTTATCCGCTTGAAGAAGGCGGTGTCGACGATGCTAAAGATAGTTTCTGGACTCGTAATGATACTGTCAAAGAACGCTTTTCTTTTACCATGGATATCCGCTCGAGCTATCCCTTAGACGGCGTACGTTTACCAGCTCATCCAAACGCGCAGTACACTCAGATAGATGACCAGCAGTGGCAGATTTCTATCGGAAGCAGTAACAACAATGAACAGGAAAACTTAAACTCGACACCTGAAAATAGCGTAAAGCTGGATAAAGATATTCTGGTTTACTGGCGCCACAAACCGGATTTACCCGGCAGTGTGGATTTAATCAGTTACCGTGAACCTGGTAAAAAGCAGGGTACCTTTAAACTGACCTTAACACCGGGTGATGACTTAGCGCTAAATCAGGGACAGCGAGACTGGATTTTTGTACTGGATAAATCCGGTTCAATGGCGGCTAAATACCAGACATTAATTGAAGGAGTGCGTCAGGCACTTGCTAAATTACCGGTAAATGATCGTTTCAGAATTATTACCTTTAATAACAAGGCACAGGATATCAGCTCTGGTTATCAGGCCGTTACTGCCGAGAATGTAGAAAACAGCCTTAATAAACTGCAGGCTACCGGGGTGAGCGGTGGTACCAACCTCTATTCAGGTATCGAAAAAGCGATAAAAAAACTAGATGCTGACAGGGCCAGTGCGATTGTACTGGTGAGTGACGGTGTTGCTAATGTCGGCATTACCGAGAAAAAATCTTTCTTAAAACTGCTGGATAAAAAAGATGTGCGTCTATATTCCTTTATTATGGGCAACAGCGCCAATCGGCCATTATTAGAGGGCATGAGTAATATATCTAACGGTTTCTACGCTTCAGTGTCTAACTCCGACGATCTGATGGGTCAGGTGATGTTAGCCACCAGCAAAATGACTCATCAGGCGATGCGTAATATTAAGTTAAATATTAACGGCATCAAAGTCAGTGAATTAAGCCATGAAAATTTCAACAGCCTATACCGTGGTCAGCAGCTGACCTTCTTTGGCCATTATTACGGACAGGGTGCTGCTGAAGTTGAACTCACAGGTAAAGTAAACGGTCAGAAAGTCAGTTATAAAACCGAAATTGATTTTAATAACGGGCAGACATTACATCCTGAGCTTGAACGTTTATGGGCATACAGCAAGATCAAACAGTTAGAAAAAGAAATGGATTATCTGGGAGAATCTGCCGACAGCAAACAGGCAATCCAGGAACTCGCGGTTGAATACGGTTTAGTGACTAACTACACCTCGTTATTAGTCGTAGAAGAACCTGTATTTGAACAGCTTGCAGTTAAACAAAACAATAAACAGCGGATAATAAAGGAGCGGGCGGCGCAGCAGCAGAAAAAACAGCAGCCGGTCACTGATAACCGTGCTGATCATAAGCAGCCTATGTTCAGCACACCTAAACCCAGCTTTGGTGGAGGCGGTGGTGCAGTGCACCCGTTATGGATGCTGCTGTTAGTTGTACTGAAACTACCGAGCCTGCTGCGAAAACAGTCTAAAGCGCCTTAATACTAAAACCCGCCACAAAGGAGACTTATCAGTCTCCTTTCTTAATTGATTTCTACAGCCGGAAAAACTTAAAACTAAAGTCAAAAATGATCTATTTGTCTTAAATTAATTTATTTCTGCTATTAAAAAGACATCACCATAAAAATAGGGGATAATCCGCGACTACTAAAAATCAGGCGTTCAATAAATAGACAATATTAACCCTGATAGAACCAATTAATGTTGCAGGAATCATTATATATGTCCCAAGTCGGCACGCTTTACATCGTATCTGCCCCAAGCGGCGCAGGAAAATCTAGCCTTATCAATGCTCTTTTGGCTGAAAAAAGAGACTGGACAGTGCAGGTTTCTGTATCTCACACCACTCGCGCACCACGCATAGGTGAAAGTAATGGCGAACATTACCATTTTGTAGATGTGGATAACTTTAAAAAGCTGATTGAAGACAATGCCTTTTTTGAATGGGCAGAAGTATTCGGCAACTATTACGGCACATCCCGCGTAACTATTGAACAGGCACTGGCACAGGGTATCGATGTCTTTTTAGATATTGACTGGCAGGGTGCACGTCAGGTGCGTGAAATGATGCCGCAGGCAAAAGGTATTTTTATTCTGCCGCCTAGCCGTAAAGAGCTGGAACAGCGTTTAAATAACCGCGGTCAGGACAGTGCAGAGATTATTGCAAAACGTATGGCACAGGCACAGTCTGAAATGTCTCATTATGATGAATATGATTATCTGATTGTTAATGATGACTTTGAAGTAGCAACCCAAGAGTTCTCTGCTATTGTTAAATCACTGCGAAATGCACAGGATAAACAGGCAGTCAGACATCAGGCAACCATTAAAGAATTGTTAGAACAACAATCTTAAGACGAAGTTGCTGGATCAAATCACATTTAGCACATATAATAAGCGCCCTTTTTTGTGTAATTAACTTTTTGGAGTTCAACAATGGCACGTGTAACCGTTGAAGATGCAGTAAATGTAGTCGGTAATCGTTTTGATCTTATCTTAATGGCATCTCGTCGAGCTCGTCAGCTTGCTACTCAAGGTAAAACGCCTTTAGTTGAGCCAGAAAATGATAAACCTACTGTTATCGCTTTACGTGAAATTGAAGAAAATCTAATCACTAATGAGTTGATGGATGTTCAAGATCGCCAAGAAAAGCATGAGAAACAAGCTGCTGAATTAGCTGCTGTTGCTGCAATTGCTGAAGGCCGCGGTTAATAACCGACCTTATTAAAGTATTTTAAGAAACGCCGACCATGCAGATGTTCGGCGTTTTTTTATATTCAATGAATATGGAGTTAACTTGTTGTGATGAGTTTATTATTACCTGCTCTGGCAATCATTGTCGGCTTTGCTCTGCTTATCTGGAGCGCTGATAAATTTGTTTTAGGCGCATCAAATACTGCACGCAGCTTTTCAATCTCTCCTCTGATTGTTGGTGTTGTGATTGTCGGCTTAGGAACTTCTGCTCCTGAAATGCTGGTCTCGGCGATGGCTGCTGCAGAAGGAAAAACGGGGTTATCAATCGGTAATGCAATCGGTTCAAACATTACCAATGTCGGTTTAATGCTTGGTCTGACCGCCATTTTTTATCCCCTGCAGATCCACTCGAAACTGCTCAAGCGGGAGATGCCGGTACTGCTGGCAATTATACTGTTTAGCTACTTTGTACTATGGGATCAACGCCTTGACTTTATTGATGGTCTAATTCTATCTTGCATGATGTTTGCCATGCTGGCCTTCACTGTTTATGAAGCTAAAAGCCACGGTGAAGATACGCTGCCGCAGGAAATTTTAGATGAGATGCCGGAAGAAGTCGGTAAAGGCGAAGCGCTGAAATGGTTAGTGGTCGGTATTGTTATTCTTATTGTTTCATCACGTGTGCTGGTCTGGGGCGCGGTTGAAGTTGCAGAATACTTTGGCGTCAGTGATCTGATTATAGGTCTGACTATTGTTGCTATTGGTACCAGTTTACCTGAGCTGGCGGCTACCGTTGCAGCTGCACGCAAGAAGGAATTTGATTTAGCCGTTGGTAATATTATCGGCTCTAATATCTTTAACATCTTAGGGGTAATGGCATTACCCGGCCTGATTCATCCCGACAAGTTTGATATTGAGGTATTAACCCGTGACTATCCGGTAATGATCTCCTTAACCTTAGCTTTGATATTATTTTCAATCGCATGGCGTAAAGGTAAAACAGGTCTCTTGGGACGCTTTGAAGGTGCTTTATTATTAGCGGCTTATATCGGTTATATGTTCTGGCTGTTTCAAGATATGCAGGCTTCTGCAGGAGTTTAAATTTAAGCTGATAAAAAAAGGCGCTATGGTGATTAACCCTAGCGCCTTTTTTATTATTACAAAGACTGCAGTTTTACTATCAAAAAGGCCCCGTGTTTAAACACGAGGCCCAATAGTTTGATAACTTGTTTAAAAAGTTACTTAGCGCTCAATACAGCTTCAGTGTTAACTGTTTCTTCCTGTTCAGTATCTAAAGCAGCAGAAGTCTTTTTATGCGTCAGGTAAAGTGGAACCGTGGTAAATAATAAACCGCCAACCAGGTTACCTAAAATGGTTGGAATAAGGTTGAAGTTCAACCAGGTCGCAACACCAAAATCAGCCCCTAAAATCATGCCTAGTGGAAACAGGAACATATTTACCACTGTATGCTCGAACACTAATACAAAGAAGATAAAAATAGGTAACCACATTGCTGCAACCTTGCCGCCAACAGAACGAGAAGTCATGCCGCCTACAACACCTAAGCACACCATTAGATTACAAAAGATAGCGCGAACAAAACAAGTGATCCAGCCGTCTGCACCCAGGTTTTCAAAACCAACAGTACGCGCCGTTGATACTGCAATAAATTTCTGCGCAACTGCGTTTGTATCGATTGTAAAGTTCATTGTTAGTGATACCGCAATCAAATAAGCCACAATCAGTGAACCAATAAGATTACCTAAACCAACCAGTCCCCAGCAGCGTAAAACACGCGGCCAGTCAATACCAGGGCGGTTTTCAAATTTAGCCAAAGGCGCTAAACCAAACACACCAGTCACCAGGTCATAACCCATCAGACTTAAAATACAAAAACCGACAGGGAAAACAAGTGCCCCGACAAGACCAACCCCAGTTTGAACGATTGCAGTAATTGCAACAACAACAGCAAGCGACAAGATAATGCCCGCCATTGTGCCGCGTAAAATAAGATCACGAGTACCAGTTTTTGTTTTCGCTTCGCCGACATCGATCATAGTTTGAACAAAGTCAGCAGGTTTAATGTAAGACATAATTACGTCCCTATAGGTTAAAGTTAAAGTTAAAAGTTAATAGTGAAAGGCTTCCTGCCGCTCATTTATCACAGTGTGTGATAGATAAAAAGCAGGAAGCATTTAAGCTATTAAATCTCAGTGTTTACAGGTGCACTTCAACAAAACCATCAGTGACACGGGCTTTATATGCTTCTACTGATACTTCACTGTTTTCCAAACATGAACCATCAAGCAGATTGAAACGTTGTTTTTTAAGCGGCGATGCCACCCATAACTGCTCCTGGTGCTGACAGATAAGACCGCGCGATAAAACATTTGCACGCGCAAACGGATCCATATTGTTAACTGCGTAAACCTGCTCTTCGTCACTTGGGCGGAAAATTGCAACTTGTTTTCCATCCACCAGCGCACATACGCCCGTTGCAGGGAAAATACTTTTCAGTTCACAAACTCTAATCCAGCTGCTCATTACGCTTCCTCCAGAGAAATATTGTATGTCGGGGCTTTTTCTTCAATAAATGCCGGACGTTTCTGATCGCGCTCAGGTGTAAATACAACATTATCATCCTGCAGATCACTATTAATAAAGTGTGCGAAACGCTGCAGCGACTCTTGATCTGAAAGTGTTGTTGTCCATTCACACTGGTAGCTTGCAATAGCCTGCGCCATCTCTTTTTCAAGCTGCTCATTGATACCGAGTTTATTGTCGACAATCACTTCTTTCAGGTAATCAATACCGCCGCTTAGATTCTGCAGCCAGACAGAAGTACGCGTTAATTTATCTGCAGTACGCACATAGAACATCATGAAGCGATCTAAGTATTTAATTAAGGTCTGTTTATCAAGGTCAGATGCAAGCAGCTCAGCATGCTGCGGTTTCATACCACCGTTACCACAAACATATAAGTTCCAGCCGGAATCGGTAGCGATAATGCCCACGTCTTTACCCTGAGCTTCAGCACACTCACGTGTACAGCCTGACACACCAAATTTCATCTTATGCGGAGTACGTAAGCCTTTGTAACGGTTTTCCAGCTCAACACCAAGGCCGACACTATCCTGTACACCGAAACGACACCAGGTGCTGCCGACACAGGTTTTCACCATACGCAGTGCTTTAGCATAAGCCTGCCCGGTTTCAAAACCCGCTTCAATTAACTGTGACCAGATATCCGGCAGGTCACTTTTATGTGCGCCAAACAGACCAATACGCTGTGCGCCGGTAATTTTGGTGTAAAGCTCATACTGCTCGGCAACTTTAGCCACCACAGCCAGACCTTTTGGTGTTACTTCACCACCAGCCATACGCGGAATAACCGAATAAGTGCCGTCCTTCTGCATATTGCCCAGGAAGATATCATTGGTATCCTGCAGACCGTTATTATCACTGCTTAAGATATAATCACTCCAGCAGGACGCTAGAATGGAACCGACAGTCGGTTTACACACTTCACAGCCGTAACCTTTACCGTATTTTTCTAATAGTTCTTTGAATGTTTTAATACCCTCGATACGGATCAAATGGAATAACTCCTGACGAGAATACTCAAAATGTTCACAAAGATGGTTTTTCACTTCCACACCCTGTTTCGCAAGTTCAGCATTTAAGACCTGAGTGATCAGTGGTACACAGCCTCCACAGCCGGTTCCGGCACCGGTTTCCATTTTTACTGCACCAATAGTCGTATGACCGGCAGCTACCGCATCAGCAATATCACTCTTCTTAACATCAAAACATGAACATACCTGCGCAGTTTCCGGCAGAGCATCAACACCTAAGCCACCTGTTTTAGCACCGGCATGTGCAGGTAGAATTAATGAATCAGGATGTTTAGGTAATTCAATATCATTAAGTGTGTATTGTAATAAATCGCTATAGCTTTCTGTATCACCTACCAGTACCGCACCTAATAAACGCTTACCGTCTTGTGAAACAATAATACGTTTATAAACAGAACTGTTTTCATCCAGGTAAACATAACTTTTACAGTCCGGAGTGCGCCCGTTGGCATCGCCAATACTGCCGACATCAACACCTAACAACTTTAATTTGGCGCTCATATCGGCGCCGCTGAACTCATTGTCACGTCCAAGAATGTTATCAACAGCGACTTTCGCCATGTTGTAACCCGGCGCCACTAAACCGAAAAATTTTTCATTCCAGGAAGCACATTCACCAATCGCATAAATATCAGGATCTGAAGTTTCACACTGGTTATTAATACTGATACCGCCACGGCGGGCTGTTGCTAGACCACACTGCTTGGCTAATTTATCCTGTGGACGAATACCCGTTGAGAAAACAATAAAATCAATCTCTAACTCACTACCATCTGCAAACTGCATGGTATTACGTGACTTTTCACCGCCTACAACGATCTCTTTAGTATTTTTACCGGTATGCACGTTAACACCGATACTTTCAATTTTCTGGCGTAACATCTGTCCGCCCTGCTGATCTAACTGCTCAGCCATTAATACCGGGGCAAATTCAATAACATGTGTTTCTACACCCAGTGCTTTAAGCGCGCCGGCCGCTTCTAAACCCAATAAACCGCCACCGACAACTACACCGTTTTTACTGCGGCGCGCAGTGGCCTCAATGGCATTTAGATCTTCAATCGTACGGTAAACAAAACAGTCTTTGCTCTCATTACCCTTAATATCCGGCACCCATGGGTAAGATCCTGTTGCCATCACTAATTTATCGTAATAAACCGCACGCCCCGTCTGCGAGTGGATCACTTTTTCCTGACGATTAATGGTTAATGCGCGCTCGCCGATTAAGACGTTAATATTATGCTTTTCATAAAAACCTTCTTTAACTAAAGAAAGTTCATCTGCGGTATGATGGGAAAAATATGAGGAAAGATGCACACGGTCATAAGCAACGCGAGGTTCTTCACAAAAAGCAGTGATTTCAAATTTATCCAGATCCGCTTTCTCGACAAAATCTTCGATAAAGCGATGGCCGACCATGCCGTTACCAATGATAACTAATTTTTGTTTGCTCATATTTTCCTCTAGGACTAAGTGAATTTTAATCGCGTGCAGGTTAACTAAAATCAACGTGATAGTCTTGATAAAAATCAATGAGAATTACATGTTCATTACAATTTCACACATATATAACCAAAAATACTCACAAAGAGAGGCGATCTAACTAACAAAATACCCACAAAATACCAAAGGATTTAACAATAACCTCATGATGCAAGTGGTTAATTGGCAAGGTATAATTCGATAAAAATGATCACAGCAGGAGCAAAAATGCACAGCTTAAAGAAAGCGCCAAGCCCCTATAAGATATTAATAAGCGCCTGTTTATTAGGTGAGAATGTTCGTTATGATGCAAAAATTAATAAAATAGAAAACAAGCTGCTCGACAATTGGCTGCAGCATGGAATTCTACTGAGTATCTGCCCGGAGGTATGCGGCGGCTTAGCAACACCGCGCCCGGCAGCTGAAATTCAAAATGACGGCTCAATTAAAACTCAAGCGGGTCAAGACGTAAGCGAAGCATTTACAGCGGGCGCACTAAAAACCCTGCAGCTTGCTTTAGAAAATAATATTAAAGCTGCAGTCCTGACTGAAAAAAGTCCCTCCTGCGGCAGCTCGCAAATTTATAACGGCAGCTTCGATCGTACTCTAATTAGCGGACAGGGGGTCACGACACAATTATTACGCCGGCACGGCATTCAAGTATTTAATCAATTCCAGTTACAGCAGGTACAAGATTATTTAGATGGTTTATAAAAGCAAATATTAATGCTGCTTAGCTGCATTTATAAAGATCCACAGTGCCTCTAACCGGTTAATGAAAAGCTGTTAAGCACATCTTTTATCCAGAAAAAACATATCTATTCAACATGTTACATAAGAACTAACACTTATTGAGTTTAAATCACACTTCTTGATTCTACAAAACCTCAGGCACTTATTATTATCATTTGAAAACTTACCAGCTGTTCCATCATTTAATAAGTAGGTTTAATCTGATGAATACTTTTATAAAACAGTTAATGATACTAAGCACTCCCCTGTTACTCGCCGCCTGCGGTGGCTCTGGCGTCGATGATGTTCCTGCAATGAAAGTTAATCCGTATGACCTGAACAACAAAGGTTCTGAACAGGTAAATATCAATAAAGATATTAAACAGCACGCCAGATTCAAGGTGCCGACTCGATTAAGGCTCAAGCATTTACAGCGGGCGAACAAGAGGCTCAGCCGCCTGCTTTAAACAATAATATTAAAGTCGCTATTCTGACTGAAAAAAACCTCCTGCAGCAGCTAGAAAATTTATAACGACAGCTTTAAGCGCCGCTTAATTTATGATCAGGAAGTCACCATACAATTATTACGTCAATACGGCATCCAGGTATTTAATCAGGTCCAGTTACAGCAGGCTCAAAGCCATTTGAACGGCCTCTAAACAATCATTGTTAATCAGCGACTTACGGCAACATTCACAGTTATTGAGTTTAAATCACACTTCTTGATTCTACAAACCTGTAAACACTTATTATCATCATCACAAATTTACAAACAACATACTATTTAACGCACAAGGATTAATCAGATGAACACTTTTATAAAACAATCTGTAATACTGGCCGGTATTACATTACTTTCCGCCTGCGGCGGTTCTGGCGGCGGTGGTGATATTCCAGCAATAAAAATTAATCCGTCTAAAACCAATACCGAACAACCTATAATTAAAGATACTCAGATACCAGTATTACCTGCTGACAATATCTCATTTAAGGCCGGCAGTCAGAAAATTAGCCAGGACTATCTGCCGCTGAGACTGCATGTTAATAATATGCGTAATGAGTCGATAAAATTTACCATCGACAACCCTTCAGAAAACGCTTTTGCTCTGCAAAATGCATCATTTATTTTTGTTCCGGCAGAGGGACTAAAGTTACAGCAGTCGTGGCGCAGTGGTTTTGATCACAGCATTCAAGTTCATAAAAGCAAAGCGGATACAAAGTTCGCAGTTAAGATCAGCGATAATTTCGGAGATACGCCCTGGGCTGCTGAAGGCCGCATCTATGGTGTAGATGACACGGGTTATATTATTGCACTGCCACAGGAAAGTGATATTGACGGGCAAGATCCGATTGCGCGTGTTGAGGGATTAAGTAAAGAAGATCCGACAGGCAGTTATATCAGTTTTATCAACCGTTTTTCACATCCAAATTTAGACTCGGATCAATCAGATATCTGTCTTGCTGTTATTGATGGAGAAACTATCTACCCGGTCAATAAATCATTAGCACAAACAGAAGCGACACCTCTTATTGATACTTCAACCTTAGGTCATTCTGCCGTCAAGCGATTAGCTGTTGTCACCCGTGCGAATCTGAATGATCAGGAAGAAAAATCCAATCTCAGTGCAGAACAGCTGCAGACTCTTGAAGAAGACTGTCCTCATCATCAGGTATTAAATGGTGAAACTATGCAGCTGCTTGATATAGCCACCGAAGATTCAGCGATGAAAGCCGTTGTTATTCACAGCCCTGCTTACGGTGAGATAGCAAAAACTAAAACAGATGCACAGTTAAAGTCATTACGCTGGAAATCGGAAACAGATGCAGTCTTTAAGTTACCACGCAAAAAATCTGAAGACTTAGAGTTATTCCTTAAAGAAGCCAAATAAATAATCTCGACTTCTTAAATCCGTTACCTGATTTTTTAAGACTCAGGTAACGGATATTTCAACCACTAGAAGAAAACTACTTTGCCGACTTCAGCAGATATTCGACAAGTGCATCAGGCCTTAACAATACGGGCTTATCAGCTTCTTCTTTTAAATAATTAACAGCTAAATAGTACTGCAGTGCTTTTTTTAAGCCTGGAAATGATACCCGCTGAATATTCTGTAACATTAAATAAGACTTCTCCGACTGCCCTGCCAGTGCATAAGCCGCGGCTAAGGTTAACTCTGTTTCAGATAACCGTTCCGGTGCCCCACGCTGTAAATAATCTAATGAATTAAGCAGATACTGGCGCTCTTGTGTTTTAATATATAAATGCACCAGCACCCTGCCGTACGCCCCATAAAGTAAAGGGCAGTCAAAATTACATATCTGCGTTGACTGTTCAATTTGTTTAACAATAACGGCATTCTCAATAACCTGATCACTGTATGCATAGGCGGCAAGCTTCATTCTATCAACTGCAAGTGCAGGGTTATTAGGCTGTTTAAGCCATTCGAATAACGCCGACATAATACGTTTATGATTATGTTCATTAGTGAATCTTTTAACCAGATTGATCAGCAGCTCATCAAGCTCCTCATCTAAGTAACTGAAAGATAATTCCGAGGTTTCCAGCTCGAAAGCGTTTTGTTCGCCATCAATCAGAAGATTAAGCTTTATCTTATTCGGTCCGTAACGGATGATCGGTTTGATTTCCACCACCTTATCCGGATTATAACTGTACTGTTCAGAACACAAGCCTTTCGATGCTAGCGTGGCGCAGTTAAAATGAATTTCTAGCGACTCATTTTTAAAGGATTTTTTAAGGCCTGCATATAAAAAACCGGATAAGGCATAGCTTATCGGATCAGCCGGAAGCTCTCCGTATTTGGTTAAAACAGGTGCAGGTGACACCACGATTACAGTCTTGGGCTTAGGCCAAAACTGATAAGTAATAAAGGTACAAATCAGCAGGCTGATTAACGGCAGTAATCCTTTTACATTAAATAATGAAAACCGCTTTCTATTTCCTGATTCATCACTGCTCTCAGCTTCACTTGATATTTCTTCTGGTTCATCACCAGGAACTTGCGCTTCATTTAACAGAGTCACAGGCTCAATTAACGCATAACCCTGGCGGGGGATGGTTACGATAATATGAGGGTTACGGCTGTCATCACCCAGCAGTTTTCTCAATTTACTTATTGACTGATTCAGTGAGTTAGCTGTCACCACCATACCCGGCCAGATGCTGGAAAAGATCTTTTCCCGAGTTACCGTTTTTCCCTGCTCACTGGCCAGCAGAGTCAATAACAGTATCAGCTGTGGTTCCGTTTTTTGTTCATTATCAAGGGAAATAGTCTGCTTGATCGGATCAACAATGATACGATCTCCTATTCGGAAAGGTTGTGGGGATGTGAATAGTGACTGCTGCTCTAACATAGTTATACCGCTGATTGAATTTTCTGCCTTGGGCCTGTAGATAGATGATCTATTCGAAGCTAACTGACTTTAACCGTATCAGTCACGCTTATTGCTTCATTATAAGTAAATTGAGCAGTAACACATAAGATTAAAACACTTATATGGATAAATCATAATCAGCAATAGGATCAATCAGCATTAGGTCTGCATGAATAAACTGGTAATCGAGTACAGATTTCAAAAGCTCATTACTTATTATTTTAATAAAACCACTATTTTGAACACCTGAGTCAGGCTTATCAAAGCCTAAGGCGGCCGCATTATGTGTGTAAAAATCCACTTTGCTGGGATGTGTATCCGCACAGACGTTTAAGATCTTTCCCCAGGCTGCTTTTGTAATGACCAAAGAAATAATCTGCACACAGTCATCGCGATGAACTAAATTGACCGGTGCCGAAGCATTTTTAATCGCTTTAGAAGTAAAAAAACGCCCAGGGTGACGTTTACCACCGATTAAACCTGCACAGCGTAATATGGTTGTTTGAAAGCTTTTGTTTTCTATTAAAAGTTGTTCAACTTTTAATAAGGGATGTTCTATATCTCCTAAAACATCAGACTCCTTACAAACACCGTTTTTTTCCGGGTAAACAGAAGTGGAACTAGTGAATATTACTTTCTTCACCGGCGACAGTTCAATCTCTTTAATTAAATGTTTAAATGCATCAATATTTTTACTGGTGATGCTGAGCAGTAAAATTTCTGACTGTAAAAAGTCTTGAATATTGTCGCTAATATTATCTATATCAACAATAAATGCTTTTAAACCAGACTCCTGTAAATCAGCAGCTTTAGCCGCCGAACGAGTCGAAATATTTACACAGGTAAAGTTGATGCTCAACTTAAGTGCCGCCGCTAACCCTAACCACCCGCTTCCTAAAACACTAATAGTTGTGCTCATTTAATTTCCTTTTTACGTAATTATTCGAAATATTCCGAGAGCCTGCATCATTAAACAGACATAACGGGAACACTCATAAAAATGATATTTTTAACAATAAAGGCAATTAATAGTCAAAACAACAACCACAACTACCCTGCCGGGTAGTTACATATTAAAAAACCTTCAACTATGATAAATGCTCCTAAATGTGAGGGATCACCATGAGATATTTATTTTCAGCTGTGGCAGTGCTTCTCCCGCTAAGTTTATTATGGATAAATTACCAGACCGATCAAGCAGTCAAAGTGACTGCGAAGCTGATGAATGCTGAAATAATCGGGCTAGAAGGTAAGCTTACAGTCACCATCAATGATCAGAGACTGTCACTAATGGAGAACGGCAGTTATACATTCAATTTACCCTTGCGGGAAGATACTGCGTTAAATGTTGAGATAACAGAGCAGCCTGCCGGCCAGGAATGCGAGCGGGATAAATCACAGCTCATTTCGGCTGCTGAAACCTCAGGAATCCATATTGTCTGCCGTACTTTACCAGGCTCGGTATCCGGACAGGTGAATCACTACTATAACGGCACTTTAATCAAAAATGCAAGAATCAAGCTGCTGCAGAAAGGTAGAGTTATCCGCACCACCACAACCAATGACCAGGGGGAATATTCGTTTATAGGTATAGGTTTGGATAAACGCTTTACACTATCTGTCCAGGCAGATAATTTTGCAAGACTCTCAGAAAGATTTTCTATCAACAAGCAGAATATTGAAAAAGACCTTAGTTTATTGCCGGCTCAAGTATCTCAGACACTATTGAGCGATCAGAAAACATCATTTTTCATCAATCAGAAAGAGGTGCTGCGTATTGATTTACGCCATCTTGTTCGTGAAGACGGGAAGCCATTACAGTTACCGGTTAAAGCAGTTGTTACCGTTATTGATCCACCTCTTAACAGCACTGTTATTCCCGGTGGTCTTGCTGACACAACTCAACCCCTAGTCAATCCGATTTCAACGGAATCTTCTGGTGCAGTCTCTGTGGATTTATTTGATAACTCGGGTGCAGCCGTTAACCTGGGTAAAGGAAAACGTGCCAAAATAATGATCCCTTTAGCTAGTCATCTTGACGCCCGCAATGCACCACAGATTATTCCGTTATGGTATTTTGATGAACAACGCGGTTATTGGATAGAAGAGGGATTCGCCTATCTAGGCCGGGATGAAACGGGCAGCTATTCTTATAACGGCCATGTATCCCACTTTACAACCTGGAATGCAGATCAAATCAACTAGAGACAAATAACCGTGAATAACATTTTTATTACAAATAACCGGCGTTTATCTGCTGGTTATTTGATCCTGTCATAATCCTTCTTTCTTTGTTCACGCAGCCTCCGTTCATTTTCTTCTCGCTGTAAACATAAAACATTAATTTCCTGTTTACGAATATCACTCGCCTGCCCCCACTCTTTTATTTCCTGCAGACTGCGAAAACATCCCATACATATATCAGATTGATCCAGACAACAGTTGCGGATACACGGAGAGGTTGTTTTGGTCATGGGTTTTCTTCTTACTCGTCTGCTGTTGATAAAAGCTTATAACTTTAATGATAAGCATAGTTAAGTTACACTGCATTATAATTAACAAACTGATAACAAAAAAGAGGGGTTATATGTTTATTATCCGCTGGATTTTAGGCCGAATTATTTTATTACTGAATTTTATTTTTACACCGGCTAAGCGCCGACGTTCTGTAACAGAGCAGTCAGAAATAGATATCCAGACACAATCGCTGCGCCTTTATCAATATAAAGCCTGCCCTTTCTGTGTAAAAGTACGTCGAGTTATGCACAGTCAGTCGATCAACATAAACACTATTGATGCCAAACAGACTGATCATAAACAAGTATTAGAAAATGAGGGCGGCAAAGTACAAGTACCTTGTTTACGTATTGAAGAAAATGAAAAAATAACCTGGCTGTATGAATCGTCCGCAATTATTGATTACTTAAATAAGCGCTTTGCTTAAGCTTTTATCCCGGCTGGTAGATAATAACCGGCCGAGACAACAATCCCCACATTATCGCATAAATGGGAAAACAGTTTGTTTACTGGCTGTTAAACTGCAGTAACTGCAGCTTATTTTCATCATATAAATACAACTTATTATCTGTAACAAGCCATGATTTAACTTTAGTTAATGAGTTTAGATAATACTCCTCAACTTCCATTCCTGTGTCGCAATGTTTTGCCGTTGAAATAAAATTGTTTAATATCAATGAACGCTGTTCTATTTTGTACCCTCCCTGGAATTTATTACATCCACCACTGCCGACAATACTGCCTCTACGTATATCGAATATAATGTACGGTTTGTTTTTTGCTTCACTATCAAGCACCCAGTTTTTGCCCCCTAACAAAGCAGCGGTATCCACCTGCACAGGCTCCAGAGAGGCTTCAGCAGTTTTTGCCGGTGTTTTAACCGTAACTTCAGGTATGACCTTAGGTTCAGATTTAGACTTAACTTCAGGTTTTGGCTTAAGCTCAGCTTTAGGTTTCCGCACTGCCTGCATTACAACAGCAGTAACCTCAGACAGTTCTTTACGCGTCAAGGGAAGCATATTTCTATTTGTAAACAGCAATTTACCATCTTTTATAACTTCTGCACGCAACTGATACAAGCCGCTCCGGGAGAGTGATTTTTCTAATACCGACAGGGTAAATTTCTGCGGAAATGCGCTGAAAGCATTATTTTCAGAAGCAGACAGAATGATAAACTTTGTATCTCCCTGCGGACGAGATTCAAGGCTTAGCCTGAAAAAAGTATCAGGTTCAATATTAACAATCTGGTCATAAATTAATTTGCCGCTGATATTTTCTGCTTTAGGTATTTTGTAAAGCGCATAAGTTTCAGCAAGCAATACTACAGTGATAATAGCAATAATTGTCCAGTGCAGTTTCTTCATCGTATCAGTCCTTTAATCATCAACTTATTAGAGAATAGTTGACGAATGACAATCCAACTAGTGAATTGCCGTCCGACTTGTGATCAAGGATATTTTATGTACTTAAAACTTCGCAGCTTAGTGGTGGTGATGGTGTTTCAACAGACCTTTAGGTAATAATTCAGCAATAAAAGCTCGAGCGCCACGGCGCAGTAAGGAGGTAAAATATAAACATAAAATAAGTACTAAACTCGAATATTGCCACCAGCTGTAACCTGTCTGATGCTGTTCTAACCACGGCAGAGAAATAACTTCTATATACTGATTAAGCACCAGGCCAGTCAAGAATGCGCCGCCTGACATCAACATAGCTAAACTCATCGCGGCAAAGATTCCCTGTTGTCTGCGGATATTTTTCAATAACTCTAAACTGATAGTTGGCGCGATTAAGAAAAATGCAGCAGCTGCACCAGGTGATAAACCCGCCATCAGTAAAACAGCAATCACCGGGGTAATACCCGTTGCACACAATGCAAAGGGGAAAGCGACAACAATCATAACCAGCACCTGCAGCCATAGGGCCTGTTCAAAGAATGTCCAAGCTGAAGCAGCTGACAGTGTGGCCGCTAACGTCCAGCCTAATAAAACCCAGGGAGCAGTATGATCTAACTGATGCTGATAACCTTGTTTTATCGCAGTAAGGAAGCGTGATGTTGATGCACCGCCCTGACAGCTTGAAGCGGCTGCCGAAGAGATCGGCGCTTTAAAATGACGGCCTAATAACCAGGCAATAGATAATGCAAACACAGCGGCTAATACAATACGTAATAACAGCATCTGAGTGCCTAATAACGGCAGTGAAATCAACAATGCATCAAAACCGATAATCGGGGTCGCAATTAAAAATGCGGTTGCAAACGTTTGATTTGCACCCATACCTAATAACTGCTGATGCATTTTAGCTGCGCTTGGCGAGCACACAGGTAAAGGCAAACCATAGATAACCCCTTTTAACCCGTCCTTCAGATAAGTTCGGCTTCCCTGCATAGGTAAAATTGAAAACGCGGGTTTAAAATAATGCATCAGCGCACTTAAGAAATACGCTAGTAATAACATAGGGGCACTATGCAGTGCGATATTGGTGAAGTTAGCCAGCGTTAATGCAGTATTATTCTGACCCTGTTCGGTATGCATCTCTTCCATATCATGAGCTGCGTGATCATGTCCTGCATGCGGATCTTCTATTCCATAAACTTCGTGATCATGCTCTGCATGCGAGTCTTCTCTTCCATGAACTTCGTGATCATTTTCTGCATGCGAATCTTCTATTTCATGAACTTCGTGCTCATGCTCTGCATGCAAGCCTTCTATTCCATGAACTTCGTGATCATGTTCTGCATGCGAAGCCTCTATTTCATGAGCTTCATGATTTATATGCTGTTCCTCTATCAAACGAACCGCGTGCTCATCAATCTGTTGTAAGTGAAGAGCATCTTTTGCTATAAGGGGAACGACTTCTGCAGCCGGACTATGATCGTGGCTATGTTCAATATAACCCAGCCAATGCGGCAGAAGTACAGCGGCTAAGACCACAACACCTAAAACACTTCCTATACCTGCAGCATATTTATTCTCTTGATCTTCCTCTATATCATTGTGTGCATGAGAGTGAGAATGAGCATTTAAATATGGTCGATGCAGTACTACGTGCATAATTGAGCCCATAACAAATGCCTGGAACCAGGCTAACCATTGCCCGTCAAGCTGGGCAAGCGAGTAATCTGCAAACAGCGCACCGGCTAACGTAGCTCCCGACATACTCAGCAGGATACCCATAGGTAAAAGACGCCCGTATTGCGGGCGTAATAACCACCACACAGTTAAGCCGACAGGAAAACGATGCAGTAATACCCCAAGAGCCAGCAGCCAGGCTGTATGGTCTCCCTCTTCTACAAGCAGAGCAGAGCCGTCAATACTAGCGTGCAGCACTAAACCTAAGATACCTAAAAACAGAGTTGCCTGATGAGCCTGAGCAGCCGCTTTATGAAAGTATTTTTCTATCCAGCTGGGGGCAAGCAGGCCGAGCGCCATTAGAACTAACACCATCAGTCCGCCGCTGTGCAGAACTTCGGGCAGGATATGAAAGAGAACAAGACCTGAAATCGTAACAAAAATAAATGCATCAAGCAGATCCAGCCAGCCGGGCTGCCGCTGTAGTAACCGGTAAGTTAAAGGGCCTAAAAAAAGCGCCAGAATGCTTAATAACAACAACATAAAATAGAATCTCAATAAGGTTAACAGGTATATATTTTGTTATAGTATAACACTATATATATTCAGACCAACCTTATATGATATCCATTCTCATTTATATTCAAAGAAAAGGTTAATTTACTCCTTTAAACTTTTATCCAGCGAAGTTAAATAATCGCGATGGCAGGCATGAGTAAAAGCGTTCGGACGAACAACCTGAATACGTTTCATTAACGGTACAATTTCCTCGCCGCGCTCTAAGAGAATTTGTGCACAGATAAGTCCAGTGCGGCCTGAACCGCCTTTACAATGTACTGCAATACTTTTTCCCTGTTTAAGCAGATCATGTACTACAGGACCGGCACTTATCCAGGCCTCTAAAAATGGAGGCTCTGGAGCATGGTCATCAATAATCGGCAGGTGAAACCAGGACATACCCGCCTCTTTTACTGAGCGCCCGATATCAGACAATTCATTTTTATCCAGCTCCTCCTGAGTCATAAATGTTAAAACAGCATGAGCGCCTGATTCTTTAATTTGTGCTAATGAGCTTGTTAAACCAGCCCCTTTAGTACCAGGACATGGAGTCAAAATAATTTCAGCTTCACTGCCTGCGATGCTGATTGGAAAAAGAGGGTGTACTGACATGATAACTACCTTTTGAATTATAAAAAAAGCAGATGGGGAACCACCTGCTTAATTAATTTTATAACTGTTAAATTTCATTTTTATGACACAGCAGAAAGTAATCCTTTACGGTAATAACTCTGCGCTTCCTGCTCACGATCGTCTTTTTCTAACAGATCAGCTAATAATACGAAATCCTCAATATCTGCAATACTTTCTACACTAATTATCAAATGCTGGATCACAGCTTCATAATTATTTTCTTTTAACTTTAATTTTGCGAGGGCCTGATGAATTAAAGCAGTTTCAGGTTCCTTTTTAAGTTTTTTTTCTAATAACTGGATTAACGGATAATGATCATTAATCGTCAGCTTATCGATATACACAAGAAGCGGTAAGGAAAACTGTTTATTCAATTTTTCTAATAAAAACTGCTCAGCAATTTTATCGTTACCGCTGCTTATCAGCGCATCCAGCAAAATTTTCTGATAGGCCAGCTCTTTACGCATCCAGCGTGGACATGTGCTTTCCCAGTAACTGTGCAGAGCAGCTCCATCCTGAAGCGCCAGCTGTTTAAACAAATGTTGATAAGCATCAAGCTGCATAGTTTCAAACTCATCATCCGTAAAATCTAAAAACTTGCGCTGTTTATGCAGTACATCGATATATTTATGCCATTCCTGCAGGGCTGGGTAAATTTGTAGATATAACTCAGCTGCACGCTTCTTTTTCGGAAAGTTTGTATCTAACTCATTAAGTGTTGCCAGTGCATTTTCATACTGCTTTGCTTCCAGCTGCAGCTCAACCCAGACAAGGGCAACAGCAACTCGGCAGCCCTGCTGGCTTTGTGTCGCCTGCTGTAGATATTCATCACGTAGATCATACTGCCCCTGCTTCTGAGCAGCCTTAGCGGCAGCAATATAGGTTAGAGCAGGAGATTCAGTACGCTCAGCTGATTTAGCCAGTAACTTCTGCGCCTGTTTGGCATCACCTTCAAAGAGTGCCAGCATACCCAGCAGGCTGTTCTTTTGTGCTTTTTTAGTTTTGCGCTGTCCAAACCAGCCGCGGGTAATAGAACTCATCGACAACAGTTTACGTAATAACCATTCCGCTAACAGAAGTAAAAAATAAAAGATAACAGCCATAAAAACGGCGTTAATGATCGTTGTTTCATAGGTTGTATAAGTATCCAGAGAAACTAGAATATAACCTTTGTTACCACTAATTTCCGGAGCAAAAATCAGACCGGCCATGAGTACTGCAACGATAATAATGATTCGTATCATAAGGTTCCCCTCCTACTCAACACGTGAACTGGCTAAGGATTTTTTTACACGTTTTTTTATTATACTGTCCAGTAACGGCGCACTTTTTAACTGATCAGGATAATCACTAGTAATTTTACGTTTGCTCAGACGCTGAATTGATTTATGAAAGTGGCCAGTATTACTGTCGGTTAAATCGTAATAACCGCTAAGCAGCTCAGAAGCACTGTGTAATGCGGCATCGTAAATTCCCTGCTGTTCACGATAAATCGCAAATTCAGCCTTCGCTAAATCATTACGCAAGTTTTCCCTTAAATACCAGCTTTGCTGTGGAGAAAGTAACGCCTGAACAGCACGGTCACGTTTATTAATAACAACAATGCTTTCTACAAAGCTGTCCCAAGATTTAGTTAAGTTAGCCTGCCAGTCGTTAATATCACTCGAAACTTCAGCCTGATTTTCCGCTGTTTTTTCAGGAATAGTTAAACCAGCCACAACCAGTTTATCAATGCGGCGCTCCAAACTGGAAAGTGCTAGAACCACTCCGTCAGGATCACGTTTAGGAAGCGCTTCTAAACTGTTGATATCTTCAAGCAGAGCTGCTCGTAAGGGACTCAAGCTGGCATCACTAAGCTCAACAACACGCTGATCCGCTGCAAATAATAAAGCAGTTGCAGTGGCAGTATCTTTCTCTAACCAGATTTTTCTGCCGGCAAGCTTAACCAGATATTCAACCTCAGCTAAAATCCAGTCGTTCGGGTGACGAACAGTCGTTTCAGAAAAACTGCGCTGTAGAGCCTGTAGATCACTGCTGTATAATTTATTTTCATTTTTAACTCTCTGCAGCTGCTGATTTACCTGTTCGACCTGTGTTTCAAGCTGATTTTTCAGCTTTAAAGCTGCTTGCGTTTGATTATTCTGCTTATCTGCCTGTGATGATAATTTTCCAGTCAGCTGAACTATTTCCGCCTGCTGCTGTTTACTTAGAACTTGGTATTGCTGATAAAAATATACAGCTAGGGCAGTCAAAGAAAGTGAAAATATAAGTGCTAAAACACCGATAAAAATAGCAGTTTTATTGCCCTTAGTCTTTTTATCTTCAGGTAATTGTTCAACTACCGGTGGCGGATTTTCATCACCAGAAGTATTCGTTTCTATTACTGCTTCGTTATTATTTTTATTGTCTGTCATAACCACCCTCACATTTTTAAGCCTATCAGGCTAAATACGAACAAAGCGTTTATCCGCTGTTTATTTAAAGTAATCGACGATCTGCTGATCTGCCATACCCGGAAGAACTTCCGCACTAGACCAGCCTAATGATACTGCATGTACTGTTATTCGTTTGCTGGGCGCATAAATAGTCTGATTTTTTAACCACTTATGTTCAGATTCAGGCACAACAACGAGTAACCGTTCAAGTAATTCAACGCTACTGATAATAACACCATTAATATTCAGTCGGCGCCATTTTTCTGTTAACAGTGACCCGTTTAATTCAATCGCAACTCGCTGATAGGGTTGGTAATACTCAACCACTGCCCCACGGGCTGTTAATGTTTCACTGAGTAACTCGCGGCCGCCTAAACCACGCAGAATAAGAATTCGTTTACCTTGTATATTAGATAAACAAGGTAAGGCAAGCAGCCCTTCACTATCATAACGTTTATCCGGAACAGAAACACTTTTTCCCGTTGCTGATCTTAAGACAGCCTGCGTCCCTTTACCCACTGCAAGATAAGACGCAGCAGGCCAGGGATTATCAGCAAGGGCCCACTTAGTATAGTCAACCGCGTTAGAACTAACTGCGATAATATAATCGTAACTACCTGTTAGGAGCATACGGATATCATCAAACTCAGCTGTTTGTTTCACTTCCAGTAAAGGCTGTGCAAAAGCAGCGGTGCCCTGCGCATTGAGCAGGTTAGACAAGCGTAAAGCATGGGGAGCAAAACGTGTTATCAGTAGACGTGCTTTAGCCATTATTTGTATACTTCAGCCAGAATTTCCTGCGCACCGCAGTCAAGCAGCTGCTTCGCCAAATTAAGACCTAGTTTCTCAGCATCATCTAGATGACCAGTGATCTCTTTACGGATAATCTGCTTACCATCAACACTGCCTACCAGACCGCGTAGAAAGACCTGATCATTATCTAGAGTCGCATAACTGCCGATAGGTACCTGGCAGCCGCCTTGCAATGCAAGGTTCATCGCACGTTCAGCGGTAACACGTATCCGCGTTACGGCATCTTCAAGAGGTTTTAATAATTCGATAGTCTGCTGATCGTCTAAACGACATTCAATGCCGACAGCACCTTGTCCAACAGCAGGAAGACAAATTTCAGGTTCAATATAAGCTGCAATACGAACCTGCATTTCTAAACGAATTAATCCGGCCGCAGCTAAAATAATAGCATCGTACTCGCCGTCATCTAACTTACGCAACCGAGTATTAACATTGCCGCGCAGATCTTTAATAACCAGGTCCGGACGTAATTCACGAATCTGACACTGACGTCGTAAACTGGAAGTACCAACGACGGCACCTTGAGGTAACTGATCCAAAGAGTTAAAATTATTGGAAACAAAAGCATCACGCGGATCTTCTCGTTCGCAGATAACCGTTAAACCCAGACCTTCAGGGAAATCAACCGGTACATCTTTCATAGAATGCACTGCAATATCCGCTCGCCCTTCCAGCATAGCAACTTCTAATTCTTTAACAAAGAGCCCTTTTCCACCCACCTTCGCTAACGGAGTATCGAGAATCTTATCACCCTTGGTTTTCATCGGTAATAATTCAACAGTTAAGTTCGGATGATATTTTAAAAGCTCTGCTTTAACAAAGTTGGCCTGCCACATTGCAAGAGGACTATGGCGTGTAGCAATACGGATTATTTGAGGAATCATTTATTTGTTATCTCGTTAATAAACTAATGTTTTGATGCTATCAAAGATAACAAAAATTAGCATGTCTAATAGAGATAAAGCTAGGATTGTTAATAAAAATATTTAATTGTAGAGAGTTGTTTATTAGGAGATATAAAATAAAGAGGAAATATGGTGCTGATAGGCGGATTTGAACCGCCGACCTCACCCTTACCAAGGGTGCGCTCTACCAACTGAGCCATATCAGCAAAAGGGAATCTGATAATGACCTACTCTCACATGGGGAGACCCCACACTACCATCGGCGCAGCTGCGTTTCACTTCTGAGTTCGGAAAGGGATCAGGTGG
>NZ_KB907030.1 GCF_000381745.1 Psychromonas ossibalaenae ATCC BAA-1528 | reverse complement strand
TTTAATATTTCACGCTCCATTTCCAAGCGTTTTACTTGTGCTTTTAACTTACGGATCTCGTCCTGCTCTGGAGTTAGTTTACCGTTTCCTCTAAATGCATGGCCATCATCATTTTCTGCCTCTTTTATCCAACGGCCCAGAATCTGAGGAGTAATCTCTAAGTTTCTAGCTGCTTCTGCAATATTGTAATTTTGCTCTCTTACCAGCGCAATGGCATCAAGTTTGAACTCTTTTGAATAGGTTTTACGTGTTTTCATTTCAATCTCCAGTTAAATCAATTATGTCTTAACTGGGTTAGTCGAATCAATTAAACCACGTCAAAAGACAACGAAATCAGTAGGATTGACTGGGACTTTACCGATACCAACAATAAAAATAACCAAAGTAACTCAAAGGGTATGCTGCTGTTTACTTCAGATTGGTTCGCCCCTATTTTCCTAGACACTTTCTAAGTTCTCAAAATACTGCTTTTCGAACTTCATCGGAGACAGTCCGTTATTTGTACCATGATGTCGCACTGGATTATAGAAATATTCAATATAATTAAAGATCTCTGATCTTGCTTCATTCCTTGTTTTATATACCTTACGTTTAACTCGATCTTTCTTTAGCAATGAGAAAAAACTCTCTGCAACAGCATTATCATGACAATTACCTCGGCGACTCATTCTAGCTTCTAAGTTGTGTTCCTTTAAGAAACTGCGCCAATTAGAACAAGTATATTGCACACCTTGAACGGAATGTAAAAGTACTTTGTCAGTTGGATTACGTCGCCAAACGTCCATTAGTAGCGCATCAATGACAAGATCTGCCTTAGGTGTGCTTTTCATTGTGCAGCCAACAACTTGCCGTGAAAACAGGTCAATAACAACGGTTAGATATAACCATCCCTCATGCGTTCTGATATAAGTAAAATCAGTGACCCAAACCTTATTCGGCTCTGTCACGTTAAAGCCTCTATTCAGTGTATTTGGTGCTGCAATATGTACAGGACCACCATCAAAGCTAGCTTTACGCTTATAACCACGTATCGCATTGATCTTTGCTGATTTCATGATGTGATATACTCGATTTTTACCACATAGTTCACCATCATCCTGCAAATACAAGGTGACATTACGATAGCCATATACACAGCCACTCTCTAACCAAAACTGTTTAATCTTGCCCATGTAAGCGCTTATCTTCTATCGCGCTTTTGCTGTGAGGTTATTTGAGCCATGCATAAAAACCACTACGATGAACGTTCATCACGCGACACATTGACGCTAATGGATAAATTTCAAGCTTAGACTTTATGAACGTGTACTTCTCTTTGACTCGCTTGCAAAGTACACGGCCTCCTTTAAAAGGTTACGCTCTTCAGTAACACGTTTAAGCTCAGCTTTTAGCTTTAGTATTTCGTCTTGTTGATTGTCTATCGTAGTATGTTGATGATCTTCATTGCCAAACTTATTGATCCAGTTATGCAAACTTTTACTGATTACTCCAAGCCTTGCTTCAACATCTGTGACTGTATGACCACGATTCGTTGCTTGTTTAACAGCTTCAATTTTAAATTCATCTGGATAGCGTTTTCCGCGCATATTTCACCTCTCGTTATTTGTTTCATTATAACCTTATAAGGTGTCTACAAATCTAGGGGCGAACCAGAGACTCAAGCTGAAATAGAGTTTAAATATATATCCACGAGTTAATGCTACTTCACAAATGACTAACTTTCCTCCGTAAACTCACCTGAAATTTCTACAAACGAATTGTTTTGCTTACCGCCCTTGTAACGCTTTGATGCTATCTGAAATATATCACTTCAGTTAAGCACCTCCATTACTTCTAATCATAAACGCTAATGCTGCATTTTCCTCCCGCAACACAGTAAAGTTTTGTTACATAACTTACAGCAACATTGTGTGTATTTACCAACCAAAATTTAGCGTATCTCATTGTTATGCATGCACTTTAAGTGTGTTGGCATCGTTTGTGCAATTTACAATAGCAAGACTGGTTATTTGGTTCTGATGACACACAGTTTTCCCCTAAATTGTAATGGGGCAGTGTAGCTCTAGCGATGCTACTTATGTGTACATCAACTGAATAGAGCCTAACGAATCCAGTTTTTATACAAATACTTTTAGAGTGTTTTTTTATTTTTTAATAGCGCTACAAGGAGGTGCTGAAAACGACAAGAAAAAACGATTCACAACAAAGCATTTACAGTAACAGCAGAGTCGAGAGTAGCGGCTATTCTGACTGCCAGCGGTCTGGAATGCAAAATAACCTGCACTACCCCCACATCAGGGAAATAGGTATTGCTAAGTTTTACCGGCAGGCTCATGAAGAACTCGGCCTTAAATTAAATGAAAAATACAGGAACGTATTATGAAAAAAACACTACTTGCATTAGTAATCCCAGCAATGTTTGCGTCTTCAGCAAACGCGTATGATTTCTATCAGACTGATGATTTGAAGCTCTCGGTGAAAGGTCAAATGGAGATTCAGTATATCCAAAAGCTGACTCCTTCAAGCTCTGAAAAGGGGCCTGAGATGCGCTTTGATGATGGTGAGGTAGAATTCAAAGTAAAGGCAAATCTGGGTAATGACGTTAGTGCCATCAGTTCGCTTAGGACCGAGTTCAAGAGCAATGATGTTGAAGATGGCGGCACCATTAAACTCGATCGATACTATGTCGGTCTCGAGTATGGCGGCAGCCAGCTGATATTCGGTAGGATGAAAACGTTCGGGGACTGGTATGGCACCAACGATGACCAAGAATTGGGCCAATGGTTCTGGAACACCCCAACTAAAGGCGATGACGTGATCCGCTATATGTATTACGGAGAGAACTTCTGGTTCGGTGTGGATGCCGACCTGCAGGAGAAAACCTCTGACGGCTCGACAGATACCTCACTGGTTGAAACGATAGCCAACGTTGATATTGGCCCGGTGACTTTGCAAGGTTTCTACTCAATCGGTGAATATCCAACATTGGTCGAGGCCGATCAAAATACACAAGCAAAAAGCACATCCGGTGGCGCAGAGTGGAAAACCTTCTGGGGTCATGCTGTTTACAACTATAAAGACTTAAGCTTTGCCGGCGGTTACGGTGAAGAAGAGTATGATGATGTGGTTACCGAAATGATACAGGCTACAATCACCTACAAAATGGGCGATATGAGGACTATGGTTGGTTATTCTCAGCTCGACACCGACGGTCAGAAAGCCTCTGATAACTACTTTGCTAACGTTATCTACAAGTTCCACCCCAACATGAAGGCGTACGTTGAGGTTGCAAACCAAACAGATATGGACTTCGCTTACCTTGCTGGTATGGAAGTTAGTTTCTAGAGCGGAATTAATGCAACTTAGTCACGCGGGATAAGTACAATTAAGTCTTAATCCGGAAAAAGCCACCCTCAAGTGGCTTTTTATTATTTATGCTCTGCTGCAGCTCTCCAGTCCTAGCCTCTCATTCAAAAAATACCGAGCACCACTTCCACTTTAGTAGATCTGTAGCTAGCTTTTTACCCTTTATCAATCCAATTAATGCAGCTGAAATACATCCAGGAATACTGCTTATCTATTTGTTCTCTGTATTTTCTAACACATACTAAGTATCTTAAAAATACAGCTACACAGTAATTTTTTTTATATTACAACAATAGTATTACCGTGTGATTTTTTCCTAATAACATCTTATCCTATTGTTATAAATATCTTTTTAGTGTGTTGGCATTGTTTATGCATTATAGCGAATGCATCTAAAAATGTGGATTGAGACCATCTCACGAATGCCAGAACAGGACACTATGTTTGATATTGGTTTTTGGGAAGTTCTGCTGATCTCTGTGATGGGGCTGATAATCTTAGGTCCAGAGCGATTGCCAGTGGTAATGCGGACCGGCAGCCAATGGATAAGCAAGGTGAAACAAGCTGTCAACTCGGTGCAAGCACAACTTGGCAGTGAGCTGGAAGCCATGGAGCTTCAAGAGACGCTGAACAGCCTCGAGCAGAAGCGACTAAAGAAAGATCGTTTGCCGGGTAAAAAGAAACCCTTTGACAGCATAGGTGACATAGATGACATCACTGAGGAGCTTGTGGCTCAGGAGCATCATGAGGCTCTGAAGGTGATTGAAGATCAAAAATCACACAAGAAGTAGACATTATTTAACAGCTTGGAAGAGAACCGTGCCTTTGTTCACCACAGCACTTTGAAATAAGCTTTTTCTGCGAGCAGGAAGTCAAATAGATAGCTGAAGCTTTTTGTCAACTAGTTCAGCACCCTGCCGACAGAACAAGGAGCGGTTCAATTTTTGCCTCATTAATGAAAACTCCTTTCCTGTACGGGAATCACCTAGCTGAGACTTTTTAGCAAATCTAAGCTAAAATCAGTAGCTATATCAGAACGATATAAGAGATAGAGCGCTATGAATGCACGATAACAAAAATGTCAGGACAAATAATTTAATGAGACGTATAGATGCAATATATCAGCAATTGCTGACATCTGAAACTGAGCAGGGGATCACAGCAAGTGAATTGGCTACATTAATGAGCTTAGATCGCGCCAACGTCAGCAGAGATCTGAATCGCTTATGCGATGAGGGTAAGATTAGCAAGTCTGGCAGTCGCCCCGTCTATTATCACTCCGTTGCCGAGCAGGCTAAACCAAAGCCGATAATAGATGAAACCGTATTAGATCAGTTACAGCGACTCTGTCCTAGTTTGCATATCTGTATAGAACAGGTTAAGGCAGCTATTCTCTATCCGCCTCATGGCATGCATATTCTGCTACAGGGTGAGACCGGCACCGGTAAGTCGATGTTTGCCGATCTGACCCATAAATGCGCTATCGAATTGAATTGTCTGTCAGCGGATGCGCCTTTTATTGTTTTTAATTGCGCCGAGTATGCAAACAATCCGCAGCTGCTGGTCGCCCAACTGTTTGGCTGCAAAAAAGGCGCTTATACTGGTGCAGAACAGGATCGCCAGGGGCTAATCGAACTCGCCGATAAGGGCATGCTGTTTCTTGATGAAGTACACCGTTTACCGCCAGAGGGGCAGGAGATGCTGTTTACCTTTATCGATCACGGCCACTTTCGCCGTCTTGGTGAAAGTAACTGTCAGCGTAAGGCTCGCGTCACTCTGCTTTGCGCTACCACGGAAAATCCCGATTCAGGCTTGCTGAAAACCTTTGTGCGTCGTATCCCGATGCGCGTCATCATCCCCTCTTTGGCGGAGCGAGGCATTGAAGAACGCCTGACGCTGGTCAGCTTCTTTATCCGCAAAGAGTCAACCCGTCTCGGTCAATCGATCAAAATTTCTGTTAATGTCATTCGCTCGCTTATCGGCTACCATTGTTCGGCCAACATTGGTCAGCTGGAAGCCGATATCCGCATCCTGTGCGCCAAAGCTTATGCCGATTATATTACCGGTCGTCAGCAGCAGGTACAGATCATCAGTTATAACCTGCCGGAAAACATTAAAGCAGGACTTAATACCTACACCGATCACCGCCAATTATGGGCGCACCTGACCAGCGTCGACCAACGTATGTTTGTGTTTGACGAGGATACAGACGGTTTAATTTCCGGTTTGAGTGGTGCCAGAAAGGAAAGTATTTATGAGCTGATCGATAATCGGGTCAATCAGCTTAAGCAATTGGGCTCTAGCGGAAAACAGCTGGATGATGTGATCGCCAACGATATCAATAACTACCTAGGTCACTGCCTGGATATGGCCAAAACCTCTTCCAACTACGCCATGTTAGAAAAACTGGCCGGGGCAGATGCCATTTCGGTGATGGAGAGAATATCCGAACTTTGTATGCATCAATTGGGCCATCCTCTGGCTGAACAGATCAAATATGCGATGGTTCTGCATATCTCTAACCTGTTATTCCGCTTGAGGAATAATAAAAAGATCGTCAACCCGCAACTCGTACAAATACGCCAACAACACCCGGCTGAATTTGCCGTTGCCAAGCAATGTTTATCTATTATTAATGACACATTTGATGTGTTAACGCCTGAGGATGAAGCGGCTTTTCTGACCATATTTCTCACCAGCGGAGACAGGATCAGCGCTGGAGAAAATCCGCGCGTTGCTGTGCTGGTGATCCAGCATGGTGAATCGGCGGCGACTTCCAACGTCAATACCTGTAATCAGCTGTTAGGCGGCAACCACGCTGCCGGCTTTAATATGCCTCTGGAGAGCTCCCCGGCCAGCATCTACAACATGGTTGTTGAGCACCTGAAAGAGTTTGCTACTGACTGTAACGTGTTGCTGCTGGTCGATATGGGATCCTTGACCAACTTTGGACGCGATCTGGAAAAACAACTGAATATCGAGACGCGTACAATTCCAATGGCCAGCTCCTCACACATACTGGCCGCTTGCGGCAAGGCGATATTGGGCTATCCACTGGATTTTGTCTATGAAGAGACATTGCAGGTGAGCATAGATAACATCGCCAATACCCGAAAAATAAACCAACAGCAGGGTGACAAACCACAAGCGCAACCACAACCACAGCCGCAGCCGCAGCCAGAAAGTGAGCGCCACTGTAAACTGATATTGGTAACTATGTGCACCACCGGAGAGGGGTCCGCACTCTACCTGAAAAAATTTATTGAGCGCAAGCTAGCTGACTATCAACAGCAGATCCAGGTGGTGGCCATTAATCTGATAGGCGAGGAGGATATCGGTGAACGTCTCAGAAAGATAGAGCTTGAGGAATACCTGATATGTGTGACAGGCCCGTTTAAAACCGAGCTGGATATTCCACACTACAATATGCTGGAGATTTTTACCGGGGATGCACTAGAGGCTATCCGCACTAAGGTCGAGCATGAACTCTGTATTCTTGATGAATTAGATATTATTAAAACGGACTTCACCAGTCTGGATAAACAGCAGTTACTGTTTGATATCCGACAGATGATCCATAGCGTTGAACTGGCCTGGCACAAAAAACTGGAGCTATCCACGCTGTATGGCGTTGTGCTGCATATCGCCTGCGTGATCGAAAAACTGCGTCACGGACAGTCGATCGCAAAACATCCCGACAAGCTTGAATTATTGCGACAGCATGGCAGTGATATCGCCATACTACAGTTGCGCCTGCAATCCTTGGGGAAACGATACTATGTCGTCTTTTCAGACGATGATGCCTGCTATCTGCACAGGCTTTTTTCGATAGAGGGTGAGAGCCAGGACCGAGCACATACAAAAGTCTGATCCCGCCGAGAGACGATCACGAGGAGAATTCTGATTAATTGTCACCGCGCAAGGGCAACAAGAATTCTTTAAAAATAGCGGTCACTGTGCTAACAGTGACTTTTTCCATATAGCAAATGCTAAGCATGAGTTATTATTAGAACAAGATAAATATAGAATACCAGCGTTAACCGCAACCATCGATTTTTTCCAACAATATCAACAAGGTAGTCAGAGATGTACAAAGTAGCAATTTCAGATCTTGATGGAACATTACTAGGCCCAGATCATAAAATATCGGCCGAGAGTAAGGATAGTATTCACAACTGGCTCCAAGACGATAGAAAATTTGTTATCGCAACTGGACGACACTATATAGAAGCAAAAAGCTTCCAAGATAGATTAGGAGAGTCTATCTATCTAATTTCTTCAAACGGTGCTCGAGTGCATAACAAAAATGGAGAAGTCATTTCAAAACAGAATTTACCGACTGATATTGCTGAAGCTATTTGCAACAGCGATTTTGACAGTGAAGTACAAATAAACCTGTTTACTGATCAACATTGGTATGCCAACTTTGCATTAAAAGAATTAGAGGATGTTGCTTTAGAAGGAGGGTTTGGTTGCCACATAACAGATTTAAAAACACTCGATAAATCTAACACCATTAAAGTTTTCTTTTGGGCAGAGAGAGAAAAACTAAATGCTATTTACGACGAACTTAGTATCAAGTTTGCAGGCAGAGTTAACTTAACCTTCTCACTAGACAAATGTTTAGAAGTGATGGAAGCAAACACTAGTAAAGGTGCTGCAGTTAACATTGTATTAAAAGAGAAAAACTTAACAACAGATCAAGCGATCGCTTTCGGTGATGCTATGAATGATATGGAAATGTTGAAAGTAGTTAGCAAACCTATCTTGATGGCAAATGCTCAGAAAGACTTGATCAATGCATTACCAGAAGCAGAGATGACTAAATCATCTAAAGAGCATGGTGTATCGGCTAAACTCAATGCTCTTTTGAGCGAAAATAAAAACTAGCTTTTAGCTTCTATTGTTGCTCAATGAATATTGATAAAAAGTTTAAATAACCTGAATTCGGGGTAAGAATTAAAATAAGTTAAACTAAATGCCTTTTCCGAGATCTGATCTTTTGACTAGAAAAATTAGATACATAAAAAGGAACAGGCATGAATAATTTAATTGGTACATTTTGTGATATCGATGATTTTTGCAAAGTTTTTATTCCTGAATGGGAGGCTCGTTTAATAACCAGTGGTGAGAAAAAAAGACGCAGAGTTAAACGCATGAGTAATGCTTAAATAATGACAATTATTATTAGCTTTCATCAATCTCATTACAGAGATTTCAAGAATTATTACTTCGGCTATGTAGCAGAACATTTAAAACCATAATTTCCCTCACTGCTAAGCTGCACAAGGTTTATAGAGGTTATTCCATCAGTCATTATTCCTTTGAATACATACCTAACAACCTTATTTGACAAGCCAACAGGGATTGCTTTTATCGACTCCACCAAAATTTTGGTATGTCATATTATTAGAGCAAAGCGTAACAAAGTTTTTAACGGAATTGCAGAGCATGGAAAAGGTACAATGGGGTGGTTATTTGGTTTCAAATTACACCTCATAGTTAATCATCTTGGTGATATATTGAGTGTAAAAATCACAGAAGGCAATGCAGACGATCGTAAGCCTGCTCCTGAAATGGTTAGCTCTTTATCAGGCAAATTATATGGTGATAAAGGTTACTTAGGCAAAGCATTAGCTAGTAAATTACAAGCTAACGGTGTTGATCTGATAACAAATGTTCGAAAAAACATGAAAAAGGTAGCGATAAGTAAGTGGGATAAAGCGATGCTAAGTAAGCGTTATCTTATTGAAACAATCAATGACCAAGTAAAGAACATTTCGTATGTAGAGCACTCTCGACACCCTAGTACTACAGGCTTCGTTGTAAATATTCTTGGTGGCTTGATTGCATATTGCCACCAAAAAAATAAGCCATCAATCAATTTAACCGTCAATGAAAAAATGTGTTAAATCTCATAATGGCTTAACCCGAACTCAGGTTATATTAACTTCAACTGGACTTTTAGATTTCCAAAGCCCTCCTACCGAAATAATGAACCAAAAAATCTCGATAACAAATGCCGCTAAATTAAAATCAAAGTACAGAGATACTAAAATTAAAAAAGCTCCAGCAGTGTTTGTTAGTGAATACATTGTTGTCGAACTCGACATTTTTCTCATTTGAAGAGCGAAATACGTCCCTAAAATAATCATAGACCCTAACAAACCCACTACGTCATACCATTGGATGTCTAACATACAATACTCCCCCACAAAAAACCTTTTGGAAATTTAGCTTTACAATTATTCATTATTAATACTCTACCTTTAATTACTCGTCTAACAATTATCCAACACCTGAATCGATAAGTGTTAGCAACTTAGAATCGTTGAAAACGCTGGAGTTTTCACGCGATTCCTTTTCCTATTAAATACATCTTTTCAATCAAGCATCCGAAGTTAACCATGTGGTTAACTTCGGATGCTGATAAGTACCACTGGCGTTGGTGTCACCTCCTACGCTCTGACAACCAGACAGGGTTAATAGCAGTCAAAGCAATAAATGTACCAACGCACTAAATACTGTTACATAACAATCACATAGATAAAAAACAAACAGCCATGACACACAGTTACAGCAACGGCAGAACAAAGGGTCTTTACTGTGTCACAAGGAGGTATTCTGTAATGGCCGGCAAGATAATCGGCTTGTTGTATAAAATCATAGTACGAAGCTCTTTGCTTCGGTGATATGTTTAGCCCCGTTAAATCTTCCGCGCAGACCGACTCCCCTAGTGAGCGATTACGCTTTCTTTAAAGGATGGCAGCTTCTAAGCCAACCTCCTGACAGTCTGAGCCTTTCCACATTGTTAGTGGTCGTTATATTACAAGCAAACAAGAAAGCTATTGTAATGTTTTCCCTTTAGCTCGCAGAAAGGAAATAATTAAGAACCAAATTAAACTCAATCAAGAAAGAGAAAAAAATAGCGAATCTACTTTTTCTATGTACGAACCTCCGTCTGATGAAACATCAGATACGCCATATATCGAAATAGGTACATGTGAAAAACTTTAGGTTAAGGTTGTTAGTTAATCACGTTGTAACTACTCAGCACCTTAATCACACTTTTAATAGTTTATTGAAGATCAAAAAAGATCGGCTTGCTTGATCCTTGTTAGTCGTTACGTTAACTACTTTCTTCCTATATTAGCGTAATGAAAGTAAGTAGTATTGATATTGAAAGTAATGTCGAAAAGATAAAACAACAAATAGAAACGATAAAACACTATCCTCTTCTATGCGCACGACGTTATATTTATTACTGCTTATCGTTAATTTTCTCTTCCAGCGCCTTGGACTCAACAGTCGCAATAGTAGTAAGCCACCATCAAGTGATCCAAACAGAGATAAATCACCAAGAAATAATAGCTCGAATAAAACCGGAGGACAAAAAGACCACAAAGGATCAACGCTAGCACTTGATACTCATCCTGATATCACACATAAATTGCCTGTAGATCAGACTCTTTTGCTACAAGGGATTTATAAAGAAGTGGGTTATGAAACACGGCAAGTTGTTGATATCGAATTTAAACGGATTGTCACGGAATATCAGGCTCAAATACTTGAAAATGAATTTGGAAAACGCTTTATTGCCCTATTCCCTAATGGTGTTAACAGCCGTATTCAATACGGCAATGGTTTAAAAGCACATGCCGCATATCTTTCTCAATATCAATTACTCCCTTATGAGCGCATCCGCGAATATTTCACCGACCAATTAGATATTCCCCTGAGTAGCGGCAGTCTGTACAACTTCATTAATAGCGCCTATAGCAGGCTTGAAGAGCTCAATGTACTTGACGAGAAAGTGCTGCACGCAGATGAAACTGGCATTAATATCAATGGAAAACGGCAGTGGCTGCATAACGCTTCATCCCTAAAGTGGACTTATCTAGCTGCGCATGAAAAACGGGGATATGATGCAATGGAGTACATAGGCATCCTACCTCATTTCAATGGTGTCATGTGTCACGACCATTGGAAGCCCTACTATCGTTATAACTGCCCACACTCATTATGCAATGCACATCATCTACGAGAATTAACGAGGGCCAATGAACAAGATGGTCAGGTGTGGGCTGAAACTATGCGCATATTTTTAGTCAACCTTAATCAGCAGTACTCGGTGAAGATGGTGTTATCAGCAAAGAGGAACAAGCCAACTACATTAATCAATACCGAGCTCTATTGTTAAATAGTATGCTACCAAATATATTTAACCCTGCTGAGTAGTTACATCAGCCTGCAACCATTTCTTTGGCATAATTTAATATTTTCAAGCCATCCTGTATCGCATACCCCATAGGATTGATCGAATAGGCAAGGATATTCATCTCGCTAGCGACTTTTTGAACTTCGTCCTTTTCCATTGCTTCTCTCATTGATGCGCAGACGCTACAACATAGTAAAATTTTCATTATTTATCCTTTGTAAACATTGCAAGTTGTTCTTTTCCTGTGTCAGCCCTTGATAAAGAGTTACCAGCTCGCCGGCTAGGTCTTTAGCTAATAGTGCCGTCATCAGATGAGCCAGAGCGTGAATGAGTGTCATGGAGCTGCCGCCCCGCTAGTCTCTTTGTGTATCAGACTGGTTTGCGAACGGTGAGCCTCAGATGCACAGCTTCGAACATCGCCAGCATTGACAATTAACGCCATAAAAATCTCTTGCATATTGTCTGTTTTTCATCAATTACTGCTTGTTCCATTTTATTTCTCTTTTCAGTTGGCTACAGTCTAGCGGTAGCTTGATTAATAATTTCTCTCCCTGCTATCACGATAGACTTAAGGTAAAAACATACTGATTAACCACTGCTGTCACTGTATTAGCAGTAATGATGCCAACACACAACAATCCTATATATAACAATACGATGCACGATCACTCATTCGAATTAAACACACTTTGATACTATCGGAAAAATAAAACAATTTACTGTGTTGTGGAGTATTGCTGGGGTAACATTAAGATAAACTGCAACAACCTCTCAGACTTAGAGCATGAATACTCACTTTTATCCAGAGCAAAACCCGACCAGCTTCACTGTACAAAAAACAACCTCCATAGGTTTAAGGAACTGTTCAGCATTTACCCAATAACTGCTCTATAAATTGGTAGTAAATCACATTATTAACAACATACAAACTCATACTGTCGTCCATCGTCAACCTATACGTGCGGCTGATGATGGGTGGACGATACCTAGAGATCCATCATGTTTCAGCCAAACCACAAAGGCCACTATGTGGCAAATGTTTCTGTGTTTTCCGGCAACATTGTTTGTGTAAGGTATGAATTGCTGTGGCTAGTTATTCTAATAGCAAAATCTATAACACAACCATCACGCTTTTTAACCAGTATCAGTGCAAATAACGCTACACCCATTGGGTGAAACGTCAGTGGTATAAAAAATCGCTTGTATCAACTTATTATGGTGCCAATGGCACTGTCAGCTGAGAATGCTAGGTTCACGCTGACACCTCGTCCGCCATTACTTGACTTGCCCTGACTCCTGCTCTTCCAACAGCTTCTCTTCTTGCACTTTACTCTTCTCGGAAGCTTTGAAGAATGGATAGTAGACACAAACAGAGATCACAATGCATAGAGCCTGCCAGATCACCGCACGCCAGTCGCCACCAGTGGACAGGTAGCCGCTCAGTAATGGTGGAGTTGTCCATGGGATCCCCACCACGACTTTACCGATGAGCTCTAATTTCATCAGAAAATAAGTGCCAACCTGCAAAATCAGTGGAGTAAAGATGTATGGCAGCAGTACCATTGGGTTGAGCATAATAGGGAAACCAAACACCACTGGCTCATTGATGTTAAACACGGTTGGAGGAACACAGATTTTGCCCAGGGCGCGGTAGGTTTTACTGCGAGAACGTACCATCAGCATGACCAATCCTACGGTTGCACCGGTACCGCCCAGCCACATATTGAAGTAAAAGAAGCCATAGGCGGTAATATGGGGGATCGATTCTCCCGCTGCAAAGGCAGCGGAATTTTCTGCCAGTAAAGCAAGTAAAACTGGATAAGTAACACCGGCAAGAACATTGTCACCGTTAATCCCGCAGGTCCAAAGCAAGGTCGTAATGAATGTCAGGAACATTATTCCAGGCAGGGTGCTCAGTCCGAATACCAACGGCGATAGAAGTTGTTCCATCACCCCGTTAACATCGAAATTAAAAAGTACTCTAATAACCCATAGCAGGACAATAAAGACCAATGCAGGAATAATCACTGTAAAAGAGTCCGACACATAGCTAGGAACACCAGGCGGCATTTTAATTGTGATATTTCGGTGCACGAAAAATATTATGATTTCAGGACAAAGGAGAGCGACGAGAATAGCGGTAAACAGACCGGATGCACCAAAGTTATCGGTCATGAGACTATAGTCACTGGTGCTAACCTGTAAGATCAAAAAGCCGATCAGAGCCGTGACAGCTGTGCCGATAGGGTCGATTTTTTCCATCAACGCCATACTATAGCTAATACATACAACAGCAATGAGAGCTATCATGCCGAAAGTCAGGGTATTGCCGACATTGATCATGTCAACATAGGGTTCGATAATACTCGTCCACGCTTCTGATGGGAAGCTGGAAATAACGGTAAAAACACTTCCGATGATCACAAACGGAATGACCATCGTCATACCATTACGGGTTGCCTGCATATAGCGGTTTTCACCGATCATTATAAGCATAGGCACTATTTTATCCTGAAAAAAGCTCGTAATTTTATTCATCACAGCTCCTCTATAAAAATAACTTTATTATAAAAGCAAGCGGCAATTCGGCACTGGAATAGGGCAATTAATTCACCTAGGATAGGTACATCAGCTTGCAACCATTGCTCTGGCAAAATTTAATATTTTCAAGCCGTCCTGCATTGCGTAATCCATAGGATCGATCGAATCGACAGGGATATTCATCTCGCCAGCGACTTTTTGAGCTTCAGCCTTTTTATAGCGAATTTGCGGACCTAGCAGGATAACATCGTATCGACTGTATACTTCGTAGAACATGTCGTAAGATTTAGCATCAATAACATAATTTTTTTGTTCCTCTGGAGAAACGGCCTTTTTCATTGCTTCTGCTACTAGACTTGTCGATGCGCCCGCACCACAACATAGTAAAATTTTCATTATTTATCCCCTTTAAGTACTGCAAGTTGCTCTTTTACCTGTGCCAGCTCTTGATAAACACTTACCAGCTCAGCGGCCAGGTCTTTAGCTAAGAGTGCCGTCATCAGGTGATCCTGAGCGTGAATAAGTGTCATGGAGATATCGACTCCCTCCCCGCAGGCTTCTTTGTGTATCAGACTGGTTTGCGAACGATGAGCCTCAAGCGACGCTTTACGAGCGCCTTCCAGCAGCACTCTGGCCTGATTGAACTTGTGCTGTTTCGCTGACTCAATGGCCTCAAATGCACAGCTTCGAGCATCGCCAGCATTGACAATTAACGCCATAAAAACCTCTTGCATATTGTCTGTTTTTTCATCAATCATCGTTTGTTCCATTTTATTTTTCTCTTCAGTTAACCACAGTCTAGCTGTAGCTTGATTAAAAATTGGTTTAGCCAAAAATCAATAACAGCAAAGCACCATACCGAGAACAATATTAACAGGTGAACTGTGGCTAAAGCTATCCCTGCTAATACAACACAGCGGAATAATTTATAAGAAACCAGAACACAGGATGACCTTCGAAGGGATTCTTTTTCTAATGAGAACCGGTTGCCCATGGCGCGATTTGCCAGCAGAGTTTGGCAATTGGATCGCTATATTTCGACGTTTTAATTTGTGGTCTAAAAAAGGTATTTGCTTTCTTTATTCAATTGGTTATAAAAATAAAGCGACTCAGAATTGTTGTTTATTGATGGAAGTATTATCCGCGCTCATCAACATAGTACAGGTGCAGCAACACACAATGATGAAGCGACATCTTCGCAGAAGCGGTGATAATGGTCAGAGGCAACACTGGTATCAGCGTAGTTAGAATTGATATTCATGTCGACGGTAGAAAGGCTCTTACCGTAGCGGTCATGAGCACCTTCTACTTGATAGGCGGCAGTCGATGCGCTCCACAGAAAATCTTCTGGAAACGGACTTAACGTGTGGTAATTCATATTGGATGTGCACAAGGTAGCAGGAAAAAATGTGAGAGAAAGGAATGAATTTCCGTAAATCGTTATTATAAAAAATCCATAACAACTATCATGTCTTTTAACCTGTACCGATGCAAAAAGCGCTTCAACCATAAGGTGAAGCGCCAGTGATATTAAGAAAGCTAAGAGTTCTTAGGTTTACGCAGTCACAGGTTTCGCTGTTACTGGCTCTTGCTCTCGCGCAGCTTCCTGCTCTTCCAGCTGCTTCTCTTCTGCCAGTTTTTTCTTCTCGGAAATTTTGAAGAATGGATAATAGACACCAACAGAGATCACAATACATGCTGCCTGCCAGATCACCGCGCGCCAATCACCGCCTGTAGCTATGTAGCCACTCAGTAATGGTGGCGTTGTCCATGGAATACCCACTACGACTTTACTGATAAAATCAAACTTCATCAGAAAATAAGTACAAAGCTGCAAAAGCAGTGGAGTAGCTATGTATGGCATCAGTGCTATTGGGTTAAGCATAACAGGGAAACCAAACACTAATGGCTCATTGATATTAAACACGGTAGGAGGAGTACAGATTTTTCCCAGTGCGCGGTAGCTTTTACTGCGAGAACGCATCATCAGTATGACCAGCCCTACGGTTGCACCAGTACCACCCAGCCACATATTGAAGTAGAAAAATCCATAGGCGGTAATATGAGGGACCGTTTCCCCTGCTGCATAGGCTGCGGAATTTTCTGCCAGTAAAGCAAGTAAAACCGGATAAGTAACACCGGCAAGAACATTGTCACCGTTGATCCCAACGGCCCAAAGCAAACAGGTAATGAATGTCAGGAACATTATTCCAGGTAAGGTACTCAGTCCGAATACCAGTGGCGATAGCGCTTGTTCCATCACAGCGTTAACATCGAAATTTAAAACTACTCGGACAACCCATAGTATGACAATAAAGACAAATGCCGGAATAATCACTGTAAAAGAGTCCGACACATAGGCAGGAACACCAGGCGGCATTTTAATTGTGATATTTCGGCGCACGAAAAACTTAATGATTTCCGCACAAAAGATACCGACGAAAATAGCAGTAAAAAGACCGGATGCACCAAAGTTCTCGGTCATGATGCTATAGTCGCTGGTATCAACCTGCAGGATCAAAAAGCCAACCAAGGCAGTAACGGTTGTGCCGATAGGGTCGAGCTTCTCCATCACCGCCATATTATAACCAATACATGCCACGGCAATGAGCGCAATCATGCCGAAAGTCAGGGTATTACCGACATTAATCATGTCGGCATAGGGGGCAATAATATTCATCCACGCTTCTGATGGGAAGCTGCCAATAATAGTAAAAACACTGCCGATAACCACAAACGGAATGATCATCGTCATACCATTACGAGTTACCTGCATATAGCGATTTTCACCGATCGCTATCAGCATAGGCACTAGTACATCCTGAAAAAAATTCGTTATTTTATTCATGATAGTTCCTTTATTAAAATAAATTTAGCCTTGTAGCGATGAACTAATCCAATCCTTCATCACCACTTTCGAAAATATAAAAATAGATTGACTTGAGAGCGGCTCTATTTATTTAGAAGCAGTTCTCTGGCATGAGTTAATATTTTGTCACCGTGTTGCATCGCATAATCCATAGGATTAATCGAATCGACAGGAATATTCAACTCGCCAGCTATTTTTTGAGCTTCAGCTTTTTTATAACGAATTTGCGGCCCCAGAAGGATAACATCGTAGTTACCGTGTACTTCATGGAACATGTCGTAAGATTTAGCCTCAATAACATAATCTTTTTGCTCTTCCGATGGCAGAGACTTCATCATTGCCTCTGCCACTAGGCTTGTAGAGGCACCCGCGCCACAACATAGTAAAATCTTCATTATTTCTCTCCCTTTAATTCTGCAAGTTGTTCTTTTAAATGTGAAAGTTCTTGATATATACTTACCAGTTCACCAGCCAGATCTTTAGCTAATAGTGCCGTCATTAAATGATCCTGTGCGTGAACAAGTGTCATAGTCATATCAACTCCCTCGCCACAGGCTTCTTTGTGTATCAGGCTCGTTTGTGAACGGTGTGCTTCAAGCGCAGCTTTACGCGAGTCGACCAACAGCGCATCAGACTGAGCGAACTCTTTCTGTTTTGCTGCCTCGATAGCTTCAAAAGCACAGCTGCGAGCATCACCAGCATTAACGATTAGCTCCATACAAATTTCTTGCATCTGTTCAGAGCTTTCATCTTCATGTATCTTTCTTACTGCCTGTTCCATTTTTATTTCTCTTTTCAGTTAGCTACAGCCTAGCTGTAGTTTGGTTAATAATTTCTACCCTGCCACCATAATAGACTTAGGGTAAGCACAGCCTCTCTTCATTACTGCTACCACTGTATATGCAGTAATGGTGCCAACACACAACAAACCCTTATTTAACAACAAGTTACGCAAGAAATCACTCTACTATTACACACTATAACAGTAGGTTCTGAATAAAAAAATTACTGTGTTCTGGGGTATTACTGGAGTAACATTAAGATAAACTGCAACAGCCTATCGGGCTTAGATCATGAATACTTGCTTTTATCCCTAGTACAATTAGGCCTACTTAAATGTACAAAAAGCAACCTTTACAGGCTTAAGGAACTGCCCAATATTGTTCGGCATTTACCCAATAAGGGCTCTAGATATTGTTAGGGGATATTTATCTTTGGAGTTTCCCCCTATTGAGCCAGAAAGTTTCTCAATAAAGGGGGGATGAATGAGGTTTGGTTACTCTAAATGAATGATGAGCGACGTAGAGTGAGGGATATTCAGACTCAACACGAAGGGCTAGCGCTATTTTTACACCCAACTTCGTTACCAGTCATTAATGTAGAGTGACTACAATGCATAATTATCCTTCTTATATGATGGATAATATTTGGGCTTCGGAAAATCGTGTATTTTTTATTGTGCTCTTCATTAGGTTTAATAAACAGTAATTGGAAAACTTAATAAAAGTGATTTTGATTTTAGGGGAGGGTTATAAGCCTATTTTGTATCGACCGTTGGCTTAGATGAAAATATGGTTTTTGACTATATTCGTAATCACATAAGCCTCCTGCTCTGCCGGAGGTAAGTTAACTAACTGTCAACCAGTCTAACTCTGTTATTTAAGAGCTACTGGACTCATCACAATCCTAGAATAGAGCGAAAACATCAGTCGATATTAGAGGTGATCAGCTAGGCAATTAAAACACTCTTTTGTCCTTATTTAGTTATAAGCCCCGATTTTCGGCCTACAGCATCATAAAAACAAAAGTAAAAAATACTCTACACAGTTCAAGATCATTCACTTAATCACCAACACCAAAGTCACACTTTTCTTCAGGGCGGGATAATGCTTTGTTTGATTTTCGACCAAACAAAATTTCTTCCCTAAATTCAGCATCCCAACACGCACGCTGCATTTTTCCTGATACACTGTCTTTTAATGGGTGCTCTTTAATCAAGTTTAGTAATGCTCGCCTAAAAGTGGCTATATTTCTAGCGCCATCTTCTGCATAGATTTGACATTCATCTTCTTTAAACGTTACATCTAAAATCCAGTGATGACTATTTTCAATGCTCCAGTGCCTACGTATGTAACCTGACACTGTTTTAACATCCTCCTTTAAAGATGTTATGTAGTACGAGGTTTCATTTTCTGTTTTGTTTTTAAATGTTCGAGTACGCTAGACTTCAACGACGGCAAAGCTATCTTGCCATTTTTTAGTCTCATCAAACCAATCAGAGATAGGAAGAAGTCGATCGTTTCTTTGGTTAATTCGCCCATGTTCACCATCAGTTTCCGAAAAGTAATTATCTTCCGCGACCTTTTTTAAAATATCACGTTCCATTTTTAAGCGATTGTTTTCTTTGCGCAATTTTTCTAATTCTGCTCATTCATAAATGTTTAATGTTAATTGTTTGAACCTGGCCTTGATTCTGTTTGGGTTTCTGCCCGCACCCATCGCGTAATGGCACTAAGTGATACACCTAGATTATTAGCAGCTTCCTGACGAGTGTATCCTTGTTCAGTACTAATTTCACTGCGCTTTGTTTAAACTCTACAGTGTAAATTGGACGTGTTATTATCTTATTCATAATCTATCTCTACTAGACATATTAACTGAAGTCTTTAGTAGTGTCCGGTAGTATTAGACCACTTCATGGTATTAGGTCAAAAGAGGAATGTGAAAAAGGGTTAACTCTCGCTGAAAGGCTCAAAGCTCACTGATAACCCTGACGACAATAACGCAATCCGGCTCGATGCATTGTGGCCTGCAATCATGCGGTACGAGGAAACTGTACCAGAACTGGTGGAGTACAACGAACACATTGACCAGCTGGATGTCGAATGCGACCAGCGCTACGCACGTTTGTTATACGATTGGATTGTTACAATCAAACATGAGAGTTACCTTTTGGCTATTTTGAAATAAAGAATAGACATCTTCATTAAAACATATAACCCTCTGTTTTTTTTTAAATAAAAATCACCAAGTAGGGCCTGAGCTTATACACATAAAAAAGGCCAAGTACATCAGTACTTGGCCTTTCATTAAAAACGTTCAATGTAATCTAGAACGGGTTACTTATAACTCTTCACCATTAGTGCTAATGACATCTTTATACCAATAGAACGACTCTTTTTTAGTTCTTTCTAGTGTTCCATTGCCTTCATTGTCTAGATCTACATAGACAAATCCATATCTTTTTGCCATTTCTCCACTAGATGCTGAAACGATATCAATCGGTCCCCACATTGTATAACCAATGAGTTCCACACCATCATCAATTGCTTCTTTCATTTGCTCTAGATGAGCTTTAAGATAACTAATTCTATAGTCATCATTCACCTTGCCATTCTTATCTATTTTATCTACAGCACCAAAACCATTTTCAGTAATCATGATTGGTTTTTGGTAGCGGTCATACAAATCATTTAACGTGATTCGTAATCCGATAGGATCAATCTGCCAACCCCAGTCACTTGCTTCTAAATGTGGATTCTTAACACCAGTAAATACATTTCCGGCTGTTGTTTGAATGCCTCTATTAGTACTCGCACAAGATGACATATAGTAACTAATCGTCATATAGTCAGCGGTGTTTTCTTCTAGCAATTCAAGGTCTCCCTCTTCAATTGCTAACTTAACATCATGCTCTCTAAAAAACCTTTTTGCATAGGCCGGATACTTTCCTCTTAGCGGCACATCACTGAAGAAATGAACAGATTCTCTTTCTTGTGATTTTGCAAGTAAAACATTATTAGGATCAGCATCATATGGATAGATTGGATTTGCGAATACCATCATGCCCATTTCAAAATCGGGATTGATTTTTCTAGCTGCTTTAATAGCAAGAGCGCTGGCAACAAATCTATGATGTGCAGCTTGATATATCTTCTGATACTTATTGTCACCTTCTTTAAAGATGAGCCCTGCCGCCATACTTGGAATAAATGTTATATCATTCATCTGATTGAAAGTGATCCAATATTTTACTTTGTTTTTGTATCTCTCAAGTATAGTTTTTGCAAATCTTTCAAAGCATTCGATTAACTTTCTATTTTCCCAACTACCATAAGTTTCAGTCAAATGAACAGGCGTTTCGTAGTGGCTCATTGTAATAACAGGTTCAATACCATACTTAATAAGCTCATCAAAATAGTCATCATAATGTTGAAGTCCTGCTTCATTCGGCTCCAGTTCATCTCCTAATGGAAAAATCCTAGCCCAATGAATTGAGGTTCTTAATGATTTGAATCCCATCTCTGCCAATAAAGCAATATCATCTTTATAACGATTGTAGTGGTCGATACCTACATGAGATGGGTAGTGCTCGTTAGCGTCCAGCTTTAATTCTTTCAGCATTAGACGCTTTTCACCGCTTAAATCTGTTGGCATGTAATCAGGTGTACACATACCCTTGCCATCTTGAGCATAAGCTCCTTCAAACTGATGAGCAGCAAAAGCTCCTCCCCACAGAAAACCTTTTGGAAATTGAGCTTTATAATCAGTAGCGTCTCCTTTTTCTAGAGCACTTTTTGAAAATTTAGCTTTATAATCACTCATTATTAATGTCCACCTTTAATGACTTGTCTCACAATTAGCTAATACTTGAATCGATAAGCGTTAGCACCATAGAATCGTTTGGGTTTTCACACGATTCCTTTTTCTATTAAGTACATCTGAATCAAACAAGCGGTTAACTCCGGATGCTGATAAGTAGTACTGGCGTTGGTATTACTCCCTGCGTTCTGACAACCTGACAGAGCCTACTGCATTTAGAGCAAAAAAGGTGCCAACACACAAATAACCATGTATAACAACAACATAAAGAGAGAAACGAGCAGTAATAACACACAGCAAGCAGTAACAACACACAGCAAACAGTAACAACACACAGTTACAGCAACGGCAGAAAAAAGGATTATCATTGTGTCACAAGGAGGTATTCTGTAATGGCCTGCAAGAGAATCGGATTGTTGTATAAAATCATGTACGAAGCGCTTTGCTTCAGCGATATGTTTAGCCCCGTTAAATCTTTCGCGCAGACCGACTCGACCAGTGAGCTATTACGCTTTCTTTAAAGGATGATTGCTTCTAAACCAACCTCCTGACTGTCTGAACTTTCCACATAGTTTCCCTTTTGGCACCTTAGCTGGCGGTCTGGGTTGTTTCCCTTTCCACGACGGACGTTAGCACCCGCAGTGTGTCTCCTGTGATTGTACTTGTTGGTATTCGGATTTTGCATGGTGTTGGTAAGTCGGGATGCCCCCTAGCCCAAACTCCAAGCCTCTGAAATGTTTGTTGATTTGGAAGGGAAAAAGGCAAAAACTAAACCTTGCTCTCTTTTTCAAAAAGAGATAAAAATAAAATGTGCAGTGGTATATTCTGACTCAGTAATATTGACCACTACACACAACAAGTTTTAAAAAACTATTGATTGAAAGCTACTTTATTAAATACTTAGATCTCTTTTATAAGTAACTTTCTTTCAAAGTTCTAGTGATAAATATTGCTTGCACACAAAAATATCAACGTATGGTTGGATTTTGGCTGTGGACCAGGACCCGCATTGGCACATATGCTACACGAGGCTGGACACACAGTTGCGTTATACGACATTTACTATCTGCCTGATGCATATGTGCTGGAGAAAACGTATGATTTTGTGACTGCGACAGAGGTGATATAACACCTCTTTAATCCGAAAAAATATGGTCGCAATGGTTAAATTTAGTTAAACCGGGTGGTTGGATAGGAATAATGACTAAACAGGTTATAGACCTTGAAGCATTTGCCTGCTGGCACTATAAATATGCCCCTACCCATGTGACCTTTTTTAGCCGGGCGACTTTTCGCTATCTGGCAGAGCGTGACAAGCTTGAACTAGAATTCATTGGAAATGATGTGATTTTACTGAGAAAACCTAGTTCGACAGGTGATATGGAGCTGATTGTAACCCGCTTGATTTTATTGCTCACTTAGCGGTACTGGTGCCCAACACGTTAATATGTAATGACTTATATTCGATTTGACAATTCACCTTGTTAGTCTCAACTTATCTGACTAACCTTTACGCTCGTTGCCGGGAATAAGCGAGCGTGGGGATTTTTACTAGCTGAGACGCTTAGGGTCGGATAGACGACACCTGTTACCAGGTGTCGTCCTCCTAAGAACCGTACGTGCAACTTTCACTGCATACGGCTCAAGCCTCCACAAAGGCGTATAACGTTACCCACCAACCTTTTTCTGGTTGATTTTGCAATGCACATCTGAAGCTTTAATACTTTCTGCTCAATGAATTTCCAGTTGATGGATTGGCATTGAGTGCAGGTAAGAAGAGGCACTAACTTCATTTGAAGTTATCATTTGCGTTTCTCCTTGAATAAAGTTCTTCAAATCATCTTGCAACGGGAGACCAGCTGGAAGTGGGCTCACTTTCGTGCCAGACATTCGTCTGTATCTGCGTCATTACAATGCAGCATTAGCTTTCTCCAGCCTCCTTTACCTGCAACCACTATCGGCTTTCTTCACAGAAAGCTTTCCCTATTGGGAGCAATACAGGCTTACCGTGTTCCGTATGGAACGCAATGTCAGTTTAGATGCCCACTCTAATGCGAAGGGTTTCTCGATCACGAAAGAGTATATGCCAACCTCTTTCCTACCCTCGTTGCCGTTTTGGCCACAGCGTATTAACCACTTCCGCGGCTTGGCGCATAACGCATCTTACATGGGTTCACTTACATTCATCATACTGACTCCCTAGCACTTACCCGACTTGCGTGGTTGTCAGGAGGAACGTCTTCTCACGATTCTTTTCCCGTCCAATGGACTTTGTTACATTGTCAGACTCGCTACTTTATTCAGAGTCCTAGAGGCATCTGGTGATACAGATGGTTCACTCTTATCGCGGTGAACAGCGTTACATACGACTTCACGTCGCACGGCACAAAGCGCCTTACAAAACTACAAATTTGTGGCCAATATTACTGGACCACAACACGTTGTGACAACTACAAAAGAAAAGGTGCCCATGGGGGGAACTAAAAATAAAAGATAGGATTTATAAACATGTTACAACGCAAAGTAACGTAAAAATTTACGTTACTTTGCGTTGCTTGGTGTAGTGTCATGACATATATGTGCTATATTCTCACACATATTCCTCTTCTTTTTATTCAACCGCCCCATTATCGCGGTTTTTTACGTGGAAAAATTATGGTTGCAGCAGTAGCAAAAACAAAAGTACAAGAAGCATTTGAGATAATACACAGTATGGACTATTCCACCTTGGGTAAAATTTCTGATTTTTCGTTAAGACGTTTTCGCAAGTCGTACCAAGACATCAATGATAACGCTATTGACTCGTACTATTTTTGCAAAGCTTTTGATGCTGCGATTACTGGAGATAGAGAAGTATTAAAAGAAAATATTGCATTTACTATGTCTAGCAATCCAAGCATTACCAATATATTAAACATAATTAAACTATGTGAACAAATGGGGCTCTATAATCTAGCAGGTGAAATAGCTACACCTATAAATTATGTGGGCCTAGAAGTGGATGATGCATACCAAGTAGCTGATTCACTGGCATTAGTTGGCTTAACAGATAAAGCAGAAGAAATACTGCGCCATATCAAGAAAGCTTACCCAGAACTTTCTTATAGATTTGAATGCGTCGCACCCAAAATTATTGATGAAATATCAAAACGAAACATTAGATTTGAAGACTTAAAGTCTTATTGGGATCAATTTGAGCTTAAAATAACAAATTCAATCATTAAACCTAAGATGTTTGAAAGAAGGCCTATGATAACTATTCATACAGAGGTTCAACCTGTCTTTATGAATATCGAATTTGAAACACTTAATACGCTGATGCCAGAAGAAGTATTATGGGATAACTCAGATGCAATAGCTAAAGGACTATCAGAGATTGAAGCTCCGATCGAACTATTAACATTTATCGTTTCTGATATTAACTACAGCAATCAAAATATTAAGGTTTAGTTGTGATTAATTGTAATGATTTTATTTCATCCGCTCAATTTCGCCCAGAAGATAAACTCACAGAAATTGATTACCGTAACTCTGCAAGTCGCGCTTATTACGGTGCTTACCACGCTTGTACCCAGCTTGCGTGCCACTTTGAGTTACTAAACGAAGAGCCCAACCATGCAATTGTAATCAAAGCACTTCGTAACTCTGATAATAAAAACCACAAAGAATTAAGTACTTTACTACATCAGTGTAAAGTAAAAAGACAAAATGCTGATTACAGGTTACAGCGAACATTTACGCCACAAGAAGCTAAAAAACAACTACGCACAACAAAAGCAATAATTCGTCAAGTTGAAAGTGAACTGGCAGAAAAAATCGCTTAGCAAGATCTCAAAGATCGTAGATTCCATTTACGCAATGCAGCTAGTTAATCTACTTTGATGAAAACAAACACATTCACTCTTGCATTTTTACCTTTTCTCTAGTTGCCCAATGACTCTAGCTACTCATTTAGAGAAAAACAAATAATATTTTATAGGTCGCTTTGTGCCCCTTTATCCGCCTTAGGAAGCTATAAAACTGTGGCCAATATTACCACTCCACTACAGTTATCTTATTGGTGTTAGAATGAATCTACCACTAGGTTCTATATAAAACTTTTACAATGCGTTAATTCTTATAAGTTTCAACCGTCTAACATATTATTTTTAACTCTAAACAGAGTGCAAGCCTCACCCCCTAAAAGAGCTTTAAAAGCACCTTTCGGGTTTCAAATATTTACTGAAAGTACCACGTGTATATTGTGGCTTTATTTTGGATAATGTATCTATAAAGATGATTACGCTGAAGAGAAGTTATAAATCCCCAGAAAGCAAAAAAACAATCATAGATTGTTTTTATGCGTAATAGTTCAAGATGTTATATTTTAGCTCTAAGGCAATGTAGCCTGTTGATATAGAGGCATGATTTGCTGGTAAGCAGCATCATAATCAGCTTGCTGAAGAAGGCTGTACTTCTCAGTCATAGTCAAAGTTTTAAATTGATTTGTTTCTCTCTCAAAAGAAACGGAACCAATAATAAGCTGACTTTTAGTTGCTAGGCCATCAATACATAAATCAAATAACTTTTTCGCTGTGTGTGCATCAGGGTCTTGCTGCTTAGGCGAGTCAATTACTACTGGAAGCATAGGACTTGTCGACTTGTCTTCTATCGTTTTAAGAAGAGCATAGTGATAAGCTAATATTGCTCTTGGAGCTCGGCTTCCAGTTTCACTTTTAGAGATCGCTCCATATTGAAGAATAGTTCCAACAGTAGGATCTTTGATACCCAACTCAGCTTGAGCAAATTTCAATGAACCTTTAAATTTATCATTAATTTCTTTAGCACGCTTTTTATCTTCGAACTTTGCTCTTTCTTCTACCAGCTTAGTTCTAGCGACATCTAATTTACCTATTTTTTGTAGTAATTCATTAATCTGCTCTTCGAAAGTGAGCTCAACTTGTTTACTTGCTTGTGACTTAATGACGTCTTGAAGAGTCAATTCTTCTTTGACTGTCTGAAGCATATCTTTTAGTTCAGAACTTAATTTTTGAGCATTCATTAATTCAGCTTTGATACTAGTAATTTGAGCATCATATACCGATTTTTGTTCATATAATTCAGGTATGATTTGCAACAGCTTATCTCTGTTCTCAAGTACAGCATATTTAGCCTCGAAACTTGCTGATGGAGACAAAGAATCGATGCTATGGTCATCAAGCTGTCTTTTTGATTCATCTATTTCAGCTACTAATTCATCTCGTAGAGACAATACGTCTATTAGTTTTATTCTGTATTTTGTTTCTTCTTGATGTAAGTTTTGACACTTGTGAAGGAAGCGTTCCAGCATCTCTTCATAGTATTCAACATCAACATCAAAGAGCACTCTTCCGAATGATTCCTCAAAACGCTTTTTCGCAGCCTCTAAAGCTTTTAATGTTGCTCGTATTTCATCAAGATCGATATCAATTAAATTAATTTTTCCTTGTAGAGTGTAATATTCCTTTGGCTTTACACCTGCATGAAAATTTAAAATATGCTTTTGCCAATCGCTATACATTGCCAAACTGCTGAATGAATCTAAAACTTTCCCCCACCCATTATCTTGGTCAATATAGTAAGGAAGATAAAGACTTGCAGGATCTGCTTGTCCTTGAACCAAAGTTTTCTTTAAAACTAGCTCTAAATTATAATCAAAGATATCTCTTACAATTAATGCTATATCTGTACGAGAATCAGAAGTTATTAAGTGTTTTTGACCTTCTGTGATATCAAAGATAGAAATGCGTTTTTTGTGACGAACAAAAGCGTAATCACGATCTTTAACATGAATTACAACTTTTGAAACAACGTTATCATCCTTCCACTTTTTATCCAATCGAACATCAGCACCTAATGTATGGTATAAGCTCTTAATAAAGGTGGACTTCCCAGTATCATTCTCACCAGTAATGATATTAATATCAGGAGAGAACTCAAAAGAGAAACCTTTCTTATCCCGAAAGGATAATATGTGAGCACTTTTAAAGTAGATACTTCTCATATTTTATCTGCCTCTAATAGCTTCTTTATTATTAAATAAACAACGATACATTCTTTCTTTCCTGCCGTTAATGCCAACGCATAATCTGGACAAAGTACATCAATTTTTTGCATGATTTCAGTTAAATATAGTTTCAAACTTGAATGGGTCTTCGCCTCGTCATATAGACTAACTGCATATTCTAGATACACTGTTGACGGATTTTTTTTATTTTGGTTAAGGTCGATGCAAACTTGTGAAAACGTTGCGTTTAGTGGAATTAGCTGGAATGGGGTCTTACCTGCTGTACTAAATACCTTTTCCGCCATACCCCAATTAGGCCTCATACTATTACTTGCATTCAAGGAATCAAGTACACTATTAAACCCTTGTGATGAAAGACCTTTTCTAGATATCAAGTCTGAAAAATCAATGATATCTGCTGATTTGACCTTCGACTTGTGCCGACACTCCTGCTCTAGTAAAGATACTAGTACATTAATACTTAAGTTAGAACTATCACCGAACTTCTTACTAAGGAAATCGCATAGCTTCCCTTTTAGATGTGTAATGTGATCATCCAAACTTAATGAAGATTGAACAAACCGCATAGTTGAAAGGTCAATGCTTGTATCATCAAGTTTTACTTGGTCTTTGATTGCTTTTTTAAAACTAGCCTTGTACTCATCTTTTACTTCATTTGCACCAAAAGAAGACTTCCCACCATTTTCTTTACACAAATTGAATGAGGCATTGACCTGGTCAACTTAATTCAGTCACCCTAGTTAAGTTCTTTAAGCTACTTCTTTTAATGGTTTAGCCATACGCTCAAATTCATTGGGACTTTGATAATTCAGGTATGAATGCATCCGTTGGCTGTTGTACCACATTGTGATGTAATTCAGTACATCTTGCTGAGCTGCATAGCGCGTTCGATAATTGCGCCAGTGAACTCTTTCCTGTTTCAAGCTGCCGAAAAAGCTTTCTGCTACTGCATTATCCCAGCAACATCCTTTTTTGCTCATACTACCTACAAACTTATGCAACCTCAGTATCCGTCTATATTGATGGCTCGCA